>NZ_JACSJQ010000001.1:0-612700 GCF_018617145.1 Exiguobacterium sp. s75
GACACGTGGAGCTGAATGATACTAATCGGTCGAGGCTTTGATCTAGTCTAATGGTTTGTGTTGATGAATCCTCAGTTTTCAGGGAACAAACCCTAAAACAATATTGACATGCGTATGACGCGGTGTTAATATTCATTTTGTCTGGTGGCGATAGCGAGACGGCCACACCCGTTCCCATGCCGAACACGGAAGTTAAGCGTCTCAGCGCCGAAAGTAGTTGGGGGATCTCCCCCTGTGAGGATAGGACGTTGCCAGGCAAGATCGTTCCGCAATAGCTCAGTGGTAGAGCAACCGGCTGTTAACCGGTAGGTCGTAGGTTCAAATCCTACTTGCGGAGCCACTTTCTCTTTTGGAGAGCTGTCCGAGTGGCCGAAGGAGCACGATTGGAATTCGTGTAGGCGGCAAAACCGTCTCAAGGGTTCGAATCCCTTGCTCTCCGCCAGTTTTTCAAATATGTAATGGCCCGTTGGTCAAGCGGTTAAGACACCGCCCTTTCACGGCGGTAACACGGGTTCGAATCCCGTACGGGTCACCATTTAATTTTATATCGTCGCGGGGTGGAGCAGTCTGGTAGCTCGTCGGGCTCATAACCCGAAGGTCGTCGGTTCAAATCCGGCCCCCGCAATTAAGTCCGGTCTCGTGGTGTAGGGGTTAACATGTCTGCCTGTCACGCAGAAGATCGCGGGTTCGAATCCCGTCGAGACCGCCATTTTTATTTTAAAATCAATCATACTACATATGGCTTTGTAGCTCAGTTGGTAGAGCAAAGGACTGAAAATCCTTGTGTCGGCGGTTCGATTCCGTCCAAAGCCACCATATGTGGGGGGGTAGCGAAGTGGCTAAACGCGGCGGACTGTAAATCCGCTCCCTCGGGTTCGGCGGTTCGAATCCGCCCCCCCCCACCACTTAGGGGCATAGTTTAGCGGTAGAACTACGGTCTCCAAAACCGTCAGCGCGGGTTCGATTCCTGCTGCCCCTGTTTTAATTTCATCATGGCGATTGTGGCGAAGTGGTTAACGCACCGGATTGTGATTCCGGCATTCGAGGGTTCAATTCCCTTCAGTCGCCCCATTATTATTGGGCTGTAGCCAAGTGGTAAGGCATCGGATTTTGATTCCGACATGCGAAGGTTCGATCCCTTCCAGCCCAGCCATTTTGCGGAAGTAGTTCAGTGGTAGAATACGACCTTGCCAAGGTCGGGGTCGCGGGTTCGAATCCCGTCTTCCGCTCCAATGACTTTTGGCGCCATAGCCAAGTGGTAAGGCAGAGGACTGCAACTCCTTTATCGTCGGTTCGATTCCGACTGGCGCCTCCAACATAATATGCCGGTGTGGCGGAATTGGTAGACGCGCACGACTCAAAATCGTGTTCCTCTGGAGTGTCGGTTCGACTCCGACCACCGGTATCCGTATGACTCTAACTGAGGTTAGGGTCTTTTTTGTGTTCTCTATCCTTTATTGAGAAGGAAAGACATTCGTTCAGCTCGAATGTTTTTACAAGAAGAAACGAGGTGGGTGATATTCAATATACAGAATAATCGAATCGGTTCATCCGATTTGCTGACAACGAATGTGTGGGATCTAGTCGCTTATACGAAGTGCTGGCTAGAGAAGTGGCCCAGCATGAATGGCTCTTATCTTTGTGTGAAAACATACTAAAGGGACAACTTGTTCCAAATCTATTGTTTGCAGCTGTTCATGAACTGTTAATTCAACACTCTGCTGATGAGTTGGCCACCTATTATCCTAGCGTGACAAAATATCCAAAACAAGCTGAAGATGTATTTCCCTCTTTTTTAGCTTTTTGCCATACATACGAAAGTGAGATCCGTCATCGATTGAAGACCCGTCGTGTGCTGACGAACGAGGTTCAACGATGCCCCTACTTGTATCCAATCTTTTCGAAGATTCAACAACAGAAGAAGCGATCACTCGGACTGCTCGAAATCGGAACGAGTGCAGGGCTTCAACTATTTGTGGATCAATATGCTTATGAGTATAATGGCGTCTCATTCAATCCGATAAACGCCTCATCAGTAAACATCTCAGCGGCCGTTGAATCAGATGAACCATTCCGTCTCGAAGCTACGAGGCCATTAGAAATCGGAACGCGTCTGAACAATGTGGATTTGACAGACGAAGCAGAGCGGTCATGGTTAAATGTGTTAATTTGGCCAGAACATGAAACAAGGCGGCAACTGCTTCAGGCCGCCATGAATGAAGTCAATTTGAATAAGGTGACGCTCATTGAAGGGGATGTTGTGACGAAGTTACAAGAACTCGTATCGCGTGTACCTGAAGCGGAGATGTTATGTATCTTCCATACACACGTTGCGAATCAGATGTCACGTCCCGTCAAAGAAGAACTTTTGAAGCAAGTCGAGCGAATTGGACAAACACGAGACGTCTTCCATATCTATAACAATATCCAAGATCGTTTCCTTCATGTGGATTTGTATCAGAACGGTCAACTTACAGCGTTGACGTGTGCAGAAACAGAGGGGCACGGCCGTTAATTTCAAATCCTGACGCCACTCGATTCTTTGTTTCATCCATGATCTTTTGAATGATTAAGATATATTAACATATTGATTTCATTGATTTTAGAAAAACTTACGAATACTTGTTGACAGTTTAATAGTATAGGTGTATATTAACTATAGTCGCTTGAACGACAACAATATTTCATGCGGGTGTAGTTTAATGGTAAAACCTCAGCCTTCCAAGCTGATGACGAGAGTTCGATTCTCTTCACCCGCTTCATATCTCTCTGCCGAGTGGCGGAGAGATTTTTTGTATGCGAAAATATATAGAGGAGGTGAACGGAATGGACCCGTACACATTAAAACAACAAATCTTAGCGTATGCCGAAACCATCGGGATTGATGAGTTGAAAGTGACGACAGCTGATCCGTTCATCGTCATGAAACAACGACTCATTCGGCAGCAAGAGAAAGGGTTTGCCTCTGGGTTTGAAGAGCCCGACTTAGAGAAACGTACGAACCCGGAGCTCTTACTTGAAGAAGCCCAGTCGATCATTGCGATCGCCATCGCCTATCCAAGTAAATTAAAAGATGCGCCCCGTAGTGTCGCCGGCGAGAGACGAGGGTTGTTTGCTCGTGCTTCGTGGGGACTCGATTACCATCGGGCGGTCGGCGATCGATTGGCCAAACTTCAAGCGTACATTGAAGAATTGGTTCCAAACGTGCGAACGCGTTCGATGGTCGATACGGGTGAGCTCGTCGACCGTGCTGTCGCAGAACGTGCGGGGATTGGATTTAGTGGGAAAAACTGTTCCATCATCTCTCCTGAGAAAGGATCCTATCTTTATTTGGGCGAAATGATTTTAGATGTATACTTACCACCGGATGAAGCAATTGAAGACGGATGTGGGGATTGCGATAAATGTATGACAGCTTGTCCGACGACGGCCCTTGTAGAACCAGGTGTCCTCGATGCGAAGCGCTGTATCGCCTATCTCACGCAGATGAAGACGTTGATGCCACGAGAGTTTCGGTCGAAGCTTGGTGGTCGATTATATGGATGTGACACGTGTCAGCAAGTCTGTCCATATAATCGCAAAAAGGATTGGCGCCACCATGAGGAATTGTTACCGGAAGCTGAGATTGTCAAACCGCTCTTAGAGCCTCTTCTGACATTAAGCAATCGGGAGTTCAAACAAAAGTTCGGACATTTATCAGGCGCATGGCGCGGGAAGAAACCGATTCAACGAAATGCGATTTTAGCGCTCGCGCACTACCGTGAACCTTCAGCGATTCCAATCTTAAGGGAATTCATTAAACAGGATGAACGCGAAGATATGCGCGCGACGGCTGTTTGGGCAATCGGTGCGATTCTTGGACCTGATGCCGATTCGATATTTGAAGAGATTGAACGGAATGAAACATCTGATATGGTTCATGAAGAGATTCGCATATATCGAGAGGAGTGGGCACATGAAGATCGTGTCGTCTAAGTGGGGACCGCTAATGTACGAGATAAATGGAGCAGGTAAGTTGACCGAATTGGAGTTCACAACACATGAACCGAGAGAAGAGGCGCCTGAATGGTTGCGGGATCTCATGACGCGAGTCGAGCGGACAGGGTTTCAAGAAGCAGATCGTGTCTACGTCGAAATGAACGGGACACCGTTTCAACAGGAGGTCTGGGATGCGCTCTTGACCATTCCTTACGGCGAGACACGCACATATAAGCAAATTGCTGAACAAATCGGTCGACCGAAAGCCGTTCGCGCCGTCGGTCAGGCGCTCAATCGAAATCCGTTGCCGATTCTATTTCCGTGTCACCGTGTCATTGGAAGTGGTGGGAAGCTAGTCGGTTTTGCGGGAGGATTGGCTGAGAAACAACGCCTTCTAGAATTTGAAATGAAAAAGTGAGGGAAATCAACCATGGCAATTCATGTCGTAATGTTTCAACCAGAAATACCAGCAAATACAGGGAACGTCTCACGTACGTGTGCGGCGACGAACTCGGTGCTTCATTTGATTCGTCCGCTCGGGTTCTCGACGGATGATAAGATGTTAAAACGTGCCGGTCTCGACTATTGGCAATTTGTCGATGTACGCTATCATGACTCGTTAGAAGAGCTGTGGGAGAAGCATCCGGATGGTCAGTTCTTTTATATTACGAAGTACGGGGAACAATACCCGAGTGATTTGGACGTTTCAGATGTAGACGGTGACTATTTCTTCGTCTTTGGTCGTGAGACGAAAGGGTTACCGATGGAAGTCATCGAGAACAATTTAGATCGCTGCATCCGTCTGCCACAATCGAACCTCGTCCGTTCATTGAACGTATCGAATACAGCAGCCATCATCGTCTATGAGGCGCTTCGTCAACAGGGATATGCAGGATTGAAATAAAAAGAGCCGGATTCGTAAGAATCCAGGCTCTTATTCGTTACCCTCAGGTTTACGGTTATATCCAGCTGTCAAAATTGCTGCGAGGAAGACGACGCTGATTCCAACCATCAATAATAGGCCCATCCAAAAATCCCCCTTTTATTCTCCATAACTATAAATAGTATAATATACTTGGTAGGTGAATTGCACTGAATATAAGAAATTACTGTGAAATTGGAGAAGGAACATGAAAACGAATGTGTACTTACTGAGCTATGCCCCACTCATCGGAATTATTTTGTTTTCGATGTCACTTGCGATTGCGACCTCCGAGTACGTAATCCAATGGCTGAATCAAATTGGCGTATATAGTGAAATTATCGAACTATTATCGGTGCAAGAGACGAAAGTGCTCATGCTCGTTGTATTCTTCACGATTTTCTTTATGTTGTTTAGCGCCTTCAAATTGGTGGCCGATACGTTCAATCAACTCGGCTTCGCCTTTTTTGCGCGCGAAACGAATGGCACGTCGCTTCATCGGCTCAAACCTGGGGCCATCATCTTCCTCATCGGGTCTGGAATCAGCTTTCTCTTTTTGAACACGTTACTCGCCGTCATCGCCGTCCTCGTAGGAACGCTCTTGATGTATCTCTTTTACTATGTCTGGCAAGTAAGCCAATCGATGTCCGTCCCACGAGCCATCGGCTTATTGCTTATGCAGGCCGTCATGTGGGCGACGTTGATCAGCGGGTTAGGTTGGTCGGTCCTTCGCTTGTTCAACTCTGTCGGAGATATTATCTTATGAAGCATTCTTTTGGACCGACCTCGGATGTGATTGAAGCGTGGTGTCAATCATTTGTCCCAGAGGAAACCTTGTATTGGATTGATTCTTCGTTTCTTGAGGATATACCGAGTTCCTGTCTCGTGATTCCGAGGCAGGAATTTTTCAATCATCCGCTTTACCGTAGACCCGATATTACGAATCCATATGTGACGTGGCAGATGGGTCAAGACGTAACTTATGTCATCCATGCGTTCTCTGGCTTTTTGAAGGAGTTACAGGAGCACGTCAAAACACGTTTAATGGAATTTCAAGTGACGACCCATCGTGGCCTTGTTTTGCCGATATCGGTCGAGCAGATGAAACGTCTGTCGAATGAGATGATTGTAGAGAAGAATGGCACGCATCTCATCGTCTTGCATCCGCAAAATTGGATTGCGCTCGACATCGAGATGCGTCATTCTCTTCTGCTCGACTATGCGAAGGAGTGGGATCGTTGGGAAGGGGAACCCGGTGATGACTCGATTGCCTCGCATCTTGCGGACTATGCAAATTGGTTTCCCACCCAGGAGGGAAGTAACTGTCTCGCGGCGACGTTGTTTGCGGTCACAGGAAACGAACAAGTCGTTCACCAATGGGTTCATCCGGAGACATTCCTCCAGACCCTAAAGAGAAGTGAGTACGAAACCGTGAAGGATGATGCGCCAAGGTCGAATGACGTCTTGACGTATTGGAACGACCAAGGGCAACTGATTCATGCGAGTTACTGTGTGCGAGAAGGACTCTTTTTCAACAAACATGGTCAAGTTCGTTTCAATCCTTGGAAACTAATCAATCACGACGAGTTAATGGAGCATTGGGGAGCCTATCGACTTCAGATTGAACGTCGAACATAAGCAAAGGAGTCAGTCCACTTTTCAGTGGCTGACTCCTTTTATTGATGTGCCTGTGTCCAAACAATCGCCGGATACGCACGGTTGGCGAGTTCCGGGAACGGACGGGGCGTATCGGCACCGAGCCAGATAGCGGTGATCGTGCGGTCGGTCAGTCCGACATACCACATATCTTTATTGTCGTTCGTTGTTCCGGTCTTTCCTCCGAGATACTCAAACTCATGTTTCAGCTGATTCGCATAGCGACCTGTACCGTATGAGGTGACGGTCGATAACGCTTTTTTCATCTCACTAATCGTTTCCGGAGACCAGACTGTCTCTTCCGTTAAGATCGGGGTCAGTGTTGGTTCACCGGACTTGAATGTGATTTGTTTGATTGTATGTCCGGATGTATACTCGCCTTTATTTAAGAATGGGGTATAGGCGGCGGCGAGTTCTTTTGGGGAGACCCCTTGTGTGAGACCGCCAAGCGCACTCGCTAAGTTCTCGTCCTGTTCATCCCATTGACTGAACATCATATCAGCTGTCTTATACGCGCGTTCCTGATCGATTGCTGAGAAGGCGGCGAGCGCAGGTGTGTTATACGAGAAAGCGACCGCATCTTTCAATAAGACATCGCCTAACACACGGTTGTGACTATTTCCGGGACAATAAGAACCGTAACAAGCCGGACGACCGTCAAGTACCGTGTCAAGTTTCGCTCCTGTCTCTTCGATAAATGGGGCGAAAACGAGGATCGGTTTGATTGCGGAACCTGGTTGGCGGTACGCCTGGGTCGCTCGGTTGAACTCACCGACCTGCGTCATCTCAGAGTCGACCATGGCCACGATTCTCCCTTGAGGTGTCAGTTCCGTATAGCCACCGTTCACACCGGGAGGGAGTTGACTCATCACCTGTTTTGCTTGTTTCTGCTTCCCGGTTGATAAGTAAGTCTCGATCGTCGCTTCATGCGTGGACAAATATTCTCTCGCCTCGGTATCATCTAAGTCGTAACGTGTCCGTACCAATTGAATCGCTTCACGGACGGCTGTATCCATATAGTCCGGGTATTGAATCGTTTGACTGCGAAACGATGCTTGGAGCTTGACGCCATGATACTGATCGTAAGCACTCTTCGAGAGAACACCCGCTTCAAACAGTTGCGTCAAGATTCGGTCCTTACGCTCAAAAAAAGCATCAGATGGATTGAGCGGATCATAAAGTGACGGATTATTCGGTACTGTCAACAAGTAAGCGAGTTGATTCCAATTCAGATCGTCGAGCGGTCTTGAAAAGTATGTATCGGCTGCCGATTGAATCCCATATACATTATGTCCAAAAAAAATAACGTTGCTATAAGCTGTTAAAATTTCTTTCTTGCTATAATTTTTTTCTATTGCTCGAGCAAGCAATAACTCTTTCACTTTTCGTTCATATGTCCGTTCATGTGTGAGGTACACGTTCCGTGCCAACTGTTGCGTGATTGTACTCCCACCTTGGACAGATGTCTCGTTCGCGTTATTGATAAATGCTCGGGCAATCCCGCTCAAATCATAACCGGGATGAGCATTGAACTTACGGTCTTCGATGGTTGTAATCGCATCTTGGATATGTTCGGGTAACGCTTTCGGGGACACGTCATTTCTGCGGCCCGCCAAGTAGATTTGCTGTTCTCCACCGTTGTATGCGAGTGTGACGGCATGCATTGACGAGAGTGGTTGTGCCGATACCAGCTCTTGTCCCCAAGATAGAATTTCATCTGCCTGATCAATCTCTTCTTTCAATGCAGTGGCAAGTGACAAGGAAGCAGCCAAAAGTCCAGCAAAAAATAAGGTTCCAATCCAAGCTCTCATCTATTTCACCTCTCTCTATACATTATATCGTCCAATTTACAAAAAAATAAAAATGTAAACGTTATCATATAATAATTCGAGAAGGAATACTTTAGGAAAGGGCGAAAAAGGGTAAAAGAGGTTGTATATCACGATTTTGAGGAGGCTTATTATTTATGAAGCAAGAAATGGTTGCGATGCTCCTTGCGGGAGGAGAAGGAAAGCGATTGGGGCCTCTCACGCGAAAAACGGCGAAACCGGCCGTGAATTTCGGCGGAAAGTACCGCATTATCGATTTCCCATTGTCAAACTGCACGAACTCGGGAATTACAACAGTCGGGGTATTAACGCAATATGAGCCACTTGAATTGAATCGTTACTTAGGAATCGGGACGGCATGGGATTTAGATCGTCGCAACGGGGGGTTAGCCATTCTCCCACCTTACCAAGCACAGTCGGGGAAAAACTGGTACGAGGGGACGGCCAATGCAATCTATCGTAACTTGAGCTATATCGATGATTACGATCCAGATTATGTGTTGATTCTTTCGGGAGACCACATCTATAAAATGGACTACGAGAAAATGCTCGAAGCCCATAAAGAAAAACAAGCCGATGTGACCATCTCTGTCATGGAAGTGCCGTGGGACGAAGCGCCGCGTTTCGGAATTTTGAACACAGCGGATGACCTCCGTATCAATGAGTTCGAAGAGAAGCCAGAAGAACCGAAGAGCAACTTGGCTTCGATGGGGATTTACATCTTCAACTGGAGCGTCTTGCGCGAACATTTGATTAAAGATGCTGAAGACGAAACGTCTAGCTTTGACTTCGGGAAGAATATCATTCCGAACACGCTTCTTCAAGGACTCGACGTCTTCGCTTATAAATTCAAAGGCTATTGGAAAGACGTCGGTACGATCCAGTCTCTTTGGGAAGCGAACATGGACCTCTTGGAAGAAGAGCCTCCATTCGATTTATATGACCCGGAGTGGAAAATCTATTCGGTCAACCCGAACCAGACTCCTCAGTATATTGGAAAAGACGCTTGTGTCGAACAGTCTGTGATTAACGAAGGGTGTCATATCGAAGGCGAAGTCCAACATTCAGTGCTATTTTACGATGTCCGTGTTGGAGAAGGTTCACTCGTTAAAGACTCGGTGATTATGCCAGGAGCTAGAATCGGGAAGGATGTAACAATTCACAGAGCCATTGTCGCTAGCTGTGCAGTCATTGAAGACGGCGCGACAGTAGGTGAGCCGGGTGGTGAAATCGTTGTTATTGAACCACACGAAAACATTGAAAGTGGAACCGTCTTCAAACAAAGAGTTTGATACGAGTAAAGAGACACGCAAGGAGGCGTTACTGTTGACGAACGATTTATTAGGGGTCATTAACTTAGGAACGGAACAAGGTCTGTTTCCGGAATTTACTGGACATCGTAATCTGGCATCAGTCCCATTCTCAGGACGCTATCGCCTGATAGACTTCACCTTGACGAATATGATCACACAAAATATTAATCAAGTCGGGATCTTTACGTTAGATAAGTATCGCTCATTGATGGATCATCTCGGTTCAGGGAAAGAGTGGGATTTGGACCGTTCGCAAGGCGGTCTCCACATCTTCCCACCAGCGTTGAAACCGGACGGAGAAGCGTATCTTGGCGACTTGGCCAACTTCTCGATGCACCGTGAACACTTCATTCGCAGCAAGCAGCCGTATGTGGTCATCACAGGTTCGAATGTATTGACGACGATTGACTACAACGACATGCTCGCACATCATAAATCGATGGGCGCGGACATCACGCTTGCCTATACGACCCATGAACAGAAATGTGGCTATTGTCGTCCGATACGCCTTGGGGAGAATGACCGCGTCGTCGGCATCTCTGAGCGCGGATTCTCACCGGATGATGAGTACACGTACACAGAAACGATCATTATGTCGAAGAATCTCTTCATGCGTCTCGTTGATGAAGCGACCTCTAAAGGCGAATATGACCTGTTGGATGGCGTCATTCGTCCCCAGCTTCATCGTTTACACGTGCACGGGTACCATTATGTCGGGAAAATGCAGGTCATTCACTCAGTGCTTTCTTACTATAATGAAAGCATGCGATTACTCCGTGGCGAAGGCATCATTTATGACTTCCCGCATATCTACACGAAAATCAAACATGAGCCACCGACTCGTTATTTGAAAGGATCAAAGGTAAACGAGGCGCTCGTGGCAAATGGATGTAAGATTCATGGCGAGGTGCAAAATAGTATTCTCTTCCGTGGTGTTGAAGTCAGTAAACACGCACGCGTGAAAAACTCAATCATTTCATCAAAATCGATCATTGAAGAAGGAGCTGTCGTTGAAAACGCGATTTTGGATAAAGAAGTTGTTGTAAAACGAGGACAGGTCATCCGAGGCACAATCGACGAACCGATTGTCATCGCGAAACGAACAGTGGTATGAGGAGGATTTTATGAAAATTTGGTATGTTGCTTCAGAAGCGGCACCGTTCATGAAAACGGGGGGGCTGGCCGACGTTGTCGGTTCGCTCCCTCAAGCGGTGGCGGGCCTAGGAGAAGAAGTCAGTGTTGTCATGCCGAAATATGGCTCAATCGCTGAAGAGTATGTGGATGAGATGGAGTATTTATTCGACCTGATTGTTCCGGTCGGGTGGCGCAAACAGTTCGGGGCAGTCTTGAAGTTAGAGCGGGACGGCATCACGTATTACTTCATCGACAACGAGTATTACTTTAAACGTGACGGTGTCTTATATGGACACTTTGATGATGCTGAACGATTCGCCTTCTTCTCTCGCGCTGTACTCGAAATGATTGGGAAGATGGAAGACGTACCCGATGTCCTGCATTGTCATGACTGGCAGACAGGTATTTTACCGGCCTTCTTACGAATCCATTATCAACATATTGAAGCGTATCAACGCATTCGCACCGTGTATACCATCCATAACCTACAATACCAGGGGATTTTCCCAGAAGAGATTCTTGGAGAATTGCTACAGTTCGGTCCTGAACATTTCACGGCCGAAGGAATTCAACATAACGGTCTCGTCAATTACATGAAAGCCGGCATCGTCCATTCCGATCAAATCACGACCGTCAGCCCATCGTATCGCGACGAAATCATGGAACCCTATTACGGTGAAGGATTAGACGGGGCGTTGCGTCATCGGGCAGTCGACGTGCGTGGCATTTTAAACGGGATTGATTTGGCGACAAACGATCCGAGTACGGATCAGCGAATCGCAGAGATGTACAATCTAGACACCTATAAACAAGGAAAAGTTGTCAACAAACGGGCGTTACAAGAGCGACTTGGGCTTGAAGTACGTGACGATGTCATGCTCATCGGTTTTGTCAGCCGACTCGTTGACCAAAAGGGTCTCGATTTAATTAACGGTGTCCGTGAAGAACTTGGACAGCTCCCTTGCCAGTTCGCGTTCCTCGGTTCGGGACAACCGGAATATGAAAGAATCGTTCACGAGATGACAGCCGCTCACCCGGGGAAAGTCGGGTCATATATCGGTTTTGACATCGAACTCGCACACTTGATTTATGCGGGATCGGATGCCTTTTTAATGCCGTCACGTTTTGAGCCTTGTGGTCTCAGTCAATTGATCTCCATGCGATATGGCACCTTGCCGATCGTACGTGAGACAGGTGGACTCCGGGATACCGTGAAGCCGTACAACGAGTTCACGCAAGAAGGGACCGGTTTTGGATTCATGAACTACAATGCTCATGAGATGTTGGCGACGATTGAAAAAGCGATTCGTGTCTTCTATGAAAAAGAAAACTGGCATGCCCTCGTCCATCAAGCGATGACCGCGGACTATAGCTGGAAACAATCCGCCAAGCAATATCGTGAGTTATATCATTTATTCGCATGAGTGGAAGGAGCTAACTTGATTTATGTTCACAGATAAACAAAGCTTTGTCGACGCATTTAAAGAACGGTTCATTGCATTGAACGGGAAGTCGATCGAGGATGGGACAGAGCAGGAAGTGTATCAAACATTGGCAACGATGGTACGCGAGCAGGCCATGCCTAAATGGATTCACACCCGCGACCGTCAAGAAGAAAAACACAGTAAGCAAGTCATCTATTTCTCGCTAGAATTTTTATTAGGTCGCTTCTTATACAACAACTTGCTCAGTTTAGACGTATTGGAGCTCGTTAGAGACGGACTGCAAGATCTCGGATACGACTTCACAGACATTACCGAGTTGGAACCAGAGCCGGGTCTTGGGAATGGAGGGCTCGGGCGCCTGGCCGCCTGCTTCCTCGATTCGTTGGCTGCACTCAGTTTACCTGGGCATGGAAACGGGATCCGCTATCGTTATGGACTCTTCAAACAGAAAATTGTAGACGGCTATCAAGTCGAGTTGCCGGATAACTGGCTCCGTGACGGGAACATGTGGGAAACGAGACGTCAGGATAAAGCGGTCGAGATTAATTTCGGTGGCTGGATTGAGATGAAACAAATCGGAGATCGATTGCGTGTCGTCCATCATCCAGACGAGGTTGTTCTTGCCGTTCCGTATGATATGCCGATTATCGGTTATAAGAATGATGTCGTGAATACGTTACGTCTTTGGAACGCCGAATCACCACTTGACGACGAGGCGTATTTAGAGAAGACGAAAGGGACGTATAAAGACTTGTTGAAACATAAACAGTCGATTGCTACCATTTCGGAATTCTTGTATCCAGATGATACGACGTATGAAGGAAAAGTATTACGTTTGAAACAACAATACTTTTTTGTATCTGCAGGCATTCAATCGATGCTTGTTTCCTATTTGAAGCGAAATAAATCACTTAAGCAGTTAGGCGACCATTACGCGATTCATATCAATGATACGCATCCGGTCGTCGCAATCCCTGAATTGATGCGCATCTTGATGGATGAGCATGGATACGGTTGGGACGAGGCGTGGCGGATTACAAAGAGCGTCATGTCGTTCACGAACCATACGCTACTCGCAGAAGCGCTTGAGAAATGGCCGGTCGAGATGTACCAACGCCTCCTGCCGCGCGTGTATCAAATCATCGAAGAAATCAATCGACGTTTCTGTCGAGACGTACTCGTCAACTATCCGCACCTCGAATCCCATATGGGAGAGATTGCAATTGTGTCAAACGAACAGATCAATATGGCCAATCTCGCTGTCGTCGGTTCTCATTCAACGAACGGCGTAGCGCAAATTCATACGGATATTTTAAAACAGCGCGAGATGCGTTACTTATATGAGATGTTCCCGCTTCGCTTCAACAACAAGACGAACGGGATCACACACCGCCGCTGGCTCTTGAAGTCGAACCCGGGATTATCCGACGCCATTACGGAAGCAATCGGCCCGTCATGGATCGAACATCCGAACGACTTGGAAAAGTTGATGGATGTTTCGAAAGACCGGAGCTTCCAAGAAAAAGTCATGGACGTGAAGCAACAAAACAAATTGGACTTAGCGGCATACATTCAAGAAGAAACGGGAGAGACAGTGGACCCTCATTCCATCTTTGACGTACAAGTCAAACGCTTGCACGCCTATAAGCGACAATTGCTGAATGCCCTTCACATCCATGCGCTTTACTTGAAGATTCAAGCGGACCCGACGTTTACGATGGTGCCTCGCACGTTTATCTTTGGCGCCAAGGCGGCACCGGGATACTACTATGCGAAAGAGATCATTCGCTATATCAATGCCCTTGCCACGCTCATCAATAAGGACAAGCGGGCGAGTCAATTCATTAAAGTCATCTTCCTTGAAAACTATCGTGTCTCCATGGCCGAACGGATTTTCCCAGGGTCTGACTTGAGCGAACAAATCTCGACTGCGAGCTATGAAGCATCCGGTACCGGAAACATGAAATTCATGATGAACGGAGCCTTGACGATTGGAACGTTAGACGGGGCCAATATCGAAATTCGTGACGCCGTCGGTGATGATCACATCTTTATCTTTGGATTATCTCCGCAAGAAGTCATGAACTATAAGAAGTTCGGAGGCTATCATGCGGCAGAGATGTATCACGCACATCAGGAAATCAAAGATGTGGTCGATGGTCTTGTCAACGGAACGTTCGATAAAGTGGGCGAATATCAATTCCAATCCATCTTCGATTCTCTCCTCGTCTATAACGATGACTTCCTCGTCTTGAAAGACTTTGTCTCGTATATGCGGGCACAGCGACGAGTCGATGAGGTGTTCAGTGACCAATCACGTTGGGCTGAAAGCTCAATCGTCAATACGGCGAAGTCAGGAATCTTCTCGAGTGACCGTACCATCACGGAATACGCAAACGCGGTCTGGAATATCAAACCGACGAGCGTAAAATAAAAAGGATCCACCCTTAGGGGTGGACCTCGTTTTCTGGATAGCTGATCCAATCGGAATAGGATCCCGGATAGAGTCGGACATCATCTTTTCCGAGAGCGTGAAGCGCCAAAATATTGACGCAGGCGGTCACACCGCTACCACAGTAAAAGATGGGGTTCTCAACGGGAAGAACATCTTTATACAGTTCTTTTAAGTCGTGGAAGTCTTCTAACGTCCCGAGTTCTGTTATGGCCTCGGCATAAGAGCAGAGCAATGCGTTCGGAATATGACCTGCTTTTGAGTCGATTGGTTCATGTGACCCGTTGAAGCGATCTTCAGTTCGTGAATCATAGAGTGAGCCGCTCGCAGCAGCTTTCACTTCATCGAGTGTCGCAATCATATGGTCTTGGAAGTCTGGCGTATAGTCGCTTGTCGGATAGTGTGGAACGTCCGTAGTGGTCTCACCGCAATAAGTGATGCCAGATTGGATACCGCCTTCTAACACAACGACCCGTTCGTGACCGGCCCATTTGAAGAGCCACCATGCACGGGCTGCGAATGGGAAGCCGTCATCGTAAATGATGACCAAATCTTCTTTTTTCAAGCCGATGCGACGAAGTGTTGCCGTCCATGCTTCTTTCGAAGGGAGCGGATGCCGTCCGCCGTGTTCGCCGAGCGGACCGGACAAGTCTTCCATCAAATCGAGAAAGACAGCGTTCGGAAGATGTCCCTTTCGGTAGACATATTTACCATAGGACGCGTCGTTTAGCGAATATCGGCAATCGATGAAACGAATCGAGTTCGTATGCACGATTTGTTTTAATTCTTGGGCACGCATTGTTGGAAACATTAATATCACCTCGAGGTTTCGTTACTCTCATCGTATACAAGATGGAAGCAATTGGCGAGTACTTCGATTGAATTTTTTGAGGGTGAAAGGGGAATGAATCATGACATGGCAACAAACGTATGACCGTTGGAATCAATTCGAAGGGCTCGAGCCGCATTTACGTGCGGAACTTGAAGAACTCGCAAAAAATGAAACCACATTAGAAGATGCATTTTATAAGACGCTCGAGTTTGGAACAGGCGGGATGCGTGGAGAAATCGGACCAGGTGCGAACCGGATGAACGTCTATACGATTCGAAAAGCGTCACAAGGATTTGCTGATTTTATCTCAGCATCAGGGGAAGAGGCGAAACGTCACGGCGTCGTCATCGCCCATGACTCACGTCATTTTTCGCCTGAGTTTGCATTAGAAGCGGCGCGGACATTGGCATCAAACGGAATCAAGACGTATTTGTTCCCAAGTTTGCGTGCCACACCTGAACTGTCGTTTGCCGTTCGTCATTTAAATGCGTTCGGTGGCATCGTGATCACGGCGAGCCACAACCCACCGGAATATAACGGATTCAAGGTATATGGGGCGGACGGAGGACAGCTTCCACCAGCGGAAGCGGATGAACTCGTTACGTACGTCAATGCGATTGAAGACGAGCTGAAAATTCAGATTGAAGATGAAGCGGCGCTCCGACAAACGGGGCTACTCCTCACAGTTGACTCATCAGTCGATGAAGCCTATATGGAGGCGCTCCAGTCGATTCGGATTCATCATGACGTACAGGACAGCCCGCTTCGGATTGTCTATTCACCGCTCCATGGGACGGGACGCCGTCCGGTTATGGAAGGGTTGAAGGCGTACGGATTTGAGCACGTGACAATTGTAGAGGAGCAGGCAGAGCCAGATGGTGCGTTCCCGACTGTCAGTTATCCGAACCCGGAAGAAAAGGCTGCATTTAAATTAGCAATGGAATACGGGGACCGTGTCGATGCTGATTTACTTATGGCGACGGACCCGGATGCGGACCGTGTGGGCTTGACCGTGCGCGGACGGGACGGGGAGTGGTTCGTCTTGACTGGGAACCAGACAGGCGCGCTCCTAATGGAATACATCCTCTCACAAAAGAGTGAGACAGGTACGTTGCCGTCTAATGGATTTGTCGCTAAGACGATCGTCACGTCTGAACTCGGTGCTGCGATTGCAAAAGCGTACGGTGTACATCTTGAGAACACGTTGACTGGATTCAAGTTCATTGGGGAGAAGATCAAACAATATGAGGAATCAGGCGAATATGAATTCCTCTTCGGGTATGAAGAAAGCTACGGCTATTTGATTGGAGACTTCTGTCGTGATAAAGATGCTGTTCAGGCTTGCCTACTCGCAGCCGAGATGGCAGCTTATCATAAGCAACACGGTCGGACGCTTTATGATGCGCTGCAGTCGATTTACGAGAAGTATGGATTCTATGAAGAGTCCTTGCAGTCGATGACGTTAAAAGGAAAAGCTGGTCTCGAGCAAATCGGACGTATGATGGAGGCGTTTCGTGCCAATCCGCCAAAAGAAGTCGGTGGATATGAGGTCGCCCGTTTCGAAGACTATAAGAAACAAGTGGCGATCGATTTACAGTCCGGTAAATCGGAAACGATTGAATTGCCATCATCAAACGTCTTGAAATTCGTCTTTGCGGACGGTTCGTGGTTCTGTCTTCGTCCATCTGGAACCGAGCCGAAAATCAAGTTTTATTTCAGTGTGCATGCGGATCGTGCCGAGAAGACGACCGCAAAACGTGAAGCGATTGAGGCGGATGTTATGAAACAAGCGAAAGCGATTGATTGATAAGGAACATCACTCTAGAAATAGGGTGATGTTTTTTGTTTGACATGAAGACATCGCGCCAGTATGATGAGGATATTGTTTAAAACCGTGTAATCATATAAGGATTATAGGAAAGGCGGAATTATTATGAAAAAGACATTAACGAGCGTACTCGCAATCGGAGCTTCAGTCGGGCTTCTCGCAGCATGCGGTAACGAAACAGACAGTGGAGCGGACGAAGCGGTCATCACGGTCGGAACAGAAGCGACATACCCACCATTCACGTACAAAGAAAAAGGTGAATTGACTGGATATGACATCGACGTCTTGAATGAAGCGGCAGAACGTGCCGGTTATAAAGTGGAATACGAAGCAATGGACTTCAAAGGACTTGTCCCGGCACTCGACGCTGAACGCATCGACATGATTGCCAACCAAATGAGCATCACAAAGGAACGTAAAGAGAACTATGCATTCTCTGACCCGTACGCGGTGTCAGGAGCTCAAGTCATCGTTGGTTCAGACAACAATGACATCCAAGGGATCGACGACCTCGACGGAAAAGTAGTCGGATCGACACAAGGTTCTGCTTATGCACAAATGGCTGAAGAAGCTGGCGCTGAAGTGAAATTCTACAAAGGGGCGAACCAAGTCCTTCAAGACCTCGAAGTCGGTCGTTTGGACGCGGCCCTCAACGACCGTCTCTTCATCTTGACGGAACTTGAAAAAACAGGTTATGACGTCAAAGCAGTCGGTGATATCTTCAACACAAGTGAAGCTGGATTCATGACACGTCAAGATAGCGACGTGCTTGACAAGTTGAACGACGCGCTCACAGAGATGAAAGAAGACGGCACGATGAAAGAAATCGGTGAGAAGTACTTCGGTGAGGATATCAGTCAATGAATGAACTGATCACGACCGTCATAGAGAACCGCTCGGCCTATCTTGAAGCCATCCAGCTCACGTTGATCGCCAGTGTCCTGTCGATTCTTCTCGCCTTGGCGCTCGGTCTGATCATCGCTTTACTTCATAGTAGTCCGATTAAAATTGTACGATTGTTCACACGGACGTACATTTCGTTCTTCCGTGGAACACCGCTCTTACTTCAACTGTTGATCTTATATGTTGGGCTCACCGGGTTCGTTCAACTCAGTGGGATGCAGGCGCTCATCTTTGGATTAGGCTTCCACTTCGCTGCTTATATCTCAGAAGCGTTCCGAGCAGCCATCAACTCGGTCGACAAAGGACAAGTGGAGGCAAGTGTCGCACTCGGCATTCCGAAAATGAAACGTTTCAAAGACATCATTTTCCCACAGGCACTCTCACGTGCCATCCCACCTGTCTCGAACTCGGTCATCGACATCATCAAGTCGACATCCCTCGGGACGGTCATCGCGGTACAGGAGTTGACGTACGTGTCTGACCAGATTGCGGCCACGACGTATTTGGTCATGCCGTTGCTCTTGTTCTCGGCGTCGATTTACTGGATTTTATCGACCTTGATCCAAGCCGGTCAACACAAACTCGAACAGCGTTACGCGATTCGATAAGAAAAACCTCGATTCATACGAATCGAGGTTTTTTGTATACCTTAACGGATGACTGCTTCAGTTTCTCCGTCGAAGAAGTGTGCTTTTGTCATATCGAGTGCGAGTTCGACATCGTCACCCATGTGGATGTTCGAGCGACCGTCAACGCGTGCTGTGAACTGTTGTCCACCGAGTTCAGCGTAGAGGTAAGACTCAGACCCCATGAGCTCAGCGACGTCGATGTGCGCTTTGAACGTGTGTGTCGTTGGTGAGTCGATGTAGATTGGCTCATCGTGGATTGATTCGGGACGAATTCCGAGGACGAGCTCTTTTCCGACATAGCCACGATCACGAAGCGTCTTCATTTTTCCTTCTGGTACGTTGACTTCTTCACCGTTCGTGATGAATTTGCCTTCTGCGAGTGTACCGCGGAAGAAGTTCATCGATGGTGAACCGATGAAGCCGGCGACGAAGATGTTGTCTGGATGATCATATACTTCTTTCGGCGAACCGACTTGTTGAATGATTCCGTCTTTTAAGATGACGATCCGTGTAGCGAGTGTCATCGCTTCCGTTTGGTCATGGGTAACGTAAATCGTCGTTGTGTCCAAGCGGTTGTGGAGTTGAATGATCTCTTTACGCATTTGTACACGGAGTTTCGCATCCAAGTTTGAGAGTGGCTCATCCATCAAGAAGACTTTTGCGTCACGGACGATTGCACGACCGATGGCAACACGCTGACGTTGTCCACCTGACAGCGCTTTTGGTTTACGCTCGAGGTATTCTTCCAAACCGAGAATGCGGGCAGCGTCTTTTACGCGACGATCGATCTCGTCTTTCGGGAACTTACGGAGCTTCAACCCGAACGCCATGTTGTCGTAGACGCTCATATGCGGATAAAGTGCGTAGTTTTGGAAGACCATGGCGATATCACGATCTTTAGGAGCGACATCGTTCATTCGTTTCCCGTCAATGATAAAGTCACCGTTTGAAATCTCTTCAAGTCCTGCGATCATACGAAGTGTCGTCGATTTTCCGCAACCAGACGGTCCGACGAAAACGATGAACTCACGGTCTTTGATATGCAAGTTGAAATCGCTGACGGCTTTTACGCCACCATCGTAAATTTTATCAATGTGTTCTAAACGAATTTCTGCCATGTCGTTAGCCTCCTAAAGAATCTATGTGTATATAATAGCGCTTACAAGAACGATTATATAATGAAACCGCTTGCATTGAATATGGACAAGTTGCACAAAAACCGTCAATCGGATTTGTGCAACATGACCATGAGTTGAAGGAGGCTAGCGTCATAGAACGTTCGAGCATCGTAACCCGTCGTCTCAAATAGGCGATCGAGCCGATAATTTAGCGTGTTTCGATGCATGAACAGTGCTTTGGCGGTATGCGAGACATTCAACGAGTGACGAAACAACGCCTCTAATAATTCGATTGTCGATAAATCGAGCATTTGCATTAACGGGGCAGTGATATGCATCCGCTCTTTTGAGTCCTGTTGTAGTAAATAATGGTATAATAATTGACTAGCAGGGTAAGTTTTAGTAGACATACGTGCGTATGGCATGAGCAATTGATGTTGACGATACACATGGGCAAGCGAACCTTGTGGACGTTCGCTATAGACAGCATGTGCCTCGATGAAACAGTCACTCGCAATGGCCCGCAATACGTCTTCAAACTCCTGAAGATCGACGAATGGGCTTTGCTCAATTAGCTCGATATGTCTTGTCGACATCAAGATGACCTTGGCATGCGGCATAAAGTCACGGACGATATTGACGAAGGATTCGAACGATTCTTCTTCTGCTTCTTGGAGAGAAAGAGAGATGAGCCGAAACGGTTGCTCAAAACGAAACGTCTCATCTTGAAGTGTTGCTTGCCATTTTCGTTGATGGGGGTCTGATTGAAGGATTGGCGTCGCCCACATCGCCAACAGCTTTTGTTCGCGTTCGCTCAATTCGAACGCGGGGAGTCCGAATAGGGTACCATCTTGCGTCTCGAACCAATCAAGGTCACCAGATGCATCTTCCGACCGATGGACAGCAGTCGGAAAAATCGATTTAATACGATCAAACGTATTCAATACTATCACCTCAACAACAATGTATCATATTTCAGATCGGAGGCTTGCAGTTTGGACGGGTTATTTAAGATTTTACTCATGATATTGATCGGGGCGACCATCGGGGGCGTGACCAACTTTCTCGCCATCAAGATGTTGTTCCGACCACACGAACCGAAATACATCGGTTCATTCCGGATTCCTTTTACACCAGGACTCATTCCGAAACGTCGAGATGAACTGGCATCTAGTTTAGGGAAGACGGTCGTCAAACACCTATTGACACCAGAGGGTATGCGGAAGCGATTGCTAGATGACCAAGTGACGACGCATATTACGCACTTTGCGCAACAAGAGGTCCAGACGATGTTACGCTCGGATAAGACGGTTCGCGAGCTATTGGAACCCCTCTATCCGAACGCAGAGGCACGATTCCTCACGCTAGCAGATGAAAAACTACGTGACGAGCTATCGAACGTCATGGCTGAAGTGAAAGAACGAAAGCTGTTTGAGTTACTTGGAGAAGAAGGGATGGACCGTGTACGAGTGGTCATTCCTGAAGTCGTAGAGGCGCTTCTCGTCAAATCAGAGGAATATTTCTATTCTCCTGAAGGTGAGGCGCAACTTCGTCACATGGTTGACTCGTTCGTCCAGCGTCGTCTCGGATTTATCGCAGGGTTCATTCAAAACATGAACTTTGTCGAGATGGTTCGACCAGAAATCGTCAACATCTTACGTGGTCAATCGACCCGTGACGGAATGACGACGATGATCACGCGTGAATTTGAGCGATTCAGTGAGAAGACGGTCGATACACTGATCGATGACCGACTCGAAGCACGACTCATCGATGGCATCACAGACCAAGTTGTATCTCGTTTGCCAATCGGACAATTATTGGATCGTCCGGTCTCGTCGTATACACAGTCCGTCGAATCCCGCATTGTCGACGAACTCGTTCCACAAGGTGTCGCGCTTGTCATTGAGCGCTTCACGAACCAAATGGAGACAATCATGGACCGATTGAAGATTGATAAGATTGTGCAAGAGCAGGTCCAATCACTCGACACGTCGTACCTCGAAGAGATCGTCTTATCGATCTCGAAACGAGAGTTCCGGGCAATAACATGGCTTGGTGCGCTGTTAGGTGGTATGATTGGGTTGATTCAAGGGTTGATTGCCATCTTGTGATGGCTTAACCCTAATAGCATTTAGGAGGACGTTACATGTCACAAACAAACTTGTACGACCAAGCTTACCAATTGGAGAAAGCACTTCGCGATTCTGAAGAGTTCACAACACTCTCTTCTTTATACGATCGTGTCAATGCGGATGCGGAAGCGAACCAGTTGTTCGCTGACTTCCGTAACATCCAAATGACGCTTCAACAAAAGCAGATGCAAGGAGAGGAAATCTCTGAGCAGGAAATGATGGATGCACAAACGAAAATGATGAACGTTCAACAGAACGAATTGATCATGGAGCTTATGCAAGAAGAGCAACGCATGCACCAACTCGTCACAGAAGTGACGAAAATCATCATGAAACCACTTGAGGAGCTTTACGCGCCGATGGTGAACGAAAACGAAGTTCAATAAGAAATGATGAGCGGATGGCTATTGAGCCATCCGTTTTTTTGTTGATGAGATTGTCACACGCTTGAAGTAAGCGCTTACATAAAGTGGGTTATAATGAAGTTGTGACAATATTGAAAGGGTGAATCAGCATGATCACGGTGATAATCCTTTTAGGGATGATTTTCTTTTTTATAGCAGGATGGTTACGGGCGGACGTGGTGGCCTTGATTGGACTCGTTTGCCTCGTGCTCACACAGCAATTGACGCCAGGTGAAGCGATGGCTGGTTTCTCCAATCCGGTCGTCTTGATGATTGCTGGACTGTTCGTGGTCGGAGCGGGATTGTTTCATTCTGGTCTGGCGGAACGGTTGGCTTCTTTACTTATTCCATACGCGGGCGGGAGTGCGACGCGATTATTCTACCTGTTTATGTTGACGGTGACGCTCTTGTCGAGTGTCATGTCCAATACGGGCACCGTCGCCTTGCTCATTCCCGTTGTGATGGTAATGGCACGAAAAATCCAACAGTCTACGGATTCTTATCTCATGCCACTCGCCTTTTTTTCTAGCATTGGTGGAACGATGACACTGATTGGGACTCCTCCCAATCTTGTTGCGGCAGGAGCGCTCCGTGGCATCACAAATGAACCGCTCGGATTCTTTTCATTGTTTCCAATTGGTCTGGTCGTGATGGTGATCGGACTGATTTATTTCCGGCTAATCGGGAACCGCTTACTCGATCAAGGTGGGGCGAAACAGTGGTCGAAAACGGAGGTGAGTGAGCCATTGCGTCCAAACGTCTATGTGATGTCGATTGCAAAGAGTCATCCGTTAATTGGGAAACAGTTACGTGACCTTCCATGGTCTCATGAAGGGGTTATAGTCTTGAAGGAACGAGTTCATGGACGACACCATCATGAGACGGCTCATGCGGACACCGTACTACGTCCCGGGGAATTACTTGTCAGCGGCGAGGAACGGCACGTTCGGAACTTTTCCGAAAAAGAACAGATTCCATTTGAACCGATTGAGGCCACCCGTATAGATGATCGAACCGGAGGGGTTCTCCTGTTCACGGTCCCAGGGGTGAGTCGACTAATCGGGAAGCGAATCAGTGAGAGTCAGTTACGTAATCAGTTTCATGTCAATGTCTTAAAAGTCATCCGACCACAAGAAGAGATTGCACACGTGCGATTGAAAGACACGCCATTGAAACAAGGGGACATGTTGATGGTACAAGGGACTTGGGATGATTTAGAGCGGATGGAGCAAGAGACACATGACCTGTTGTCGAATGAACGGGTGACCAAGGTGGCCAATCGAGTCGTATCCGGGCGTCATCAGCTCGCAGCAGGTATCATCATGCTCACGTTGTTGCTCCTGTTCATGTTCGAATGGGTTGACCCGACCGTTGCCGTATGGCTGGCTGCGCTAGCGATGGTGTTGAGTGGAGCTGTCCGACAGATGGACGTCGCCTATCAATCCATTCAATGGTCCTCGCTCGTCTTGATTGCGGCCATGATCCCGGTAGGTACAGCGCTTGAAAAGGCGGGAATCATGGCATGGGTCGTTGCATGGATTGAAAGGACGTTTGCCGACTTTGGTCCCACTTGGGTACTCGTCGTCTTATTCGTCTCCACCATGATTCTTAGTCAAATCATCTCGAATACAGCGACCGCTATTTTGTTCGTCCCCCTTGCGATTGCACTCGCCGAATCGATGTCTGTCAGTCCGGCTCCATTCGTCGTTGCGGTCGCCATCTCGGCGTCACTCGCTTTTATGACCCCGTTCGGATCTCCGACAAATGCGATGGTCTTTAGTATCGGCAACTATCGATTTATGGATTTTGTCAAAGTCGGTGTGCCGTTGCAACTCATCACGGGAATTATAGGAATTCTGATGATTCTCATCCTCTTCCCATTTTGAATAGGATTTTTGGGGACAAGTATCGAAAATAGAGGAATCAGGAGATGAAAGGGGGGGACGATGATGAAAAAATGGATGATTGTATTCTTCTGCCTGTTTCTTGTTGCGTGTGGGAAAGAGATGGAAACTGAATCAGAACTGGAGATGACGGAGAACGGGCAGGTGGCCGAAGCGTATCTCGAGGAACAACAGTACCCGATTGTCTCTTATGAAGGCGAGCATACGAGTACCTTGACCTTAGAGGAACTGGCAGAGGATCGTGAACGGAACGTTTGGGGACTACAACCGGTATCACCGGATGAATACGTCGGTAAGACCATCTACTACGAAAACTTTACGGTGGAAGATCATCCGATTGGTGAGCAATCTCCCGCAGGACAGACTGCTGTCTCGGTAATGATTGTGGATGGAAAGGTCATCGGCGGGACATCATTCCCCGTGACAGACGGATCAGGTTCAGGGAACGGATATAGTTTGAGCGGAGAATCGCTTGAGGATATTCACCCCGATCTTCAAGAATGGCAGGATGCGTGGAATGAAAAATATGGTGAATGAAAAGTAGACCAAGACAATCATTGTCCTGGTCTACTTTTGTTAAGATGCCGTCCCTTTCAGTTTCCCCGGTAATTTGCAACGCTCGAAGTAGATGAGTTGCCCCCGTCGTACGATACGAGCCCCTTTATGCTCATGTCCAGCAGCACGAAGCATGTCGAGCCCTTTTTGTTTGGCCGACTGATCGTCGCTTGCTTCGAACATTTCATTCAATACGAGCGTGCCATCATTTTCAAATCCTGTTACCGTGTATGTTTCCATTCACACGACCCCCTTTTCTTCATTTTAATGAATGGTCATTCATTCTTCAAGAGAAGGTTTTGTCAGTTCGTCGAATGTCAGCTGTCGTGTCGATTCAGTTCGGGGAATCAAATCGGATACGGTCAGTCCGATCAAGCGGACGGGCTCGGTGACGTTCATCTCGTCGAAAAGACGTCTAGCAAGTCGTCTAATCTCATCATGGTCATGCGTCGGGTGGTTTAATTTGATTTGATGACTCCGAGCCTGAAACTCGCTCGTCTTTATTTTGATGGTGACCGTTTGACAGCTCAAGTCGCGGCGATCGAGCTGACGCAATACGTTCTCCATCTCCGGAATGACCCGTTCGAACACTTCTTCCGGGTCATCGATATCAAATGCGAACGTCGTTTCTGATCCAATCGACTTACGCTCCCGCGTGGCCACGACAGGACGCGTATCGCGTCCATGTGCCAGTTCATACAGTTGTTGCCCACGATCGTGTCCAAAGATGGCTTTCAGTTGCTCGGGACGAGTTTGTTGAAGGTCACCAATCGTATGGTAGCCACTTTTATAAAGTGTTTGAGCGGTCACTTTTCCGACGCCATGCATGGCTTCGATGGAGAGGGGAGCGAGAAAGGTTGCCACTTCATCAAGCGGGACGACGGTGAGTCCATTTGGTTTCTCAAATCCTGAAGCGATTTTCGCGACAAACTTTGACGGTGCGACTCCGGCAGACGCGGTGAGACCGGTGCGACGCTTAATTTCGCCTAATATATACCGGGCGATAAAGGGTCCAGATGTGCTCAATAACGAATTCTCCGTCACATCGAGATAAGCCTCATCGAGCGAGAGTGGTTCGACGAGCGGTGTGACGGACTTAAAAATCTCCATCACTTGTGCGCTGACTTGTCGATAGGCCTGAAACCGTGGTTTGACAAACGTCGCATGGGGACACAAGGCAAAAGCGCGACGTGATGACATCGCGCTGTGTACGCCGTATTTCCTCGCCTCATAGGAACATGTCGCAACGACCCCACGGCTGTGGGGTGGGCCTCCTACGATGACGGGCTTTCCTCGTAAGTTAGGATGGTCACGCTGCTCGACAGAGGCATAAAATGCGTCCATGTCCACATGAATGATGAGTCGTTCCATAACATCACCTTTCTTGTGTGAATCACTTTTTTTTCATTATACCGAACTTTTGTTCGTTTTTTGAGAATTTTGTTTTGCCCGATGTTTCGTTGAAGTCGTTTGATTCGGAAACTGTAGCAATGAGCCAATCCAATTCTTCCGTTTCAGCCACACTTGGATGATGAGCGTGAAGAGAAGAATCATGAGCCAGGCGAATCCATATCCAAGCGGCCATTCCAGTTCAGGCATGTTTTTAAAGTTCATTCCCCAAACCGCACCGAATGCAACGACGGGAGTCGTCAGCGCGGTGAAGACGGTTAGCGCCTTCATGATTTCGTTCCCTCGGAAGTTTGACAGGGTGGAGGCGAGGTCTGTCATCGCAATCACGTCTTCTTGATAATGATTGATGAGTGTCAGCAATCGACTGACTCGATAATCGGCAAGTTGATACGACTTCAACTGCTGTAAATCGATCGTTAAAAAAGCCTCTCGTCCCGCCATGACAAGCTCCTTATATGGGGTGACCGTATCGGACCACCGTTCGATCTCACTGCGAAGACCAAAAATCTCATTCATGAACGTAGCGGGAACTTGTCCCGTCATTTCCCTTTGAGCGGCCATCAATCGTTCTTCAAATTCATCGATGCCATGAAAGTAGTTGTTCATCCGTTCGGCAAGCAACTCGTAAAACGCCTCGATCGGAGAATCACATTGTTTGGCAAGAACGGACTCATGGTGCAAATCATCAAAGCCGATTGTCCATAAAAAATCAGGCCCAATGAAGTAGTGTCCAATTTTTTGTGGCTCCCGTTCTAACTGTTCATAGTCGAGCGTGAGTGAACCATACATATATCCATTTTCGACGACAATCTTCGTCACATTCGAAGTCGTCAATTGTTCAAGCCAATACGTAGAGGCTTGGGCATATTGCTGATCAACATGCACATAATCTTCCGGTCGTGTATACCAATCCCATTCCATCATCCATTCCTCCAATTCACTATATTGATAGTATTCCCAAATTGTCAGGAATGTTGGCATCTGTCGCAAACTTTCGTTAAGATGAAGGTACTGAACAAGAGAGAGGTGCTTTCATTGACGACAAAAATCGGTCAGCTCAAAGTGGGCGACACGCTAGACCAATATGTCATGATCAAACAATCGTATAAGGGACTTGCCGGGAACGGAAAACCTTATTTAACATTAATCCTTTGCGACGAGAGTGGTGAAATCGAAACGAAATTATGGGATAGTGCCGATACTGAGAAGTATGCGACGAAAAAAATCGTCCATGCGGCCGGTGAAGTGATGGACTATCGCGGGCGCACCCAGTTGAAACTAAAACAAATTTCGATCATCGAGCAGGAAGTGGATATCGCACCGTACGTCCGCTCAGCTCCCATTCCGAAGTCAGAGCTCGAGACGACGATTCGTGGATTCATTACGTCACTTCAACACGATGAGATTCGCCGTCTTGTCGAGGAAGTCGTCAATCGTCACGAAGAGGCATACTTTACGTACCCGGCTGCCGTTCGACATCATCATGCGGTCTATTCAGGACTAGCATTTCATGTGATGTCGATGTTGAAGCTCGCGGATACGATGTGTGAACTGTATCCATCCTTGAATCGTGATCTTTTGATTGCAGGTGTCATTTTGCATGATTTAGCGAAAGTCATCGAATTGTCTGATGCGATTACGCCAGAATACACACTTGAAGGAAAATTACTCGGTCATTTGTCACTCATGGCATCGGAGCTTGAAGTCGTGTCACGGGAACTGGGAACGGACCGTGAAGTGACGACACTGTTGCAACATCTCGTCTTAAGCCATCACGGGAAGCCGGAATGGGGATCTGCGAATACGCCACAGTTGCCTGAAGCGGAGATGTTATTCTTTATTGATAACATTGATGCGCGCATGAATATGTTTGAAAAAGCGTATGAAGGGGTCGAGCCGGGGACATTCACGGAGCGTGTCATGGCACTCGATAACCGTGCCTTCTATCGCCCGAATCTATAACAGGTGACCAACGAAAAAGGGGTACTCCGTTGCTGGAGTGCCCCTTTTTGATTATTGTTCAGTTGATTCTGCTGCAGGTTCTTCTGAAGATTCGTCTGCGTTTTTAATCGCTTCTTTAACAGCGTCAAATTGTTGTTCTGCTTTTGCATCTTTTACGTCAACGTTGTATTTTTCAATCAACTCCGCGTAAATTTTGTTTGCATCGACAGAAGCTGATTTTTCAGCTGCCAATTCTTCACGAATGCGATCTTTCTCGTCTTCGAGTTTCAAATCTTTCTCTTTACGGTCTGTCACTTTGATGACATGGAAACCGAACTGAGATTGAACCGGCTCAGAGATTTTACCAACGACATCTTCTTTGAATGCATACTCTTCGAATTCAGGTACCATCGCGCCAGCAGAGAAGAAACCGAGTTCTCCACCTTTTTCACCTGAACCAGTATCCGTTGATTTTTCTTTCGCAAGTTCAGCGAAGTCTGCACCGTCATTCAACTCTTTGATGATGTCTTGTGCCTCTTCTTCAGTTTCAACGAGGATGTGGCTAGCTTCCACTTCCACGTTCTCTTTTGCGAACTGTGCTTCGATTTCTTCATCGGTCACATCGACAAGTTTCGATTTCGCAGCGTCAACGAGCATCTGTCCGCGAAGCGCTTCTTTGAACTCTTCCGTACCGCTCATGCCGGCTTGTTGAATCGCTTGTTCGAACTCTTCTTCTGAGTTGAACTGTTCTTCTGTCTTGCTGAACTCTTCGTCTACTTTTTCTTGGTCGACTTGGTCACCGTATTCTTTTTCAAGAAGTGCATTCATCGTCTCTTGGAATGCGAGTTGTGGCACCATGCGATCATAGCTCATATCCGCGATTTCACCGCGTGTGATTTCGCCGCCTTTATATGTGACGACTGCTGAATTATCTGACTCTCCGCCGCCTGCGTTCGTTGCCGCATACGTACCGCCAGCACCGATGATGAGTGCGATTGCAGATGCACCCACGAGTGCGCCAGTTGAGAATTTTTTATCTTGCTTTTTTGGTTCGTTCGTCATTCCGTTTGACATGTATTCCACCCCTAATAATTCTTTAAAGTTTCTAAGTCCGACTATATCACATTTTCCTAATCATGACAGCTGTTCTCTTGTCTGTACAGTATCATAGCACACAATCCTGTCGTATAATGATGAAATAGAATGTGAAATGATGGGGTGAGGGAAGTGTCACTAGAGGAGAAGGTCGAGCATTTAGCCTATCAGATGAAGATCTTACTCGAGATTGTCGATTGGACAGACCGTCCGTTCGAATATGAAGTGATTCGAGCGAATTTGACGAAACAAGAAGTCGAGTCATTTTATCAATTGCTTGAGGAGATTCGGGCGCAGCAAAACGAGCAATTGCGCTACGGATATACGTCCATAGAACCATTGCTCGTCCATTTTGCAGGTATGTTAGATGTGAGACTTGACGTCAAAACGATTCTTGAGGCATGCGTCCGACAAGGAATCGCATTAGATGTCACAGAACCACTTTATCGGCAGGTCAGGCTTCTTGACTGAGTTCATCCTCATCAGGGCGTCTGCCTGCCTCTTCTGTGATCATTTTTGACGTTTCCGCAAAGATATCCATAAAGTTATCCCCATACAAGCGACGTACGATAGCCGTCATATCTGTTAAGTCAGGGAACTTTCCATATAGTTCTTGAAGCGGAAGGGAAGCGTGGAATACGCCGTTTCCTTCTGGGTCGAATGCGTGAATCGTTTCGAGTAATAACGATTCGCCTTCAGGTGTCAATTGAACGTACGTGTTTCGTTTGTCCGTCTCTTTTTTAGAAAACGTAAGTAATCCACGATCTTCTAACTTCTTCGAGAAGTTGAAAGCAGTCGAGACGTGCATGACGCCATATTTCGCAATTTCTGAAATCGATGCACCGCCTAAAGCGTGGGCAATCCATAAGATGTGATGTTCATTGATATTTAAGTCGAACGGTTTGATCCAGTTTTGCCAGTCTTTTTCGACGGTTTTCCACAAAGCCTTACTCAATTGAATGATTTTGTGGCTATAGAGCATGGCCTCAGGGCCAGTGAATTCTTTTTCGTGTTCCATCTCGATCCATCCTTTCCGGATAAAAAGTCAAATGTAATCGACGGACGATGACCTCAAACACTCACTGTGTTTGATTGACGGTTTTGTCAGTCATAGCAGACTGTACGTTCGAGAGTTCCTGAAGGTTCCCTTGGATGCGCTCGACTGAAGGCTGAATGTCTTGTTGATAGCGTTCGACTTCGGCTTTCACTTGGTCAGTCAATTCTTTTCCTTGCAGTTTTCCTGCGGCGGCAACCTGCGATGCATGTTTCGCCACATTCCCAAATTGTTCTTTTAGCGTAGTGATTGTAGATGCTCGATGTTGTTGAGCAGCGGCATCATTTGCAGTTCCTCGCGCCAGTTTCTTCACCGTGGCGACTCCTAAAAATGCTAAAACAAAGCCGAAAGCAATCCAATCTCGACGTTGGCGACTCGACAATTCATTCCCCTCCTCAAGCTCGGATAATCAGAATTACATTCTTTTCATATTATTTTACCAAAAAAGAGTGATTAAAAACCTATATCGCAAATAAAATTTTTCAGAACATTCATTTTTGACCGAAAAATCATTTTATTTTAAAATACAGGTAAAGGAAGGTGATCCTCAGTGGAGAAAGCGAAGCGTTGGGTAGATGACATGCTTGACCTGTATCTCGCTGCGAAACGACTGGGAGATGACACTTGGGCCGAATCCATTATGAATACACTAGAGGCGGGATACGAGGCGTCGAAGCAAACGGAACAGGCACGTGAAGAATCGATGCGAGAAAAGCGGATGTTTGAAATAGATGCCCGTCTAACAGAATTACGAAAAGAATTTGAACAAGCGACATCTGTCAAGACGCGTCAACAGTTATATGAAGTGGCAATCAAGCTTCAGGTCGAGCGGGCGCAACTAGAAGAGGAACGAAAACGCCATCGTGACTCAATCAATCAATCATAAAAGAGACCCGTCGATGACGGGTCTCTTTCTGTTTATACGTGGGCATGAATATTTGATGCAAGGGTAGTGAGTTCTTCTGACGTGAAAGCGTCGTTTTGTGTAATCCACTTCGCACCGAATCCATCTTCGTGTCCAAAGCGCGGAATCAAATGGATATGGAAGTGATACACCGTTTGTCCGGCAACTTCCTCGGCATTCGATAAGACGTTCATTCCGATGGCACCCGTTTCACGTTGAATCGCTTTGGCGATGGTAGGGACGCGTTTGAAGACGTCTGCTGCCACGTCTTCTGGCAATTCATATACGTTTTTCGCATGATGTTTCGGGATGACGAGCGTATGTCCTTTCGTCACTTGAGAGAGGTCGAGGAAAGCGACGACCGCTTCGTCTTCATATACCCGATAAGATGGGATTTCTTGTTTCGCGATTTTACAAAAGATACAGGTCGGATCTGTGTGCATCTTCATTCCTCCATTCTTAAATGTCGTTTCTGTTCCATCATAACACGGAAGTTCGGGCGCAAGAACGATAGGAAGCGAGATGGATTCCCTCTATAATAGAAGATAAGTGAGAGCAAAGGAGGTGAGCACATGCCATATACGAGAAGTAGAAAAAAAGAACGGAGTCCGAAAGTCTTTCTGTTGATATCTAGTTTAACGATTTTAGTTGGAGCCATTGTTTTCTATATATATGCATACAAGCCGGCGGCAGAACAAGATAAAATTCACGTCGCGTTCAAAGAGGCCTTATTAGAAGAAGACCGTACCTTTTTTGAAGAAAAAGTCGAATATCTTGGAGAACCTTTATCGCGAGCGGAGGCTCTGCGATTCATGGGGTGGTTGAACGCTGAAAAGTCCATTCGAGGAGAGGCCATCGCAGAAGTTGCGAAAGACCGGGCCGACCGAACATCGGGAATGGAGGCGGACGGATTATTTCGTTTGATCGATACGGGGGAAGGGCGATATGGCTTTTCTGACTATCGGATTGAACTACTCCCACAACAAATTGATGTGACCTCGGACGTCCCATTGACGAATATTTGGATTGATGGGCAACAGGTAGGACGGATTGATGAAGCCGATGATACGTTATCGTTTGAACAGATGCCGGGACAATATGATGTCAAAGCGGTAGCGGTGACAAATGGAGAGACGGTCACGGAAACCGAAACGATTCAATTGATATCTTCTAAATCCATTGAGTATGCGCTTATGCCTGAATCGAACGAAGCCATTGCCGGACAATTTGATTTGAAGCGGGCTGAGTTGATTGAAATTGAAGTGGAGGCGCAAACGGGTCATTCACTCGAAACGGTCGATTCGTTAATTGGACAGTCGAGTCAGCAGGTTCAAGAAACGCTTGGTGAACCAGCTGGAAAGCGTGAAGGAAAATGGGACTATGAGCGATTGACTGTCACGTTTAAAGATGAGGAAGTGGAATCGATTCAGGTCGACCTCGATAAACGACCGGATGATTTGATTGCCCTCCTCGGTGAACCGAAAACGAAATCGGAACACCCGCTCGGAACAGAGTGGGATTACGGTCAATCGTTCTTCGAATCATTCTTTACGTTCTTTGGTCTTGAAACCGAAAAACAGTTTATCGAAAAGAACGACACGATGTATTTATTGATCCAATGAAAAAAGAGGGACATTCCGTAATGGAAGCCCCTCCGATACATAATCTTATTTTTTACGCATTGATTTCATAACGAATGATACAATCAAGATCAAAATAATCGCACCGATTAGAGCCGGGATAATCGCGATATCCGCAACGATTGGTCCGAAGTCACCAAAGATAAGTCCACCCAACCATGCACCGATAATCCCCGCGATGATGTTACCAATGATTCCACCTGGTACGTCCTTACCTAAAATCAATCCTGCTAACCAACCGATGATACCCCCGATAATCAAATAAAGAATAAACCCCATAAATCATTCTCCTTCCTCTGTTTTCCCATTGTTCTTTACAACGATTTTGTGGAACAATGGAAGTATTGATGTTTTATTTTAAAATGCCTTACAGTTCAGATTATTCCCATGTGACAACATTTAAAACATATACCACGAAAAAAAGATGAAAATGAAAGGTGTGGTTTTCATGCTGCACGTCGATCGATTGAACGGCGGATATTTCGGTAAACAAGTTTTGCATGACATTTCGTTTGAAGTAAAAAAAGGGGAACTCGTCGGGTTGATAGGGCTAAACGGAGCTGGAAAGTCGACGACAATCAAACACATTTTAGGATTATTGTCACCCCTCTCCGGAAAAATCGAAATTGATGGCGAAACATTAGATTCTTCCGAAAAGAATTATCGTAAGAAAGTGAGTTACATACCGGAGACACCGATTTTGTATGAAACGTTAACGTTGCAAGAACATATTGAATTGATGGGGAAGGCGTACGATGTGAATCCAGACGAGTTGGCTGCGCGAACGAAACGTTTGGCGAAAGAAATGCGGATGGAAAAGCAACTCGCCTGGTTCCCTTCCGTCTTTTCAAAAGGGATGCGTCAAAAAGCGATGATCTTGTGTGCGCTCGTGACGAAAACGCCGCTCTTGATTGTTGATGAACCATTTGTTGGTCTAGACCCACTAGCCATTCGTCAGTTGCTTCAATTATTTGATGAATATAAACAAGATTGCGCGATTTTAATGTCCACCCATATCCTTGAGACGGCGGAGCGGCACTGCGACCGATTCGTCTTCCTTCATCAAGGAGTCGTCATCGCGAGCGGAACAGCGGCCGAGTTGCGCAACGTGTATCGATTGTCGCCTGATGCGACACTTGATGATATATATGTAGAAGCAATCGCTTCGGAGGAACGGTCGTCATGAATCGATTTACAGCAAGGTTCGGAACCTGGATGGAAGAGGTCGTCAAGTACAGCCGCTACGTTGCGAACGGGGGACTGTTGTTCACGCTCTATTTCACCTTGATTTACGGGGCGTTCGTCTACAATAACTTCTTAGAACGAATCGATGGGACATTCCCAGGAACGTGGATTGCCGCGGGGGTCCTATTGCTCATGCCACTCGGTCATCGCCCGCGAACGTTCATTCAAGAGGCGGATCAAGTATTTTTGCTTCCGGAGTTAGGGGATATTCGTTCTTATATGGTGGGGGTACGTTTATTTAATCTCGTGTTTGCTGCATTGCGTGGATTGCTCGTCCTTCTCGTTTTACTACCGCTCCTCGTACGGACAGAGAGTTATACGAGTATCGAAGTGTTATCCGTCGTCGTGACGATGGTCATGTTGTCAGCTGCAGGTCGTTTGGCAAAAGTGGAAGGCGTACGTGAATGGACAATCCTACCGTTTGCGCTCGTGAGCGGCGCTTGTCTTTTAATGGATTGGACAGCGTGGGCATGGGTGCCCGCGTTCATGCCGTTCATTTTCTTACATGTGAAACGAAACGAGCGCATCCCACTCTTACACTGGTTGGTGCTTGAGGAGAAGAGTCGGGCTCAGTTTGAACGAGTGATCAGCTGGTTCGTCGATTTGCCGACCTTGAAAGAAGAGGTTCGAGAGCGCCGGGTGTTGACGCGGCTTCTAGAAAATCGGGTCCTACGGCGCGTAGATGCATCGCGTTACGTGTACGGACTTCGCATTCTCCGTTCGAACGACTCACTTGATTTGATTCTTCGCTTGACAGTGGTGGCGCTCATTGTCATGTGGATGTCGGGAGGATGGTACGTCGGATTGGTCACGCCGCTCTTCGTAGGCTTGACCGCGTTGCAGCTCGTTCCGTTATTTAAACGGTTAGAGGCGGTTTCCATCGTTTCCTGGCTTCCAATCACACGCGATGAGCGAATCGCAGGGTATTCGTGGTGGGCGATGCGACTGCTCGTCATCCAGTCCGTCGTTCTTGCGATTGCATCCATCGGTTTTGGTGCCACATGGGATGCGGCGGTCGGATTGGTCTTGTCTGTCATGGTCACACGCTATTACTTGAATCGATTGAAATAAAAAGAAGGACATCCCGCACAGGATGTCCTTCTCACGTGAGTAGATTATTTTTTAGGTGACATGACCGATACGCTCGAACCGAGAATCTTCGGGAGGCGTCCTGGTTTCTCAGTCGTTTCTTCGACTTCACCGTATGCCGATACACCATGTTCTGCGATGTCGAGGCCGACATCTTCTTGTTCTTCTGTGACACGGAGTCCGATTGTGACATCGAGAAGTTTCAAGAAGGCGTAACTTCCACCGCCGGCGATGACCATCGCGATCAACACACCGAGTGTCTGTACACCGAGCTGTGTCAATCCGCCACCGTAGAAGAGTCCGGCAGAACCGATCCCTGTGATCTCAACGAGTCGAGGCGATGCGAAGAAGCCGAGTGCGAGTGTTCCGATGATTCCAGCGACTCCGTGTACGGAGAAGGCGCAGAGCGGGTCATCCACATACTTCGCCATCAAGATGCTCGTTCCATATGTTGCAACCGATGCGAGTGCCCCAATGACGACGGCTGCCCACGGTTCGACGAACGCACATGCTGCCGTGATGGCGACGAGCGCCCCGAGTACTCCGTTGACGATTGTCGGGATATCTGCCGTCTTCCGATGGAGCATGACGATGGTCAGAGCACCGAGCGCACCAGCTGCTGTGGCGAGCATCGTTGTCAATGCGACGTAACCGAAGAATCCGTCAGCGACCGACATTGTCGAACCGGCGTTAAAGCCGAACCAGCAAAGCCAAAGGACGAGACCGCCCACGACTGTTAACACATGGTTATGACCAGCGAGTGATTCCGTTTTACGACGTGGTTTCAAAATGATTGTTGCCATGAGAGCCGCCATCCCACCTTGAAGGTGAACGACCGCCGAACCTGCGAAGTCTTGCATCCCCATTGATCCGAGCATTCCACCAGCCCATACTGAGCGAGCGACGATTGGATAGAGGATGGCAACGAAGAAGATACCGAACAGAACGTAGGCAGAAAGCTTAGCCCGTTCTGCAAATCCACCCCACGCGATGGCGAGAGAAACTGCAACGAATGATAACTGGAATAAGAACTTGATGTCGATTGAGACGTTCGCCCAGTCGAGGCTTGTGAACGATCCGCTTAAGAAGAATCCTTCTGTCCCAAACCAAGTTGTCCCGTCACCGAACGAGAGGCCGAACCCGACCGCCCAAAAAGCGAGTGCCGCCACAGAGAGGCTGATAATTTGTTTGACCGCGACGTGACCGGCGTTCTTCGCCCGAAGCGTCCCTGTCTCGAGTAATCCGAAACCTAATTGCATCGTCAATACGAGCAATGCAGCGATGAGTACATACAGCGTGTCCATATAATAGAGAATGTCTTCCATGTTCATGCCCTCCTTTTTCTTAGGTGCTTTCCAAAAGTTGACTTCAGTGTAAAACGAAAATTGCATGCTGGATTGCATTTTGTCAGATTATCTGACATAGTTTTTTTATTAAGGAGGCGAGGCTGAATGGACTACAAATCGAAGAAAGTGATCGGGATGGGTGTCGTGACTGAGTTGACGGGACTTTCAGAGCGCCAAATTCGGTATTATGAAGAAAAAGGTCTCGTCTTTCCGGAACGTACAAAAGGTGGTTCACGTAAATATTCTTTCCATGACGTGGAACGTTTAGTCGAAGTGGCGACCAAACTAGAAGATGGATGGCGAATTCAAGATATTAAAGAACGAGAACGACGATTGTCGACGAAACAGCGGGATGATTTGATTCGGGGTCAGTTGAATTCAGCCTTCCGAACATTTCCGACAAAAAAATGACACAAAGAAAACACAATGAAAATGCTTCACATTAGCATAATTCTAATTAATTTCTGTATAATGTTTTTGAGTTCACAAACACGAGAATAAAGAATGTAGGAGAAATTTAGAGGGGAATGACGCGACGTATGAACGATACTATTTTAAAAGCGTTTAAAGGAGAGGCGACAGACTATGTACCTGTGTGGTATATGCGCCAAGCCGGACGCTACCAACCGGAATATCGAGAGATTAAAAAGACGAGGTCACTATTCGAGATCACGCATGATCCTGAACTTTGTGCATATGTCACGGAACTTCCGGTGAAACAACTCGGAGTCGACGCGGCCATTCTATATAAGGACATTATGACGCCACTTCCGTCTATGGGAGTCGATGTCGAGATCAAGAGCGGGATTGGACCGGTCATCGACAATCCGTATCGAACGATGGAAGATGTGGAACGTTTGAAACCGTTAAACCCGGAAGATATCTCATACGTTTTTGACACGATTCGTCTACTACGGGAACGACTAGAAGTTCCGCTTATCGGCTTCTCAGGCGCACCGTTCACATTGGCGAGCTATATGATCGAAGGGGGACCGTCGCGGAACTACCATCGTACGAAAGCACTCATGTATGCAGAACCGGATGTATGGAATGCATTGATGGAAAAACTCGGCGACATGGTCATCACGTATGCGAAGGCGCAAGCGGATGCCGGCATTCAAGCGTTCCAATTGTTTGATTCGTGGGTCGGGACGCTCAGCCGCAAAGATTATGCACGTTACATCAAACCGACGACGGAGCGTATCTTTAAAGAACTACGTTCACTCGACATTCCACTCATCATGCATGGTGTCGGAGCGAGCCATCAAATCGAAGAATGGCACGACCTTCCACTTGATGTGGTCGGGCTTGACTGGCGCCTGTCGGTACAGGAAGCACGGGACCGTGGTATTACAAAGGCGGTTCAAGGAAATTTAGACCCGTCGTTCTTGTTAGCTCCATGGCCGGTCATCGAAGAGAAGGTTAAGGAAATTTTAGATGAAGGAATGAAACAGCCAGGATACGTCTTCAACTTGGGACATGGGGTGTTCCCTGAAGTCGACCCGGCCGTACTCGTCAAATTGACGGCATTCATTCACGACTACTCACGCGAAAAAATGGGAGGCAACGAATCATGAAAACAGTCGGACTACTTGTCATGGCGTACGGCACACCGTACAAACCAGAAGATATCGAGCGGTATTACACGCACATTCGCTACGGACGCAAACCGTCACCGGAAGCACTCCAAGATTTGACGGAACGTTACGAAGCGATTGGTGGTGTATCTCCACTCGCAAAAATCACAATCGATCAAGCGGAGACGCTTCGTGACATCTTGAACGAGCGTCATGTAGGTGAAATCGAGTTCAAACTGTATATCGGATTGAAGCATATCGAACCGTTCGTAGAAGACGCGGTCGCGCAAATGGCGAACGACGGCATCAAAGAGGCGGTATCGGTTGTCTTAGCACCTCATTACTCGTCATATAGCGTCAAATCATACAACGGACGTGCTCATGAAGAAGCAGCGAAGTATGGCATCGACATTCGTTCGGTAGAGTCGTGGTATGATGAGCCGAAGTTTATCAAATGGTGGGCGAATGCGATTAACGATACGTATGCGTCATTGCCTGTACCGGCTGAAAAGACATGTCTCATCGTTTCAGCGCATAGTCTTCCTGAGAAAATCTTGGCTGGTGGCGACCCGTATCCGGATCAGTTGAAAGAAACAGCTGATAAAATTGCCATTGAGACAGGCGTCCCGCATTATGAGATTGGTTGGCAGTCAGAAGGAAACACGCCGGACCCATGGATTGGACCAGATGTCCAAGATTTGACGGCTGAACTTTATGAAAAGCATGGCTACGAGGCGTTCGTCTATACGCCGGTCGGCTTTGTTGCAGACCATCTCGAAGTATTGTTCGATAACGACGTCGAGTGTAAAGTTGTCTGTGACCGCCTCGGTGTTCACTACGCACGTCCGGCTATGCCAAATGCAGAGCGAAGCTTCATCGAAGCCATCGCGGATCGAATGGAAAGCGTGATTGTGCATCATGCGTAAATTCACGATTGTCGGTGGTGGGATCACAGGTCTCACCGCCGCTTTTTATGCAGAGCGTTATTTGCCGGAAGACGTGACCATCACGTTGCTCGAGGCGACGGATCGCCTCGGAGGAAAGATTGATACGTATGAAACGGGCGAGTTTGCGGTGGAACGTGGTCCGGACTCGTATGTCTTTCGTAAGACTGCGATGACGGAATTGATTGAAGACGTCGGTTTAGGCGATGAACTCGTTCGCAATGGAGTCGGTCAAGCTTACGTTCTTCATCATGACGGGCTCCACCCGATTCCGAAACAGACGGTGATGGGGATCCCGCTCGACGTCAATGCGTTTCGTGAGACGACGTTGCTCTCGGAGGAAGAGCATGAGGACTTGAAGCAGATGTTGCTGTCCCCTCCAGATGTAAAAGCGCCAGACTCGGACGTCTCACTCGGCCTCTACCTTCGTGAGCGTGTCGGGGACCCAATCGTCGACCGATTGATTGAACCGTTACTCTCTGGTATCTATGCTGGAGACATCGATCAAATGAGTGCGATGTCGACATTCCCGCAGTTCATCGAGGGAGAAAAGAAATACGGCAACTTGTATGAAGGGATGCGACACTTACGACCGGAACAACGAGTCGCAGAAGTCGGAGCAAAGAAGGTCGGTCAGTTCGCTTCGTTGAAACGTGGACTCAAATCACTGACAGACCGCTTGGCAGAACGGTTGGAACGTACTGAAATCGTATTAAACTGTTCCGTCGAACAAGTATCCGAACGTGAGGACGGGTACCGTCTCTTCACGAGTCGCGGAGATATCGACACGGACCATCTCGTGTTGACGGTCCCACCGCGCCTCATTCGTCAGTTCCTCCCGAAAGTCGACAGTGACTTTTTGGCGGACATGAAGCCACATGCGACGGCCACATGCTCGCTTGTCTTCAAAGAAGAAGATATTGAGCTTCCGTTCGTCGGGACAGGGTTCGTGACGAGTCAAGAAGCGGATGTGACGATCACGGCATGTACGTTCATCGACCAGAAATGGCCGCATGCGGTGCCGGAAGGATATCACGTCCTTCGTGTCTTTTTAGGTCGTCCGGGGGCAGATGATATCGTCGAAGCATCCGATGAAGAAATCATCGAGACGGCATTACACGATCTCCGTGGCCTGATGCGCATTCATCGTGAACCGGTTCAAACCGTCGTTAGTCGACTCCGTGATGGACTGCCTCCTTATGCGGTCTTTCATGCGGACCGTGTCAAAGCACTCCGAGCCGAGATGAGCCGGGTATATCCAGGCGTCATTCTCGCCGGAATCGCCTATGACGGAATTGGGATGCCGGACTGTGTGAAGAGTATTCGGGAACAAGTGAAGGCATTGCGTGAAAAAAATTGAGATTTGATGAAGGGAGGGTTCGGATTGTTCCGCAACCCTCTCTTTTTGTTATAGTTAGAAGCGAAAGAGAAAAAGGAGTGATGGAAGATGGCAACGTATAAACTTTTTGTATCAGACATGGACGGTACGATTTTGCACAACCACACCAAAATCGCGGATGAGACAGCGGAGATCGTTCGTGAAGCAGAGGCGGCAGGAATTCGCTTTGCGATTGCGACGGGGCGCAACTATGTGAATGCGAAACAGATTTTAGACGAGGTCGGACTCTCTTGCCCAATCGTATCGTCGAATGGGGGACGCGTGCTCGACACGTCGGGAGAAGTCCTTCACGAAATCGATTTGACGATTGATGAGGCGCTTCAAGTCATCAATGTTCTTCATCAAGATGACAAGTATGCGGACGTCTTTTATGAAATGTACACAGAAGCGGGACTCGTAGCGAGCCGTGGCGACTTGATTGAAGCGTCGATGAAAAACTTGAAAGCGAATGGTGACGACCGCTCGCTCGAGATGTACGAATTCTTTAAGAATCGCTATTACGTCAATGAAGACGTCAAAATTGTTGATGACATCGAGGGCTTCATTCGTGAAGAAGCAGGACGTGTCTATAAGTTCATCGCGTTCTCAAGTCATCTCGAGAAGATGAACGGGCTTTGGAAAGAAATCGAAGACCAAGTCGAAGGAGTGTATGTCACGTCTTCAGGCAATGACAACATCGAAGTGATGGCACACGGTGCAGATAAAGGGAACGGTGTGACAAAACTTGCTGAACACTATGGCATCGATTTATCTGAAGTCGTCGTCATCGGGGATAACTTGAATGACGTGCCGATGTTCAAAGTGGCCGGAAAAGGAATTGCGATGGGCAATAGCCACGAAGACTTGATTGCCATCAGTGACCATGTCACCGAACGTCATGATGAGTATGGTGTGGCGAACGCATTGAAGCGCGTGATGACAGGTGAGTGGAAGTAAAAGATTTGTCGAGAACTCGACTCGTTTCGTATAATACGAGTAACGAACATCCGACTAGGAGGAAATAAACTGTGAAATTTATTTTTAATCCGGATATCCGCGACCCGAAGATTAACTTGGCGGTTGAAGAGTATATCCTTAAACATCTGAACGTCGATCATGAAGATTACTTCCTGTTCTATATTAACGGTCCATCCATCATCATCGGGAAGAACCAAAACACATCAGAAGAAGTCAACTTGAAGTACATCGAAGAGAATGGCATCGATGTCGTTCGACGTCTCTCTGGTGGGGGCGCCGTCTATCACGATGAAGGGAACTTGAACTTCAGCTTCATCACAAAAGACGATGGCAACTCGTTCAACAACTATAAGAAGTTCACACAACCGATCGTAGATGCGCTTCGTAACCTTGGTGTCGAGGCAGAGCTGACGGGTCGTAACGACATTCAGGTCGGTGAGCGTAAAATCAGCGGGAACGCCCAATTCACGACGCGTGGACGCATGTTCAGCCACGGGACGCTCATGTTCAACTCGAACATCGAAGAGGTCGTGAACTCGCTTAACGTCTCGGAAGAGAAAATGCGTTCAAAAGGAATCAAGTCCGTTCGTAGCCGTGTGGCGAACATCACTGAATTTTTAGAGCGTGAGATGGAGATGGAACATTTCGTCGAGGCGCTCCTCCATTCGATTTATGATGGAGAACAACCGGAACGCTATGTACTTCGTGACGAGGATTGGGAAATCGTCCATGATATCTCGAAAGAACGCTATGCGAACTGGGACTGGAACTTTGGGAAGTCACCGAAGTTCGACGTCGAGTCGAAACGTCGTTTCCCAATCGGAACAATCGATGTCCGCTTGAACGTCAACAAAGGGACGATCACAGAAGCGAAAATTTACGGAGATTTCTTTGGTGTCGGTGACATCCAAGACGTCGAGCAAGCGCTCGTTGGGACGCGTTTCGAACGTGCGGCCATCCGTGAGCAATTGATGCAACTCGATTTGAAACATTACTTCGGAAATGTCGAGCTCGAGGAATTAGTCGATTTGATTAGTTAAGTTAGTCATGGCGGTCTCTACGGAGGTCGCCTTTTTTGGCAGTTTCGTGAACGTTGATCATACGGATTGCGCCTCGATGGGAGAAGGCGTATCATAATTTGTGCAAGCGCTTTCGTAGCGGCTGATTAAAAATAGGAGGAATCACTATGTATCGAAGGCTCAGTGAATGGATGGACCCGAGTCGGATGTGGGTGACGGAACAATCAACGTTTGAACGTGCGATGATGGCGGTAGGTCTTGAATTGGAACGAAAAGGCATGGTCAGTTCTTCATTTACGCGAGTTGTTCTCGATCAAGAATCGATCATTCCTTCCGGGGTAAGTGATGTCGCTGTGCCAGTTGCGGTCATTGATGTTCCCATCTCTATAGCGAAACGAGACGGCATTTCCCTGCTTCACCTGTTGAATCCGTGTGAAGTAAAAACCATCACGGGAGAAATGATTCAAGCGAAAGCGATTTTATTGATTACGGCTACGAATGAATCGAAAAAACAGGGCTATCATAAACTGATTGATGATTTGCTCATGGATGATGAATCCCTTCAAGCGCTCGTACACGTGAAAAGTCGCGCCGGATTGTTCCACTTACAGGCGAATTTTTTGGAAGCGTTTTCTTATTGAAACATTTCATGTACAATAGAAGTAATTGAAAAGAGCGCGGACAACGTGCTCTTTTTTATGGCTCAAAAGTGAATCATCATTCATTTAAAGGGGGATTACCATGGCAAACTTAGTCAAGTCACTACAAGAAGTAGTGATGGCTCACCCGCAGAAAGCAGCGTATGTGTTTGGGGAAGACACGGTGAGTTACGGACAGTTTTATGGGCAAGTCAAGGCGATGGCGTCGACACTTGAGCAAAAAGGAATTGGACAAGGCGATCACGTCGCCCTCGTTCTCGGAAACAGTCCTGCGTTCCTGATTGCATATTTCGCTGTGTTGTCACGTGGAGGGGTCGTCATTCCGATCAACCCTACATACACGCCTGATGAAATGGCCTACATTCTGCTTGATGGGGATGTAAAAGGGATTGTTGGCTTATCACCGCTCGTCGCACAGGCGGAAGCGGCACTCACGAAGTTGCCTCACTTAAAACTCGTGATTTCCGTTCCATATGCCGATGTTCCGGCATTGAAGCGGGAAGGGACGATTGAATTCATCCCATTCGCAGAAGCGTTTGCTGAAACAGAAGGGACGTTCATCGAAGTGGACGAGGATGAAGTTGCCGTCATCCTTTATACGAGTGGGACGACCGGAAAACCGAAAGGGGCTCTGCTCACGCATCGAAACTTGTTCTCAAACGCACATTCGATCGGAGAGTATTTAGACATCACTCCAGAGGATAAGGCATTGGCGGCATTGCCGATGTTCCACGTGTTCTGTTTGACGGTCATCGTCAATGCACCACTCCTCCGAGGGGCGACGATTGTCATCTTACCGAAGTTCTCTCCACAAGATGTGTTCGATCTAGTACCGAAGCACCGTGTGACGTTATTTGCCGGAGTGCCGACGATGTACAATTTCTTGTTACAGACAGCAATGAAAGTACCGGCCTACACGTCTGCGTTGAAGCATGTCCGTGTGTTCGTCTCAGGAGGAGCAAGCTTACCAGTTCAATTGCTCGAGTCATTTGAGCAGATGTTTGAGTGCAAGATTCTTGAAGGATACGGTCTGTCGGAGGCGTCACCGGTCACCTGCTTCAACCCGCTCCATGGCGAGCGTAAAGCAGGGTCAATCGGCCCTTCCATCGTTCATGTCGAAAATAAAGTCGTCGACGAGCTTGGGGAAGAAGTCGGCGTCGGTAAAGTCGGAGAGTTGATTGTACGAGGACCGAACGTCATGAAAGGGTATTACAAATTACCGGAAGAAACGATGATGACACTTCGGGACGGATGGCTCTATACGGGCGATTTGGCTCGACGTGACGAGGATGGTTACTTCTATATCGTCGACCGGAAAAAGGATATGGTCATCGTCGGGGGATATAACGTATACCCTCGTGAGGTAGAGGAAGTATTGTATCAACATCCGGATATCGTCGAAGCTGCCGTCATCGGTGTACCGGATGCGGAGCAAGGAGAAGCGGTGAAGGCATTCGTTGTCACGAAACATGACGGTGTCACGAAAGAAGAGATCCGTGCATATACACAAACAAAGTTAGCGAAATATAAGCAGCCGACTTATATTGAGATTATCGAGGAACTTCCGCGAAACACGACTGGAAAGATTTTACGAACGGTCTTGAAGAGCGAAGCGTTTCAAAATAGTTGAGTAGAGAGGGGCGACTACGAGTCGTTCCTTTTTTATCTTTTCGTTTGACACTGTTAGGGGGTAGGGGTATATTAGTGGTGAGGTGATCAACATGGATGAATTTATGCATGACCAACCACTCGTTCCGCGTGATGATGCCGAACGGGAGGCACTCGGGAAACGTCTAAAACGAATCGAAGGACAAGTCCGAGGGATTCAAAAAATGGTCGAGAACGACCGCTATTGTGTCGATATTTTGACTCAGACGTCAGCCATTCAGGCCGCTCTGAAGCAAGTCGAGATGCAACTGTTAGAGCGTCATATGCGCAAGTGTTTGGTTCACGCAAGCGAGACGGAAAACATGGAACCTTACATTGATGAGTTGATGACGATCGTCAGCCGCATCAAAAAATAAGGAGGGATGTCATGAAAACCGTTGAGTTATCCATACAAGGAATGACCTGTGCGGCTTGTTCGGCACGAATTGAAAAAGTATTGAATAAGATGGACGGAGTGGAAGCGACGGTCAACCTTCCGCTTGAGACGGCGACCATTCGTGTCGATGAAGGCATTACAGAAGAAGAGCTGATTGCGCGGATTGAGAAAATCGGATACGGGGCCGAGCCGAAAGTAGAGATGGCGCCGCCGCATGACTTACGTCCATTACAGCGGAAGGTCATCATCTCTGCACTGTTGTCGGCCCCATTACTCCTCGTCATGTTGACGCATATCCCGGGACTCGGATTTCATGCACCATGGCTGATGAACCCATGGTGGCAATTCGCCTTAGCGACCCCCGTTCAGTTTTGGATTGGGGCGCAGTTTTATCAAGGGGCATATAAGAGCTTGAAGAGCGGTTCGGCGAACATGGACGTGCTCGTCGCGACGGGGACATCGGCCGCATACTTCTATTCCATTTTTGAAATGATTGTGCACCCGATGAATCCACATCTCTATTTTGAGACGAGTGCCGTCCTCATCACGCTCGTCTTACTTGGGAAGTGGTTAGAAGGACGAGCGAAAGAGAAGACGACCGATGCGTTGAAATCACTCTTGTCGCTTCAGGCGAAAGAAGCCATCCTGTTCGTTGATGGTGAAGAACGGTCTGTCGCTGTCGAACTCGTCAAAGTAGGAGACGTCCTCGTCGTGCGTCCGGGAGAGAAAATTCCGGTCGATGGACGGATCATTGAGGGAGAGACAGTCATCGATGAATCGATGTTGACAGGAGAATCGATTCCAGCGGAGAAGACGGTCGACGCCGAAGTCGTCGGCGGAACGATCAATCAGTCCCATCGTATTCTCATGCGTGCGGAACGAGTCGGGAAAGAGACGATGCTCGCTCAAATCGTACGTGTCGTCGAACAGGCACAAACGGATAAGGCGCCGATTCAACGTCAGGCTGACCGCATCTCGGGTGTCTTCGTGCCGATTGTCGTAGCCATCAGTGCCCTCACATTCGCGGTCTGGGCATTCCTATTAAATGATATCGATACGGCCATTCGGGCATCGATTGCCGTACTTGTCATCGCCTGTCCGTGTGCCCTCGGTTTGGCAACTCCGACATCGATCATGGTCGGAACGGGACGAGCGGCAGAACAAGGTGTGTTGTTCAAAGGTGGGGGACAACTCGAATCACTCAATGAATCAAACATCGTTGTTTTTGATAAGACAGGGACATTGACGAACGGGACACCGGAAGTGGTGGAAACGTTCGGAGATGAAGCGATGCTCCGCCGTGCCGTCATGGCAGAACGGCAATCGACGCATCCTTTGGCAGCTGCCATCGGTCGGGAAGTCGGCGACGGTGTCGTGACGAAAGTGGAAGAGTTAGCCGGAAGAGGAGTCAAAGCGGTCGTTGATGGGAAAGAACTCATCATCGGCTCTGTTCGAATGATGGAAGAGCTCGGATACAACTTGCCAGATTGGTCGATGGGGGCGATGACCCCGGTCTACGTTGCGGATGAGAGCGGGATTGTCGCAGCGTTCGGGCTACAAGATCAATTGAAACCGAAAAGTCGTGAAGTCGTGCAAGCGCTTAGTCAAACGCGTGACGTGTACGTCTTGACGGGTGATCGGAAGGAAGTCGCCTACGCGATTGCCGACGAACTTGGCATCCCTCATCATCAAGTGATTGCCGAAGTCCTTCCGGTTGAAAAGGCGGACCAAATCGAACGCTTAAAACAATCCGGTCGCGTTGCCATGGTAGGGGACGGCATGAACGATGCCCCGGCACTTGCGGTGGCGGACGTTGGGATCGCATTCGGGAGCGGTACGGATGTCGCACTCGAGGCGGCAGATGTTACAATTGTAGGGCAAGACATTGAAGGCGTGAGTCGAGCGATGAATATGAGTCGTTTGACGATGAAGAACATTCGTCAAAACTTGTTCTGGGCCCTTGCCTATAATAGTCTTGGTATCCCGGTCGCTGCAGCAGGGTTACTTGCCCCATGGATTGCTGGAGCAGCGATGGCGTTCAGTTCGGTGTCTGTCGTCTTGAACGCATTACGATTAAAAACACAAGGAGGATCATCATCATGAAAGAAACAACGTTAACCGTAGAAGGTATGACATGTAATCATTGCAAAGCTGCCGTCGAGGGGGCATTGAATGAATTGAACGGTGTCGAATCAGCGACGGTATCGCTTCAAGAGCATCGAGTCGACGTGATCCATCAAGATTCTGTCTCACTTGAGACGATGGTGGAGGCAGTCGAGGAACAAGGATATGACGTAAAAGCATAATCATGGTAAGTCCCGAGTGAAATCGGGACTTTTTTTTGTGGTATTCAATGAATAGGATGTGTGCTATATTTAAGTTGATAATGAGAATCGGTATCAACGGGAGGCGGACATCATGGAAATGATCATGATCAGTGGAGTGTTGGCGATGATTAGTGGGGGCGCGGCATTTTTGACGCAACAGTTACGAACAAATTCAGTACGCTGAAGAAGGTGCGATTTCGTTGCCTTCTTTTTTCTTTGACTTCATTTCTTTCCCATCATTTCACGACAATTGTTTGATATGATGAGAAAAAACGTGTTGAGGTGACTTGAATGTATACAATCTACTTAGTCGACGATGAAGCAAACTTAAATAAAATGCTCGTCACGTATCTAGAACAGGAAGGATACAACGTTCGCTCATTTGCGGATGGGACATCTGCACAAGAAGCGATTCCAGATCAACCGGATTTGTGGGTGCTCGATATCATGTTGCCAGACCTGGATGGCTTTCAATTGTTGAAACAAATCAAAGCCGTCAATGCGAATACGCCGACGATTTTCATCTCGGCGCGCGATGAGGATATCGACAAAATCATCGGACTCGAGATGGGTTCGGATGACTACATCGCCAAACCGTTCCTTCCAAGGGAACTTGTCATCCGTGTCAAAAAATTGATTGATCGTGTCTACGGTTCGAAGTCGAACGAGCATATCGAATACGGAGAGTACACGATTTATCCGGATAAACGTCTGATCAAGCACGGAGATGAAGAGATCGATTTGACTTCGAAAGAATTTGATTTACTGCTACTCTTCCTTGAACATCCGGGCTCCGCGTTGTCGCGTGAGCAAATTTTAGAAGGTGTTTGGGGGAATGATTATTTCGGATCGGACCGCGTCGTCGATGACTTGGTGCGTCGTGTCCGAAAGAAATTGCATCGCCTTGAGCTCGAAACGCTTTACGGTATCGGCTACCGTCTCGTCAGACCATGATGGACGCGCTTAAACCGAAACGTCTCATGTGGAAGATTTGGGTGCTCATCTTACTCATCATCGTGACGCTTGCGCTCATGATCTTGATTACGGTCCGTTCATCCATCACCCAGTTCATCGATGAACAAGTGTATGAGACGTTACGAGATGTGGACTATTATTTAGGGAACACGAATGAGTTAGAGAACTATCCCCAAAACCCGATTGAGTATGACCGACGCCAACAGGAGTCCCGTTCGGTCAACCAATTGATCTTTCTCCCGAACGGACGGATCATCTACGGATCGGCCCCGCTTGAATTGACGAACCGCATGTATCAGGAAGCGTTAAATCAAAGTGGTCAGGTCGAGCGGTATCAGACGACAATTGATGGGGAAGACGTCTATTACATCATTCGTCAAAATGAGTACGATGGAACGATTGTGTATCAGGCCTCCTACGCTTGGGATGCCTATCGTCGTGAGTTGGTGTCGACATTATACTGGCGAATCTCGATTCTGATTGGCATCATCAGCCTCTTGTCACTGATTCCAGCTTTATTGATGTCGCGTCAACTGACGAAACCGATTGTGGAGATGGAACGGGCCGTTGAGAAGATTTCGAATCGACAGTGGGAGACCGCTTTACCATTAGATCGTCAAGATGAACTCGGTCAGTTGGCCCATTCGATTGATGCCATGCGTAAGGAATTAAAAGAGCAGGATTTGGCACAACAAGCGTTGCTTCAAAACATATCGCATGACTTAAAGACACCGATCATGGTCATTCGAGGATATGCCCAATCGATTGGGGACGGTATTTATCCGACAGGAGACTTGAAAGGTTCTGCCGAGGTCATTGATGAGGAAGCGTCTCGACTCGAAAAGAAAGTCGTCGATTTGTTGTACGTCACAAAACTTGAATATTTCAAGGGACAGGAAATGAAACTTGAACCAATTAATCTCGACAAGTTGATGGAACTGCTCGTCGCGCGCTTCAAACTTAGAGGCCAGCTCGATTGGGAAATCAATGGCGAAGGCGGCGAGATGCTTGGAGACGGGGAACAGATCCGGGTCGCATTTGAGAACGTGCTCGACAATGCACTCCGTTACGCGGAATCTTGCATTCGCATCGACCTCCACCAAGATGACGCTGGCGTTGAAATCACCATCTTTAACGACGGACCGCCAGTTGATGAGAGTCTAGACTTGTTCCACCAATTCTCTCGAGGGAAGCAAGGGAAGTTCGGACTCGGTCTGTTCATCGTGCAGCGAATTGTGACACTTCACACAGGGGAAGTGTCTCTACGAAATACAGGAGACGGAACAGCAGTGCGATTTTACTTTCCCCGACTCAAGTCGAACCAACCTTTAAATTCGAATGCTTGATTTTCAAAACCAGCCAGGAAACGGCTGGTTTTTTCATGGGAAATAGACAAAAGCCGATTTGCGAGGCGCATCGAATCCTGGTATGAATGACATGTAAGTCATTACATACGTTATGGGGGATGAAAAGATGAGCAGATTGACCAATGAAACGAGAGCTTTAATTCCTGTATTTAACGAGTTTGGCGAAGCGGAAACACTTGTGTATCAACCAGAAGGCGTCATGCGAGTAAAAGGGTCGCCAATCGACTTATTAGAACACGCGTGTCTATACTACGGGTCGAGCATTCAAGGTCGAATCGAGGCAGCGCGACACGTCCTCGGACCACATCGAAAGACACCGGTCGTCATGGATTGGCATGCGGATGCCGTCTTCTTTCCGACGATTGCCAAAGAAAGTCCAGATTGTGCGTGGATCAACTTTCAACACGTGACGGCCATCAAGAAAGACGGAAAAGAGACTCTCATTCAGTTTTTGACGGGGGAATCGGTCAAGGTTCACGTATCTGATCATACCGTGTCGAGACAAAAACAACGGTCAATCGAATTATCGTACGCTTTTCAAAAACGTTTCCATGACAGCACATTGCAACACGCTTAAGGATTGAATTCAATGACAAACCCCTCTATGATGAAGAAGAGATATCATATGTGTATTTGCACATCTTCCGAAAGCGAGGGGTTTTTATGTTTTTTGAAAAAATGATTGAGCGAGGGAAACTGGTTATCGTGTTTCTTCTCGTCGCAATCGTCGTGGGTGTGCTGACGTTCTTCCAGCTCCCTAAACGTGAGATTCCGGAAACCGGGATCAATATCGTACTCGTTCAAACACCGTATCCTGGTGCGACAGCGGAAACGGTTGAACGGAATGTTACCGGCGTGTTAGAAGAGGAACTACGTAGTTTAGAAGGAGTAGAGAACGTGACGTCGATCTCGGCTTCAGAGTTCTCGAACATCACGGTCGAATACGCGGACGGCACCGACCAGGAAGAGTTTCAGGCGAACGTTCGACAAGCGTTGTCGGATGCGACGCCTAAACTTCCTGAAAACGCGCTTGCGCCAACGGTCAATGATTCACTCGGGCAGTTACCTGTCGCATCGTATTTATTGACAGCAGACGATCGTGGATCATTTGAGGATGTTCGATCAGACATCGAACAATTAGAGTCGAAACTTTTGCGAACGGATGGCGTGACGGGAGTCACGATCAAAGGGTTACCAGAGCAGGAGTATGTCGTGTCACTTGACTCGGAAGAGCTGAGTTCACGTCAACTTGCCTTTCCTGATGTGTTAACGGCCATTAACGAAGAATACAAGACGACACCGCTCGGCCGTCAATCGACTGAAGAGGGGATTTATCAACTGGCAATCGATAACTTGACGAATGTAGACGATATGGAGCAAGTCATCGTCGGCTCATTCAATGGGGAACCGGTCTTACTAGCAGATGTCGGGACGGTCGAAGAGACAGCGAAAAGTGAAACCGATCTCGTTTCATTAGACGGAAAGCCGGCTGTTTCGATCACAGTTCCGATTGAATCAGGCTTGGATATTCCAACGATGCAAGACCGTGTCAACGAGGTAGTCGAAGATGGTCTTGGAGACTTAGACGGTTTTGAACTCGTTCCATATTATGAGCAGGCAAAAGCCGTCGATGCGATTTTCTCGTCATTGACACGCGAGTTCATTATCGCCATCATTGCCGTCATTGCCGTGACGACGATTGGTCTAACATTCTCTGGCTCGATTATCGTCAGTCTGGCAATTCCGTTGTCATTCTTGATCGCCTTGATCCCGTTACAGTTCACCGGGGTCGATTTGAACCAAATCTCGATTATCGGGGCAATCATCGCCTTAGGGATCTTGGTTGATGATGCGATTGTCGTCAATGACAACATCTTACGACGTTATCGTAACGGAGACTCGGCGATGCTTGGAGCAGTCCGAGGAACGAAAGAGGTATGGGGCTCGATTGTCACGTCGACACTCGCGGTCGTCTTTGCTTTCCTTCCGCTCACCTTGCTATCGGGCGCAAACGGTAACTTCATTCGCGCCTTGCCGACGGTTCTAGCCCTCTCTGTCTTGGCCTCGATGGTCATCAGTTTGACGCTCGTACCGATTGCGCAGTATCGTTTGAATCGTAAAGAAGTGAAAGTATCAAAACGTGAACCAGGTTGGCTCGGCGGACCGCTCAATCGACTCAGTAATTTCTACGCCGACCGCCTCTTACCGAGTGTCGCGAAGCGTCCGTGGACGTTTGGAATTGTCGGATTTGTCATCACGACGGCATTGTACGGTTTGATTTTACTCACGCCGTTTGAGTTCTTCCCAGCCGCGAACCGTCCGGAAGTCGTGACGAGTGTGACCTTCCCCGTTCAAACGGATTTGGAAGAGACAGAGACACGTCTTGAAGAAATTGAAGCGAGATTTAAAGAAGAAGAGGGTGTCGTGGAAACATCCGTCTTCGCTGGAGGCGGTCTCCCTGGTTTATTCACGGGTGGACTCGATCAGTCTGGTGAAAACACGGGGCAAGTGGTCGTTCGTGTCGACAACGAATCAATCGATGCCATCGAATTGATTGATAAGTATACGAACGTGTTGCGTGAAGACTATCCGGACGCCGAAATTTTCTTAGATACGCAACAACAAGGACCGCCGGCATCCGCACCTGTCGAATTCACGATGCGCAGCGAGACGATTGATCAACTCGTGGCTGCACGTGACCAAGTGAAAGCCGACCTTGAAGAAATTGACGGGGCCATCGTCCTCGATAATATTAAAGAACCGTTCCAAACACTCACATACGAATTAAATCGTGAGGAAATGGCACGGGCTGGCGTGACGGCAAAAACAATCAGTGACCAAATTCGTCTCGTCACAGACGGTGTTCCAATTGGTACATTCGATGACGGAGTGGAACAGCGTGACGTGAAAATCGTCATTGATGCAGAGGCGAACCGCGAAGCACTCGCCCTTGACGAGATTTTAATTCCTGTCCAAACAGAAGCAGGTCCGCCCGTTGCCCCACTTAGTACGTTCGTGACGGAAACGACAACAGAACAAATTCAGCAGATTCCTCGTGAGAATGGGGAGCGTTCGGTCACACTCCAAATCTATGCGAGCGAAGACATGGATGAAGAGACATTTAAACAAGATGTCGAGCAGGTGTTGGATGATGCGAAGTCGGGGTTAGAGGATGAAGGGATTACGTTCGACCAGTCCGGTGCGAGCGACACGCAGAACGAGTTCTTCTTAGAGCTTGCGACATTGTTCGTCGTCGTCTTATTCTTGATTTACTTGATCATCGCATTCCAGTTCAACTCACTCTCGTTGCCATTACTCGTCTTGTTCACAATCTATCTCGCGATCGCTGGAGCGGTCGTCGGATTGTTCGTGACTCAGACACCGTTCAGTTTCATGGCATCGATGGGGATGGTCTCGCTTGCGGGAATCGTCGTCCGGAACGCAGTCGTCCTGTTCGAGTTTATCGAACAACGCATTCGTGAAGGATTACCGGTCACGACCGCCGTTTACGAAGCAGGGCGCGCTCGGATTCGTCCGATTCTCTTGACGGCGCTCACGGCAGTCGTTGCCCTCTTACCAGTCGCACTTGGGGAAGACCCGCTCTTCAAACCGCTTGCGATCGGCATCGTATCGGGTATTCTATTCTCGACTGTATTGACTCTCGTTCTTGTTCCGGCGTACTACCTGATTTTGGCGAAACGTCGTCATAAGGACAAACCGTTTACAGAATGATTTAGCTTGAAGATGTGATGCCGTATGGTGTCACATCTTTTTTTGAACCATTTGTCACATGTTTTGGGTGATGTTGTATGGGTATAATTAGAAGAGAGGTTTTTGAACAGTATGGGAGGGAATTGAAGATGAACGATTCATATACTTGGCTCAATCGCCGCAAAGTACGACCGGCGTACAGTGTGACTGGGAGCCGTTCGTGGTCGAGTGAACGCGTCGTCCGACCAGATCGCGCACGTGGGAAGGTGGTACGTGATGTGAAACGTGTACGTCGTCCGTACGTAGACGAATACGGCAATCGTCGCTGGACAACGGGACGTGTGGTCGTCACGGATGCATCACGCAAAGCGCGGGCGCATGGACATGGCGATACAGCCGTACAATTAGAGTTCTCGACACCAACGCCATATGAACGTGTGAAAGAGATGATTCCAACGAAACGTGTTCTCGTTCCGGTCGTTGCTGGACTCGCGGTCGTCGGTGGGATTGCCGGTGTCGCCTATGCACTTCGCAAAAAGAAGCGGAATAAGAAGAACTAAAAAAATCGCCGAAATTTCGGCGATTTTTTTAATTGAAGCGTTCAGCGAGGATGCGCTCGAGTTCACGTTGCCCGAGTTCGCGCATTTCTGCTTCATTCTCTTCATCGTATGCATCATCCGAGAAGCGGCCGACAAATTCAACCTTGCCGTTACCGAGTTCACGGAACACTAAGTTTTTGCGATCGTTGTAAAAGACGACACGGTATTCACGACCATTTTCATGATCGTAGTTGAAGACGCCTTTGATGTGGTCCATGTTCTTCTCTTCGGGCTGATCCTCATCATCGTCCTCATCTTCTTCTGCTTCAGCAGCTTCATTAGCTTCATCAAGCGCGTCGGCGAGGACTACCGTTTCTTCTTTTTCTTCCGTCTCTTCCTCAGATGAGACGACTTCTTTTTTTTCTTCTTCTGTCATGTGAAACGACCTCCTTTGCTTACTTTCCTATCATACCCACTTTTTATAGTTGTGACTACTCAAAATGATGCGAACAAACACGGACGACATTCGAAGATGACATGATCAACCGTTGAAATAGCTGACGCTTGATCGATTCCGGGGCATCCACGGTCTTGAGCGCCTGTTCCATACATCCAAGCCAATGGCCGGCATGTGTCTCGGAAATGGGATGCTCATGATGAATCATCGCCAAGTTTCCACCGCCACGACGTTCAGAATACAACTTTGGACCGCCGAGCAACTGTGTTAAAAATTCAAATTGGTGCTGTTTGACTCGATCTTGATCTTCCGGAAATAGTGGAAGTAAAATTGGGTCGGCATAGACGAGGTCATAAAACGCGTCAACGAGTTGTTGTACACCACGTTCGCCTCCAAATTGTTCATAGGCACTCACATACATCCCCCCTCATACGTTCAGTCTAATCGATTTCAATCGAAAAAGGGAATGATGTGGGCTGCTACTTTTTTGAATAAGGTATAGAAGAGGTTTCCCTCTACAAATGCTTAGGGATGGTTCATAATGAAGAAAAAAGGGAAGGAGTGTTCGCTAAAATGACAGTGACCTTTCACGTTGGTCGATCGGGGACGGGAAAAAGTGAACAAATGATCCATGAGGTCATTCAAGAACTGAAACAAAACCCGAGCGGACCGACGATTTATATGATTGTACCGGACCAAATGTCGTTTGAGATGGAAAAGAAAATGGCGACAGTCGATGGTTTGCATGGCTCGACGCGCATTCAAGTCCTTTCGATGCGCCGTCTCGCCTTTTTGATGATGCGGGATGCCGGCGTAGCGACAGATCAATTCTTAGACCAGACGGGGACCCATTTGTTGTTACGGAGGGTCGTCGAGATGAGCGAAGAACGATTGACCTTGTTCCGCCGTACGATGAATCAGTTCGGATTTTATGAAGAATTGAACCAATTGATCTCGATGTTGAAGCGAGGGCTTGTTGAACCGGAACATTTATTGCGGTTAAGCGAACAGGCGCAGCACCGTGCTCTGAAGCTACAGGACCTTTCCATCATCTATGAAGGATTTTTAAAGATGACGGAAGGCAAGTCACTCCATGCAGAAGACTATTTCAACGTCATGCTGCAAATTATTCCGGAGACAGATTTGACGGATGTACGTGTCTATGTGGACGGATTCAACGAGTTTTCAGAGCAGGAGTTGGCGGTGCTCGTCGCACTCGCAGAGAAGGTCGATGTCGATGTGTTGCTGACAATCGATCCTGTCTCCTTGTATCGCCTCAATCCATTGTTTGGACCGACGCAACGGACGCTCATGCGTTTCAAAGAACTGTTGGCAGAACGGCAGATTCCTTCTCGAGACGAGCTGTATGATACCGTCTATCGTTACACGCATCCGAGTCTCCGTTACCTTGAGGCCACATTCGACCAATTGACGGCGGAACCTTACACTGGTTCAGAGAACCGGATTGATTTACATGCCGCAGTCGACCGGACCGTCGAGGTGGAGGCGGCGGTTCGAGAAGTCATCCGTCTGACACGTGAAGAAGGGTATCGTTATCGGGATATTGCGCTCGTGTCACGCTCACTCGATGAATATGGTGATTTGGCATCTCAGGCGCTCCAAAAGATGGGACTGCCATACTTCCTTGATGAACGGCAACCGATGCTTGACCATCCGCTCGTCGAACTGTTGAAAGCGACGATTGAGATTGCTTTACGTGGATACCGAGAAGAGTCCGTGTTCCGTGCCCTGAAAACAGAACTCGTCGTCCTTGATCCGGTGCATCGTCGTACGTCGGTTGACCGGCTTGAAGCGTTCGTCATCGAGCGGGGAATCAAACATTACCATTGGCATGACGAATGGCAATTGCGCCGTCGTTCCGGGGAAGAAGCGCGACTCACGAGCGAAGAACTCGATATTGAGGCTGAGCTGAATCGATCGCGGGAGCGTGTCATCGAAACGTTCGATCCGTTGCTATCGGATTTGAAACAGGCGAAGACGATGCAGGCTTATACGCACGCCATGTATGCCTTTTTAGAGCGTGTCGGTGTATCAGACTGTTTGACGCACTGGCGTGATGAGGCGATTGAAGAGGCGGAACTACTTGAAGCGCGTGAGCATACTCAAGTATGGGACGCGGTCTTGCACTTGCTCGAACAGTTAGAGGCCGCAGCTCCGGAAGAGACGTTGTCGACGGACTTGTTCCTACAGATGATGGACACCGGGCTAGATAGTCTTCGTTATGCGCTCATTCCACCTTCGCTTGATCAATTGACGATAACGGATTATGTGCGTGGTCGATTGATTGATAAGAAAGTTGTCTTCCTGCTCGGGGCGAATGAAGATCAAATTCCTCTTGTCACGACCCAGTCGAAACTGTTGACCGATCAAGATTTGGATTTCATGCATGAGAATGGACTTCGTGCCGGCAAGGCGACAGAGCATTTGTTCGATGATGAAACATATTACTTATACAAAGCTGTGACAGCGCCGAGCGAGCGGCTATACATTAGCTATGCCCTAGTAGACAGAACGGGGAAAGCCGTTCAACCGGCGCGCTTTATCGCTGACTTGAAGGCGCGACTTCACCAAAATGTCATCAAGACTCATTTTGCTGAAGCAGGTGAGCACCGACCGCGTGATCAATTCGCCTTCTTGACGAATGTGAATCAGACGGCGGCGGTAACGGCACTTGAACTTCAGCGGTTGAGTCGTCATTATCCGATTCAAGATATGTGGTTTGCTGTCTACAATGAACTGTTGAAGCATCCAGATGGACGGGAACGTCTCCAGTTGTTGACGAGCGCCCTCTTCTATCAAAACATCCCGGAATCGTTGGACGATCGTGTCGCAAAATCACTTTATACTCCGTCGATTCGGGCGAGTGTCTCCCGCCTTGAGACGTTCCAAGCCTGTCCGTTCAAACATTTCGCAAGTTATGGCTTGCGTCTGAAGGAACGACGATTATACCGGCTCGAGGCTCCGGATATCGGGAATCTATACCACCGTACCATCGAACATATGTCGCAGACTGTGAAGATGGAAGGAAAGGAATGGCGAGATGTCACCCCGGACGAGTGTTCCAATTTAGCGGAGCAGGCGGTCGAACTCGTGACCCCAGAGATTCAGCATGCCATCTTGATGAGTTCGAATCGTTACGCCTACTTAAAGAAAAAATTGACGGACGTCGTCAGTAAGACGGCAGAAGTGTTGATTGAACAATCAAAACGAGACGGCTTTGACCCGGAAGCGTTTGAACTCGCGTTCGGCAGCGGACAATTTCCACCCGTTTCGTTCACTTTATCGAACGGGGCGACCTGTGAACTGATCGGTCGAATCGACCGTGTGGACACTGCGATGGTCCACGACCAGCTATACGTCCGAATCGTCGACTATAAGTCGAGTAAACGTGAAGTCGACTTTGCAGAAATTTATTACGGTCTGGCGATGCAGATGCTCATCTATTTGAAGGTATTGATTGAGCAGGCAGAGGTGTGGACAAAAGAGAACGTGGCACCTGCTGCGGCGCTCTATTTCCACGTGCACCGACCACTCGTTCCACCTGCTGGTTCTGAAGAAGAGACGCGTCAAAAAGTATTGGAGTCATACCAGATGCAAGGGCTATTAGTAGATGACCCGGAAATTTTAGAGATGATGGACCGCTCGGCGAAAGGCACATTTAAAAAATCGATTGTCATCCCGGTCAAATATAAAAAAGATGGAACCCCTGACGCCAACACCTTGAAGAAGATTGTGACCCCTCCTCAGCTCGAACAGTTGATGGATCATGCGTTCGACGTCGTTAAAGCGAGTGCCGAGGAGATGTACAAAGGAAAAATTGACGTTGAACCTTATGAATATAAAGAACGGCGCCCATGTCAGACGTGTCCGTATCAGAGTGTCTGTCATTTTGACGAAGCGCTCTCGAATGCGCCACGTAAATTGAAGAAGCTTGAGAAAGAAGAGGTATTTCAGGAGTTAGGAGGCGATGACCGTGAAATGGACGAATGATCAGTTCGCCGCGATTGAAGCGAGAGGAAGTCACGTGCTCGTCTCGGCTGCGGCAGGGTCCGGAAAGACGGCAGTCCTTGTCGAGCGGTTGTCTAGTCGATTGCTTGATGAAACGGATGAACTCACGGCAGAACGGATGCTCGTCGTCACCTTTACGAATGCGGCAGCGGCAGAGATGAAACGACGAATCGCAAAGGCACTTGAAGAGGCGTTACGCGACGACCCGACAAATGAATATGTCCGAAAACAGCGGCAAATGTTGAACCGCGCACTCATTACGACCATCCATTCATTCTGTTTAGAGGTGATTCGTGAGAACTACTACCTATTAGATTTGGATCCGGCGTTTAAGATTGCGGAAGAACGGGACCTCGTCCTGTTGCAGGATGATGTCTTAGAAGAAGTGCTTGAGGAAGAGTACGGGAAACAGGATACCGATTTCTTCGCTCTTGTCGATGCGTATACGTCAGACCGGGGTGACAGTGAAATCGAGGATTTGATTCTTGGTTTATACCACTATGCGCGCACTCTCCCAAATCCTGATGCTTATTTAGACAAACTCGTGTCCATGTATACGTTCGGAGAAGATCCTGATGAGGAAGCAATCTTGATTGAGTTTGGACAGATGCTCTGGCATGACATCGAAAAAGCCGTACGAGATCTTCGGAAACTTGAAGCGGAGCTTCGGGTCGCCGGGTATGAGCCACAGTCTGAAAACATCCGGCAAGCGATTTTTCCGTTCGAACAGCTTGAAGGGGAGACCATTGTCTGGAGTGAACTCGAGACGGCGGCTCGTGCGATGAAGTTTGGCACGATGAAGGCTGTTCCGAAAAAAGAGGAGCACCAGATTTACCACGAGGTCCTCAAACCAGCTTACGACCAAGCGAAGAAAAAATTGACGGCAGTGGTGGAACAGGCTCGGGTCAGCGGGGCGGACTTATTGGAAAGCGTCTCGATGCAACAACCGCTCGTTGAAATCCTCGTTCGAACGGTCCGTGCGTTCGGCAAAGCCTATGAGCAAGCGAAGCGCGACCGTGCTTTTGTCGACTTCAGTGACTTGGAACATTATGCGCTCGCCATTTTACGACAAGATGGGGGACCGTCCGATGTTGCGGCGCTTTATAAAGAACGCTTCGCTGAGGTACTCGTTGATGAATATCAAGATACGAACGAGATTCAAGAAACGATCATCAATCTGGTCGCGAATGAACGAGAAGAAATCGGGAATTTATTTATGGTGGGCGACATCAAACAATCTATTTATCGATTCCGCCATGCCGAACCGGGTCTCTTCATCGATAAGGCGACGCGCTTTAGACAGGCGAACACAGGGAAGCGGATCGACCTCTCTCAAAATTTCCGAAGTCGTTCTGAAGTCCTCTACGGAATCAATGATTTGTTCGTCCAACTCATGGACGAAGAGGTCGGCGAAATCGCATATGATGAGGCGGCCCAACTTGTTCCTGGACGTGAGTATGAACCGATTCCGGCGGACCCTGAGTTTATTTTAGTCGATGGGGCGAGTCGTGAGTTATCGAAGCAAGAAGTAGAAGGACGGGCAATTGCTACGCGCATCTTAGAACTCGTATCGGGAGACGAACCGTTTAAAGTGACGGATGAATCCACCGGTCAACTCCGAAACTGTGAATATCGCGATATCGTGATTCTCGTACGTTCGAAAAAGGAACGTGTGGAGCAATTGATGGACATTTTGACACAGTACAATATTCCGGCCTACACCGACTCGGATGGCGGATATTTTCAAGCGACCGAGATTCGGATGATCCTTGCACTTTTGAAAGTGATTGATAACCCGCTTCAAGACATCCCACTTGCCGGCGCGCTGCGTTCTCCGATGTTCCGTTTCGATGATAGCGAGTTGGCACAGATTCGACTTGAATCAGAAGATTCATTCTATGAGGCGCTCAAGGCGAAAGCGGATGACGATGATGACCTTGGGATGAAATGCGGCGACATGCTTGACCGTCTCTCCCGTTGGCGCACTTATGCACGAAATCATAGCTTGTCGGAATTGATTCAACAATTATTCAATGACACCGGGTTTTATGACTTCTCAGGTGGATTACCTGGAGGAAAAGGGCGACAGGAAAACTTGAAGGCACTTTATGACCGGGCACTCGCCTATGAACGTAGTGGCTATCGAGGACTCTATCGCTTCTTACGCGTGATGGACCGTCTACAGGACACCGGTGAAGATTTGTCAGAGGCGCGGTCACTCGGGGACGAGGAGAACGTCGTTCGTATCATGACCGTGCACAAGTCGAAAGGTCTCGAGTTTCCGGTCACGATTGTTGCCCAACTCGGAAAACAATTTAATAAACGCGATCAAATGCAACGTGTCATTTTCCACAAACAGTACGGCATCTCGCTTGATGCGATTGACGTCGTGACACGTACGAAATCGGAGACGTTCGTGAAAGAGATGATTCGACGTGATTTAGATGCGACGATGAAAGCGGAAGAGATGCGTGTCCTTTATGTGGCCCTGACACGAGCGAAAGAAAAATTGATTCTCGTGGGAACGGTAGGCGAACCACTCAAACACCTTCAGCAGTGGCTTCAGGTCGGTCAATCTGGAGATCGATTGGCGAGTGAGGCGAGGCGAGAGGCAAAAACGTATCTCGACTGGATTGCACCGGCGCTCTTACGCCTACCGAGTGCCGCTTCGTTTATCGAATCATTCGGCTTCACGGTTCCCTCTACTTTCCAAGAGTCGACTTCATGGGTTTACCGTGTCATCGGAGAAGCGGACCTTGCAGAGATTGCGACCCTTCAAGAGATGATGGCACAGTTGCACCACGTCCAGCGATTTGAAGCAATCGATTTTCCCATTCAAAATGAAGAGGAAACGATTCGTGCCGTTAAGCGGGCTTTGACTTATGACTACCCAGCACGGGATGCGGTGCGTACGGCGGCGAAACAGACGGTGACCGAACTGAAGCGGGCGATGCAACTCGAACAAGCCGCCTTCGAAGATCCGGTACGTCCGATCGATACTCCTTATCGCGAACCGAAATGGCGTCAAGTCAAACAGACCGGTGCGGAGCGCGGGACGACGTTACACTTGATTTTCCAATTGGCTGATCCGAATCAACCGATTGTCGATCAAATCAATCAATGGGAAATGCAAGGGATGCTCAGTCCGGTCGAGGCAGAGACAGCACGCCTCGCCATCCCGGATATCGAGATGTTTTTCCAAACGGAAGTTGGTCAAGCGCTCGCCGATGCACTAGAGCGCGGGACGGCATGGCGAGAGCTACCTTTCACCTACACGGTGCCGGCCGAACGCGTCAATCCGGATGGACACTTCACGGATGAGCATGTCTTGATCCAAGGGATTATCGATTGTCTGTATTTCGATGGGGACTCGTATGTGCTCCTGGATTATAAATCGGATGCTGTCACGCATCTATCCGATTCTCGGGAAGACGCACATGAGCGATTACGAGAGCGATATGCGATTCAATTACAATTATATCGAGAGGCAATCGAGACGATTTGGGATATCCAAGTCGAACGGACTTTGATTTACTCACTTGATCTACAAGAAATCGTGACCGTGTCGACTAAATAAATGTGAATAAATGAAGAGCGATGTCAGTTATATGACATTGCTCTTTTCTTATGTGCACATTCACATTCGATTTCGTTGACAATCAAGTTGGAGAGGAGTAATTTATTTTATATAAAGAATTGTTCCATGTAGAACAATTCGATACGGAACGGTAAAGGAGTGAATGAGGATGACCGAGACAAATACAAATCGAGCACGGGAGATGATGCAATCATTTTGGCGTGTGCAACGTGTCCTGATTCGTCTCATGCATCAGACGGCGCAACAAAACGATCTTACATTGCCTCAACTTCACGGTCTGATGATGTTGAATGAACAGGGTGCGATTACGCAAAAAGAATTGGTTCAGCGAACGAGAATGCCAAAGAGCACGTTAAGTCAATCGTTAGATGGTCTCGTGGAGAAGGGTTTGATTCGTCGAGATATCAACCCGGATAATCGGCGAGAGGTTGTGTTGACGATTGACCAATCGGGCAAACGTTTGATTGAAGAGATTGAGCAACAAGAAGAAGGAACGGAATATCAATTGAATCAAATTTTGTCTCGTCTCGATGAGGATACGTATCAACATATGCTTACAGCCCATCAACATATTGCAGATGGATTGAATGAAGGGTTCACAGATTGTGAAGGAGTGTGTCGACATGATTAAGTTATTGAAACGTCTCGTTACTTATAAATGGGCTGTTCTGATGGTTTTATTGTTTGTGTTCGCGCAGTCGTTAGCAGATTTATTTTTACCGACGTTGATGGCGGACATTATCGATAATGGAGTCGTGACGGGTGATACCGGCTACATTTGGCGAATGGGCGGAATCATGCTAGGTGTCACGGGACTTGGAGCCCTTGCTGCCGTTGTGGCCAGCTTTTATTCTTCAAAGGCGGCGATGGGATTTGGTCGTGATTTGCGAAGACGCGTGTTCAATCATGTGGAACGTTTCTCACTTGAAGAGTTCGATCGTGTCGGGACGGCTTCACTCATCACCCGGACGACAAACGACATCACGCAAGTCCAGCAAGTCATCATCATGATGCTACGGATGGTCGTGAGTGCGCCAATCATGTTTGTCGGCGGATTGATCATGGCGACCTCGAAGGATGCAAAGTTGTCTCTTGTCATTGTTGCTGCCATGCCGGTACTCGTCCTCTCGATTTTCCTCATTTTTTGGAAGGCGATGCCGTTGTTTAAAAAGGTACAGAAGCGATTGGATCGACTCAATCTTGTTCTCCGAGAAAATTTGACGGGCATCCGTGTCATTCGGGCATTTAACCGTGAAAAAGAAGAACAGGTTCGATTGACAGAGGCGAATGAACGGTTGACGGACGTCTCAATCAAAGTGAACCAAATCATGGCGTTCCTCATGCCGGTCATGATGCTCGTGATGAACTTGACGGTTGTCGGCGTCATTTGGTTCGGAGGGATTCGGATTGATAACGGTGCGATGCAAATCGGAGATTTGATGGCGTTCATTCAATACGTCATGCAAATCATGTTCGCGCTCGTCATGGCATCAGTCATGTTCATCATGGTTCCTCGGGCTTCTGTGTCTGCCAACCGGATCAACGAAGTGCTCGAGATGAAACCTTCACTGATTGATGACGGGACAAAGACTGCGGACATTGAGCAAGGGACACTCGTATTTGATCACGTGACCTTCTATTATCCGGGTGCTGAAGAACCAGCGCTATCCGATGTGAGTTTTTCAGCGAATCCAGGTGAGGTCACAGCGGTGATTGGGGGTACGGGGTCAGGTAAATCGACACTCGTCAATCTGATTCCAAGATTTTACGATGTGACGTCGGGGACAATTCGCGTGAATGGTGTTGATGTCCAAGCGGTTCCACAAGAGGCACTTCGTTCGAAGATCGGGTTCGTTCCACAAAAGGCGTTGCTGTTCACAGGTACGATTGCTGAGAACATTCGATATGGGAAGACCGATGCAACAGTGGAAGAAGTCGTTCATGCCGCATCCATCGCGCAGGCAAGTGACTTTATCGAGAAGATGCCAGACCGATATGAGGCTGTGATCGAACAAGGTGGGTCAAACGTGTCGGGTGGTCAAAAACAGCGTCTGTCGATTGCGCGAGCTCTCGTTCGGAAACCGGATTTATATGTATTCGACGACAGTTTCTCGGCACTTGATTTTAAAACGGATGCCGCCCTTCGCAAAGCGTTAAAAGAAGAAACGAAAGATGCCACGGTACTGATTGTTGCACAACGTGTCAGCACGATCATGGACGCCGACCGAATCATCGTTCTAGAAGAAGGAGCCGTTGCCGGAGTCGGGACACATGAGGAATTATTTGCGACGAATGCGGTCTATCAAGAAATCGTGAAATCGCAATTGTCTGAGGAGGAAATCGCATGAGTGAGAAACAAGCAAATACGCGACAAACTCATGGGGGACACGGCGGTCCAGGAGGTCCGGGCGGTGGAAATATGATGATGATGGGCGAAAAGCCAAAAGCATTCAAAGTCACGTTCCGTCGTTTGCTTGCCTATTTGAAACCACGGCGAAACACGTTGATTGCTGTGTTCGTCGCGGCGATTTTAAGTACGATCTTTATGATTGCCGGTCCGAAAATCATGGGAATCGCCATCACCGAACTGTTTGAAGGGGCATATGCGAAGTTTACAGGTGTGCCAGGGGCAGAAATTGATTTCACGAGAATCGGACAAATTTTGTCGCTCCTCGCTGGCCTTTACGTCATCAGTAGTCTATTCAACTACGTGCAACAATATTTGATGTCCGGTGTTGCCCAAAAAACGGTATATGATTTGCGAGAAGACGTGAACAAAAAGTTAGAACGACTTCCGCTCAAATATTATGACGGACGCTCGAACGGGGAGACATTGAGCCGGGTGACGAACGACATCGACTTGATTGGGAGTACGCTTCAACAGAGTGTCACGTCTTTCATTACTTCCATCGTCACCATCATTGGGATTTTGATTATGATGCTGTCGATCAGTCCTCTGTTGACGGTCATCTCTCTTGTGTCCCTTCCGCTCACGATTTTTGCGATTCGTCCGATTTTGAAACGGTCGCAACAATATTTTTCCGATCAACAGCGTCACCTTGGACGACTGAACGGCCATGTGGAAGAAATGTATACAGGGCACGCGGTCGTCAAAGCGTTTGGTCGGGAAGAGACAGCTGTGCGTGAGTTTGACGATGTGAATGAGGAGCTTTACGATGCAGGACGGAAAGCGCAATTCATTTCCGGAATCATCATGCCGATGACGATGTTCATCGGGAACATCAGCTATGTATTGATTAGTGTCGTCGGCGGTATTTTGGTCACGCAGCGCAGCATCTCCATCGGGGACATTCAAGCGTTTATCACATATACACGTCAGTTCACCCAACCAATCACCCAGACAGCGAATATCGCGAACATCGTCCAGTCGACGGTTGCCGCGGCGGAACGTGTATTTGAACTGTTGGATGAAGAAGAAGAAGTGAAAGATGTGACGACCTATCAATTAGAACGTGCCGAAGGAAATGTCACGTTCCGTCATGTCGATTTCGGATACGGTGACGACCTACTCATTCAAGATATGAATCTCGATGTGTTGACGGGCCAAACGGTGGCCATCGTCGGTCCGACAGGCGCCGGCAAAACGACATTGATTAATCTACTCATGCGTTTTTATGAGTTGAACGGTGGAGAGATATTCATCGATGGGAAAGACTCGCGTAAAATGTCGAGACAAGATTTGCGACATACGTTTGGAATGGTCTTACAGGACACGTGGCTATTCAACGGGACGATTCGTGATAACATCGCCTATGGGAAAACGGGAGCGACTGAGATGGAAATCGTCAACGCGGCGAAAACGGCGCATGCGGATGCATTCATTCGAACATTGCCAGACGGATACGACACCGTGTTGAATGAAGAGGCCAATAACATTTCACAAGGTCAAAAACAGTTGCTGACGATTGCGCGAGCAGTATTGGCGAACCCACCGATTATGATTTTAGACGAAGCAACGTCGAGTGTGGATACGCGTACTGAGATTTTGATTCAACAGGCGATGAAACGGCTTATGAATGGGCGGACGAGTTTCGTCATCGCTCACCGTTTATCGACCATCAAAGATGCGGATTTGATTTTGGTTATGGACCAAGGTCGGGTCATTGAGCAAGGAACACATGAATCGCTTCTTGAAGCTGGTGGTTTTTATGAAGAACTTTACAATAGTCAGTTCGCTGAAAAAGAAGTCGTATAACTGGAATACAGGTTTTGGGGCAATGTGAATAGGCAAAAGACGTACGAGATGAGTTTCGTACGTCTTTTTATTTTGTGTAACAATTACAAATCCGTTAAAATAAAAAAATGGGATAAAAAATGGAGGAACAATTATGGTTAAAATCTTACTTGCGGAAGACGAAGAAGTGCTACGCATGCTTGTTATGGATACATTAGAAGATGAAGGATATGACATCGACGAGGCACAAGATGGAATTGAGGCCTATCGATTGATTGAAGAAAATGAATATGATTTGGTCATTGTGGATCATATGATGCCCGGTATGACAGGGCTTGAAGTGATTGAAAAAGTACGGAAGTTACCAGGGCGACAAGAGACGAAAGTGATGATGTTGACGGCGAAAAGCCAACAATCTGACCGTGATTGCGCGAACGAGATTGGTGTCGACTACTTCATTTCTAAACCGTTCAGCCCACTTGAACTCGTCAAAATCATAGGAGGCATCGTGAAGTGAAAAGGTGGTTTAAACAAAAACTCGGACGCGACATCATGGTCGCCCTTTATTCCTTCCTCGTCATTGCATTGGTCGGATCGGCATTGACTTATGTCTATATCGAGAACCGTTTGGAGGCGAACGAGGCGAGATTGCGTCAGGTCGATGAACGCGTTAACCGTTTGACTACGCTTTGGGATGAGTGGCAGGCTGACCAATATGATACACGAGGATATCTCTTGTTCGGCGACACAGCATCGCTCGAACGTTCACGTGCGAATGAGGCGAAGTTCCAACAAGAAATCAATTGGTTCAAAACACAAGTTCAGACGCGCCAAGGAGAATTGTTCGCAGAAGATCTTCAGCAGTTCCACGACTTTTACTATGATGTGATCATTCCGGTGACGTATGAATATGCCCAAGCGCAACAAGATGGGGAAGTCACAGAGACGTTTATCGATGCTCAAACGATTGCCGAGTTGCCGACGGCTCAGCGCTTGATTGATCAAGGACTCGTCCAATTTAATCCGCAACGTGGAATCGACATCCTCGGACCGATTGATGAGGTAGAGTCTGCGCTCGGAGAATATCGTGAGTTGATGGCATCTGAAAAAGAGGCCGTCTACGTTGAATGGCGACAGAACAACAATATGCTTCAATTCTTGTGGATCATGAGCATCGCCTCGTTCGCCGTATTGATCTTATTGTTTGTCCAGCCGTTCCTACGCCGTCAAACACGTTTGATTTCACGACTTTCCATCGCATCGAACCGCTTGTTAAAAGGGGAAATCGTTGATTTGAGCGATCAGATGAAACGAGAAGATGAGATTGGGACGATGTCTCGATCGTTCCATAAGATGGCTGAGACACTTCGTGACAATGAACGACATTTGATTGAAAAAAACCATGAGTTGCAAGCACAACAAGAAGAGTTGATTGCCCAACAAGAAGAATTGCAGGCACAGCAACAAGAACTAGAAGAAATTTTAGAACAGACGCAACAAAACGAGCAACACCTCGCGTATCGGAATGAATTGACGGAGACGTTAGCGTCACGCGATTCGCTTACGGCCTATCCGGAAATCATCGAGAAACTGGTCACGATTACAGATTCAGAGGTCGGTGCACTCGTTTTCGTGGATGAAGCGGGTACGTATCGCGTGACGAGCCACGGCTTGAACGATACGTTGTCTCGTCAGTTGCTCGATAGCGAAAATTCCGTATTGACGCGCGCGATGACATTGAAGACGACGGTACACTCGTCGAAACAAGTCGCGAGCGACCATCCGCTCCCGTATCCGTACTATATGTTTGAGACGGCGGTACCGGTCCATGACCCGACAGATGATTCAATCATCGCGTTCATCTATCTGGTCCGATACAAAGATCGTTTCACCCAAACCCAGATGGGCGACATCATGTCATTCGCTCGTCAGCTCTCGCTTTCTCTCTTACGGATGCGTCTATTTGAAGAGATGAAACGGGAGAAAGGAAAGACGGAGCGAATTCTCGATTCGATTCGAGAAGCGGTCGTCTACATCGACCACTCGACGAATGACGTGTTCGTCAACCGTCCACTCTATGAGATGTTCCCTGAGTTAAGTGACGTCAGTTCACAAGACCTTGAAGAAGAAACGTGGGAAGAATGGCGGAATCGTCTTGTTGAAACGGTCGATCAGGCGGAGGACTTTACGAAGTATACGAATCGCCTGTTCACCGAAGATTTCCCACATGACAGTGTCAGCTTCTCGATTCGTAAGGGCGAAATGAACTTGCAGATGTATGCGGAACGCATCATTGTAGGTGGACTTTCAAAAGGTACGCTTCTCGTCTTCCGTGATATCACGAGTGAAACAGAGGCGGAGCGATTGAAGAGTGAGTTTATCTCAACGATTTCGCATGAACTGCGTACGCCGCTCTCGTCCATCTATGGATTCACTGAACTGATGGTCAAGAAACAGTTGCCGAATGAAAAACAGGCTAAATACTTGGAGACCATTCACTCCGAGACGGAGCGTCTGACACATCTTGTCAACGACTTCCTCGATGTGCAGCGAATGGAGTCCGGTAGCCAAATGTACGACCGGGAACAGCTTGATATCGAGCCGGTCGTCCGAGACATGTTGACGTTCTATGAGGCATCGTCATTGAAACATGAATTCGAATTGATTGCGGATGATGCACGTCCATATGAATTATTCGTCGATTGCCAGAAGTTCAAACAGTTGATGAGTAATCTATTGTCGAACGCTGTGAAGTATTCTCCACGAGGTGGAAAAATCACGGTGGAACTTGCGCATCACGAGCAAATCGTGTCCATTAAAGTGAAGGACGAGGGAATCGGGATTCCAAGCGACGCGCTCGATCGCTTATTCGATAAGTTTTATCGTGTCGACAACTCCGACAGTCGTGAAATCGGCGGTACGGGGCTCGGATTACCGATTTGTCAAGAAATCGTCCGTGGTCACAACGGTCAGATCCATGTGGAATCGATTCAGCATGAGGGCTCGACGTTCATCGTTGAAATTCCAAGCTATGAGTATGCTGTCCAAGAGGCAGAGACGACTCCTGTATAATATATGGGCCATCCCTTGAGGATGGCTCGTTTTTTAGAATCGTTCGCTTGACCAATCGGGAGAGAGTTCGTGTACAATGAAGACTGTACAACATCATAAAGGGGGGCATTTGAATGCCACTGATTGCATTCTTGCACACGCACGTTACGAGCTGGATTTTGTTACTTATTTTGTTTGCCGTGGCCTATATCGGTTATAAGAACGGCAACAAGAGTGGAAAGATCGCACATATGGCGTTTCGACTCATGTTACTCATCGCATTCGGAACAGGACTTTATCTCTACCTTCAGTTGAATGGTGGCGGGACATTCTATCACGTGAAAATCACGGTCGGTTTATTAACTTTGATCTTCGGTGAGATGACGCTCGTCAAAGTCAAAAAGAAAAAACCGTCAAACGGACTATTTGGCGGGTTTATCGTCTTGGCGCTCATTACGATTTTCATCGGCTATGCATTGCCTTATGGACAATCTTTCTTCAACAGCTTTATTCAATAAGACGTTCCCACTTCGCACACCGAAGTGGGATTTTTTTGTTTGTACACAAATTATTAGGGGAAAATAAAAAATCAGTAATTACGACGATGAGGTGAAACGATGGATCAACAGATGATGGAATGGACACGAGTTTTACACGCGCGGAAATGGATGAAACAAACTGAATCATTTTTACCCTTATGGCACGGCTATATCGGCTACAAGTTCGGACTATTCGATGCGCTTCAAGGTGGCGCGAGCATGGCGGAGATGAATTTACGTCTAAAACGCCCATTGACACAACTTGCACTAGAGCGTTGGTTAGAAGTCGGGGTCGCCGTCCGTCATTTGAAGAAGAGAGGTTGGCGCTACTATCCGACGCGTGGATTGAAATATCAATTATCCGGTAACGATGAACGGAGTATTGGGTTCATGCTTCAAGAGATGATGGAGCTTCATATCCCAGCGTTAATCGCTTATCCGGAGTTTTTAGAGTCTGGGAAGCAAAAGACGTTTGATGGGGCTGAACACGGTCAAGTCGTCGCGAAGACGTCGACACTCGTCGAAACGGTCGCATTTCCGATCGTTCAACAATTGTTACGACAGGCAAATGTCGAATCGATGCTCGATATTGGATGTGGGCACGGCGGCTACTTACGTAAACTACAAGCGCTCGAACCGAGTTGGGAACTGACGGGCATCGATTTAGAGGAAGAGGTAATTGAAGAGGCACGATCACGAGACGAGAGTGATGACATTCATTTTGAGGTCGCCGACTTCATGAACTGGGAAACAGACGAGCAATTTGATGCGGTGATGATGAACAATATGCTGTATTATTTCTCGCCGGAAGAGCGGGTCAAGTTGCTTGAGAGACTACGGGAACGATTAGAAGAGAAGGGGGTCGCCGTTCTTGTGACGCCGCTCGCCGAAACAGCGCTCGGTGGACGATTCGCTTCCGCGTTCAATGCATTCATGACACTCCACGATAATTTGTACCCGCTTCCGACCATTCCACAATTGCGCCGGCAGATGCAAGAAGTCGGTTTTGAACAAATCCGCTTCATCCCATTCATTCCGGAAGGTTCTTGGTATATCGTCATCGCCGAGCGAGGAAAGACAAACCTGCTCAATCAACCGATTCAAAATTGAACTTGTCTCCCGTCATTCCTATAATGATAGAGAAGCATAAGAGACTATTCACATAGGGAGTTGTTGAGTGTGTCGAAACAAAGAGTTGCCGTTATTGGGGCAGGACCCGGTGGATTGGCTGCTGCGATGCTACTGGCGCATCGCGGGGTAGACGTCACCGTATTTGAGAAACAACCGTTTGTAGGCGGCAGAACGTCACGCTTAGAAGTAGGCGAATTTGCGTTCGACCGAGGACCTACGTTTTTGAATATGCCTTATATTTTAGAAGAAATTTTTGAAGAGACGGGACGTAATCTGCATGATTATGTCGAGATGAAACAATTGGAGCCGATGTATGATTTGTACTTTGACCGTGGGACGCGTCAACTCTCGATGACAACAGATCGTGATCAGATGTATCGTGCCATCGAAGAACAATTTCCTGGGAATGGGGAAGGCTACGAGCGGTTCATGAGTGAACAGGCGATCAAACTGTCTAAATTGATGCCTGTGCTTCAGACCGCACATGACAAGCTCACTGACTATGTCTCGTTGCGCGTACTTAAGGCGCTACCGTTTCTCTCAATCGGTAAATCGCTTTATGACGTCTTGTCCGAGTACTTCACGAGCGAAGAACTGAAGTATGCGTTCACGTTCCAGGCCAAATATTTAGGGATGTCCGCTTGGGAATGTCCGGGTGGATTCTCCATCTTGTCTTACATGGAACACGCCTACGGAGTGCATCACCCGATTGGCGGAGTGAACCAGCTGTGTCATGCGATGGCGAAAGTGATTGAAGAAGAGGGAGGCGTCATTCGTTTAGGCGAACCGGTAGAGCGTCTTCTCATGGATGGTCGGAACGTGACGGGTCTCGTGTCCGGGAGTGTCCATTATGCGTTTGATGAAGTCGTGATTGGTGCTGACTTCGCACATGCGATGACGTCGCTCGTTCCAGACGGTAAACTAACGAAGTGGAGTCCGACTCAACTCAAGAAGAAGCGTTACTCGTGCTCGACATTCATGCTTTATCTCGGGCTCGATCACATCTACGAAGATGTGGCGCATCACTCGATTCACTTCGCGGACGATTATGAATTGAATGTCAAAGAGATGACACAAGAATTGAAATTGAGCGAGGACTTCTCGTTTTATGTACAGAATGCCTCACGCATCGACCCGACACTTGCGCCTCCTGGCAAGTCATCGCTTTACGTTCTCGTACCGGTGCCGAACAATTTATCTGGCCTCCCGTGGGAGACGTTACAAGCGACCATGACAGAGCGCGTTCTCGACGCGCTTGAGACACGTTCCCCTTACCGAAACATCCGTCAACACATCGAGGTGATGGAGGCGTTGACGCCTGAGGACTGGGAAGCGTTTGGTGTATATGAAGGTGCAACGTTCAATCTAGGGCACAACTTATCGCAGATGATGTATTTCCGCCCGCATAACCAATTCGAAGAGCTCGACAACGTCTGGCTCGTCGGCGGTGGGACCCACCCAGGAAGTGGGCTGCCGACCATCTTTGAATCAGCGCGGATCACGACGAACCTTTTGCGTGACCGTGCAGGTGTCGGCCGATGAATATTAGCTTTGTCGGAGCAGGGGTCGGTACACTATATGCCGCCCTCTTATTGACGAAACGCAATCCGTCACTTCAAATCACGATTTATGAGAAAGAGGACCGGGTCGGTGGACGCTTGAACTACGTGGAATTCGATAATGGGGCGAAAGTCGATGAAGGTCCAACCATCGTCTTATTGCCGAGTAAACTGAAACAACAACTGATTGAGGCGGGTCTTCCTGAACATGAAGTGGAGTTGATTGAAGTCGATCCACTTTACCGCTTACGTTATCAAGACGGGACATCATTCTATAAATATCGGGAAATCGAGAGACAGGCGGAAGAAATCGAACGAACTTTCGGCGAAGGAGATGCCTTCCGTCAGTACATGTCCCAAAAGAAAGAAGAGTATCGGATTGGCTTCGATACGTTTTTAGATCGTAGTTATGCCTCAAAAGCGGAGTTGTTCGAGCCTAAACTGCTTCTCCTTCTCATGCGGTTAAAAGCATATGAGACGGCTCATGCGAATATGAAACGCTTCTTTGAAGACGAACGTTTACGTGTCGCATATAGTTTACAAACGCTCTATATCGGCGGAAATCCTTATGCCACTCCTTCGTTATATGGACTCATTCCTTATCGTGAACAAGAAGAAGGAGTCTGGTATGTAAAAGGAGGATATTTTTCGCTAGCCACGAAAATGGAACAAGAGTTGAAGCGTCGAGGTGTTCATTTCGAGATGAATGCTACCGTCAATCGTGTCCATGTCACGGACGGGGTGGCCAATGGAGTCACGGTAAATGACGAATATGTACCGTATGATGCAGTCGTCGTGAACGGTGATTTTCCACTCATGGAGCGCCTGATTGATGGTGTGACGCCAAAGACGTATGAACCGTCAAGCGGTACGTTACTTCTTTATTTCGCCGTCAACGGCGAACTCGACTTACCGATTCACCAATTCGATTTACCGAATGATTTTGAAGGATCGATGCGTACGATCTTTGAGGATGGTAAACTAAGTGAGTATCCAGCGATGTACACCTTTAATCCATCGCGAATGGATGTAACCCTCGCGCCAGAAGGAACGAGTGTATTATATGTTCTTGTCCCGGTTCCTCGAAAATTGGAACGAGAAGACTTTGAGGCACAAGGGACAATCGAACACCTATTAGGAAGAATCGAGGCATTCATGCCTGATTTCCGTGAACGCGTCATCGAGATGAAAGTCCGGACACCGATGGATGCTGAGCGATTCGGATTGTTCGAAGGAGGAAGTTTTGGGGTTGCACCAAAGTTATCTCAGTCAGCCGCCTTCAAACCACAAGCGAGACCCTTCCCGAAAATCGAACGCCTCTATGCGGTGGGCGCATCCGTCCATCCATGCGGTGGCGTCCCCATCGTTATGATTGGGTCGCAATTACTTGTGAAAAAAATGGAAGAAGAAATGGGGGCAATGCATCGTGACGACACAAGAAGCGTATCGTCAATGTGAGGAAATCATGAAGAAGGGCTCGTTAACCTTTTACCGGGCCTTCTCTTTGCTCTCAAAACCAGACCGTCAAGCGGTCATGGCAGTATATACGTTCTGTCGCACCCTCGATGATGCGGTCGATGAATCAGACCGTCCAGAAGAGAGTTTGGCAGCATTTTTGCATGACTTCGACCGCTTTTTAGCTGGTTACGACCAAGATGAAGCACTATGGGTTGCCCTTCGTGATGTATGGAAACGCTATGACATGGACGTCGAACCATTCTTTGAGTTGGCGGAAGGGATGAAATGGGACTTACATAAGTCACGGTATGAGACGCTAGAAGAGACCGAGCAGTATAGCTATTATGCAGCGAGTACGGTCGGCTTGATGTTGCTCCCGATCCTTGTCCCAAATCAGGACGAAGCGACGACACGTCAGCTAAGACAAGGCGCCATCGACCTTGGCATTGCGATGCAGCTGACCAATATTTTACGAGATGTCGGTGAAGATTTGAATCGAGACCGCATCTATTTACCACGTACGATGATGCGTCAGTACGGTGTGAGTGAAGCGATGTTACAACAACGAGAAGTGACCCCTGTCTTTATCGATCTATGGGAGGCCTTGGCGAATCGAGCAGAGTTCTTGTATGCACGGGCACGGGAAACCCATCATCTGTACCCACTTGCGAGTCGAAAGCCGGTACAAGCAGCAGCTCTTCTCTATGAAGGGATCCTTGATGCGGCCCGTGCGAATCGACATGACGTCTTCACGAAGCGAGCATACGTATCGACCTTACAAAAAGGAAAGTTGTTGGCAAAACTATAAGCAATTTGATTCCCTGTAGACGCTCGATGGCGTCTACAGTTTTTTGCGTACAAAAAAACCACTTTTGGCGGGGGACCAAAAGTGGCGTAAGCGTTATGTGATTCATTCATCGGGGAAATGAATGAATCGGTTTGTGATGAAGCCCTAAAGATGTGCCGGGATTCATGGGGAATGAATCAGTTGGGACATCTTCGTCGAAACAGGATGCTTGATGGACTAAAGGGGAACATCATACGCAAGCTGTCTCGACTACGGGATACGAGTGGGGAAACTCGCTCATCACTTTTTCTCGGGTGTGACAAGTTCAAAACGCGATGAGGCTCGGGGAAGCCATTCGATCGCTACAGGTGTAACAAACGTTACAGAACTGCTTGAACTCGAATATGATATTATCACGTCTTTCAATTGTCGACAAGTGTCGAAACTCGCGTTCACAAAATGTTCATATTGTCAGAGGTATGTCCTCTAACATCGAGCGTGCAGCGAATTGTCCTGAAAGCGTCACCATCGGACTGCCACCGCCAGGATGAGTCGAACCACCAGCAAACCAGATGTTCGATACGTCTGTCGACCGCGGTGCAGGACGGAAAAACGCTCCTTTTTTCGAGTTGGCCGATGTGCCATAAAGTGCCCCATAGTACGCATAAAAATCACGGGTCAAATCTTGTGGGGTCACCCGATTATGGTAGAGCACCTCTTCTTCTTCCCAATCCACACCGAACATACGTAAGCGTCTGCGAATCAAATGCTCATACGTATCTGCATCAATTTCGGTCAGATGTGCCGGAGCATTGACGAGGATGAACAGGTTGTCTCCTGCCTCGCCCATCGACGGATCGGTGGCGGAAGAATTCGAAATATAGATTGTCGGCTCGTCCGCATACCGCTCTTCTTGGAAGAGTGCTTTAAATTCCCTTTCATAGTCGTCTGAGAAATAGACGTTATGGTGTGCCAAATTCAATCGTTTGGACAATCCGACCATCATGACGAATGCGGAAATCGAAGGTTCGACGGTATCGCGTGTCGGGACTGGGAAAGATGGGCGGTCTTTCGCGTCAACGAGTCGCGGGTATTGCGTCAAGAGTTCACCGTTGAGAAGAACGGCATCACACGAGATGACTTCTTGGTCATCGACGACGACCTCATGTGCTTTTCCGTTCAACACATCAATTTTCGTCACTTCATGACCGAGTCGGAACGTCACTCCGAGTTCGCTCGCCCGTTTGGCGAACCCTTTTGCGATATTCCAGTTTCCACCTTTCGCAAAATAGACACCTTCATTCAATTCCAAATGTGCGATAAGGGCGAACGTACCTGGTGTCACGTATGGGCTGCTACCAATGTACGTCGCATAGCGGTCGAGCGCCTGAATAATGCGTGGGTCCTTGAAATACTTCTTGTGAAGGGCGTGCAAACTTTGAAGTGGATGCACTTTGACCATGTCCGCCCAAAGACCGGGATCCAACTTTGTGTCCATTTGTGTGAAGAAGCGCTTATTCGCAATGTCGAACAGCTTTTCCGCTTCATCTAGATAGGCACGCATCTGATTGTGTTTCAACTGGTCACCGGTCAAACGCCGTACTTCGACCTCAAGTTTTGCCCGATCGGCACTGAACGTGAAGGATGACCCGTCTGTGTAGTGGTTGACGGTATGTTGATCGAGCTTGATTAACTCAAAATAGTCATCCGGATTGGCCCCGCTATTTCGAATGACTGAACGAAATACATCCGGCATCGTGATCGTATTTGGACCAAAGTCGAACCGGTGACCGTCGGTTATAATGGGCATGAGTTTGCCACCGACATGTTGATTCTTTTCAATGACCGTGACGTCATAACCTCGTGCTGCGAGCGTGACGGCGGCGCTTAGTCCACCGAGACCAGCCCCAATCACTATGATTTGTTTCATACAATTGTCCCCCTTTAGACGTCTGCTTAGGAATAGTGACGACCTTTCCACGTGATGGGCAACCGTCTCCATTTACGAATGACGGCATTCCCGAGTAAGGTCAAGTAAGCGATTAAACTGAGTGGATGGTACCATGTACCGGACCCATTTGATTTCAGATCGACAGCGAGACGCGCGAGGAGCACGAAAATCGCTGCGCTAATCGTCTGCCAACTCGGTGAAAAGATCCAAGCGAGCATAGCCGTCAACTGGATGCCGTAATATGTCATGAAGTACAAGGCGAGTCCTACTGATTCATTCATTCCCTTGAATACGTTCTTTGAAAACCCGGTCCACACTTCTTCATTCGTTTCATACATGTCGCAGGAGATGAACGGGGAGACTTGAACGAGTGACGTGACTTTTTGATGACGTTTGAACGTTCGACATAAATCGATATCATCAATCAACGACGTTCGAATAGCAGCATGTCCGCCAACTTCCTCGTAGCTGTTCCGCTCGACGAGTACGTTCATGCCATTCGCCGCGGCAAATGCGGGGTGTTTCACTTTACGCCAAAACAAAGGCAGATGTTGGGCGATGAGCACGTGTTGCATCGGAATCAACAATTTCCCGAGAAATGTGGATGTCGGAAATTGAGGGAAACCTGATAAAAAGACGGCCTGCTCTCGAGCGAGCGTGGCATGCATGCGGGCGATAAAACTCGAATCGATCGTGACGTCCGCATCTAAAAAGAGAAGATACGGTTCAGTCGTGCGTGATGCTAGTTGATGACAAGCATGAACTTTTCCGGCCCAGTCATGGGGCAAAGGAACACCTTGGATGACGGTAAAACGGGTATCGTTACCGATTGCGCGATTCAATTTTTCATATGTATCATCCTCGGAGCGGTCCTCGTAGATATAAACATGAGTCCCATCCGGTATCGCCTGCTTTAAATTTGAAATCAGTCGATCGACGTGACGCGACTCATTGCGCATCGGGATGCAGACGGCTGTCGCCGGTGTGCGTCCTGGGTCGGCGAGCGGTCTCAAGAACGAAAGATTGATTAGGGTAAAGATAAACATCGAGAGGGTGAGCAGCCATAAGATCATGAACGTCCCCTCCCAAGTCGGAACATCGTTTCTGTCCATTCAGCAAGATTACGACGTGGTCGAAAGAGCGGCACATAGGCATCAGACCGAATGATGGCGTCTTGTCGCACGTCGTCATAGAGCGCTTCAAGTGCTTGCGCGATTTCCTGCTTCTGAGCTCGTCGTGTCGTCGACGTCACGACTACTGTTCGAAAGCGGACATATACAAGGGGTTCCGCATGGTTCTCAAACGAATAGTACATGGCGCATAATTGGACGGGGCGGTCGTTCAGTAACAACGTCGCGCCAGACTCGATTTCGACAGGTCGAAGTTCCTGTGGCATCTCTTGTCCTTGAGGGAACATCCAGACGGATTTCCCGGACGCGAGCAATTCATTCGCATAAGCCAGTGAGACCCGTACATCGGAGAGACTTCCTTTTTTCACCGAGAAGGCACCGAGGTGTCGAAAGAACGGGAAGCGACGTAGTCCATCCTCATCCATCAACACATGAATATCGTGTCGTAAAAAATGTTCATTGATCATATACATGATGAGACCGTCCCACCACGCGCTATGTGTACTTAAAAATAATCCGGGGGTCGGAACGTCGTCCGTTCGGATATAAATGTTATGGAAGGTGGGACGTATTTGACGTTCCCGCACGAACGTCGAGAACAGGTTATTGAACCATTTCTTTTTGTGTGACTCGATCATCGCGCCCCCTCCTTTCAAGTAGAATCACTCCGGATGTGAGGATGCTGAGGAGCCCGATGCCATAGAGACCTGCATTGACAGCCGTGACACCGAAGAGTGCGTGAAGCATGACGAACAAATAGACGCCGTGCCGGATGAACAAGGAATCAACAGCGCGTTCGTGACGCTGTAACAACCATGAGAAAATAAGGGATAACCCGAACCAACCGATAAAGTTTTGTGTCGGGATATCATAGTACAAGCCGTCATTCGCCCATTCCCAGTAGCCTTTCACGTTTGCCGCTACGGGATCGATTGCCATATCGAGCCATACAGCGAGAATCGGAACGAGCCATAAAATATTGTGGCGGAATGGGAAGAGACGGGCCACGGCAAAACTAGAGCCAATCACGGCAAGCCATGCCGCACCGATAGTGACAGGGACTCCAAACACTGTCGGACCGAACGCCTCAGCGTAGACGTATTCGCTGAACGGGAATCCCGTCTTCACGCCGAATGTCTCCACAGCGATTGAACCGAAGAAAATAAACGGAACAATCCAAGCTCCTTGTCGAATCCCTTGATAAAGAATCGTTCCACCAATCGCCCCGGCTAGCCATAAAAAGACGGGGTTTGCCCACTCGAGCCAAGGCGGAAGCAGGTCGAATCCAACTAAAATCAACCCAATGAAATACCAAACAATAAACCATTTCCAAATAAACGGATACACTTTCATTCCATCACCTCTTCTTTCATTCTAAAGCTCATCGAAGTCTTCGTCTAACAAATGCATGTACAAAAAAGAGCCTCGCTGAACGAGACTCTCAATTGGCCATCCGTTTTCGTCTTTTCACGAACGAAAAGGCGATGAATAAGACATAGAACGGGATGGCGATGAACCAAAATGTCGGCCATTCTTTCCAACGTGCGAACATCATATACGTCACATAGACGAGACTGATGGTAATGATGAACGAGTGACGTGGCAATGGTACATCTTTAAAACTCGGGATGCGAACACGGCTGACCATCAACAAGGCGAGCCCTGTGAAGAAAATCGGTGTCAACAGTTCACTGACGCGGTCACCGAACGTTGTGATGACAGCGAGAAGTCCCCCGGCGGCCGTGATCGGGACACCAGAGAAGTAACTCGCTGCAACGTTTGTCGCTGATAAATTGAAGCGAGCCAGGCGATAGGCACCGAATAGCGGGAAAAGTGCCGCAAAAAACAATCCATAATTGCCGTAATCAATAAAGAAGGTGTAATAAGCGAGCATCGCCGGTGCGACCCCGAACGTGACGATGTCAGCGAGTGAGTCCAATTCTTTCCCAAAATCGCCAGCGACCCCGAGCATACGGGCGAGGCGCCCGTCTAAACTGTCGAGCATCATCGCGATGATGATTAACAGTGTGGCGTTTGAGAAGTCACCACGTGCGGCGTAGACGATGGCGACGACACCACAAAATAAATTTCCGAACGTAAAGGAGTTTGGGACCCACGAACGGATACGTTCTTTCCACATAATTTTGCCCCCAGTAAGGTCATTGGCTGAACCAGTGCCCGTTTGTAAATTGCAGTAAATCTTCAGGTGTTAATTCGATTTGATAGCCGCGTTTTCCAGCAGAAATGGTGATTGTCTCTCTGTCTTGAGCTGCTTCGTGCAGATAGACAGGGAACGGCTTCTTCGCCCCAATCGGAGAGACTCCTCCTCGAATATAACCGGTCAATGTCTCGAGCTCTTTCATCGGGACGGTCGATGCTTTCTTCGCCCCCCAAGCTTTAGCGGCTGCTTTTAAATCGATGTCACGCTCTCCAGAGATGAGAAAGAAGGCATATTGCTTTTTCTCGTTCATGAGACAAATCGTTTTATACAGTTCGTCGAGCGGTTTATTCAATGTCATCGCCACATGTTTAGCTGAGACATCGGTGTCATCGACTTCATACGTATGATAGGTGAACGGAATCTTCTTCTGTTTCAGTTGCCGAGCGGCGTTTGTCAGTTGCATCTGACTCATCCTTTCGTGACCGACTCCTTTTAGAATAGCAAATCAACCAACTTCCCGGCAATTGAACTTCAAAAAACTTTTCAGTAAAGGAAGGAGTTTGAAGCAATGACGAAGAAATGAACAGTGATTCATTTTGAAGGGGGAATGGAAGTGGAGACGATTCAATTGACGACACACAATGGGGTAGGGTGGTTGAAACTGAACCGACCTGAAAAGCTAAACGCCTTGAACGAGACGTTGCTTCGTGAAATGAAAACGGCAATCGACACATTTGAACAGGACGACGCCGTTCGCGTCATCGTCCTTGTCGGTGAGGGACGAGCGTTCTCATCCGGACAAGATTTAACGATCGAGAGCGATGCGGACTATGGGGAATATTTAGAAGACGTGTATCATCCGCTCGTACGTGCACTTTTCTCAAGTCGTAAACCGCTCATCGCAGGGATTCACGGTGTCGTGGCTGGAGCAGGGCTCAGCTTGGCACTCGCGGCAGACGTTCGAATCGTTGCCAAGTCGACGAAGTTCAGCTCGGCGTTCATTAAAATCGGGTTGGTCGCGGATGCGGGCGGTCCATATCACCTGCGTCGACTCATGCGCGACGACCTTGCGTTAGATTGGCTCTGGAGTGGCAGTACGATTGACTCGGAGGCCGCGCGTTCATTCGGGCTCGTCACCGAGCTCGTGGAAGATGCGATGTATACGGAGCGATTGACTTCATATGCGGAGACACTCGCTGCGAAATCACCGGTCGCTGTTCAAGGGATGAAGGCGCTCATGCGAGCCGCTTCATTTGAGGATGGATTGAATGAAGAAATCGAATGGCAACGGAAGTGTGGGGACACGGACGTGCACCGCCAAGCGATGCAGGCATTCTTGATGAAATGAAAAAAGCGGCTGCGGCCGCTTTTTTACGTGGTTGATTTTGCTTCGAACTGGAAGCCTTTTTGTTGCCATGTCCCGTATTTCCAACGACGGAACGCGAAGAATCCGCGGAACCACTCATCGAGGGAGAAGGCGAGCCAAATCCCAAGGATGCCGAGTCCCATTTGAAGACCGAACAAGTAGCTGAACGCCACGGCGACGCCCCACATCGAGGCAATTCCGATCATGACCGGGAAGCGGACGTCCCCGACAGACTTCAATGACCCCATCAAGACGATGTTCATGGCGCGACCCGGCTCTAAAATGAGCGTCGCCCATAAGATTGGCACACCGACCGCGATGATGTCAGGGTTTGACGTGAAGAGACCGAGTAGCGATTCGCTGAACACCGCTAAACCGAGAGAGGCGACGAACGAAGCGAACATGGCAATCTTCAAGGTCTTGACGGCACGATGATAGGCTTCTTTAAAACGTTTCCCTCCAATATCCCGTGCGATCAAAAGCTGGGTCCCTTGCGCGACGGCGACGGTGAACAAGAAGGCAAGCATCGACAAGTTCATCACGTACACCCGAGCAGCGAGGGAAGCCTCGCCCATCGTCGCGATAAATCCAGTGATGATAATTTGGGATGCCTGATACGACAAGTTCTCCCCGGCAGAAGGAACACCGATTTGAAGGAGTGACTGGATGTCGTCTTTCTTCGGACGAATCACTTCTTTTAACGGGAAGCGGATCATGAGCTTCCGTTTGACGAGCCAGAACAAGAGAACCATAGCGGCGAATCGTGCGATCACGATGGCCCAAGCGACACCGGCAACGCCTGTGACCGGAAGGCCAAACCAGCCGGTAACGGCAAAAATGGCACCGATGGCGGTGATGATATCAATCAGAAGCGTCGCGAGCATGGCGTGTTTCGTCATCCCGTGACTCCGGAGGATCGAACTGAGCGCCATGATGAGTGCTTCGGTGAATAACGACAAGCCGACGATTTGCAGGAACAACAACCCGTGTGCAAACAGTTCGTCCGATAGACCGAACAGGCGTAAGAACGTTTCGCCGAACAAGAAGATGACGCCGACCATGATCGCACCGAGCCACATGTTCAAACTGACGGCGGAGCGGGCGAAGTCACGACTCTTCTTCATGCGCCCAGCCCCGATGGCCTGACCGATCAAAATGGTCGCCCCGACAGACGTCACACTAAAGACGATCAAGAACACGTTTAAGATTTGGTTGGCAACCCCGACGGCTGAGGCGGCGGCGTCTGAGTAGTGAGCGAGCATCAATGTGGCGATGATCCCGGTTCCCATATGGAGGGCAAGTTCGATGAAAATCGGCCACGACAGTTTGAACAGGGTGAGCTGTTCCGTTTGTTTCGTCTGCATGTAGTGTATTCTCCCTTTTCTCTATAATTCTTTCTGTTAACTATTTGTTTTATAAAAATGTCAAAGGTCATCTTACTCCTTATGAAATGAAAAAGAAAGGGGTTTGCTAAATTATTTTCAACAAAAAAATCACCCGAAGAAATCAGGTGATTTTCGAATTTATTTCAATTTCAGAATAGCAGCACTAAATGGCGCCAGTTCGATTTCGAGTGAGTCGAGGTCGCGGTCATGCAAGAGGTCCGTGGCTGCTCCTGTATAACCGAGCGGATTCAGTTTCGAAGCAGAGTCTGAGTTGTTGAAGTAAACCAAGTATGTCTCATCTTTCGTACACCGCTCGATGATGACCGCATTGTTCGCATCGTCGACCAGGTTGAAGCGATACGAGCCGGCATTTGCGAGCACAGGGTGGTCCTTACGAAGCTGGATGAGCTTTTGGATGTAGCGGAAGAGGTTACGGTCTTCTTCGGCTTCATCCCATGGCATACAGCGACGGCAACCCGGGTCTTGTTCGCCTTCAAGTCCGATTTCGTCCCCGTAGTAAATACATGGGCTACCTGTATAAGTCAGCATCGACGTCATCAAGAGTTTGAACTTGCCTTTATGTCCTTTCGCCCGTGTCAACGCACGAGGTGTATCGTGCGAATCGATCAAGTTGAAGGTGACTTCGTTGACGTTCATCGTGTTCATCATCTCGACACGCGTCAGCTCGTTACGGAACTCCGAAGCGGTCGTCCGGTCGAGGGCGAAGTAGTTCAAGCTCGCATTCGTGAACGGGTAGTTCATGACGGCATCGAACTGGTCACCTTGTAACCAAGGCTGTGCGTCGTGCCAAATCTCCCCGAGGATGTAGGCTTCCGGGTTCGCATTTTTGACCGCCGTGCGGAAGTCACGCCAAAACGCATGGTCGACTTCGTTAGCGACGTCAAGACGCCACCCGTCGATACCGAATTCTTCGACCCAGTAACGGGCAACATCTAATAAGTAGGCTTTTAACTCTGGATGCTCTGTATTGATCTTCGGCATGTTCTTTTCGAATGCGAAGGTGTCGTAGTTCGGCTTCGGCTCTGTCGCAATCGGGAACTCGCGAAGATAGAACCAATCGCGATACTCAGAAGATGGCCCGTTCTCGACGACGTCTTGGAACCATGGGTGATGATATCCGACATGGTTGAAGACCGCGTCGAGCATGACTTTGATGCCGTTCTCGTGCAAGAGATCGACCATCTCTTTAAATTTCTCTTTCGTCCCGAACTGCGGATCGATTTCCATATAGTCGAGCGTATCGTACTTATGGTTCGTCGTCGCTTTAAAGATCGGGCAGAAGTAGATGCCGGTGATCCCAAGTTCGACTAAATGATCGATATGGTCGATCACTCCTTGGAAGTCGCCACCGAAGAAGTTTGTCGTCGTCGGCTCTGTCGAGTTCCATGGGAGCGTCTCTTCAGGATTGAGTGAAGCATCGCCATTGGCGAAACGGTCCGGGAAGATTTGATACCAGACCGTATCCTTCACCCAGGACGGTGCATGGAAGATATCGATCGGGTTGATGAATGGGACACAGAAGTAGTAGCCCGTATCATCGAGCGGCTTCTCCTCGAACCATCCTTTTTCAGTGTAGACGGCCGTCTCTTGTCCATCATTCAAACGGAAACCGTAACGTAGACGTCGGAACGGCGGTTTGATAGCGATGAACCAATAGTCATAGGCGTCGTCAAACCCGATCTTCTCCATTGGAGTCTCGTATGTACGCCAGTAGCTCGGCTTGTCCGGATCGAAGTTCCACATGGCTGGGTCTTCAGCGTGCCAATCATATGGGTCGTTCCAAATCAAATCGACCGACTCGATATCGCCTCGCTTCGTATGGAAACGAATATGGATCGTCTCACGATCATATTTGTAGACGAACGGGGACATGGCACGATGATAAATCGCTTCTTTCATCATAAGGAAAACATTCCTTTCTTTATAGGGGATGACATCATTTTACAACATCGGGAATCCATGAGAACAGATGTTGCGAAAACGTTTGCTCAAGCAAAGGTTAATAAAGCGTTTACATTTTGTCAATTGCTGAAACGCATAAAAAGTGAAGATTTAAGAACAAACATTTGAAAATTACATAAATGGGTCAACAGACGTAAAAAAAGTGTAAAAAAAGACTTGTAAAACGCTTTCACAACTGTATAATAAAAATTGAGGTGAGGATGCAAACGTTTTCACTACCATGTCAATTTCGTAGCGGAGTTTTAAAATTGACGTGGTCGTGCGATTGCGCAAATCTGACCATACTATTTCCTTGGGGAGGTTTTTCATCATGAAGATGAAAAAAATGGTAGCAGGACTTTCAACAGCAGTATTCGCATTCGGTGCACTTGCTGCATGTGGTGGCGGAACGGACAACGGATCTTCTAACGAAGGTGGTTCTTCAAGCGAGAACAAACCTGAAAAGATCGTCGTCTGGGAAGACATCGAAAAGTCTGAAACAACGAAAGAAGTTGCGAAGGCGTTCGAAGAAGAGCATGGCGTAAAAGTTGAAGTTGTCGAAGTACAGATGACAGACCAAAAAGACAAGCTTGCGCTTGACGGTCCAGCTGGAAAAGGTCCAGACATCGTGCTCGTACCACACGACCAGATCGGTACAATCGCAGACCAAGGTCACTTGGCTCCAATCGCTGACGAAGGATCGCTTGACGCGTTCACAGACGCTGCGAAATCAGCTGTCATGTACGATGGTCAAGCTTACGGATATCCAAAATCAGTTGAGACACCAATTCTCATGTACAACAAAGACTTGATGGCTGAAGCTCCAGCATCTATGGACGACCTTTACAAGTTATCAAACGATGTGAAAGCTGACGGGCAGTACGGATTCCTCGCACTTTGGGATAACTTCTACTTCGCACATGGTGTTGTCGCTGGATTCGGCGGATACGTGTTCAAAGAAGACGGTGGCGCACTCGACCCAGCGGATATCGGTTTGAACAACGAAGGCGCAGTTGAAGGATTCGAATACATCGGTAAATGGTACGAAGAAGGCCTCTTCCCTAAAGGGTTGATCGGTGAGTCTGGTGGCCAAGCGATGGACCAACTCTTCACTGAGAAGAAAGCTCATTCAGTCATGAACGGACCATGGGCTGTGGCTGGTTACACAGATGCAGGCGTGAACCTCGGAGCGGCTCCAATGCCAACACTTCCGAACGGTGAGCCAATCAAGACGTTCATGGGTGTGAAAACATATGCCCTTTCAGCTTACACAGAAAACCAAGAGTGGGCTGAAATGTTCCTTCAAGAGTTGACGAATGAAGAAAACGCATTGGCAATGTTTGAAGCATACAACGAGATCCCGCCAGTAGCAGCACTCGAGTCGAACGAGACAATCACGTCGAACGAAGTTGCGAAAGCGGTATTCGACCAAGCAACAAACGCAATCCCAATGCCGAACATTCCTGAAATGGGACAAGTTTGGGAGCCAATGGCACAAGCACTTCAGCTTGTAGCAACTGGTAAACAAGATGCACAAAAATCTGCAGACGATGCAGTGAAAGTCATCGAACAACAAATCCAAGCGAACAACCAATAAGGAATTGAGATGAAGGGGTACGTCACATGGCGTTCCCCATCATTTTCTAGCATTGAGCAAACGTTTGCTTGATTGATTTGCTCAAATCGAAAGGAGAAACTGAGGATGGCTGCAATTGCGAACCCTAAATCACCGGACCAACGCCCGGACAAGCCTACAAACCATGCTCGGAACGCGGGACTACTTTCCATCATTCCGGGACTCGGACAGTTATACAACAAACAATACGCGAAGGCGGTAGCGTTCTTTATCGTCGTCGTATCTTATTTTGCCGTAAACTATGATCTATTTTTCAAAGGGGCGGGCGCCGGACCAGGTGACCGTGGAGGACTTTGGGGATTGATCACGCTTGGTGAAGTGCCAGGACCTCGTAACGACCACTCCATCTTCTTGATGGTCGAGGGGATTGTCGCGTTAATTTTACTTTTCTTCGGAATCGCGTTCTATGTTTGGAACATTCGTGACGCCTATCGTGTCGGTCGCGCTCGTGATCAGCATCTAAACCTTCCATCGTTCCAAATGCAACTTCGCAACTTGCGTGACCATGGATTCCCATACTTAATGTTAATCCCATCACTCATTTTGTTAGTGTTTACCGTTATTCTTCCATTGATTTTTACGTTCTTGATCGCCTTTACGAACTATCGCTACAACAACGCACCACCAGCGAAACTCGTCGAATGGGTCGGATTCGAGAACTTTACACGTATTTTTGAAATCGATATTTTCCGTGACACGTTCGTCGGCGTACTCGGCTGGACGCTTGTTTGGACGGTCGCTTCAACGACAGGTGTCATCGCAATCGGGATCTTCCTTGCGGTACTCTTGAACCAAGAAGGACTTCGCTTCCGTCGTTTGTTCCGTTCGATCTTGATTCTTTCATGGGCGGTCCCAGCATTCATCACGATCTTGATCTTCCGCTCGATGTTCAACGAATCGTTCGGGGTGTTCAATACGACAATCTTGCCGGCACTCGGTCTTGACCCGGTCAACTGGATGACCGACCCGACAGCGACACGTACGGCACTCGTTCTCATTCAATGGTGGCTCGGCTTCCCGTTCATCATGACGCTCATGACGGGTGTGCTTCAGTCGATTCCTGGTGACTTGTATGAAGCGGCGACGATTGACGGAGCGACAATCTTTGACAAGTTCCGCTTGATCACATTGCCAATGCTCTTGTTCGCGACAGCACCGATCTTGATCACGCAGTTCACGTTCAACTTCAACAACTTCAACATCATCTATCTCTTTAATGGCGGTGGCCCTGCTGTACCTGGACAAACGGCCGGCGGTACCGACATCTTAATTTCTTGGATTTACAAATTGTCTCTCGGTGCCAACCCGCAATACGGACTTGCGGCTGCGATCACACTCATCCTGTCATTCTTCATCATGACACTTGCCGTGATCCAGTTCCGTCGGACAAAATCTTTCAAAGACGAGGATATGATCTGATATGAAAAAACAAAAACGAATCAATTTGGCGATCTCGTATGTCATCTTGACGCTTGCGTCGATCATCATTCTCTATCCGATGCTTTGGGTTGTCGGTACATCGTTCAACCCGGGGCGTACGATTACGTCAACGATTATTCCGTCGAACCCGACGTTTATTCACTACAAAAACTTGTTTGACCTAACGATTTCGGATTATAGTTTATGGTATGTGAACACGTTGAAAATCGCTTTCATCACGATGGCACTCTCTGTCGTCTTGGTGACGATTACCGGATACGTCTTCTCACGTTACCGCTTCGTCGGACGGAAGAACTCGCTCGTCTTGTTCCTCGTCCTTCAGATGGTGCCACAGTTCGTTGCGATCATCGCGATTTATGTATTGCTCAACATGCTCAACCTTCTTGACACACATACAGCGCTCATCTTGCTCTATGCGGGTGGTGCGATTCCGATGAACACGTACTTGGCGAAAGGGTACTTCGACACGATTCCGAAAGAACTTGACGAAGCAGCCCGCATGGATGGTGCCGGTCACCTCCGAATCTTCTGGCAAATCATCTTGCCGCTCGCGAAGCCGATTGTCGCAACGATTGCTCTCTTTAACTTCATGGGACCATTCAACGACTTTATCTTGGCATCGCTCGTCCTTCGTTCACCAGAGAAACAAACGTTGGCAGTTGGCCTTTACAACATGATTTCGAAACAGTTCGATAATAACTTCACGTTATTCGCGGCAGGTGCGGTTCTTTCGGCCCTTCCAATCGTTATCTTGTTCTTCATGTTCCAACGCTACTTCGTTTCTGGCCTCACAGCGGGTGGTACGAAAGGATAATACTCGTAAAAGGAGGAAGCGATATGAGGCGAGGCGTCGTGCTCGTGCTCCTGTCGCTTCTTTTGTTTCCGACCGTCGTCGGGGCAAAGGAAGCCGCTACTTGGGAACAAGAACGCATGTACTTTATTATGGTCGACCGATTTGTTGACGGGAATCCGGACAACAATGAACAGGTGGACAAAGATGATCCGAAAGCGTTTCACGGAGGCGATATCCGTGGGGTCATCGAGAAGCTCGATTATATCGAATCACTCGGCTTCACATCGATTTGGTTGACACCCGTTTTTGAAAATATGCCGGACGGCTATCACGGGTATTGGATTAAAGATTTTTATAACATCGACCCACAGTTTGGGACGAAAGAGGATTTACAGGAACTCGTTCAGGAAGCGCACAAGCGCGACATGAAAGTCATTCTCGACTTCGTCGTCAACCATGTCGGTCCGAACCACCCGTGGGTTAAAGAAAAGCCGGAATGGTTCCATGAACAGTTACCGATTGTATTTTGGAAAGACCAGGAGCAAGTCGAGACGCACTGGTTGTTCGACTTACCTGACTTCAAAACAGAGGATCCGGAAGTCAAATCGTATTTGATTGACGCGGCGAAGTACTGGATCGAAGAGACAGACATCGACGGCTATCGCCTCGATACGGTTCGTCACGTCGATAAAGCGTTCTGGAAAGACTTTGTCGAAGGTGTGCGGTCGGTCGACCCAGACTTTTACTTACTCGCCGAAGTGTTCGACCCAGACCCGCAATACGTCGCGCAATATGACGATCTCGGGTTCAACAGCATCACAAACTTTACGTTTTATGACCGGGTGTCGAAAACGATGACGCAACAGCAAGCGAACGTCGATGAGATTGACGTTGCCGCAAGCTATGCCGAAACGTTCTTCAACGACCCGAACCAGATGGCGACGTTCCTCGATAATCACGATGTCGAACGCTTCATGCATATGGCGGAACTCGGCGGTGTGGAATCAGCGGAACGACGATTACGCCTCGGGTTGTTCGCGCTTTATGCGTCACCTGGTATGCCGATCGTCTTCCAAGGAACAGAAAATGCGCAGACCGGTGGAACCGACCCGGCGAACCGTGTCATGACGGAATTCCCGGGAAATGAAGAGTTGCACGAATACGTCGCGACGATGAACCGCATGCGGGAAGAATATCCGGTCTTTGCGACAGGAGAGCAGCGCATGATCGCCTCAGAAGACGGGATGGCCGTCTTCGAACGGAAAGACGGAGATGACGTCGCGCTCTATGCGATCAACATGAATCGTGACGATCGGGAGATTGAGATTGATGTCAGTGAAATCGGGGAAGATACGAGACTTCGTGGTCTTTTATTCTCACAACTGGTCACAGATCAGCGCGGAACGTTTACAATTGAACTGTCTGGTGAAAGTGCGAACGCTTACATCGTTGAGGAATCTTCGGTCAATCCGTGGATGATGGGCTTGCTCGTCGTTACGATTCCGATTTTCTTGACTGGTTTGGTCATGTGGAAGCGCCGCAAATAAAGACATGAAACGCCGCAAGGCACGAATCGAACTCACGGAAGCAGGGGGAACACCATGCAAATCACAATCAAAGATGTGGCGAAGCACGCGAACGTCGCGCCGTCGACAGTCTCTCGCGTCATCGCCAACAGCCCAAGAATCAGTCAAAAGACAAAAGAACGGGTTAGAAGTTCCATGGAAGAGCTCGGGTATCATCCGAACATTCATGCGAGAAGTCTCGCTAACCGCTCGACGCAGTCGATTGGTCTCGTCATGCCGAGCGCGGCAACAAAGACGCTTCAAAACCCGTTCTTCCCGGAAGTGCTACGAGGAATTAGCACGAAGGCGCACCAGAATGGATACTCGCTTTATATGACGACCGGCGTGACAGAAGAAGAAGTTTTGTCCGGTGTGATCGAGATGGTACAAGGACGCCGTGTCGACGGTGTCATCGTTCTTTATTCACGTGAAGACGACCAAGTCGTCCAATACTTACGTCAAACGAAGTTTCCGTTCGTCGTGGTCGGTAAGCCGTTCGGGGACGCTTCTTCCATCACTTACGTCGATACGGACAACTATTTGGCTGGTCGTGAAGTGACGAAACACCTTTATAACTTAGGTCATCGTCGCATCGCCTTCATCGGGGGATCGGATAAACTCGCCGTCACACAAGATCGTCGGAACGGGTACGCGACGGCCCTCATGGAAGCAGGCATCCCGGTATGCGAAGATTACATCGCCCGGGCTGAATTCATGACGAAGGGCGGCGCGAAGGCCGTGCGTGAACTGTTACAAAATGAGGAACCACCGACAGCCGTCGTTGTCAGTGACGATATGATGGCACTCGGCGTCATCAGCACATTAAGCGAGATGGGGCTCAAAATCCCAGAGGACGTCGCGGTCGTCAGTTTCAATAACGTGTATATCGCGGAACACTCGAACCCGCCACTCACGTCGGTCGAAATTAACATCTTCGGTCTCGGTTTCGAGGCGACGAACTGTTTGATCGAACAAATCAGTGATAACGCTCCACCTTATGGGAAACGCGTCATCGTTCCGCACTATTTAGTCGTTCGACAATCATGTGGTCAGAAAAAGAAAACAGAAGTCGTCGATTAAACGAAATTCTTCCGCATCCTGTGGAAGAATTTTTTTGTACAAAAATTAGACGCATACAATAGTAGAATAATCAATCGGTCAAAAGTCATAATATTACATAAAGATTACAAATGTGAAAACAGTGCTTGAAAAGAAAGCGTGGGGGAACATTCACATTACCGGTTCAAATAGCAGATTGTTGTGAATCTGCCAAACCAACAACCAAAAAATAAAAAATTTGAAAGGGAGATACAATCATGGATAACAAACGTTATGTAGGTACTTACTATCAGGAGTCAGAGCTTGTTTCAAAAATTGATGAGCTTCGTGCTCAAGGGCATCGCGAAGATGATTTATACGTAGTAGTGAAAGATAAATCGAACCTTTCAATGGTTCAAGGTTCAACGGATGCAGAAGTAAAAGAAACGAAAGCGTCATGGCTTGATCGCTTTTTCGGAGTAGCAGACGAAGGAGATGAAGTTCGTCACACTTTTGATAAACTCGGTTTTTCAGAAGAAGAGACAGCGCGCTACCATCAAGACATCGAGAACGGTGGCATGGTTCTCTTGTTAGATACGAATGACGGCGTGTTCGATAATGGTCGTAACGATACGTTCGAGGGCGGTCGCACATCAGCAGGTTATGGTTCAGAAGGGAATGAGGCAGGTAACACGACTGCTCATAACCTTGGCACAACTGGGGCTGGGATTGGCGCTAACCGTTTAAATGATATGGACGAAGACATCCGTAACCGTACGGACTTGACGGACGAACAGAAACTCGAGTTGCACGAAGAGCGTCTCCTTGTGAACAAGGAACGTGTGCAAACCGGTGAAGTTCGCGTCGATAAAGATGTCGTCGAACGTGAAGAACGCGTGGACGTTGAAGTAGAGCGCGACGAAGTGTATGTTGAACGCCGCCGCGTCGACGGAGACCGTGAAGCGACAGGACATTCTTATGATGCGACGACAGAACGTGATGAGATTCGCGTTCCAGTCACGGAAGAACGTGTCAATGTGACGAAAAAAGATGTCGTGGCCGAAGAAATTGTCGTAGGCAAAGAAAAAGTCAAAGATACGGAAGAGGTACGTGAGACGTTGCGTAAAGAAGAAGCGCATATCGAAGGGGATGATGACCTTCGTCACCGCGATCATGATCACACGCGTCGCGATGAGCGTGACCGCCTCTAATCGATTGACCAGTATCTCGACAAGGATGGCTCTCTCTAAGGGACCATCTTTTTTTTCGCCAATTGTCACCATAGGAGGACGAAAGCTATGAAACATGCGATTATCTCAGAAGTATTTGATCAGCCGGAAACGCTGCTCAATCGAACGGTCGATTTGAAACGAGAAGGTTACGCCGAAGAGGACATGTACGTCCTCGTCAAACGAGCTGACGTCGCGGACGTGGTTCGACGCCAGTCGAAGTTATATGTGCTCGTCACCGACGAACCGGGTACGGTCGCCTCACTCGTCACATCGAGCGAGCGACCGATTGAACGCTGGATCGGCAGCATGCGGCTCACGAAGGAGCAACAGGATCGCTTCACGCAGGAAATCGAGCAGGGACGACTCTTCTTGTACGTCGATGCCGACCGTGGCGACCAATCGTTTAAGGTCGACCGTCCAAAAATGAAATTAGAACCGGAGACGGAAGAACAGACGCTTGCCTTGCACGAGGAGCGCTTGACCGTCGAGAAACAAGCAGTACAAACGGGTGAAGTCGTCATCAATCGCTACATCATAGAAACCAATCAAGAGATAGAGGTTCCGGTCTTAAGAGAACAAGTTCATGTAGAGAGGAAAGCCGGTTCAGAGGATGTGCTCGAGGACTACGACTTTAATCGGTCGGGATTTCGTACGATTGACGAAGGGGATCATCTCCGAATTCAAGTCATCGAAGAACGGGCGTTCGTCGTGAAGCGACCTGTCGTCGTCGAAGAAATTGTTGTTCGGAAGCGTGTGACGGAAGAGATTGAGACATTGACCGAAACGCTCCGTAAAGAAGAACTCAAAGTGAGGGAAGTCGGGCAAGCCGATGTGACCATTGATAACCAGACAACCCAAAAGGATGAGGAACGATGAACAAAAGTCGATTTGTAGGCACTTATCAGAATGAGGCGGCTCTCGTCGCTAAAATCAACCAATTGACCGAACGAGGCTATGAGGAGCGCGATTTATATGTCGTCGCGCGAGACAAAGATGACATCTCGCTCGTCAAACGTAAGACCGATGCGAAAGTGGAAGAAGCGAGCGCGAACTGGATGCAAAAGTTCGCAGGTGTGACCGAAGGCGAACAGGAAGTGAAGCGGGTATTGCTTGACCTCGGTTTTGCTGACGACGACGTCAACCGCGCTTATGGCGATATTTTGAACGGAGTCTACGCTTTGATTCTCGATGAACCGGACACAGGATTCAATGACGGGAACACTCTGGCGTTCGAAGGGCACGAAGCGAATGGGGCGTTTGGTGATAATCCGGAAAATGAACAGAAAGATTGATTGAAACCGTCTCGATGAGAGGCGGTTTTTTTGATTGTAAAATGTGATGAAAAAAAGAAATAAAAAGTTTTATGCAAACGATTGCATTCTCGTTTCAGTTGTGTAAAATGAAAGGTGAGATTAAATACAGCGCTTTCATAGACAAACGGTTGCATAAACTAGTTGTCCGACGAAGGTAGCCTTGTAGAGAAAAAGGAGTGGCAGACAGATGAAACGATTGTTTGCAGTCGATGAATGGAAAGTAACAGAGGAAGGTCTTCACCCGAAAGAGAACCGCCTTGCAGAATCCATCACATCGCTCGGGAACGGGCATATGGGGATGCGAGGAAACTTTGAGGAAGATTACTCGAATGATACGCACCAAGGATTCTACGTGGCGGGCGTCTACTACCCGGACAAAACACGTGTCGGTTGGTGGAAGAACGGATACCCTGAATACTTTGCCAAAGTGTTGAATGCGACAAACGTCATCGGTCTCCGCGTGGTCATCAATGGGACACCGGTCGACTTGGCGAAATGGGAAGTGAAAGATTTCACCCGTGAGCTCGACATGCAGCGTGGTGTCCTCACACGGACGTTCACCTTGATGAACGGGACAGAAGAGACGAAAGTGGAAGTCGTCCGCTTCTTCTCAATCGTGGATAAAGAAGTCTTGGCCATTCGTTACAACGTCACACCTGTCAACTACGAAGCAAAAATTGAGTTCACGCCATATTTAGATGGCGATGTCGTCAACGAAGACTCGAACTACGATGAGAAGTTCTGGCTTCCGGTCGACCGTGGTGTGGAAGAACGTTTCGCTTTCGTTACGACGAAGACGAAGAAACTCGACTGGCATGTCACGGCATCGATGATCGCGGACGTAGAAGGTGCTCGTTGTGAAGTGCTTGAAGCGACAGATTTGTTCGTTGCCAACAAGTTCACGGTCAACGTAGCTGCTGGTGAGACAGCGACAGCCTACAAATATGTGTCGGTCGTCACGAACCGCGACCACGAGATTGAAGCATTGCAGTCAGCTGGGATGACACGTGTCGAAGCGGCGTTCGAAAAAGGATTTGAGACACTTCTCGCTGAACAGACGGAAGCATGGCTCGCACGCTGGGAAGATGCGGATGTTCGTATCGATGGAGACATCGAAGCTCAACAAGGAATCCGTTTCAACATCTTCAACATGTATCAAACATATACAGGTGAAGACTCACGTCTTAACATCGGTCCAAAAGGATTCACAGGTGAGAAGTACGGCGGTGCGACGTATTGGGATACTGAAGCCTACTGCCTGCACTTCTATTTGGCGACAGCCAAACCAGAAGTCTCATGGAACTTGCTCAAGTACCGTCACAACCAATTGCCACAGGCGAAAGAGAATGCTGTGAAGAATGTCGGTATGGAAGGTGCGCTTTATCCGATGGTCACAATGAACGGGGAAGAGTGTCACAACGAGTGGGAAATCACGCATGAAGAGATTCACCGTAACGGTGCGATTGCCCATGCGATCTTCAACTACACGAACTTCACAGGCGACAAGTCGTACCTTGGACAATACGGATTGGAAGTATTGGTCGAGATCTCGCGTTACTGGGCTAGCCGCGTCAACTTTGTCCCGCACAAAGACGTGTATATGATCCTAGGCGTCACAGGTCCGAACGAATATGACAACAACGTCAACAACAACTGGTATACGAACTTGATCGCCGCATGGACGCTCGAATATACGCAAGAAGTGTACAACTACTTGAAAGAGGCAGAACCTGCACGTCTCGAAGAGCTCGTATCGACACTCGGCATCACGGATGCTGAACTTGCGAAGTGGGCAGACATCCAAACGAAGATGTACTATCCAAAAGATGATCTCGTTCCAGATGTGTTCATGCAACAGGACGGATTCATGGATAAAGAGCAGATTTTGGTGAAAGACCTCGATCCGAAACATCTTCCACTCAACCAAAACTGGTCATGGGATCGCATCCTTCGCTCGAACTTTATCAAACAAGCTGACGTCCTCCAAGGACTCTATACGTTCGGTGACCGCTTCACGGTCGAACAGAAACGTGCAAACTTTGACTTCTACGAGCCACGCACGGTTCACGAATCGAGCTTGTCACCATGTGTCTACTCGATCATTGCGGCAGAAGTCGGTTATGAAGACAAAGCGGTCGAATTGTACCAACGTTCGGCGCGCCTTGACCTCGACAACTATAACAATGACACGGAAGACGGATTACACATCACGTCGATGGTCGGTTCGTGGATGTCCATCGTTCATGGATTCGCCGGAATGCGCATTCAAGAGGATAACCTCTCGTTCAGCCCGATGATTCCGAAAGATTGGAACGGTTACTCGTTCAACATGCTCTGGCGCGGCCATCACTTGACGGTCACATCATCACGTGAACAAGTGACAATCAAGCAAACAAGTGGTACAGATGTGACCATCCATGTATATGGAAATGCAGTGACAGTTCCTGCAAACGAGTCGATTACAATTGAAACAGTGAAAGCGTGACCAATCGTTTCATACGAACAAGCCGACCTCGGTCGGCTTGTTTTTGTGTGAAAAACTTATCGGATTTCCTGCATATTTGCTGTATGCAGCATGAATAATCTATGTTATCTTGATTCTTAGCTATTTTGAGAAAGGGGAGTTGAAGCTTGACGGAAGCCGTTAAAGAACATACACGAATCGGGGTTGTCTCGATCATCGGAGGATTGTTCGTTGCCTTATCCATGACATTATTTTTAATTCCAGCTGGCGTCTATTCGACAGGATTTACGGGTCTTGCCCAAATCTTGACGAAATTGTTAGAGGGTACACCGCTTGAACTAGGGGAAGGACTCTGGTTCTTTATTCTGAACGCACCACTGCTCGTCGTCAGTTATTTTATGCTCGGGCGGAACATGATGATCCATACGCTGGTCAGTGTCGCCTCGGTCACGTTGTTCATTCGTTTGCTTCCGCAATCGCAGCTTCTCTCGGACGATCCGCTTTTGAACGCTGTATTTGGCGGTGTGCTCTTGGCAATCGGCTCGGGGATCACGATTCGGTATGGAGCCTCGACGGGTGGCTTTGATATTGTCGCATTGATTTTGGCGAAATTCACGAACAACTCGGTTGGGGTCTATCTCTTCTTGATGAACATGATGATCGCCCTCGCAGCAGGTGCCTTGTTCGGATGGCCGACAGCGCTTTATACGATCGTCTTCTTGTATGTGACGTCAAAAGTCATCGATGAGATTTACACGAATACACAGCGTCAAACGCTCTTCATCGTGACGAATCACCCGGAAGAGGTGACAAAGGAACTACATCAACACGTGTTCCGCGGGATCACGCTCATGCCGGCAATCGGGACGTACTCGAAAGTCGAGAAGGCGACGCTCATGATGGTTGCGCAACGACACGAAGTGCGTGAGATTACGCGAATCTGTAAAGATGCAGACCCATCGGTTTGGATCAATATCTTGCCGACAGAGGACGTCGAAGGGACGTTCCGTCGCTAAACATGCATGAATGAATCACAAAAAAGAGGGGTCCGGCCACCGAACATCGGTGACCGGACCCCTCTTTTTATCAAAAATCTTTAAAACCGGCTAGTTATGTCCCAGCCTCTTTCGTTATGCCTTAATGCCAAGTCGCTCTTCTAAGAAGAGGGCAATCCCGTCATCCATATTTGAAGCCGTCACTTCGTTGGCTACATTCTTCAATTGGTCGATGGCGTTCCCCATCGCGACACCGGTACCGACATAGTCGAGCATCTCGAGGTCGTTCTCTTCGTCACCGAAGGCGATAATGTGCTTCCGGTCAATGTTCAAGTGCTTCGAGACCTCTTGAAGCCCAAGTGCCTTCGATGTGTTTTTGCTCATGACTTCAATCATATGTTCGGGCATACGCCACTGACGGTTCAATACCGCCTCCGCATGAATGTCGTCGAGTTGGGTGCGGACGTGCTCGACGTGATCTTTTGTCGCATGAATCAATAGGGACGTCGGTTCGTCCTGCAAGTGTTTCAACAAGTTACCTGATGTGACGCTGAGCGCACGTTCTGCATACGGACTATAGAACTCTTGCGGGTCCTTTTGGAAGTACACGTGGTCCGTCACTTCGACGACGATGTTGTGTGCTTTCGTATCCGCCACTTCTTCAATGATGTCATGGGCGGTCTTGAGCGGGATTGGGCGGTGTGTCACCGCGTAATTCGCATCTTTTGGGTGATGTACGAGCGCCCCGTTGAAGTTGACGAGTGGTGTCGTCAATCCCATTTGCTCATAGTACATGATCGAATGGCGCTTTGGACGCCCTGTGGCGATCATGACTTCATGACCAGCTTCACGCGCCGCTTGAAGAGCGCGGAGGTTTCGTTCGCTGATTGTTTTATCATCTCTTAATAACGTTCCATCTAAATCGACTGCGATTAAATAACGTGACATCAGTCATCCTCTTTTCTTCACAATGATGTTTCTACGACCGTATCATATTTTTCGATTCGACGGAAAGAATATACAATCGAAGTCGCATATTCTATTCGAACAATGCTATACTAATGTCGTATGAATTTTTACGAATCATCTGTGAGATGGAGGGGACGTTCAATGCGTTATTTAGTGACATTGATCTGGGCGATTGTGCTCTCGAATACAGCGGTATTTATCATTTCTGCCGTTGATGGTGTAGAGTTCAACGCGATGCTCGCGACAGGATTTGGCGTGGCCATCACAATCTTCGTTGCACTTCTCGATGTCTTGAATCAAGACATGGGAATCAGCGACGTTGCACAAGAGAAGTAAGCCGTCTACAATCAAACTGACTCGTGCATGAGTCAGTCTTTTTTCTTTATCCAACATAGAGGAGGATCACACATATGAAAAACCCTGAAAAACGCGCGAATTTTATCACGTTCGCCATTATCGGTGCGATTATCGTCATCGGAATCGGTTTGTTGTACTTTTTAAATGGAAACAATACTGACGATGGTGTCAACGCCGTCACAGCAGATGAATTGCAACAACAATTAGATCAAGATGGTGAAGTCGTCGCTTACTTCTGGCAAACGGGCTGCGAATACTGTGAGCAAGTGAAGCCTTATGTCGAACCCCTCATCGAAGAATATGATGCGGTCTCCATCAACTTGGCTGACCATAACGTATGGACGACGTATGGGATTGAAGGTACGCCGACTATCATCCGATTTGAAGATGGAAAAGAGGTCGGTCGCATTGAAGGAGCGGTCTCTGAACAACAATATGAGACGTTCTTTAAAAATGAGGAGGCCAAAGAGGAATGAAGCGTCGTTTCTACCAAACGTTATTTGAGCTGAACGCCTCGCCTTGGATCGCCACACGCCTCAAGCGTTTCGCAGAATCAGATGTGAGTCGTCACTTGATTCCATCGTTTGCAAAAGTATATGACATTGCGGTAGAAGAGGCAGAGCAACCGCTTGCTGCCTATCCATCACTGCATGCGTTCTTTACTCGTCACTTGAAGCCGGGAGCGCGTACGATTGATGAGTCATCCGATACCCTCGTGTCACCGTGTGATGGCAAGTTATCGGTCATCGAATCGATTTCAGAAGACAGTCGTTTCGAGGTGAAAGGTCAGTCGTATACGCTTGCGGAGTTACTCGGTTCTCAACAAGAAGCAAGACGTTATGCAGGGGGGACGGTCGTCGTCCTCTACCTCAGTCCGCGCGATTATCACCGCGTCCACACACCGCTCTCTGGTCGTGTGCTCAGTCACTATGAGCTCGGGGACCGTTCGGCGCCGGTGAATGAAATCGGATTGACGGAGACGGTTCGACCGCTCTCACGCAACTACCGTCGCGTGACGCGCTTTGACAGCCCAGCCGGAACGTACGAACATATCATGGTCGGTGCCTTGAACGTCAACACGATTGAGTGGACGCTCGAAGGAGACCAGGCGGGCAAAGGAGAAGAGGTGGGATACTTCTCGTTCGGTTCGACCGTCGTCCTTTGTTTTGAGAAGGATACGATTCAAATGGACCGTGAAAAGATCGGTCCGGTTCGACTCGGTGAAGTCATCGGGACAATCAAATCCAACTAATTTTGTGTCAATTTTCTTCCGACCGAACGATAGACTAGTCGTTTGGTCGGTTTTCGTTTACCATAGAAGGGATATCAATACTTGTATAAGTAGTTGAATCGTTTAGCTAATTGGAGGAATTTTACGTGTTTAATCGACTTTATCCGAAACAGTTCGTCGCGTCTGTGTTTGACATCGACCTACAAGAATTGAAAGACCGTGGGGTGCGCGTCATTTTGACGGACCTTGATAATACACTCGTGGCGTGGGACGTCCCACATGCGCCAGAGCTTTTATTGATGTGGCTTGAAAAAGTGAAATCATACGGTTTCGATGTGATTGTCGTATCAAATAATAACGAGAATCGTGTACGAACATTTACGGAGCCGCTCGGCCTTCATTATGTCGCTCGTGCTAGAAAACCATTACCATCTGGATTTAAAGCGGCACTCTCGAAATATGGGTACTCGCCGAAGGAAGCCATCTTCTTAGGGGACCAGCTGTTCACAGACGTTCTCGGGGCGAACATGGCGGGCATTCATGTCATTCATGTGCAACCGGTCGTCAAAACGGACGGACTCGTCACGAAATTTAACCGGATGCTCGAAAAAGTGGTCTTCGCACATATGAAGCGTCGTGGGAAGTATGTATTGATCACGAAAAAAGTGGAAGAACTTGCCGTTGACGCACAACGGGCAAAAGTCGCGGTCGCTGAAAAAATCGGTGAGGCCATGCATCCACGTTCCGAAGATTCACATAAAAAAGATGAATAAGACCTCGAACGCACAGGAAGAAGGAGGCTGCCCATGTACGGCGAGCAAGGCGTCGGAATTAACGCTTCAGGAGTAGCAGCGAGGTGCTACGGTGAATGAAGAAGGGGAAACCTGAACGGCAGTAAGTATAACTATGGAAGAAACAAAACGATATTGCGCTGGGTGCGGCGTAGCCATCCAAACGGAAGACCCGAACGGGGTCGGCTATGCACCGAAATCGGCACTTGACCGTGAGATTGTCATTTGCCAACGTTGCTTCAAATTGAAGCACTATAACCAAGTTCAAGATGTGGAGTTATCAGATGATGACTTCTTGCGCATCTTGAACGGTATCAGTTCAAAAGAAGCACTCGTTATCAAAATCGTCGACATTTTCGACTTCAATGGCAGTTGGCTTCCGGGTCTTCAACGCTCAGTCGGGTCGAACCCGGTACTGTTAGTCGGAAACAAGGTCGACTTGTTACCGAAGTCGGTCAACCCGAACCGGATGGCGAACTGGATGAAGGCAGAGGCAAAAGAACTCGGCTTGAACCCAATCGACGTTCATTTGATCAGTGCGAAAAAAGGACATGGCATCGATGAACTCGCTGAAAAGATTGAGTACTACCGCAAAGGCAAAGACGTCTTTGTCGTCGGTTGTACGAATGTCGGGAAGTCGACACTCATCAACCAGGTGATCAAACGTTTCGGTGAAGAGGATGAAGCCATCATCACCGTCAGTCATTTCCCGGGAACGACGCTTGACTTGATCGACATTCCGCTCGACGATGATGCGAACTTGTACGACACACCAGGAATCATCAACCGTCATCAAATGGCACACTATGTCGATGCGAAAGATTTGAAGACGATCACACCGAAGAAAGAAATCAAGCCGCACGTGTTCCAGTTGAATCCGCAACAGACGCTCTATTTCGGCGGATTGGCACGTTTAGATTATCTTGAAGGAAATAAGCGATCGTTCGTCATTTATATGTCGAATGAATTGAAAGCACACCGTACGAAACTCGAACGTGCCGATGAGCTCTATGACCAACATATTGGGAAGATGCTCAACCCGCCGAATGAGAAGACACTCGAAATCTTACCGCCACTCGTCCGTCATGAGTTCAGCTTACGAGACGGCGTGAAAACGGATATCGTGTTCAGTGGTCTCGGTTGGGTCGCGATTCACGGAAAAGGTGGTCGTATCGCAGCATGGGCTCCAAAAGGCGTCGCAGTCACACTTCGCGAGGCGCTCGTATGAATCTGGCCGTCATCGGTCACCCGATTGCTCATTCGCTCTCTCCCCAACTGCACGAGCAGTGGTTGAGGGCGTCTGGGCTTTTCGGGCGTTATGAGGCCATCGATGCCACACCAGATCAACTCCCAGCCTTATTTGCGGCAATGCGAGAAGGGGACTGGGATGGATTCAATGTCACGATTCCCTATAAAGAGGTGGTCGTTCGGTATCTCGATGACCTTGACGAAGCGGCGAAACATGCTGGAGCCGTCAATACGGTGTATAAACGAGACGGGCGACTTATCGGGACGAATACGGACGGGGCAGGTCTTGTCCAAGCGCTGATGCCATACACAGACTTTACAGGGCGTGTCCTGATTGTCGGTGCCGGAGGAGCGGCTCGTGGGATTGTCCAAGCTCTCCCGACGCGTGACGTGACGATTGTCAATCGAACAATGGAACGGGCAAAAGCGCTCGCCGACACGTTCGGAGTCGTCTACACGACGTTCGATGAGATGGACGTCTCTCGATATGATGTCATCATTCAGACCACTTCTGTCGGGATGGACGAGAGATCGACACCACTTTCATTAGAAGGATTACGACAAAACACGGTCATTTGTGATATCATATATCGTCCACTTGTCACCCCGATGCTTCAAGAAGCGAAACGTCGCGGAGCCAAAGTTGTGACAGGTGTAGCCATGTTCGTCGGGCAGGGCGCGCTCTCGTTCGAGAAATGGACGGGCGTGAAACCGGACGAAACCGTTGGGAAAAAGTTAATCGAAGGATTATTGGAGGAATAATATACTATGTTATCAGGTAAACAAAAACGCTTTTTACGCGCAGAAGCGCACCATCTTTCACCGATCTATCAAGTTGGGAAAAATGGAGTCAGCGAAGCGATGTGTAAAGATATCGCGGACGCACTCGAAAAACGTGAATTGATTAAGGTCCAAGTACTTCAAAACTGCATGGACACGCCGAAAGATGTCGCTGGCGAGTTAGCTGAAGGCACACAGGCTGAAGTCGTTCAAGTGATTGGAAAAGTCATCGTCTTGTACAAAGAGGCGACCGAGAAAGAAAATCGCCAAATCAAACTCCCATGAGCCGGATCGGCTTGATGGGCGGAACGTTCGACCCGCCGCATCTCGGACATCTGTTAATCGCGGAACAAGCGCGTGAACAGCTTGAACTTGATGAGGTGTGGTTCCTGCCGGCTGCGATTCCACCTCATAAGGTCGGGTTCAGCTCGGCAGACCACCGAATCGAGATGACGCGACGCGCCATACAAAATCAGTCCGACTTCAAGTTGAACTTGATTGAGTTTGAACGGAGTGAGCCGTCTTATACGGTCGAGACGATGAAACGGCTGATCGAACAGTATCCGAATGATGAATTCTACTTTTTGATTGGTGCCGATTCACTCGTTTCGCTCGAATCCTGGTATGACTATGAGACGCTCATCCGTCTTGTCACGTTCGGTGCGGTCGCACGGCCGGGGACACGTTATTTGATTCCGGAGAAGGCAGACGTCCGCGCGATTGACATGCCGCAACTCGAAATCTCATCGACGGACATCCGGGAACGGGCGAAACGAGGCAAATCCATCAAATATCTTGTCCCGACGCCAGTCGAGGAGTATGTGAAGGAGCATAAGTTGTATGACGTTTGAAGAAGCGCACGAGTTGATTAAACAGACGCTGCCAGAAAAACGCTATATCCATACGCTCGGTGTCGTCGAGACGGCGGAACGCATGGCGGTTCAATTCGGTGAAGAGGTCGAACATGCTCGTATTGCTGCGATGCTTCATGATTATGCGAAGTACTTTGACGTCGAAGAAATGCGTCGAGTCGTCGTGGAAGAAGGGTTAGACCCGAATCTACTTGAGTACGGGGACGAACTACTTCATGCGCCGGTCGGTGCGATTCTACTTTCCCGTCAATACGACCTGGATGACGCGGTGCTCTCGGCGATTCGAAATCATACGACGGGAGAGCCCGGGATGTCTCGGCTCGACCAAATTCTGTTCGTGGCTGATGCCATCGAACCGAATCGGGATTATCCCGGCGTCGACCGGTTGCGGGCAGAAGTGGAGCGTTCGCTCGAAGCGGCGGTTGTCGCGACACTGAAACAAACGATTGAATTTTTATTGAAGAAGTCGGTGCGTATTTTTCCACTGACGATTGAAACGTATAACGATTTTGTGAATATACCTTAGGAGGGTCAATATGACTGCAAGAGAAGAATTAGAATTGATTGTTAAAGCGGCTGACGATAAACGTGCCGAGGAAATCGTTGTACTCGACATGGAAGGGATTTCGCCAATCGCGGATTACTTCGTTATCTGTCACGGGAACTCGGAGAAGCAAGTCGAAGCGATCGCACGTGAAATCAAAGACGTTGCTGGCGAAAACGGCTTACCACTCCACAAGTTCGAAGGAATGGACACGGCACGTTGGGTCCTCGCTGACCTCGAGAACGTCGTCGTCCACATCTTCCATCGTGATGACCGTGATTACTACAACCTAGAGAAATTGTGGGCTGACGCGCCACACGTCGAAGTGGAAGTCGGCTAATGGCTTACGAAGGATTCGCCTATGTATACGACGAGTTGATGAAAGACGCGCCGTATGATGAGTGGGTCGCTTTCGTGCGTCGTCACGTCCAAGATGGCGCGACACTCGCGGATGTCGGGTGCGGGACCGGGTCGGCGACGATTCGCCTCGCTGAACATTACGATGTCATGGGGATCGACTTATCCGAGTCAATGCTCGAAGTCGCACAAGAAAAGGCGCTCGAGGTCGAAATCGAGTTGCCGCTTTGGGAACAAGATATGCGTGAGTTGGAGTTACCGGAACCGGTCGATGCGGTGACGATTCTCTGCGACTCCCTTTGCTATTTGCGAGACGAGGCGGACGTGATTGATACGTTTGAATCTGTCTACAATCAACTCAAACCAGGCGGCTTGTTCATCTTTGATGTCCATGCTCCGAACAAGATGCAGACGCTCTTCAACCAAAAGACGTATGCGTCAAACGGAGAAGATTGCTCATATATTTGGTTTGCCGACCCGGGAGAAGCCCCGCTGTCGGTCGTTCATGACTTAACATTCTTCGTCGCGCTTGAAGATGGGACGTATGAACGGATCGAGGAGACGCATGAACAACGGACATATGAACCAGGGCAGTATATGCAATGGTTGATTGGTGCCGGATTCCACGTCAAATCGGTCACATCAGATTTCACCGAACGTGCACCAGGAGCGGATGCGGAGCGCATCTTCTTCGTAGCCCAAAAATAAGGAAGACCTCATCGTAGATTAGCGATGGGGTCTTCATCTATATCAGGAGTTTAATGCCCGATTTATAAATTCAGCTTTAGCTTCAGTATATTTTTCTCTGTCCTCACGAAATTCAGTTGCTAATTGCTTTTTTAGAAGCCCGTACTCCTTCGCGAGTAAAGGAGATTCCCGTAACTTGTCTCGAAATTCAATCTGTTCTTCACACCGTTTTTCTGTGCCTTTCATGAGATGCAAATGAGCAACTCGTTTATCATTTTTCACTTTCACAAAAAATCTGCGCCAGGGCTTTCCATCCAATTCTGGTGGTACATAGTGCCAACCGTATGCGGTTAAAGTATCAACAATCGCATTCATCATGTCAAACGATTCGATACGAATCATCACATCTATAATTGGTTTTGCAGGTAGACCGGGAACCGCTGTACTACCTATATGTTCTGCTCCTTTAATATCAAACTTTGAAAGTAAGTCGGACAACTCTCTTGTTTCACGTAGACCTTGAGCTTTCCATTGCACATTGGCATCTTCTATTTCGATTGCTTCATATGCCCAAATAGGAATATTTAATTGTTCAGGATTCTCTTCTTTCATTAGTTTAGTTCATCTCCTTGAAAGTATTCTCTGTGGGGAAGCTAATCTTGAAAAGAATAAAAGACCTCATCATAAGAGAATGTGAATAAGATCTTTTGGATGATCATGCTTCGTGGCTGAACTGCCACTGGACGCCGAACTGGTCTTCGAGCATGCCGTACGCCTTGCTCCAAAACGTCTCTTGAAGCGGCATCAAGACACGTCCGTTCACAGAGAGCGCCTCGAACTCACGATGGATGGCCTCGAGGTCGTCTGTGACGACAGCGAGCGTGACATTGTCACCGAATGTGACCGGTCCGTCAGGCATCGCATCAGAAAACATGAGCGATGAGCCGTGAATCGATAGTCGGGTATGCAGCACGAGATTAGCCATTTCACTCGGCACCGGTTGACCGTCTGGACCAGGTTGGTCACCGAACGTCATGATGTCTGGAGCGGCGTGATTGAACACATCGGCATAGAAGTTCACGGCGTCTCGACAATTCCCATTAAAGTTGAGATACGGATTGATCGGCATAGCAAGTTCCACCTCGAATTCATAATATTAATTATAGAACGTATGTTCGTGAATGGCAAGAGAGTCCAACTAAATTCAATTGTGTGGTTGAACATGATTGAGAGTTGGGAATAGAGCATATAGAGAACAAACTAGAAAGAAGGCGAAGTATTATGAAGCTCACGAAAGGACGTATCCTCGAATTTGGATTCGTCTTGTTCATGGCAATCATACTCGTCACATCTATCATTGAAGAATTATGGTTCGATGCGAGTGTGGCGGGGGCCGGAATCATTTCCGGGCTCATCCCGTTCTTCATTGAAAAGACGTTTAAAACAGAACTTGACGGCAAGATGAAGGTGGCGTATATCCTGTTCTTGTTTGCCTCCCAGTATTTAGGCTCGATTGTCGGACTATACGGGAATGGTTGGTGGGACACGTTCCTTCATCTCTTAAGCGGAATTTTTCTCGCATTCCTTGGATTCGACTTCTTCAGTAGGCTCGATGATGACATTCGGACCGAGATCCCGAAACGATTTTTGTTCGTATACATTGTCGTCTTTTCCATGGCTGGGGCGGCACTTTGGGAAATGTATGAATTCACATCTGACGTCGTCCTGAACACGACGATGCAAGGGAACGGGAATGACGATACGATGGTCGACATCATCGCGGGGTCCCTAGGCGGTATCTTGGCAGCATTTTTCGTCGTGACGCTCCATCAACGTGAAAAATCCAAACAAAAGAGACATATGAAAAAAAGTTCGTGATTCACGAGCTTTTTATTTGTAATCATTCTAATCTTTAATTAATATCAAGATTGTAATGATTATAAATAATGGGAGGCAATCATATGGATCAACACCGTCAACTAACTACTAACCAAGGCGTACCAATCGGGGATAACGCCAACTCCATCACTGCGGGTCGTCGGGGCCCGACGCTTCTCGAAGACTACCAACTAATTGAGAAATTAGCGCATTTCGATCGTGAACGAGTACCAGAACGTGTCGTTCACGCGAGAGGCGCAGGGGCGCATGGTGTCTTCACTGTAAAAAATAGTATGAAACGCTATACGAAAGCCGCATTCTTGCAAGAAGAAGGGCAAGAGACGCCTGTGTTTGCGCGCTTCTCGACCGTCATCCACGGATTAGGTTCACCTGAGACGCTTCGTGACCCACGCGGTTTCGCCGTCAAGTTTTACACAGAAGAAGGGAACTATGATTTCGTCGGAAACAACTTACCGGTCTTCTTCATCCGTGACGCGATTAAATTCCCGGACGTGATTCACTCGCTCAAGCCGGACCCACAAACGAACCTTCAAGACCCGGACCGCTTCTTCGACTTCATGTCGCTCACACCTGAATCAACGAACATGCTCGTGCATCTCTTTAGTGACGAAGGCATTCCGGCATCGTATCGCCACATGCGCGGGTCATCCGTCCATTCCTTCAAGTGGGTGAATGAATTCGGCAACACGGTGTACATAAAGATGCGCTGGGTACCGAAGCAAGGAATTCAAAACTTGTCGATGGAAGAAGCGGCGAAAATCCAAGCAGAAGACTTCAACCATGCGACACGTGATCTGTTCAACGCCATTGAAAATGGAGACTATCCGGAATGGGATCTATATGTACAGATTCTCGACCCAGCGGATATGGACAACTTTGACTTCGACCCGCTCGATGCGACGAAAGATTGGTTCGAAGATGTCATCCCGTATCAATTGGTCGGAACGATGACCCTCAACAAAAATGTCGACAACTTCTTCGCCGAGACTGAGTCTGTCGGTTTCAACCCAGGCGTCCTCGTACCAGGGATCCAGCCGTCAGAAGACAAGATGCTCCAAGGACGACTCTTCTCGTATTCGGATACGCAGCGTTACCGCATCGGACCGAACTATCTCCAACTCCCAATCAACTGCCCATTCGCTCAAGTCGCGAACAACCAGCGTGACGGGGCGATGCCGTTCAAGCAACAGACGAGTCCGGTCAACTACGAGCCGAACCGTTACGAAGACGCGCCGAAGCCAAATGCGGACTATATCGAGACGCCGCAACCGATCACAGGCGTGACGGGTCGTCAGAAGATTGAGAAGACGAACGACTTCGGACAAGCCGGAGAGGTGTATCGTCGCTATTCTCAGGAAGAGAAGGATGCGCTCGTTCGTAACCTCGTGGCGCATATCAAAAAAGTTCGTCACGAGAAGACCGTTCTCCTCTTGATCTGCAACTTCTATCGTGCGGACCGTGAACTCGGAGAGCGTCTCTCGAAAGAGTTGAACATCGATCTCGCACCATTTTTGAATCAAATGTCGAACTAAACACGTAACCGCGGTCTTACACCGCGGTTTTTTGTATGATGAAAGGAAATATCAAAGTGAACACAAAAAAGCCCATGGCGACAATCATCTGTAGAATGCAGTTACCATAAACACATTCAGCCAAATGACTAGCCATGAGCTACACTTATTTGTATTTAGCGTCTTGTGAACTACTCACCACTTATTTGCTTCGCAAATTGAAGTGGGAGCTTCTTGGGAAGACCGTGCTCTTACCAGCCACGGTTATGGACCAAGCTCGTCGGGCAGTCCCTGCCCTGAATGGTTGTCAGTCGGCCAACATCAACAGGTTGATGCTCGCGTTGATGTCACGGTCATGATGCGCGCCACAGGCACACGTCCATTCACGGACATCCATCGCTTTCTTCTCGCCCTTTACTCCGCAAGTGGAACAGATTTGCGTCGATGCGAACCATTGGTCGGCCTTGATGAGCGTCCGTCCGTAGAACTTGCATTTGTATTCGAGTTGCCGGACGAACTCGTGCCAACTGACATCCCCGATGGACTTCGCGACCTTGTGGTTCTTCATCATGTCCTTCGATGTCAATGTCTCCACGACGATGACTTGGTTCTCGTCAACGATTCGTTTCGACAGTTTGTGAAGGAAATCTTTGCGTTGGTTGGCAATCTTTTCGTGTTTTTTAGCTAAAAGTAATTTGGCTTTTTCACGATTCTTGCTCCCAATCTTCTTTCGCGACAGCGCCCGCTGTGCCTTCTTGACCTTCGCTTCGGATTGTCGGAGAAAGCGAGGGTTGTCGATCTTCTCCGAGACCATCGCATCGTTCGTCATGACGGCGAAGTGTTTTAGACCGAGATCGATCCCGACCTTGTTCTCGGCTGGGATCCATGGTTCATCGTCCTGTTCGACGAGCAGGGAGACAAAGAACTTGCCTGTCTTGGTCATCGACACAGTCGCCGACCGGATGACGCCCTCGAACGGACGATGTTGGGTGAACCGCACGAACCCGGCCTTCGGCAGCCGAACCTTGCCCGCCTCGATGCGGATCGTGCCATGTTGGTTGTTCGTCATGTAGGAAGCGCGCGACCGCCATCTCGATTTGAAGGCCGGGAAGCCGCCCGTCCCGGCGAAGAACTTCGCGAACGCGGTGTCGAGGTTCAGCTTCGCGTTCGCGAGCGCGAGGCTGTCCGCCTCGGCGAGGAACGGGAACAGGGGCTTGTAGGATGCGGGTGTCGCCGGTTTCCGTCTCGTCCCGTCCCCCGCCTTCGCCTCCTCGCGGATGGCGATGCGGTCCTCGAGCAGCTTGTTGTAGATGAACCGGGCGCAGCCAATCGTCTTGATGAGGAACTCGGCCTGTGCCGGCGTCGGGTGGAGCCTGTATTTGTAGCCTTTCAGCATGTCCGTCCCTCCTCCCTCCAGCAGATCGTGATGTATCTTCCTCATCCGATACCCGCGAAGGGGGATGGAAAATCTGACGGAATCACGAACTTTTGTTCGTCCTATCTGTCACAAGGGGAAAAGATGTTTGGACCGGACGATTCATCTCCCACCTACGCTGGGCTACGCCCCGAGACGCTTAGAGGAGGGAGAATTATCGCCTACTTTTGTTAAAATAAATAATAGAGTCAATGAGAATCAAGACACCAGATAGAAGTCCCATTAGAACAATATAAACAAGTGTACGTTCTAGTAAAGGATTTGGCGCTTCTGTTATCCCGTTGCTATACGATATAACCTCTATCAAAAAAAGCGAGAACAAAGTAAAGAAAACACCTATAAATCCAATTTTATGCATATCATCTCTCCTAATAGTTATTCCCCGACCATCCCGTCACCGTCTCGGTCGTCCATATACTGGTACAACCAATGGTCACGCGTAATCGGCATCTCGAATCCGGCATTTTTGGCTTCTTTGATCGTCACTTGTCCATTTCCGTCAAGGTCGATATCGGATAATTCACGTTCCTCGACCGGCTCCGTCGTCACTGCAGGAGGGGAATCATCCGTCAATCCGAGCGATTCGTTCACTTCCTCCGGATCCACGTTATCATACGTATCGGTGACCGTATTGCCCCGTACGGTATACGTGTATTGGTAGCGGGAAGGAATCTGAGTCGTCGTGTTCGGATAGGTGATGATGGCTTCGAAGTCTTTCGCCCCGCCAGCCTTCCGGATGACATCTTCCATGAATGCCTGGTCGCCGTAACGGTTGAGTGCGCTGTTTTGTGGCGTGATGTTATAGGCGTTCGAGACACCGCCAAGTGAATCGGCGATGATATGGCCTTCGTCGAGGTTCGGGTCTTCGACACCCGGAACTTTTGCCTCGTCTGCATAATAGCGTCCTGAAGAATTAACGTCTTCGGTTTCATCGTCTTGAAGCGTGATTTCGTCGGCAATCACACGAACCAGTTGACCATGTTCGTTCGTGAACGCCCAATACTCACGATCGCCGAAGCCGATATCGACGACGACATTCGCTTCACGTGTGCCGGACTGATCGCCGCCATCGACCTCGATCTTCGTATAGCCTTCAAAAAGATCGCCTTCAGATTCAGGGATCTCGGTGGTTTGTTCCTCTTGTACAGGTTCCTCTTCAACTGTTTGCTCAGTTGACGTCGATGTCGGGACGCTCACATCGGCATCCGTACAACCGGAGAGGAGCAGCACCCCAAGCAGAAATGGAATGTAAAATGGTATTCTTTTCATCTATCTCGCTCCTTATTCGAAGTTACACTGTCGTATTTACTATGTAGCTTATAATGATAGCATAAGAAGACGAGATGTGAGCGTCCTCCCTCAAAATGTGCTCGATGGATTCCTCTCATTTGTGGATTCAGAGAGCTTATGCCAAGATTGAAAAAAAGGGGGAAGAACGTATGAACGAAGTGATTGAGACTTTATTGAACCACCGTTCCGTCCGCGATTTTACGGACGAGAAATTGACAGACAAACAAATCCAGACCATCGTCGAGAGCGCACAACGGGCATCGACGTCTAGCTTTATCCAAGCCTACTCCATCATCGGGGTGACCGATGAAGCGAAGAAGAAACGACTTGCCGAGATTGCGGGCAACCAGTCCTATGTCGTCGAGAACGGTCACTTCTTCGTTTTTTGTGCGGATTTGCACCGCCATGAAGTGATTGGTGAACTGCAAGAAACAGAAGTGTCCTCAACACTTGAGACTGATGAAAAGTTGCTTGTCGCGGTGATCGACGCTGCACTTGCCTCTCAAAATGCAGCAGTGGCGGCAGAGTCGATGGGGCTCGGAATTTGTTATATCGGTGGCATTCGGAACGACCTCTTTGCGGTGAAAGAAGTGCTCGTATTGCCGGAACGGGTCATTCCGCTCTTCGGGATGGCCGTCGGTGTACCGGCCTCAGTCGAGGATCAAAAACCACGCTTACCGTTCCAACATGTCTACCATGAAAATATGTATGAAGCGAATCCAGAACGGATGAAGCAGTCCCTTTCCGATTACGATGCGTTGATCCACGATTACTATATGGTCCGTGGCTCGAACCCGCGTAAAGATACGTGGACTGGTCAAATGGGGCGCATGTTGTCGAAATCGACACGGCTTGACGTCAAAGACTTTTTGAAAGCACAAGGCTATTTGAAGCAATAAGATAAACCGCCGACAACTCTTTGTCGGCGGTTTTGTCATGTTCAATTCAATTGGGCGTCGAGCCAATTCTTGTCGATGGCACCAAATTGCTTCGCGATGATCACACCCGATTCATCGAGCACATACGTCGTCGGCATCGCCTGAATCCGATACGCATCTCCAACTTGGCCGTCACGGTCATAGACGACGGTAAATGCGTCTTCATACGGTTCGACGAACGAGACGGCATCGGCGGGGTCGCGTTCACTCGTCGTCGTGTTGACGGCGACGATGGTCACGTCATCTCGCTCTTTCGCGAACGCCGCCATATCCGGCATCTCCGCCCGACAAGGCGGGCACCAGGACGCCCAAAAGTTGACGACGACGCGCTGACCACTTAGTGAAGTTAAGTCGAATGTACTCCCATCAGTTCGCTGTAATTCGAACGAAGGGGGAATTTGCCCGATGTTCAAACCGGTTGACGCCGTCTCTGTCGTGACAGATTGTGTCGCTTTCTCTGGCAGGACAGCATTCACGACCGCGAGAACGACCAGGACTCCGACACTAATTTGAATCACTTTCTTTGAAGGGCGGGCGAGATAGACCGTCAATCCGAAGAGAACGAGGGCGATGACAATTATCCACCATTGAATCTGTCCGACCGCATATGACTTAAATAGCCAGATGCCGGATGCACCGCATACTGTCCAAAGAATGTTTCCACGAGTCGGTTCATGCATCCAGCGCCACGTCGTTCCGAGTAGCAGAAAAATGAGCATGGCGCTCCATAGATGAATCGGCTGGTCGGAAAGGTTCAAAATCGTCCCGTATACTGGAACCGCGAGTGTCATTCCGAACCAAATGAGGAGTCCGCTCAGCACCCAATACCCTAAAAGGTTCCGGTCGAGTCGATAGACGAACCAAAGGACGACAGCAGCTGCAATCCATTGAGACCATACGCCTCCTGTGGCGTAAAGAGCGAGCGATAGGTCACGTGTCGTCAACAGACCGATGACGATGGCACTTCCTTTCCAGGCAAGAAAACCATAGAACCATGTCCCGATGACGGCTTCACGCTGTTTATTCGACAACCCGAGAAAGCGGAAGATGCCGTAAAGGACGGCAAGGCTTAGTAAAAAGATGAGTAAATCGAAACGAATGTTGAGTGGACCGATGGCGACCACGTCTTTCCCTCCTAAACAAAAGGCGCCCCTCTCGAAGCGGGCGCCATATTCATAGTCAGTATAGCATTACTTGATTTGTTGAGCGTTCAAGACAGTTTTCATCGCGCCATAGCCACCGAGGATATTGTGGATATCTTTGTAGCCGAGCGATTGAAGGACACTTGCCGCCATGCGTGAGCGGACGCCTGACGCACAATGCACCGCAATCGTTTGGTCTGTCGGAAGACCTTCGTGGTCACTTGCGAGCTTACCGAGCAAGATGCGCTCTGCCTTTTCGTAATGGCTCGCGTTCCATTCTGTCGCGTTTCGAACGTCGAGGACGAAGACGTCACCTTTTTCAGCAGCTTCGATTGCTTCTTCTGCCGTCACGTCCGTATACGTTTCCGTCAAAAGTGATGCGTCGAGCTCTTCGACTGGGACGATGAAGCGAAGGCGATCGAGACCGATTGATTGAAGGTCGGTCTGCACTTGATCGACGTCATCCGCACTTGCGATAAGTGTGATGTCTTTGTCGAAGTTGACGAGCCAGCCAGCCCACGAGACGAACTTGTTGTTGTACGGGATGTTGATTGTCCCTGGTACGTGTCCGTTCGCAAAGTCTTCTCCTTTACGCGTGTCGACGACTTGCGTCTCTTCGACGAGTGTATCGAGACGGTCCGACCCGATGACTTCAGGACGAGCGACTTCCGTCGTCACTTGGATACCTTCTTTGTTCACTTTTTTCATCATGGCAAAGTAGTTCGGTGGTTCGGGTTGATTCGTCGTCAACTCTTTGATGAAGGCATCTTTATCCGTCATTTGAAGCGCCCAGTTCGTCGCTTTCTCGTAACCGACCGTCGATGTTGGAATCGCGCCGAGCGCTTTCCCGCAAGCACTACCTGCACCGTGTCCTGGCCAGACTTGAACGAAGTCAGGAAGCGCCATGAACTTTTTGAGTGAATCAAACATTTGTTCCGCGCCGATTGCCGTCGTTCCTTTCACACCGGCCGCTTCTTCGAGAAGGTCAGGGCGACCGATATCCCCGACGAAGACGAAGTCTCCTGTGAAGATCCCCATCGGTTGTGTCTGGTTCCGGTCATAAAGGAGGAACGAGATATGTTCCGGTGTGTGACCCGGTGTGTGCATGACTTCAAGTGTCACGTTTCCGATTTTGAACGTGTCGCCTTCTTTGACGAGCTGTGCGTCAATTTCTTTCGCGAATGCATACTTCCAAGAAGCATCACCTTCGTCTGATAGGTAGGCTTTCGAACCTGTGCGCTTCGCGAGTTCGAGTGATCCCGATACAAAGTCCGCATGGATATGCGTCTCTGCCGTTGCGACGATGTTCATACCTTCTTTTTTCGCTTCTTGAAGATAAGGTTCGATGTTACGGGCCGGGTCGATGACGATGGCTTCTCCCGTCATTTGGCAACCGACCATATATGAAGCTTGTGCTAATTTTTCATCATAAAAATAACGTAATAGCATATCAATTTCCCCCTATGGATGTAATCGTTTATTCGACTTCGCCTTGCCAGCTCATCATCCCACCGTCGACGTTCGTGACATCGAATCCGAGTGAATCGAGATAGGCAGATGCGTTCATGCTGCGTCCGCCGGCTGCGCAAATGACGTGAATCGGTTTAGAGCGATCGAGCTCATCGACTTTTGCCCCGAATTCAGAAAGTGGTACGTTCTTCGCTTGTTTGATGTGACCTCCAGCATATTCGTCTACCTCTCGCACATCGATGAGGTTGAGTGAGTCGTCTGCTTGAAGTAACGCTTCTAATTCAGTAGTCGTAATCGTCTTCATGAGTCTGTGATCTCCTTTTCATGGTTAAGGTTTTTGGCAACGAGAATGTTTCGTTGGCTTTAATATACCCCCTAAGGTATAATGAGCGCAAGTGAAAAGAATTGGAGGGTAAAACATGAAGAGAATTTCCTTATTTGTCGGAGTTTTGGCTTTAATGGCGATTTTTATCTTTGTAATCACATCAGAAAAGGATGAAATTACGAGAATTGACGTTAAAACTCTACAAAACAAATTGGAAAACGAAGAAATAACACTCCTTGACGTACGAGAATCGTCTGAATACGAGGGGGGGCATATCGAAGGGGCGGTGAACGCATCACTTTCTTCATTAGATGCAAATCAACTGCCTTATCCGAAAGACGAACCAATCTATGTGATCTGTCGGAGCGGTAACCGAAGTGCCCAGGCTGCTAGTCAATTACAGGATGCCGGCTATACGGAAATCTATGACGTATCAGGCGGGATGATGGCCTGGGAATCGATTGAATAAGTAGAGAAGACGAGAGCAAATGGAGGAGTCTATATGGAGTTCGGGTTTATCATTACAATCTTTCTAATTGGATTTATCGGGTCGTTCATTTCTGGGATGGTCGGGATTGGTGGATCGATCATCAAGTATCCGATGTTGCTATACATTCCACCGATTCTAGGGTTCGCGGCTTTCAGCGCGCATGAAGTATCCGGAATCAGTGCGATTCAAGTGTTCTTTGCGACAATCGGCGGGATTTATGCTTATCGTAAAGGTGGATACTTAAACAAGCAGTTGATTCTTTACATGGGGGTGTCGGTATTAATTGGTAGCTTCATCGGTGGATACGGATCGACGATTCTTTCGGAAGTGATGATCAATGTCGTCTATGCCGTACTCGCAACGATTGCCACAATCATGATGTTCTTGCCGAAGCCACAAGTGGACGATATGCCACTCGACCAAGTCCGGTTCAACAAAGTGATCGCAGCAAGCTCTGCCTTCATTGTAGGAATCGCCGCAGGAATCGTCGGGGCAGCGGGGGCGTTCATTCTCATGCCGATCATGCTTGTCGTCTTACGCATCCCGACGAAGATGGCGATTGCGAGTTCTCTCGCCATCACCTTCATCTCGTCGATTGGCTCGACGTTCGGTAAAATCATCACCGATCAAATTGTCTGGGGTCCGGCCATCATTATGATTATCGCGAGCCTGATTGCCGCTCCAATCGGGGCGAATGTCGGGAAGAATATGAATACAAAAGCACTCCAATGGATTTTAGCGCTACTCATCTTGGCGAGTACCATCAAAATCTGGAGTGACTTGATTGCATAAAAAAATCACGATGCCTATATGCTGGCATCGTGATTTTTGTGTTATTTCGTAATGAAATAGTAGAGGAGTCCGAGTCCGATGAACGAGACAGGGAGCAAGATGATGTAGAGCCAAGATACCATCGACCAGCTCTTCTTTTGACTGTACGTGGAGCGGTCTTTCCCGAGCCCGACCATAATAGTGAAAATCATTGCAATCAAACAGACGAGCAAGGCTAATCCGATTGTTAGGTACAAAAACATCACACCCTTTACTGACCGTTATAACTTAAGAATAGCTTAGAAGAAGAGCTTCAAAACGTTCTAAATGTTAGGATTTTGTGACCGCGATGATTACTATAAATCACTTTTGAATGTGACTCATATATTCAGACACAGGAGATATTTCAATTCCCAGTGCTTCATCGATAATCGTCAAGGCACTTTCGTGACGTTTTGATGTTTCTGCCGCCACACAATCACGAGGTACATATATATCATAGTCACGCATATATGCATCATTGGCAGAAAAGAGGATACAAATATCCGTCGCGACTCCGGTTAAAATCAATTTCGTCACGTTTAACTGACGAAGTAAAATATCTAACTGAGTTCCAAAGAAAGTGGAGTGCCTTGGTTTTATAATAAAATACTCTTCATCTTCCGGTTCGATTTGCGAGGCAATATGTTCACCCTTAGAAGCCTTTACATACTCAATGATGTCTTCCGTGCTATCTTTCCATTGTCCGAAGTTATCATTACAATAAATGACGGGCAAGTCCGTCTCTTTAAAATGTTTTTTTAACTTGAGAATCGGATCAACAATCACTTGTGTATGCGTACGTAGCATGTCGCCACCATCAAAATCAAAATCATTGAACATATCAATAATGAGTAATGCTGTCTTAGACATAGAAATACCTCCTCACTATAAAACGCCTATAGCAAAGAGGTACCACTTTTTCATTTGAAGTATGCTTATTCAGCGAACGTTTTACTGCGGAACATAAATGCCGTGATGAGATAGAAGGCGATGATATGAAGGGCGACATAGAAAATCGAGAAGCCCATCGTAGCGTCCATCGCTTTCATAAACTCTGGGTTGACGTCATAGATGGAAAGGTCTGTATGCAAGAAGACAATCCATTTCGCAAGCTCAGGTTTCCAAGCGACGAGAAGACCGCCGATGATACTTGAGGCGAAGTTTGCGAGTACCGTGAAACCGATGACGACGCCGACCGACTTGAAGACGACCGAGAACATGAGCGTCAAGAAGATGATGAAGATCGGTCCGCTCACACTGATGAGGATCGGACGGACGACATCCCATGTGACAGAGCCGTCTAACGTGAGTGAGAACCCGAACGCGACGACCAAGATAAAGACGAATTGGAGCAACATGACGAGGACGGCCATGACGAGCTTCGACAATAAGATGCGGTCGCGAGAGTACGGGCTCATCAACAAGTGTTTCAACGTATCAAATTTCAATTCGTTCCCGACCATCTCGGCCGTAAAGACAATCGTAAAAATACTCAAGAAAGCGATGGCACCCATCGTTGAAAATTCAAAGAATGATGCCGCTTCTGGTGTACCTTCACCACTGGCCAATACAGCGTATACGATGAGGATGATTGCTGTATACACGCCTAGGGCGACGTATGGTTTAATCGTACGACGCCATTTCATCCATTCATTGCTGAGTAATGAACGCATTGTTCGTACCTCCTTCTTTTTTCGTCAATTTCAAGAATTGTTCTTCGAGTGACTCGTGTTTCATGCCAATTTGATAGACGGCGATATCGCGCTCGATTAATTGTTTCAGTAAGACCGGAATGTCTGTCTCTTGACGCGGTACGATAAACGACTCGGCAGACTGCTGGACGATTTTCACATCATCGAAGGCGAGTGCTGCGACGTCAAGCGCCTCGTTCATCTGCTCCTTGGCAACTTTACAGAGGATGACGCTGTCAGCCTTCGTCTGTCCGTCTTCCACTGACTTGATTTGTCCTTGGTCAATGATTGCGAAACGGTCGGTGATCAATTCCATCTCGCTCAATAAATGGCTCGAGATAAGGATGGCGATTCCGCGGTGGTCCGCAAGGTGGCGTAAGTAATTCCGAAGGTCGGCGATCCCGGCTGGGTCAAGACCGTTCGTAGGCTCGTCTAAGATGAGCACTTTTGGGTTATGCAACAAGGCACGGGCAATCCCGAGGCGCTGTTTCATCCCGAGTGAGTACTGTTTGACTTTCATATCGAGCTTTCCGTCGAGTCCGACGAGGGCACCGAGTGCATTCAAGTCGACTTTTTTCAAGTTCGGAATCAAGTTCATCGCATGAATCAAGTTTTCCCGGCCCGTCATGTACGGATAGAATGCAGGATTCTCGACGATGGCCCCGATTCGGCTGAGCGCTTCTTGGCGGTTGTTCGCCACGTCATACCCATCGACTGTCACGGTCCCGTGCGTCGCAGGCATGAGACCTGTGATGATTCGAATAGTTGTCGTCTTCCCGGCGCCGTTTGGTCCGAGGAATCCGAAAATTTCTCCTGGAACAACGTCAAAACTGACATTTGTCAATACCGTTGCTTTTCCCATCTTTTTATGGACATTTTGTACGGATAACATGTGGTCACCTAGCTTTCTGTTAAGAGTAATAGTGTAATGCCTACACTCCCTATTACGGGGCTGTTTGAAATAAGGTTTCATCTTTTTTTGAAATTGTTGAAACAAATACATCAAGACACAATTTATCGATAAGCAAAACTTATTGAAATAGTATGGACGAATTGTGAATTTGTAAGGGTCTTTCTGCGACGAAAGGTGTAGTATGAAGTTGAGCGTAAGAGGCAAGATTTGGTTTTGTTCACCAGGGTAGGAGAAAGGTGAACTGCTTCGGGCTACATGTTAAAATGAAAGCGTTCACAGATTGAACGTTTAGGAATGGATAAGGGGGATTTATTCAATGGGAGAGTCGTCGAATGTTCACGAGAAATCGCAAGCATTTTATGGTCCTAACTTAGGCTACATCATTGAACTGTACGAACAATATTTGGAAGACCCATCATCGGTCGATGAAGAAACGCGCCGATATTTTGACGAATTTGGGGCACCGGAAACGTCGACACCGACAGAAGTTCCAGTCTCGGGTCCATCGTTTGATTTAGAGAAGGTCGTTTCGGCGACACGGCTCATCAACGACATCCGTGCTTTCGGTCATAAAGCAGCTGATATTTATCCACTAAAAGACCATCCGCGCGAGCAGGAGTTATTCGAACTGTCACGCTATGATTTGACAGAAGAAGACTTAAAACAAATTCCAGCCCGCCTTTTATCAGATGATGCACCAAAACCAAACGCGAGCGCCTTGGAACTATTCCGTCACTTGCTTGACGTTTATACAGGAACGGTCGCCATCGAACTCCGTCACTTAGATGACATGGAAGAGAAGAAGTGGATTCGCCGTCAAGTCGAGCAAGGGGCGTTACAGCAAACCTTCTCGAAAGAAGAAAAAATTGAGTTATTCAAACGTTTGGCTGAAACAGAACTGTTTGAATCATTCCTTCATAAAACATACGTCGGACAAAAACGCTTCTCGATCGAAGGATTGGATGCGATGGTGCCACTTCTCGATGCGATGGTCGGAGGCCTCATTTCGAGCGGTTCGGAACATATCAACATCGGGATGGCCCACCGTGGACGTTTGAACGTACTTGCCCATGTTCTCGGCAAACCATACGAAATGATTTTTGCGGAGTTCCAGCACGCACCGAACAAAGAATTGATCCCATCTGAAGGGTCAATCGGCATCAACTTCGGTTGGTCAGGCGATGTGAAATATCACCTCGGTCTTGACCGGAAAGTGGTCGAACAGCAAAAAGAAGTCCGTCTCAACTTGGCGAACAACCCGAGTCACCTCGAGTTCGTCGGGTCGGTCGTCGAAGGATACACGCGTGCCGCACAAGATGACCGTTCTGAAAAAGGATCGGCTGTACAGCACGACGATTTGGCAGCCTCAATCTTGATCCACGGAGATGCGGCCTTCCCAGGACAAGGCATCGTCGCGGAGACACTCAACATGACAAACTTGACGGGTTACCGTACAGGTGGGACGGTTCACGTCATCGCCAACAACACAATCGGTTTCACAACGGACCCGAACGATTCACGGTCGACGCGTTACGCAAGTGATATCGCCAAAGGCTACGAGATTCCGGTCTTCCATGTGAATGCGGATGATCCGGAGGCATGTGTTGCCGTCGCGAAGTTGATCAGTGAGTATCGTGCCAAGTTCCATAAAGATATCTTGGTCGACTTGATCGGGTACCGCCGATACGGTCACAACGAAATGGACGAACCGATGAACACGAACCCGGTCCTTTACAAAGCCATCAAAGGACACCAGTCTGTCCGTCACGTCTATGCCGCACGACTTGAGGAAGAAGGCGTCATGACGAAAGATGAGAAGGCGCAAATCGAACAAAAAATCGAAGAGGCATTAAAGGCGGCACGTGATCTCGTTCCTTCTGAAGAAGAGGATGCAGACATCGTGTTACCGGATGCGGTCCATAAAGGATTCCCGAAAGTCGACACGAGCGTCGAACGAGAATTCCTCACGCAATTGAATGAAGAGTTATTGAACTGGCCGGAAGGCTTTGGTGTCTTCCATAAGCTTCAAAAAGTACTCGACCGTCGTCGTGATGCGTTCAGCGAAGGTGGAAAAATTGACTGGGGTCATGCGGAGACGCTCGCCTTCGCGTCAATTCTTTCAGATGGTACGCCGGTCCGCTTGAGCGGTCAAGATTCAGAGCGCGGAACGTTCGCCCAACGGAACATCATGTTGAACGATGTCGAGTCAGGTAAGAAATTCTCGCCACTCCATGAGTTGTCGACGGCGAAAGCATCGTTCTCGGTCTATAACAGCCCGCTCTCAGAAGGTTCGGTGCTTGGATTTGAATATGGCTACAACGTATTCGCACAAGATACACTCGTCCTGTGGGAAGCACAATACGGTGACTTCGCGAACTCGGCACAAGTCATGTTCGACCAGTTCATCTCGGCGGGACGCGCGAAATGGGGCCAAAAGTCAGGCCTCGTCATGCTCTTACCGCACGGTTACGAAGGACAAGGGCCGGAGCACTCAAGTGCACGTATGGAACGTTACTTGACACTTGCCGGGGAGAAAAACTGGACAGTCGCAAACCTTTCGTCTGCGGCACAGTACTTCCATATTCTTCGTCGTCAAGCAGAGATGCTCGGGAAAGAAGAGATTCGTCCGATGATCATCATGACACCGAAGAGTCTGCTTCGTCATCCGCTCGCCACGTCACCAGTCGAGGCGTTCACGGAAGAGAGCTTTAAACCAATCGTCGAACAACCAGGTCTCGGGGAAAACACAGAGAAAGTCGAACGTCTCGTCTTCTGCACAGGGAAAATGGCAATCGACCTCGCGGAAGCGGTCGGCAAGTCAGAAGAGTCACTCGACTTCTTGCATATCGTCCGGGTCGAAGAAATCTATCCGTTCCCGGTTCGTGAGATTCGTGACGTCATCAGCCGTTATCCGAACGCGCGTGAAATCGTCTGGGTTCAGGAAGAACCGAAAAACATGGGGGCTTGGACATATATCGAGCCTCGTTTAGAAGCGGTCACAACGAACCGACTCGATGTCCGTTATATCGGTCGTCGCCGTCGTTCGAGTCCGGCTGAAGGGAATCCGACAGCTCATAAACAAGAACAAGCACGCATCATCCGTGAAGCACTCTCTCGTGACGTCGTCTCGAGCGGTGCAGGCACGAGCACATATCAAAAAGATCGTAAATAAGTTAAGGGGGAACTCATTGTGATCGAAATCAAAGTACCGGAGTTAGCAGAGTCCATTACGGAAGGAACGGTCGCGACATGGCTCAAACAGCCAGGCGACCAAGTCGAAAAAGGTGAAGCCATCGTCGAGCTCGAGACAGATAAAGTCAATATCGAAGTCCCGGCTGACGAAGCGGGTGTGTTAGAAGAGCAACTTGCCGGAGAAGGGGACACGGTTCAAGTCGGTGAAGTCATCGCACGTCTCGGTTCAGGTTCTGGTGGCGGAACGGCTGTCGCGACGAAGACGAAGACGGAAAACGCGACAGAAACGAAAACAGAAGCACCGACTGAGAAAAAGACAGAGTCTATTGAAGAAGGCAAGAAAGTCGAGAAACGTGAAGAGCACGTGGCGAGCCCGGGTAAAGGACCAATCGCGACACCGGCTGCACGTAAACTCGCTCGTGAGAAAGGCATCGATCTCTCAGCCGTTCAAACGAATGATCCAATCGGGCGCATCAACGTCCATGATGTATCGAGACATGAAGAGAAACCGGCTGTGAAAGAGCAGAAACCAGCGGCGGCAGCTTCGGCACCACAACCAGCTGCAGCTGCAAATGGAAAAGAAGAAGAGCGCATCAAAATGACACGTCGCCGTCAGACGATTGCGAACCGTCTCGTTGAAGTGCAACAGACGGCAGCGATGCTCACGACGTTCAATGAAATCGACATGTCTGCGGTCATGGCACTTCGTAAACGTCGCCAAGAGAAGTTCGTGAAAGACAACGATGTCAAACTCGGCTTCATGTCATTCTTCACGAAAGCAGCAGTGGCGGCTCTCAAGCGGATGCCTTACTTGAACGCTGAGATCCAAGGTAACGAAATCGTCTTGAAGAAATATTATGACATCGGAATCGCCGTTTCGGCTCCAGATGGTCTCGTCGTTCCGGTCGTCCGTGAAGCGGACCGCAAAAACTTCGGGGAGATCGAGAAAGATATCCTTCACCTCGCGGACAAAGCGCGTAACAACAAACTCGGGTTGAGTGATTTGACAGGTGGTACGTTCACGATCACAAACGGTGGCGTGTTCGGTTCACTCCTCTCGACACCAATCTTGAACGGACCGCAAGTCGCTATCCTTGGGATGCACTCGATTCAACTCCGTCCAGTCGCCATCGATGCGGATACAATGGAGAACCGTCCGATGATGTACGTGGCACTCTCGTATGACCACCGAATCGTAGATGGTCGTGAGGCTGTGACATTCCTCAAGCACATTAAAGACATGATTGAAGATCCAGAACAATTATTGTTCGAAGCGTAAAACGAGAAGGTACTCGCTCCTATGTAGGGGCGAGTGTTTTTTTTGTAAGGTTATATTGAAACCCTTTTTATGGGATTTGTTGTTGGGTAAATATGTTATCCTTGATGGAGAATAGCTAGAAAAGGGTGTGGGGACAGAATGAAACGGAAAAAAGCGTTTTGGTGGGTTGCACTGACGGGACTTGTCGTCATCGGGATTGCTTCCTATGTTGGCTATACATATTGGAGTGGACCGAATCCAAATGAACTTGACCGGGAGCAGATGACGGAAGAAGACTACACGCGAGCACTCGAATTGATTGATATCATCAAGGAAGAAGACCCACTCGGGCGGCGTCAAAATGTGACGCGCCGCATCAATCCACAGGAGACGACGGGACTCATCTTTGATGATCCCAAAAAGCTGAACAAAGGGAATCTTATTGACGCGATGCATCTGATGACCCATCAAAAAATCTTGGCGACAGAAAAAGCGGGTGCCATCCCGATGACGCATGACAATCTGAAAGAGGTTCGTGACTATTTGGAGTTGTTGCGTGACAAGAATAAAATCAAAAACGATGACTATCTTCAACTCGGTGGTATCATTGAACGCTGGGAACAAGCCATCTTCGATGAAATCGATAAAGAGCAGGACGTTTTGTTAGAGGAAATGTATGCCGCCATCGGATTCTCGAACGGACTGGCGACACGTGCGGAAGAAGAGTTGTTCATCTTGAATAACTTTGGGGGAGAATACGTGTATACGCTGGATTTAGAACCGATGCCAGAAGAGGAAGAACAGAAGGGAGACGTGAATACGAATACGGAAGAATAAGCAAAAGGAGTTCATGATGAACTCCTTTTTGCATGGGGAAACGATGTCATGAGAGCGACTCATGGAAAGAAAGTTGATGTTTCCCGTTCGCTTTTGACCGATATAACGCGTCGTCCGCTTGTTCGATGGCAATGTGTGGTGGTTCCGGTGGACTCCAAATGGACACCCCGATACTAGCCCCGACTTTCACCGATGCGATGTCTAGCGTAATCGGTTTAGAAATTGTATCGATGAGTGTGTTTCCAACCTCCCGAATTTGTTGGGTCGAACGCTCAGTCCTTGGGAACATGAGGAAGAACTCGTCTCCGCTCAATCGAACGGGATAGGCCTCCTCGATGGGCAGAGCCCGTAACCGTTGTGCGACCTCGACCAATACCTCGTCCCCGACCCCATGACCATATGTATCATTCACCGCCTTGAAGCCATCGAGGTCGAGATAGAAGAAGACGTAAGGTTCTTTCGAGGTGTGTAGTTGATTCAGCTGCTCACGTAGGGCGACCCGATTTGAAAGACCGGTCAGTGCGTCACGATTCGCTAGTTTTTCAAAGTGTACCCGTTCCGACTCTGACTCCGTAAGGGAGGTGACGAGCGATTCGAGCGCGAACGCGAGCGACTCAATCTCTTTGATTCCTGATTGATGGGGAAACGTGTTCGCTTTCCCTTGTTCCATGAGCGAAGCCGTTTCGGTGATTCGCTTCAACGGTCTCGTCACGATCGAAGCGAGTAGCCAACCGAGTACAGCCGTCACAAGTGAGGCCAATAAACCAATCCATAGAATTCTCGTTTCAAGCGTCTCGACCGGTGCAAACGCGACTGCCGTCGGCTGACGGACGACGACCTGCCAACCAAGTCCAGGATATTCATCATATCCTTCTCCGATTGACATGCCTGTCAGATAGTCTTGACCGTCATCCCACTCTTTCACGGAGGCGCCTTCTGTAAAGGATACAGGGAGTGGTTTTCCGACCATGTCGTCTGGACCGAGGAGCACGACACTGTCTCGTTCACTGATGACGAATAAATCCGTATCATCGACTTGTTCATGAAGCGTTCGATTGAAATGTTCGAGTACTTCTTTCCCCCAGGCCCAGCTTAAATGAGTGGCAAGTACCCCTTGAAACGAGCCGTCCTGGAAAAGCGGGACACTGATATCGACGAATTGAAGGGGTTCCCCCGTCGGATTGGGCAATAATTCAGCTAAGAGGACCGCCTCGTGGACATCTCCGATAAAGGGAGCATCTTGTGCTTTGAGATAAACCGGTCGTTCGGCAATCGAGGCTCCCTCGAGAATCCCGTTCGTCGAAGCGACGACGGTCCCGGCCGCATCCGTGACGCCCATCCATGAGAAGGCGGGGATGTTCGTCTGGACTTGATCGAGGAGTCGACGTGTTTCATCTCGGTCCTCTAAATCGAGACCCTGTAAGAGTTGGACTTCTTGATAGCGTGACCACATATAAAAATCGAGCTTGTCCGCCAACTGATGCGATGTCGTCGACAGGCGTTCCCCGATTTCTTGTTCGAGTGAATCAGATGCCCTATGACTGATGAGAGAAGTGAGGGCGATTGTCAGTAAAAAGACGAGCGTGGCAATGCTGAGCGCCAAAATGAGTCCGAGGCGCATCGTAAAAGACTTGATCATGCGTAAATAAACCTCCTAAAGCTTGAATTGAAGAGAATTATGAAAAACGAGTCGATATCATGATAGGAAGAAGAGTTTCCGCTATAATGAAAGACGAGTCAAAATAGATAGAGGTGAAGAGAATGAAAAAGAATCAATTGTTGGTCATCTTGACCATCGTTGCGGTCGCGTTAATCGCATTGGTGTTCGTCTTACTCAACCAAGATGAGTCGACGACAGCCGAGCGTGGCGATCACGTCTCGATTGAAGGACAACCGACACTCGGAAACCCGGATGCGAAAGTATCCGTCGTCGAGTTCGGAGATTACAAGTGTCCTTCGTGTAAACAGTGGGGTGAAACGATTTACCCGCAACTGAAAGCGGATTATCTCGACAAGGAAGACGTCAGCTTCAGCTATATTAACGTCTTGTTCCATGGACAAGAATCAATTTTGGCATCCCTCGCTTCCGAGTCGGTATACGAGCAAGATCCTGAGTCGTTCTGGAAGTTCCATAAGGCGCTCTACGATGCGCAACCGGAATCACAACAACACGACAATGCGTGGGTGACCGTCGAGAAGCTGAAAGAAATCGCAAGCAAGACGACGACATCGGTCGACTTGGCGAAGTTTGAGCAAGACCTTGGGGAAGAATCGACCGTGCTTGAAAAAGTCAGTACGGATGATGGTCTTGTAAAAGAGAACGGTGTCCAATTCACGCCGTCTATCATGATCAACGGTGTGATGCTCGAAGACCCGTTCGATTACGAAAAAATCCAAGAGCTGATCGAGCAGGATTTGTAAGATGAAATCATTTCTCGAAAAGTATGGGTTATACCTCGCTTGGCTCGTCTCGTTGACGGCGACGCTCGGCAGTCTCTACTTCAGTGAGATCCGGGAGTTCGTGCCATGTGAGCTATGTTGGATTCAACGTATCTTTATGTATCCGCTGACCATCCTCTTGGGGATTGCCGTCTTCACGGAAGATCGGGCGGTTCGGAAATATGTGTTACCGCTTACTATCATAGGCGGTTTCGTATCACTTTACCATTACTTGGTACAGAAAGTGCCAGGTTTTGCAGAAATTCAACCTTGTGCACAAGGAGTTCCGTGTAGCGGTCAATACATTAACTGGCTCGGGTTCATCACAATCCCGTTCCTCGCATTGACAGCTTTCACGCTCATCACGATCCTCATGTGGAACGTCAAAAAGCGATAAGGAGTTGGCATGTGTGAAGAAATGGTGGATGATTGGTTTGACGACGATGCTTATCGTCCTAGCAGGATGCGGTCAAGAGATTGAGGATCCGCTCAACTGGGAAGTCGAATCGTTCGAATATACGAATCAAGATGAAGAAATGGTCAGTCTTGACGATTTAAAAGGGAAAGTGTGGATGGCGGATTTCGTTTTCACAAGCTGTGAGACCGTCTGTCCACCGATGACATACAATATGACAAAGCTGAATGAAGCGCTTGAAGAAGAGGGCGTCGAAGACGTGCAATTCGTTTCCTTCAGCGTCGACCCGACGGTGGACACTCCGGAGAAGATGAAAGAGTTTATGAGTGGCTATGACCTTGCGAAAGCAGATTGGCAGTTCCTCTCAGGTTACTCGCAAGACGAGATTGAAACGTTTGCCCAACAGAACTTCAAGGCGCTCGTCCGGAAGCCTGACGAAGGTACACAAGTCGACCACGGTACGTATTTCTATTTGGTCGACCAGGAAGGAAAGATCATCAAGGCGTATCCTGGTTTCCAAAACGTTCCGACCGAAGACATCATCAACGACATTAAAATCTTGCAAAAATCTTAACCGAAGACCTGCTCCACCAAACACGGGTGAGCAGGTCTTTTTGGTTTAAGAGAACTGATATAATGGAATAACCAGAATGCTCAATGAAGAGCACGCCATTTTTTTTGAAAGATAAGCGAATCGACATACTTTCTCGGATAGAAACGGCGAAGGCACGCTATAATCAATTCAACGAACTATTAGAAAAGAGGACCTACATGAAAAAGACGATGTTGCTCTCATTGGTTGGAATGGCGGCTGTCACCGGAACGATTCTGACACAGTACAAACCACTTGGACGAAAGCCAAAATCGCTTCAATCTCCGAACCGGATCAATGGAAAGTTCCGTAATCAATATGAGACACCGATGAACTTCTCTGCGCAAGACATGGTGTCGATGGCGCGCGACTATCGTGATGTGACGTCACTGCGTAAGCCTACCGAACGTCTTCCGATCGTGCCAATCGATTTTGAGGAGAAGACGGGCTCGAGCTTCACAAGAATCTATTGGCTCGGTCATTCGGCGCTCATGGTACAAATGGACGGGAAGACGATGCTCGTCGATCCGATGTTTGGACGTAGCCCATCCCCACTCCCGTTCGCTAAAAACGAACGCTTCAGTGAAGACTTGCCGTTCGAACTAGAGGACTTGCCCGAAATCGATGTCGTCTTATTGACACATGACCATTACGACCATCTCGATTATGGAACGATTCTTGCCATCCAAGACAAGGTCGCCATGTTCATCGTACCGCTCGGGGTAGGGAGTCATTTGAAACGATGGGGTGTTGGGGCAGAACGAATCGTAGAACGGGATTGGGGCGAGTCGTATGCGTTAGGGTCGTGGACATTCGTCTGTACGCCGGCGCGTCACTTCTCCGGTCGCTCGTTGACGGACCGCAACAGCACACTCTGGGCATCATGGGTCGTCCTAGGTGAGACAGATCGGCTCTTCTTCAGTGGGGATAGTGGCTACGCGCCGCATTTCAAGATGATTGGCGAACAGTACGGGCCGTTTGATTTTGCCGCACTTGAATGCGGGCAATATGACGTACGCTGGCCAGACGTCCATATGCAACCGGAAGAGACCGCGCAAGCGTTTCACGATTTACGGGCCGACCAAATGATGCCGATCCATTGGGGGGCGTTCACGCTGTCGTTCCACGATTGGTTCGACCCAGCGGAACAGATGTCGTCTCTCTTACCAAAAGAAGTCGTCCTCACTCCAAAAATCGGGGAGAGAATCACGCTCGACGGTCGGAATGATACGACGACGTGGTGGCGAGAGCTCAAAGACGCAAACAAGCGATGACCTTGGTCACCGCTTGTTTTTTTGTTAGGAAGACATCTTCTCTGTGGAATCTTCCTCGATATGCAATTGATGCTTTCTCGTGTATACAAGAAATGCGCCGGTCATCGCGATCGAACTGATTCCGAACAAGACGACCATGAGCTGAAGTCCAATCAAGTCGAGGAAGAATCCTGTCACGAGAAGGACGACTTGGAAGATAATCCGGTCGAGCATGTTTCGGAACGAGAAGAAACGACCGTGATATTCTTTTGGCATCCGTGTCTGGAAAATCGTGACCGCCGTCGGGAAGAAGCATCCGACCGAGAAGCCGAAGAGAACGAACGCAGCAATGGACATGAACGGGATGTCCGCAAAATAGAGCATCAGTTGGGCGACACCGATTAAAAACGAGAACGAGAATAAAATCGAGAACGCCGAGAATTTTTCTCCGATCCGTTTAATCATAAAGGCACCTGTCATGAAGGCGAGTCCTTCTGCCGTATAAATCCATCCTTTAATCGCCGTCGAATCCTGCAACTCACTGATATTGATGACGAGCAAGTTGAACCCTCCGAGGAAGAGGAGTGGGATGAGCGTCATGACGAGCGTCATGAAGATGACGGGAATCGATTTGATGATTGGGAAGACGTCTTTGAAACCGCTCGACGCTTTCGCATCGACCTTTTTCGCCGAGGGCGTTTTCGTCTCATCGAGTTTCAAGAAGAGCGTCGCCACCGCTAGCAACAGGTAGGCGACGAGCGAGAGCGCGTAGACGTTACGGAGCGAGATCAGTGTCAAAAGGACACCTGCAATCGCCGTCCCGATGACACGCGACAAGGTAGACACATTCATATGAACGCCGTTCAAGGCAAGAAGTTCCCGTTCTTTCACGATGAGCGGAATCGCTGCCTGAAGGGCAGGGAAATAAAAAGCGGCCGATCCCTGTAAGATAATCAAGAAGATGACCATCCACACGACCGAATTCGTCTCGATGGCGACGAACATGAAAATCACGCTGAGCGCCCGGACGATGCTCGAGATGAGCATGATTTTTTTCTTAGAACCTTGGTCGGTCAAGCGACCCGCGAGCGGACCGATGGCGACCCCGGCAAGTAAGCCGATGGCGAGAATGACCGCCTTCACAAAGTCAGAGGGGACGCGGTCTTGCATAAATTCCAAGTTCCCGATGATGCCGAGCCATAGACCAAGACCGGCGACGAATTCGCCCGTCAAGATGATCCAGACGTTCCGATTTTTCCACATAGATGTATTCCTCGATTCTTATCTGTTGATAATAATTATGCTTGAGAATGATTCATTTAGCCACAAAAAAGAAGCCAAACGTCGGCTTCTTCATCAATCAAATATCACAGTTGTCGTCGGTGCACGTCGCGCCGTTCGAAAGGACTTGGATCGTCGGATTGTTCTCAGACCAGACTTTTTCGAGCACTTGCGTGAACGCTTCCGTCGGCTGAGCACCAGACACCCCATATTTGTTGTCGAATACGAAGAACGGGACACCCGTGATGCCGAGGTCGCTTGCGCGTTTCTCTTCGGCACGGACGTCTTCCGTATACACGTCAGTCGTCAAGACGTCACGCACGGCGTCACGTTCGAGTCCGACGCTTGTCGCGATTTCAAGCAGCACATCGTGATTCCCGATGTGTTTCGCGTCGACAAAATACGCCTGAAGCAACGCTTCCGACAATTCTTTTTCTTTCCCGACCGTTTTCGCGTAATGCGTCAAACGATGCGAGTCGAGCGTACCCGTCACGACCATGTTCTCAAAATCGTAATCGAGTCCGACTTCGCGGGCCTGAGCGGCGACTTGTGCAGTCGTTCCTTTTGCCTGTTCGATCGGCATCCGATATTTCGTTGCGAGTGCCTCATAGATGGTACGTGAATCATTCGTCGGGGCGTTCGGGTCGAGTTCGAAACTCTTGAATTCGACTTCCACTTGGTCTGCCTGTGGGAACTGTTCGAGCGCCTCTTCTAGACGACGCTTACCGATATAACAAAACGGGCAGACATAATCTGACCATACTTCAATTTTCATGATGAATCCCTCCTGTCCTTAGTGTAGGAAATCTTGAATTCAAAGTACAGGAAACGGCTCATGAAAAAAGCCCTCCACGAGGAGGACTTAAAAGACGTACCAAAACACACAGACGAAGTGGGCGAAGCTTCCGAACAAGATGAACAGATGGAACACCTCATGGAAGCCCCAGCCTCGCCAGTTGACGAATTTTGGCTTGAACCCGTAAATGAGTCCACCAATGGTATACATGACGCCACCGAGGACGAGCCAGAAGATACCGGCGTTGCCGATTACGTCATGGAGCGGTCCGATAAAGAAGACGGACAGCCAGCCCATCCCGATATAGAGCGCGGTGGACAAGAAACGCGGGGCATGGAACCAAACGAGTTTGAAGATAATGCCGAACAAGGCGAGTGCGTGTACGGTACCGAAGAGGACCCACCGCGTCGGTCCTTCGAGCGCGAGTAACGTGAGCGGTGCGTATGTACCCGCAATCAATGCGTAAATCATCGCATGATCGATTCTCCGGAAGAAAGCGATGACGTTCGGTGAGGCGATGATGCTATGGTAAAGACCTGACGATAAGTAAAGAAAGACGAGGCTGATCCCGAATAGAATCGCGGCCATAATGGCAAGCGGCGAGCCGAGTAACGAGGCTTTGACGACCATCGCGATGAGGGCGATGAAAGCCAGTACTGCACCAGCAAGATGCGTCAATGCGTTGATGGGTTCACGGAAAATCGAATGCATGTAAAACACTCCTTATCACATCATGTAGTATCGATAACTACATGATATACTGAAGAGGAACAAACAGCAAGGTGTACCTTTCGACAAATGGAAGTTTTCTTTATACTTAGGAAGTGAGGTGAGGTAGATGAAAGCGAAGGACATTACCGAAACGGAAGGCACACTCCCGCGGGATGTGCTGCCGACCATCGATTTATACATGGATCAGGTCATCCAGCTGTTCGAGCAGCATTATGGGAAGATGAAGCGAAACGAGGAGGAGACCATTTTGACGAAGACGATGATCAACAACTATGCCAAGGGCAAGTTGTTTCATCCCGTCAAAAATAAAAAGTATACAAATGAACATCTGATGTTACTCAGTTTGATTTATGAGATGAAAGGTCTCTTGTCGATCAGTGATATTAAGGAGACGCTCCGACCGTTGAACGAGTCGGATGAGACGTTCTCACTTGAAGACTTCTACGAGGCCTATCAGGCTCAGAAAGTGAAGAATCTAGAAGCGTTCGAAGCCCAGGCGGACACGCTATTAAGTACATCGCTCGAAAAAGAGAGCGATGTCAAGCGAACGCTCGCCATCGCATCTGCCGTTCATATGAGCCACTTGTATCAGCGGTTGGCCGAGCAATTGATCGATGAGAACTAAAAACAACTCCTCCGAAGACAAATCGTCTGCGGAGGAGTTGTTTTAGTTATTGATGTATTTCTCGTAAACCGTACCGAAGTCTTTACGGTTCCATTCATGATAGTGGCGTTGTAGCCAATCGAACGATTGCTCGTTCAATTCCTTGAACGTGTTCGGCACGTTCATGTCACCTTCACGAAGTCCGCTCAAGATCGAGACGGAGTGAGTCAGTGATGTGTTCGCATACTCCATCATGCGACGGCCTTCCCGCTGAATCTCTTCAATCGCGAGGAGTGCCTTGTACAAATCTTTCACGTGCTCGATTTGTTTCTTGTTGATATCGATTGAGTATGGCTTGTCGCCGATTGTGAATTTGACTTCGACATCGAGGTCGACGGTGCCGGCCGTCTCGAACATGACGTGCTTAATCGGATAGTGTGCGTAAGGGTAACGATATAGCACTCGTTTCGAACTCATCGCACTCGTTCCATCAAGGTGAATCATACCTAAGTTTGTAAAGCAGTATTCATCCGATTTTGATTTGATCAAGAAATAGATCTTTTCGTTATCCTCATGGAGGACATAATCATCCGAGTCCGCCTTATCAAAATCGGACGGGTCGATCACCTCACCGATGTCGCTGAAGCCAGTCAAATCAGAAGCCAGTTTTTTGAACATGTCATTCACTCCTCAGTAATGGATTTTATGCATCTCTTTCGGGTCGGACCCGGTCCGCTCGTCACGATTGAGCGCATCGATGGCCGCCATCTCTTCTTTCGTCAACGTGAAGTCGAATACCTGTATATTTTCTTTGATTCGACTCGGTGTGACGGATTTTGGGATGACGGCGACGCCGTTCTGTAAGTGCCAACGCAAAATGACTTGGGCCGGTGACTTGCCGTGAGCGTTCGCAATCTTGACGATCGTCTCATCTTCGAGCGCTTCGCGTCCTTTCATGAGTGGACTCCACGCTTGAATCTGGATGTCATATCGTTTGCAGAATGCAATCAGTTCTTTCTGAGACAAATATGGATGGATCTCGACCTGGTTCACGGCCGGGACGATTGAGCATGATTGAATGATTTGCTCCAAATGCTCGATCTCAAAGTTCGAGACCCCGATTGCTCGGACGCGTCCTTCTTCATACAGCTGTTCGAGTGCTTTGTACGTTTCGACGAATTTACCGAAACGAGGCATCGGCCAGTGGATGAGGAACAAGTCGACATACTCGAGTCCGAGCCGATCTAAGCTATCCTGAAACGCTTGGAGCGCCTCGTCGAATCCGTGGAACTCGTTCCAAAGCTTTGTTGTCACAAAGACGTCCTCTCGTGGGATGCCTGCTTCACGAAGCGCTTGTCCGACACTCTCTTCATTTTGATAAATCGCAGCCGTATCGATCAATCGATAGTCTGCATCGAGCGCAGCTTTGACCGTATCGACCGTCACTGCGCCATCTTCGACCTTATAGACACCGAGCCCGAGCATCGGCATCTTGACGTTATTATTCAACGTCGTCCATTCCATAAAAAATCCCTCCCTCTCGTCTATAACGTTACCGAAATTTTGGATGAAGGGAAAGGAAAAACTACAGACGGATGCTTTCCCCGTGCGCCTTGATCACAATTTGGTCACGGTCGAGTTTTGCGGCCGCGACGAGACGATGATACGGTTCCTCGACAGGCTCATAAGAAAGGACGAACGTATCCCAATGCATCGGGAAGAAACGCTTCGCTCCGCTCTCTTTGTACATCATCCAAGCCTGTTCCGGAGTACAGTGCGCTTCCTGGAACGAGTCCGGTTGATAGGCACCGATTGGGAAGAAGGCGAGGTCGATCGGTTCACGGTCAGCGAGTCCTTTGAAGGAGTCGGTATAGGCCGTGTCTCCTGCGAAGAGCATACGAATCCCTTTGTATTTGAGCAGGTACCCGTTGTACCCCATATGTTTGTCCCACGGGAAACGGTTGCCCCAATGCTTGACGGGAATGGCGCGGACATCGAGCCCGTTCGCAAGTGTCACTTTGTCATGTGGATGCAGTTCGAGCGTCTGCAGACTCGGGTATCGGCGCAACAGGCGGCTCGTCCCAGGAGCAGAGACGACAATCGTCTCGCGAGTGATGAGTCGCTTCAAACTTTTATGGTCAAAGTGGTCCATATGGGCATGGCTGAGTAGGATGACATCGACCGGGCCGACCTCCTCAATGGAGAGGGCCGGAGCGGTGTGACGTTTCATGCCGACTGTCAGCGGTCCGAGATGGACACCGATTCGTTTTGAGAAGACGGGGTCCGTTAAAATCTTGAGCCCATACCAATGAATGAGGACCGTCGAATGCCCGATCCACGTCGCCTGCACATGCGTCTCATCAATGGTTGTCAGTTCTGGACGTTCCGGCCATTTAAAGCGCGGACGGGGGAGCTGTCGTTTGAATCGTGTATAGAGAAACGTTCCGACGCTCGCCAAGACGGCACTCGGAACGAGGATGCGTCGACGCATCATGCATCACCTCACTGTTCGAATATACTGTCATCATATCGCGAGGACAGATGCACCGCATCCGCCTAAAGGAGTAGAAAAAATGGGAGATTGTGGGGTACACTCTTGCGAATCCGCTTTCAATTTGATAAGGTGGCAGTAACTTAGGAAAGAGAGGTACACCGTGCCATGAAAAATACACGTTCACTCCAACGATGAGACGAATCATCACTGTTCGCTTGAACAGTCACGGGTGAAGTGTGTCCAGTTTTTCAAATACGGGAAGCGCTCGTTTTCCTCTTTGAACGGATTCCTTCACACCACCGCTTTGAAGCGGATGGTGTTTTTTGTTTCATCGCGTATCGGATTCATAAGCGAGGTGAAACAGATGTTAGCAGTAAAACAAGTCCGGTTTGACTATGACCGGAAACCATTATTTGACGCGGTCTCGTTCGAGGTCGCGGCTGGAGAGCGTGCCGTATTATTCGGATTGAACGGGAGTGGGAAGACGACGCTCTTCCGACTCGTGACCGGGGAGTTGACCCCGCAAGCCGGGAAGATTGAATGTCTTGGCGAGGTCGGACTCGTCCGACAGACCATCGAATCGACAGACATGACCGTACTTGAGTGGACGATGCGCAGTGATCTTGAACGATATGCGCTCTATGAAGATGTTTCTTCTGGTGACGAGATGCGTGTCATGCGGTCCTATGAACGGGCGCTCGCACTCGATGTGTACAACTTGGAACAAGAGGCGACAAGAGCATTGACTCGACTTGGGCTGGAGGAGCACCTCTTCCGAAACATTAACGAGCTAAGTGGAGGCGAGAAGACGCGAGCTCAGCTCTCAACATTGACGATGAAGCGGGTGGACCTCGTCCTGCTCGACGAACCGACGAACCATCTGGATCTCGAGTCGATCGACTGGCTCACGAAGTGGTTGAATCAGTTTAAGGGGACGGTGCTCATCATCTCACACGACCGTCAACTGATGGATGATGTCGCAACGACCATTCTTGAACTGTCAGGCGGACTAGTCACTCGATATCAGGGAAACTATACGGCGTATAAACATCAAAAAGAAGAAGAACGCGTGCGTGACGAGCGAGCACATGCTCGATACGAGAACCGAAAGGCAGAACTTCTCGAGATGATTGCCCAATATAAAGGGTGGCACTTAAAGGCGAAAGCGACAGCGAGTGTCCGCAGTCCGGGAGCGCAAAAAGGAGCGGCCAATCTCGCCGTCAAAATGAAGGCAAGAGAACAGAAGTTAAGGCAGCTCGAAGACAATCGTCCACAAAAACCAAAAGAGGAGAAATCCATCTCCGTCCGTTTTGCGGCGGATGAGCTCGAAGCGAAAACGTGGCTGACGTGTGAGGATGTGACGTTTGGATACGACAAGCCGTTCTATGAACCGTTTTCCTTCTCGATGAATAAAGGAGAGCGGATCTCGATTACCGGACCGAACGGAAGCGGAAAGACGACGTTATTAAACGTGCTGATCGGTGAACGATTACCACACTCGGGCGTGATCAAGCGACATCCTCGTCTGAAGATCGGATATTTCTCTCAAACGCTCGAGCGTCTCCCGGAGACCGGAACGTTACTTGAGGCGTTACTCGCCAATAGTGAGATCGGAGAGACGGAGGCGCGGACGTTGCTCGCTCACTTCTTGTTCCGGCGAGATGAAGTGCACCGACCGATTACCGAGGCGAGCATGGGAGAAAAGTGTCGAATCGCGTTTCTCATCTTGTACTTCTCGGATGCCCATCTGTTGGCATTAGATGAACCGACGAACTATTTAGATGTGGCGACACGCGAACAAATCGAGGCGGCGTTGTCCGTCTATCCGGGTGGATTATTGTTGATTTCCCACGACCGCTACTTTCATCGTCTGACTTCGCGCACGATTGAATTAGGAGAGCACATTGTCATACGTGAGAACGATGAGCGCGATGAACCGGTCGATGTCGAACAAATGGTCAGAACGATGGACGAATTGACAAAAGATGAATTGAAATTTTTTGATGAAGCAGGAAACCTCCTACCATTTGACGAAACGAGTGAAATGAATCGAATCGAGTAGGAGTGAAGAACATGAATGGAGGAAGATTGTCGCGTGCGACGACGCGGAAGCGTAAACGCGTGTTCCGTATCACGACGGCATTGGCATTAATGCTCGCCTTGGTCGGGATCATCGCGTTCGCAGCACTGATTGACAAGAAGCAGGACTCGGCTTTACCGGAATCTGATGAGATTGCCACGGAAATGGTTGACTCCGAGTCGGAACAACCGGCTGATGCTGATGCTGAGACGGAATCAGCAGATAAGATTTATATCGGGCAACCGTATACGAAAGTATACGCGGATGACCGGGTCACGGTCGTTTATGAAGCCGACTTGGGTGATCGATTTGAACGGTTGGAGACGGTAAGTGGATTTGTGAAAGTTCAGTTGAACGAGCGGTTGACCGGCTGGGTCACAGAAGAAAGTGTGACGACAGAGGCGACAGCTTTATCGGATGACGAGGTGATTGCCGCTTGGCAACAAGTCGTCCCAAACGCTTCGGAGTCCGTCCTTGACTGGATTGGGAAAGATCTCGAAACCGTCCGTGCGGAGCTTGGCAGTCCTTCTGCCGTTCAACGTGACCAAGTGAACGAGTATCATTTCTATGATGGATTCTTCCTCATGGTCCGGGACCAAAAAGTACGGGCCGTTGATTGGGACAAACAAGCAACCGCGACGCCAGACTTACAACCGACTCGCGAACAAGCGACCGGAATTTGGTTCGAGGGTGAGACGGTCCAATTGAAACTGTTCCCTTATAGCGGCGTCATGCGTGTCCGTCTGGAGCAAAAATGAGACAAAGCGGGAGAGTTCATTCTTCCGTTTTTTTATTGTTTTTCATTCAAATTAACGTTTGAATGTTTGGTTAAAATGGAATAAGATAAACAGTAGAAGGAGGAGTCAGTTATGGGACATCATCATGATCACGACCACCATCACCATCATTCGACAAATCAGCGGGCGCTCTTACTCGCCTTTCTCTTGATTGCGGCGTTCATGGTCGTCGAAGTGATCGGCGGACTATGGACGAACAGTTTGGCGCTATTATCGGATGCGGGGCATATGTTAGGAGATGCGGCGGCGTTAGGGCTCAGTTTCCTCGCTGTCCGATTTGGGGCGAAAGCGGCGACACCGAACCGGACGTTCGGGTATCGACGTTTCGAGATTTTAGCGGCATTCATTAACGGGCTGACACTACTCGTCATCTCGGTCTATATTCTTGTCGAGGCATACCAACGAATCAGCGCGCCACCAGAAATTCTAAGTGGTGGGATGCTTGTCGTCGCCATCATCGGGCTACTCGTCAACATCCTTGCCGCCTGGATTTTAATGCGCGGGGAGAAAGATAATTTGAACGTGAAGAGTGCGTTGTTGCACGTATTCGGAGATTTGCTCGGCTCGGTCGGAGCCATCACGGCAGCAGTCCTCATCATGTTGTTCGGATGGACGTGGGCGGACCCGGTCGCGAGCGCCTTTGTTGCGATTTTGATTTTAATTAGTGGCTATCGGGTGACGCGTGACGCGATTCATATCTTGATGGAAGGGTCGCCGGAACAGATTGATGTCCGGGCGATGCAAGAAGAGATTGCTAAAGTTGACGGGGTGAAAGAAGTGCACGACTTGCATGTCTGGTCCATCTCATCGAGCGAACATGCAGCGACGTGTCACGTGTTGATTGGAGAAGAGACGGATGATCAAGACGTCTTGAGACAAGTGACGGAACGAATCCGGAAATACGGGACGTTCGAACGTTCGACGGTCCAGATTGAGCGGGAACGACAATGTTGTGAAGAACGAATCATCTGGTAGTGAAAAGTAAGGGAGTTCAGTTTGGACTGAACTCCCTTTTACTAAGGCTTCAATACTACTTTTACGCAGTCATCTAAATGCTCATTGAATAAGTGATAGGCATCAGCAGCATGTTCAAGAGATAAACGATGCGTGATAATGTCAGTAGGGTCAAATTTTTGATCTACGATCATCTGAAATAACTCAGGCATATAATGAATAACAGGTGCTTGTCCTGTTTTCAAAGTAACATTTCGGGTGAAAAAATCTCCCATCGGAAACTGATTATAATTCATTGGGTATACCCCGGTAAGTTGAACGACCCCAAATTTACGAACCGCTTCTTTTGCTACTTTGATTGCGCTTAGTGTACCGCCTTGGATCATAAGTTTTTGTTCTATCTTTTCAATTGAAGATTTTTTTCCATCAATACCCACACAGTCGATAACAACATCTGCCCCGCCATTCGTAATCTCATAGATATATTTTCCTGTCTCAGTTGGATCTTTTAAAAGGATTGTTTCTACTTTATTTGATAGTTTTGCCCGATTTAGTCGATAGAGTTCGGGATCTACAGCAATAACGCGTTTAGCCCCACGTACCCAAGCTAATTTTTGAGTCATTAACCCCACAGGACCTGATCCGAGAACCACTACCGTATCTCCAGCTTTCATGCCAGCATTATCTAAACTCCACCATGCTGTTGGTATAACATCAGATAAAAAGAGAAGCGCCTCATCTTCAAGCTCACATGATTCGGGGATGACAAGCGGCATGAAATTACCGTATGGAACCTTTAGAAACTCTGCTTGACCACCGGGATGATTTCCAAACTGCTCAGTATATCCAAATAAACCACCAGCATCAGTGTGAGGGGCGTGGTTAGAGTTATCGCACTGACTCTCCATCTCATTTTCACAATAAAAGCAGTGACCACATGATACATTGAATGGAAGGACGACCCGATCACCCTTTTTCACTTTAGTTACATCAGGTCCAGTCTCTTCAACAATTCCCATAGGCTCATGTCCAATGATAAAACCAGGGCGAGTAGGCATATTCCCTTGATAGATATGAAGATCTGATCCACAAATAGCTGTCGATGTAATTTTTACAATGATTTCTTCCCGGTTTTCGATTTCGGGATCTTTAACGTCCTTTACTTCAATCTTCTTAGTTCCTTGATAAGTTACTGCGCGCATATAATTCACTCCTCCTTTTAAAGACAAGTAATTAGCAACATAGCTTGTATACCCTTCTTTTAAAAAAAGTGAACTAAATATTGGAATTCGATGATGACTATCTTTGACCATTCACATCGATCACAACAATCTCTGGTGGATTATAAATACGTGGAATGTTGAAGCTGTAATTGAATCCTCGTCCAATCACATGGGTAAACGTCTCATGCTCGTAGAGTCCGCCTGCGTATTCAGGAAAGAATCCTTGGTCAGGTGCGAATAATCCGTTCATCAAGTAAGGGATTCTCACTTGCCCGCCATGAGCATGTCCGGATAAGACGAGGTCGAATGGAAGTTTAGCATACGTGTCGACTTGTTCGGCACGGTGGGAGAGAAGCACCTTGAACGTCTCATCGGGGGCGATGTCCTGCATCGCCGCAGTCGACTCCGCATCCCAATCCGTATAAATGTTTTCTCTGAACCCACGAAGAGGGTCTTCTAGCCCGCCGATGACGAGGTCGATCCCATTGATGGTGACCGTTTCCCATTCGTCTTCGAGAACATTGACGCCATATGAGCGAAACACATCTTTCACATCGTGACGGACATAGTCATCCGACCCATCGATTTCATGGTTACCGGTCACGAAATACATCGGCGCAATTCCTTCAAGCCCTTCGATTAGTTCGAATGCAGGTTCAGGTGAACGATATCGGTCTAGTAGATCGCCGGGTAAAGCGATGAGATCCGGTTTCTGCGCACGGACCTGGTCAATCAAAATCGACTGTTTATAACCGTATGATGCGCTGTGTAAGTCGGAGAGGAGCACGATGCGCAGTGACTCGTCTGCTGACAGTTTATCGGACGTCACGTCATACGTTCGGACGGTCAACCCGTTGTACGTCGACGTGAACAACAAGATGCCAAGTACAACAAACAGTAGAGTCGATTTATGCTTCTTCATCAGTGCTCCCGCCTTTCCTAATCGTGTCTTTAATCTTACTCCGATAGGCAGGGTTAAGCAAAAAAAATCCCGCTCGTAGGAGCGGGAAGGAAGATTATGCTGCTTTTGCTGTCAATTTGACGTCGACATTGCCGCGCGTCGCTTTTGAATAAGGGCACACTTGGTGTGCTTCTTCGACGAGACGTTCTGCTGTCGCTTGGTCGACACCTTTGATTTCGACTTCAAGTTCAACTGAAATGAAGAAACCTTCATCGTTTTGATTTAATGTGACGTGACCTGTGACGCTTGAACCGTCTGTCTTCACACGTTCTTTTCCGATGATGAGGTTGAGGGCACTACCGAAGCAAGCCGCATAGCCAGCTGCGAAAAGTTGTTCCGGGTTTGTCGCACCGTCTACGTGTTTCGCGCCAGGCATCGAGACGTTCATGTCGATGACGCCATCTGTTGATTTCACATGACCTTCGCGGCCACCGATTGCTGTTGCTGATGCTGTGAATAGTGATTTCATGATTGAATTCCTCCATTTCATTTTTAACAATTAAGTTGTGCACAATTCAAATTATAGAGCAGTCAAAAAGTTTCGCAAGTGATATGCTTGGCTAAAGAAGAGTACGGAGGATTACGTATGGACCAATCGTTAAAGTTAGAACATCAAATCTGTTTTCAATTGTATACCGCCTCAAAAGAGCTTACCCGGTTATATCGCCCAATTTTAGCACCGCTAAACCTGACGTATAGTCAATATCTCGTGATGCTTGTCTTATGGGAAGAGGATGGAATCGATTTGCGACAACTCGGATCGCGGTTGACGCTCGACTCTGGGACATTGTCGCCGCTCGTCAAACGGCTCATCCAAATCGGCTATGTGGAGAAAAGTCGTGCGACGGACGACGAACGAAAAATCATCGTTCGTTTGACCGAAAGCGGTAGCGCGTTGCGTGAGCAGGCGGCGAATGTGCCGTTACAAGTAAGTGGTATGCTGAATATAGACGAAGCGACGTATGTCGCATATATGGAGATGCTCACCGATATCAAGACGAGACTACACGATTTCGGGGAGCGTCAGCGCGAGCAGTAAGGAAGGAGGAGCCATGTTTCGAAAATTGATCATCCTCTTGATGGGGATTGGACTCTATATGGCTTGGCAATATGAGATGCCGAACGTCTCTGCCCCGACGAGCATTCAGGTGGAGTCTGAGGTGGCGACCGAACGAGCGACAGACGCGCCAAAGTTCGCAAGTCAGTATGCCGGGCATGACTGGTATTTGGTCGAACGTGGCGGTGACCGAGGACTTGAACTGATTGATGAGGACGGTGCGAAAAAAGGATTCTATCAGTTCGAGACAGGTAGCACGTATCGAGGTCTTGTACTGAATGAAACGCCCCGTGATCAAGTCGAGGACATCGGCTTCGAGGCAGTGACTTCGTATAATAAAGGACTAAATCGATACTTGATTCCAGACGATCCATCGTTTTCCGTTTTTGCAATCGATGGTCAGTATGTCACTTTCTTTTTTGACCAGCATGATGATGACCTCCTGAAAGGGATCTTGTCGGTCGACCGCCGTGTCGAAGAGGCGAGTGAGGGGTACTATGGTGACTTGTCGAAAGAGGGGACGGTCGCCAATGAGCAGTTGATGCGTATTCTCATGAATTGGGATCGGGAGAAATTTGATTTAAATGCTCTAGCTGACTACGAACCACTCTATCCGGTCGTACGGGCGCATAGTCAGAATATGGCGGAGAACGACTTCTTCAGCCATACGGACCCAGAAGGACAAGACCCGTTCGATCGAATGGACGAAGCGGGACTTTCATATTCGATGGCCGGCGAAAACTTGGCCATGGGACAGATGAGCGTGTTCCATGCGCATTGGGGACTCATGAACTCGAAAGGGCATCGTGAGAACATCATGCAGCCGCGCTTCACCCATGCTGCCGTCGGACTCGCTTATAATGAAGAAGACAGTCCGTTCTACACGATCAACTTCATCACTCCAAGATAAAAGGATGACTCTTTGGAGCCATCCTTTTTGATATTAGATGAGTTTCTTCACCGCATCCTCAATTTCAGCCGGTGTCGTCTGTGGCGAAAAGCGCTCGATGATGTTTCCATCACGGTCGACTAAAAACTTCGTGAAGTTCCATTTGATCGCCTTCGACCCGAGAAGCCCGGGTGCTTCTTTTGAGAGATAGGTGAAGAGTGGGTGGGCATCCTTGCCGTTCACGTCGACTTTCGCGAACATTGGGAACGATACCCCGTAATTCAGTTGACAGAACTCTTGAATTTCTTCATTGGAGCCCGGGTCTTGATGACCGAACTGGTTGCACGGGAAACCTAAGATCTGTAGGCCCTGTCCTTTATAGGTGTTGTAAAGTGACTCGAGGCCTTCGAGCTGCGGTGTGAATCCACATTTGCTCGCCGTGTTGACGATGAGTAAGACGTCGCCTCTATATGTAGCTAACGGTTGTAATTGTCCTTTCATGTCTACTGCTTCAAAATCATAAATCATGATAATTCCCCCTTTTTTTGTAGTATACCAAGAGAAGGAGACAGACTCGAACTTGAACGCGTTGCGTGCAATCAAATTGTTATGAAATCATGATGTCGCTGTTACATCATTCCGAAGAAAGAATCCGTATAATGAAAAACGTTGTAGAAAGGAACGGTGTTATGCGATTTTTAAAAAATGAATTTATATGGATTGCGCTTATTTTAATCGGACTCTTTTTATCAAGTGCGACGCCTTACTCGGACCAGTCTATCGTTTCGCCACTCGAGCGATTCAATTGGAGCTGGATTGAACCGACGCTAGCGAACGTGCAGTTCGACTATGCAGGAAAGGAAATCTCGCTCGATACGTTGGGGACGACAGGATTGATTGAGTTCTTTATGCGGAAGACGGCACATGTCGTCACGTTTTTCGTTCTCGGTGCATTATTCGTGAAGGCCATCTCGCGAACGAATCTTCATGCGGGACTGAACTTACTCTTCGCTTGGGCACTTGCGAACACGGTGGCGATTTTTGATGAGTATCATCAGAGTTTGACTCCTGAACGGACCGCGCTGTTAGAAGATGTCCTTTTGGATAGTACGGGTGCTGCCGCAGGTGTCATCTTATTCGGTGGGTTGTTATTACTTCGTTCGAAACGGAAAAATGGCAAACGGGCCGGTTATGTTGCCTTAAGGTAGTCAAAAAAATGAATGGGTCACTATGTGAAAAGCGCTTTCTTGAAGTGCTTTTTTTCTTTTTAAAACTATTTTGTGACAACGAACCAAACAAAATATTGTCTATACCCACGTTTTTTAAAGGATAAAACCTAAATTAGGTCAATGTCATACGAATGAAATATAAGTGTAAAATAACTTTTGGTTTAGATTGCTATAATGAGTCACAGAGCGAACGAAATGTCGCGACTTATCTTATAAAAAATAATTGCACGACTATAGATAAAAACTACACGGGAATCAGCGGAGGGAAGCACATTGGGTAACTTGAAGAAATTTGCAGCAACAGTCACTCTAGGCGCACTCTTGATCGGCGGAACGTCACCGACTTATGCAGCCTCACTTACAGAGAAGCAGAAGAAAGTACAAGAACAACGACAAAAGAATAGCAGTGAACAGTCGAAAGCAAACTCTTCGATTCAATCACGTGAGCAAGCCATCAGCAAAGAGCAACAAGAGATCAACAAGTTAGATGCTGAACTCCAAGACGTCATCAACGATGTCGCTCAGAAAAAAGCTGAGATTCGTGCAACTGAAGAAAAGATTAAAAAGCTTCAAGCACAAATTAAAAAGTACGAAGCGAAAATGAAAGCACAAGAAGATCTTATGAAAGATCGTATGGCGACGATGCAAAAGAACGGTGGCTCGTCAGTCAACTGGGCTGAGTTCATCTTCGGTTCTAAAGACTTCGGTGATTTGATCACACGCATGATCACAGCTGGTACGATCCAAGAGAACGACCAACAAATCTTCGAAGAATACGAAGCAACGAAAGAAAAACTCGCGAAAGCGCAAGCTGATTTGAAAGCAGAGCGTGATTCACTCGTGAAGCAAAAAGAAGAACTTGAAAAACGTCAGAAAGAGCTCGATCAAAAAATGAAAGAGCGCGCTGCGAAAATCAAGAAACTTGAAGCTGAAAAAGTGAAGTTCGAATCAAAACTCATGAGCCTTCAAGAGATGGAAGATACGCTCAAAGCTCAAGAACAAGCCATTCAAGCAGAAATCGAAGCGCAACGTCGTGCTGAAGAAGAAGCACGTCGTGCAGCGGCAGCAGCTGCGGCGGCGAAAAAGCAACAAGGTTCAAGCTCGAATAGCGGTTCAAGTGCTTCAACAGCACCGGTAGCGTCTGCACCAGCAAGCGGTGGCATGTTCCAACGTCCAGCAAGCGGTCGCCTCTCACAAGGATGGGGTCCAGCAAGCGGTGCGAACGGCTACTCGTTCCACAACGGTCTTGATATCGCAGGTCCAGTCGGTACACCGATCTATGCAGCACAAACAGGTACGGTCCTCCGTGCAGGTTGGGGTGGCGCATACGGAAACCATGTTATGATTGCACACGTGATCAACGGGCAAGTATGGACGACAGTATACGCTCACATGAGCTCGGTATCCGTTTCTGCGGGTCAACGCGTGTCACAAGGACAAAACCTTGGCGGCATGGGTAGCACAGGGAACTCGACAGGTTCACACCTTCACTTCGAGATTCACCGTGGCGGCTATTCGTACTCTTCATCGAGCGCGGGAAGCACAGTTAACCCAGCATCATTCTTCTAAACACAAAGAAAGTGATCGACGAACGCGTCGATCACTTTTTTGTTGCCCTATAGACGATGAACGTCAAAAGGGAGGCACCGATGACACTGAGCCATAGCGTTTCGAAGTTTGGGTCATCGAGCATGCTCCGGCCTCCAAGGAACACCATATAGCCGAGTATCGCGAGCGTGACAAGTGTCAAAGCGGTCAATCGGATCTGTCGGGGGATACGGAGCCACCAACCGAATAATCTGTTCATGAAAAATCGCCTCCTCTATTAGTATAGGGGAGGCGATGTGTTTCATCTAGCGAGTCGGACCCAAGCAGAGTCCATGATTTGTCGGTAACCGACTTCCCGATAGATTTTGTTCGATGTCGGGTTCGTCAAGTCGGTATAGAGGACACAGAACGATTTCGTCTCAAGTAATTGGCGGCTAAGGTCTGCAACGAGACTTCGCGCGTAACCTCTACCACGTGCATCAGGTGATGTGTAGACAAATGAAACGGTGATCCCGTTCTCAGTTGGACGTGCGCGTTTCGCACACGAGACGACCTGTCCGTCGACTTCCCAAAAGACAGCCTCTTTCCTGTCGAGCATCGTCTGTACAGCCTTCGTCACCTTCTCTGGTGGAGATGATCGGAGACCTGATTCGGCTTCGAAGGCACTATACCAAGCTTCGATCTGTGCCTGGTCGGCCTTCGTCGCTTCTCGCATGTGGCCTTTTGCCATGTCGATGTCTTCCACGCTGTCGAGGCGATAAAGACCTTGGGACATGAACATCTCACTCGACCCAGACGTCAACTCCTGCCATACTTTCCCGAAACGTTCCGCTTGCTGTCGTTCCGAGACGACTTCCGCGAAGGGGACTGCTTCTTTCAAAAGGTGGGGGATGATGAAAGACGGGAGAAGGTCCGAGCGCTCCGTCTTCACGACGATATAGTGAAGTGGATGCGGTGGTGTCACTTGGAGGATGGCGAGAAGCTCCCCGTCCTCTTCGACTGTGAACTGATGAAACGTTTCATAGATTCCTTGTTTGACGTTATTCAAGACGCCAATCATGAGGCTATTCTTTGCCTCCTCGTCGAGTAATGCCGTCATGACGCGGTCTGAGAAGTGATTAGGGTCTTTCCATTCAATCCATTCCATATGGTTCTCTCCTTTATTATATGTAGACAAAAACGGACAAACCTGATGGCTTGCCCGTTTATGAGTCGTTCATTATGCGATATTTTCTTGTTTCGACGACGTGTTGTCGAGAAGTTTTGTGTTGTGTTTGAAGTAATGAATGATTTTCGCGATGGCACCGTCACCCGTGACGTTTGTTGCTGTCCCGAAGCTATCTTGTGCCAAGTAGAGTGCGATAACCAAACTTTGCATCGTCGCGTCGAATCCGAGGATCGAGCCGAACAATCCGAGCGATGCCATGACGGCCCCGCCTGGTACACCTGGTGCTGCAATCATCGTCACACCGAGTGCGAGGATGAATGGAAGCATGATTGCGTAGGATAACGCCATGCCATTCAAGTACATGAGCGCGACACCGACCGATGTGAGTGTGATCGTCGACCCTGACAAGTGGATCGTTGCCGAGAGCGGGATGACGAAGTTCGCGACACCTTCGTCCGTGTTGTTCAACTTCGCTTGGCGAAGCGTGACTGGAATCGTCGCGGCCGATGATTGCGTCCCGATGGCTGTGAAGTAAGCCGGCATCATCGTCTTGAGCAACTTGAACGGATTCTCTTTGTTAAGACCACCTGCGATTGAATATTGAATCATGAGCATCGTCAAATGAAGGACGATGATTGTGACGAAGACGAGCGAGAAGACCGATAGGATCTCAGCGACTTGACCAGCGTACGTCATGTTCATGAAAATTCCGGCGATGTGGATTGGAAGTAATGGAATAATGACTTTACTGATTAAGAGTTCGATGATATCGCGGAAATCCATGGCGAGGTCGAGTGACCGTTTGCTTTCGATCGCGGCAATCCCGATTCCGATGACGAAAGCTAAGATAAGTGCGGTCATAACACCGAATACAGGTGGAATCTCAAATTCCATGAACCCTTTCAACAAGGCTTCTTCTGGATTTTCGGCTCCTGTCGTCGACCGTGTCAAAATTTGCGGGAACAAGTTGCTTGTTGCAAAGTATGCTAATGTTCCGGCGATGATGGTTGATGCGTAAGCGATGAGTGCTGTGAGTCCGACCAGCTTTCCTGCTCCTTTTCCAAGTTCCCCGATACCCGGGATGATAAAAGCAAGAATAATCAATGGAATAGCGAAGCCTAAGAACTGCCCGAAGACCGTGTTGAACGTCACGAACGTCCGAACAATCCAGTTCTGACTTTCTGGTACGATGCTCCCGAGTAAAATACCGAAAGCGATCGCGATGATGATGCGACCTAAGAGGCCAATACGTAATTTCAAATCAATCACCCTTTCTGTTTGTTTGAATAGTTGATATTTTCGCACATTTTACGGAATGTTGCCACCTTCTCTTACAATTTTTCTAAAGAAAGACGTTTGACAACTGTTTAGAAGGGTATTAGAAAATGTTGTACATATCAAGGGAAGGGGCTTCTCCTTTTCCTAATATAAAAACGATGTTATGATTAATTCTGACAGACGTAAAGGAGGGGTGCGCGTGCAGTTACAACGAACAACGATTCACATTGCGGGTCAAGACTATACGATCGTAAGCGAAGAACCCGCTGACCACGTGAGGGAAGTAGGCTTTTTGGTCGACAGTAAGATCCGCGAAATTCGTGAACAATCCCCTCATCTAGATGCTCGTCAGGCAGCGGTCTTGGCTGCGATTCAAATCGCGAGCGACCACGTCAAAACTAAACGAAATATGGGAGAATAAATCAATCCATGGTTACGCTACTTATACTGTTTTTCTTGTTTATCGGAATCGTCAACGGCTTCCGTCGTGGCGCGATTCTACAGCTCGGCCATTGGGTCGCGCTCATAATTAGTTTTCTCGTCGCCAATACGTACTATAAAGAGTTAGCCGAAGCGTTCAAGCTGTGGATCCCGTATCCGTCTCAGCTCGACGGAACGCTCCCGGGTGGCGTGTTGGACCTCAATTCCCTTTCAGGGATTGAGATGACATTTTATAACGTCTTTTGGTTCGTCGTCTTGTTCCTCATTACGAAACTCGTCTTGCATCTCATCTTGGCGATGCTCGACTTCTTGACGGACTTGCCAATTTTGCGCCAATTAAAAGGTGTAATCGGAGCTGTCCTAGGATTCTTCGAGGCATATGTCATCACATTCTTCATCCTTTGGGTGATTGCGTTCGTGCCGATGGCGAGCGTTCAAAACGCCGTCGACAAATCGTCGCTAGCGACATATATCATTCAAGACACGCCATATCTATCGGATTGGTTTTCAAATAAGATGTTGTGACACGACAGGCCGGAATGCAAGCTAGTGCTTGTGTCTCGGTCTTTTCTGTGTGAAGAGGGGGAAGCATATGAATAAAGTAGAAGCGATGATGTTGCTCGAAAAAATCGCGCAATATATGGAGATCAAAGGGGAGAACCCGTTTAAAATCAATGCGTTCCGCAAGGCGGCGACAGCGCTAGAGAACACGGACCTTGAACTCGAGGACATCGACGACTTGACGTCCATCTCAGGAATCGGGAAAGGGACGGCTGCAGTCCTTGAAGAGTATCGAGACACAGGACGCAGTGAAGTACTTGAAGCACTGCAAGAAGAGATTCCGTTCGGTTTGATGAAGCTCTTGAAAATTCAAGGGCTCGGCGGGAAGAAACTTGCTAAACTCCGTGAAATCGGTGTCGTCGACTTGGAGTCGCTCATCCGTGTACTCGAAGATGGGACGGCTGCATCATTACCCGGTTTCGGGGCGAAGAGTGTGGAGAAATTACTCGCAGCCGCGAAGAACCTCGAATCACGTCCAGAACGATTGGCTTATGCAGTCATGCGACCAATCGTTGAAGAAATCAATGAGGTGTTAGAGAAGGAGACGCTCGTCTTGCGTCATTCGGTCGGAGGAAGCTTCCGCCGTGCCGAAGAGACGTGTAAAGACCTTGACTTCATCATCGCGACCGAGGAGCCGATTGAGCTACGTGAGAAGCTGCTCGCTTTGCCGTTCATCAACGAAGTGATTGCGGCAGGCGAGACGAAAGTCTCGCTCGTCCTCGAACGTGAAGAGATGGTATCGGTCGATTTCCGTATGGTCGAGCCAGGCGCGTTCGCTGCGACGCTTCACCATTTCACGGGCTCGAAAGACCACAACGTCCGCATGCGTCAACTCGCGAAAGCAAAAGGAGAGTCCATTTCCGAATATGGGGTCGAGACAGCAGACGGATTGTGGCAACCAAAAACAGAAGAAGAATTGTTCGAACGGTACGGTCTCCCATTCATCCCGCCTGAACTTCGGGAGGGGCATGCTGAGTTCGAGCACGACTTATCGAAGCTCGTCACGCTCGAGGACATCAAGGCTGACGCGCACATGCACACGGTCTGGTCGGACGGGAAGTTGACCGTCGACGAAATTGTCGTGGCGATGAAAGATCGCGGCTATGAATGGATGGCCATCACCGACCACGGGAAGTATTTGACGTTCGTCAATGGCTTGACCGAGGAACGGCTCGAAGCACAAGGGGAAGAAATCCGCGAGGCCGCGAAGACACATGATATGAACGTGTTACGAGGCGTTGAGATGGACATCCGTCCTGACGGGACGCTCGACTATGAACCCGAGTTTCTAGAGACGCTCGATTACGTCGTCGCCTCCATCCATTCGAAGATGGACCAATCGGTCGACGAGATCATGGCTCGTCTCGAGAACGCCTGTCGTTCTCCGTACGTCAACGTGATCGCCCATCCGACGGGTCGACTCATCGGTCGTCGGGACGGCTATCCAATTGACGAGGACAAGTTGATCGCGCTCGCGAAAGAAACAGGGACGGCGCTCGAGTTGAACGCCAACCCGAACCGCCTCGACCTGACAGCTTCCACGCTCAAGAAGGCGAAGGCAGCGGGCGTCAAAGTGATGATCAACACGGACACGCACCACCCAGATATGATGGAAGACATGGCCCTCGGTGTGTTGCACGCACGGAAAGCCTATCTCGAACCATCAGATATTATCAACTGCTTCACGTTTGAAGACGCCAAGGCGTTCTTTGCGGCGAAGCGATAGAAAGGAACATGCTAGATGGACCACGCGTTACGCGTATTAGAATATGAAAAATTGCGCCAACAGCTTGCCGGTCACGCGGCGAGCTCGCTCGGAAAAGATTTGGCGCTGAAGATGCAACCTGACTACTCATACGACCGGGTGCTCTCGAATTTGAACGTGACGAAAGAGGCGACCGAGGTCGTTCGTCTCCGTGACCGTCTGCCACTCGGTGGGCTTACGGATGTCCGTGCGGAAGTGAAACGGGCCGCAATCGGCTCGGTCCTCTCGACGAGCGAATTGCTCGCCGTCGCTGCCGTCATGTATGGCGGACGCCAAGTAAAGAACTTCTTCGAGAAGCTTCACGAGGATAACGAAGAGATTCGCATTCCACGTCTTGACGAGTATGCGGACAAGTTGACGAAGCTCATCGAGGTCGAACAGGCGATTCGTCATGCGATTGACGACCAAGGGACTGTCCAAGATTCCGCGAGTCCACAACTCCGTGGACTTCGGACACAGCTCCGGAGCTTTGAAGGGAGTGTCCGGTCACGTATCGACAACATCCTCCGCAACAATGCGAAGATGCTCTCGGACGCCATCGTCACAATCCGGAACGATCGCTATGTTGTACCGGTCAAACAAGAGTACCGTCAAGCGTTCGGTGGAATCGTCCATGACCAGTCGGCTTCTGGTCAGACACTCTTCATTGAGCCGCAGGCCATCGTCTCCATCAATAACGAGATTCAAGAAGTTCGTCTGAAAGAACGTGCTGAAATCGAACGGATTTTAAGTGCTCTCTCGAACGAGGTCGGTGGGGTCCATGATGCCATCATGACGAACCTCGACGTGTTGGCCGAACTCGACTTTATCTTTGCGAAAGTCGCATACGGACAAGAGATGAAAGCGACCGAGCCAAAGTTGAACGACAATCGAGAAATCAAGTTGAAACAGGCACGTCATCCGTTCATCCCGAAAGATGAGGTCGTACCGATCACAGTCGAGCTCGGAGAAGACTACACGTCACTCGTCATCACCGGACCAAACACCGGCGGGAAAACCGTCACGTTGAAAACGATTGGACTCCTTCAATTGATGGTGCAATCAGGTCTCTACGTGCCGGCAGAGTTCGGGACAGAGCTTTCCGTGTTTGACGCGGTCTATGCCGATATCGGGGATGAGCAATCGATTGAACAGAGTCTCTCGACGTTCAGCTCGCATATGACAAACATCGTCGGCATGCTCGACAAAATCGACTTCATGTCACTCGTCCTCTTCGATGAGCTCGGTGCAGGGACGGATCCACAAGAAGGGGCTGCCCTTGCCATCGCCATCTTAGATGAAGTGAAACGCCGCGGGGCACGTGTCGCTGCGACGACACACTACTCGGAACTGAAGGCATACGCTTATAACCGCGAAGGTGTCATGAACGCCTCGATGGAGTTTGATATCGAATCGCTCAGCCCGACGTACCGTCTCTTGATTGGCGTACCGGGTCGCTCGAACGCCTTCGAGATCAGTCGTCGTCTCGGACTGTCTGAGCAAGTCATCGACAAGGCACGTAGCCACGTCGGTAGTGATGCCGAGTCAGTCGAATCGATGATCAATGAGCTTGAAGCAGCGAAGCAACGCGCCGAGCAGCTCGAGCAAGAGCTCATCGTCAAGCGCTATGACTTTGAAGAAGAGCAGGCCGAATTCGAAGCGAAGATGACCGAATTTGAGCGCGAACGCGACAACTTGTATAGAGCGGCCGAGGCGAAAGCCGAGAAGGCCGTCGAACAGGCGAAGCGTCAAGCGAACGAAGTCATCGACCGCTTGAAGAAGCTACGTGAGCAAGGAATCGTCAAAGAGCACGAGATTATCGCGGCGAAGAAAGAGCTCGAATCGGCAAAACCGACGCTTCAAGAGAAAAAGATTCAAAAAGTGAAACAAAAAGCCCAGCAGAAACGTACGTTCAGTAAGGGCGAAGAAGTGAAAGTGACGACGTTCAATCAAAAAGGCTACATCGTGAAACAAATCAACGACAATGAGTATAACGTCCAAGTTGGCATCATGAAAGTGAACGTCAAAGCGGACGACCTTCAGAAGATCGGTCCATCGAAAGAGAAGTCGCTTCAGTCGAAAGGGAGCTCGCTCAAACGTCAGAGCTCGACGAAGTCCGAGCTCGACCTCCGTGGCGTTCGTGTCGAAGAGGGACTCATGCGTCTAGACAAGTATATCGATGAAGCACTCGTGTCGGGCTATGACAACGTCCGCATCATCCACGGATTAGGTACCGGAGCGATGCGTCAGGCGACACAAGAATTTTTAAAAGGACATCGTCACGTGAAGAGCCAGCGCCCGGGAGGAATGGGCGAAGGTGGACTCGGTGTCACGGTCGTCGAACTGAAGTAAGGGGAGTCGGGAATGGGTACGATTACGTTTGCCGTTATGCTGGAGTCGTTCGGCCTCTATTCGATGGCGGGACTGATGATTGTCGTCGGTCTTGCCATCTTCGAGGTGACAACGCCGTACAGTAACTGGCGTGAGATTCAAAAAGGAAATATTGCCGTCGCCTTGGCGACAGGCGGGAAGATTGTCGGTCTCGCCAACATCTTCCGGGTCGTCGAGAGCCATCATGATAGCACAATCGACATCTTCGTCGGGGGTGGTTTTGGATTCATTTTGCTCCTCGCGACATACTGGTTGTTTGAATTTTTGACACCGACACTGAAGGTGAACGATGAGATTCAACAAGGGAATATCGCCGTCGGGTTGTTGGCATTCTTGCTGTCGATTGGGGTCTCCCTCGTCGTCGGCGCGGCATTGGTGAGGTGAAGACATGGTATACGAACGATTGGCAAAGATCTTGTTCATCGGGGCCGGGCTGTTCTTAGTGGCAGCGGCACTATGGTATATCTTTTATTGAGGGAAGAGGGAGAATCCGTTTGGATGCTCCCTTTTTTTGATTTCAGGGACCTTGAATATAAAATATATGGGTGAAAGGAAATTTTTTTACAATTCGTGTGAGGAAATCGATATACTGAAACTAGATTATGGAACGAGATACATAAGAAGGTTGAGGTGTAGGTCATGGCGAACGGGTCAGAAGTGTTTGAAGTCTTGATGACGAATGCAGTGAAATTGCCTGGAGTGAAAGTAGATCGAAAAGAATTTTTAGCCCAAAGTTTCAGTAAGTACGTGCCAGCGACTCAGTTGGCAGAGGTTGTCGAGAAGGGACCGCTTGAAGCGAACGTCCCTCTCTCAGTCATCAAAAAAGTGGCGAAGCGAAATATTACTAATCAGACGATGAAAAGTTCGAGTGCATCGTTTGCAGCCGGCCTACCTGGAGGCATCGGTCTCGCCGCAACGATTCCGGCCGATACGGCGCAATTCTTCGGTTTCGCCCTCCGTTTAGCGCAAGAAATTGGGTATTTATATGGGTACGATGACTTTTGGGAAGATGGAGAATTAGATGTCGAACGGGTGAATGGAGAATTAATTCTCTTTTTAGGTGTCATGTTCGGAGTGGGCGGTGCGACGGCTACCATCAAGGCATTGTCCGCACAATTATCGAAAGAAGCTTTGAAAAAAATCCCGAACAAAGCGCTGACGAAAACGGTGTACTATCCAATCATCAAGAAAATGTCGGCGATGATCGGGGTGAAGATGACGAAAGACACGTTCGCCAAAGGGATCTCGAAGATGATTCCACTCGCAGGTGGTGTCATCTCAGGAGGGATCACGTACTCATCGATGACGAAGATGGGCAATCGTCTCATGCATGCGCTTGAAGAAGGAGTCAACATGACGGAAGCGGAGTTTATTGAAAGTGTGGAAACAGTCAAGCGTGAAAATCTTGAAATCATCGAAGCAGAATTTGTAGAAATTGATGAGGAATCACGTAATGACGGGGGAGTCATATAAGGAGATATCGTATGTTCTAGGAGGGGATTATTCATGAAACTAGACTTACACTACTTGATGTCGACCGAGCGCTACGTACTCGACATGGAATCGTTTCAGATGAAGAATGAGGCGTATTACCCGTTAGAGTGGACATTTTATGGAGCGGCGAATCCGACGATGCTCCTCACATGGGACGCTAATCGCGACCGCATCCGAATTCGCTTCGAACAGTACGCCGTCTTTTTAGGGACACAAGAAGAGCACGGAATGAAAGAAGACGGATTATGGAACGAGCATCCGATTGTAAAACTGTCCGCATCACGCCTGATGTCATTCGCCAGTGAACGGATGGCGATTCATCCGGTGAACCGTAACCGTGGCGCGCTCGCGCATTATGTCATCCGTACGATCGAGCAGGAGTTTCATGTGTTGGCGTATGAAGACCCGACCGTAGAAAACCTAGGAAAAGTCGGGGACACAGGAGTACGTGTTGAAATCGTGAAAGAAGCCGAATGAAAAACAACGTCGCCTCGACTCCGGGGCGACGTTGTTTCGTTTACGGCACGTCAATTTTGACGGTATACACTTTCGGCATGGCGCCGCTTGACGCATACAAGACGAGCGTCTTCGCTTTCTCTGGGACGAGGAAGACTAAATCAATTTCGGATTTCTCGCCTGGTGTGTAAATGAATCCACCTCTAAATGCTTTTTTGTTGTGGTTGACCGTGTCGACCGGACTGTATTCTGTGCCGTCTGACGTGTACAAGCGGAAGCCGTTTGGACGATAATCCATAGTGCCCTCATACTGATCCGGTTCAACGTACAACGAAATCGGTAGGCTGACGAATCGCTTACCATCTTCCGGTTCGGTCCCATCCGGAGAAGCGTACACAGGTTTACCCACTTGGAATTCACGTTTTTTCATTTGTGGATCTCCAATAAACGTTTGGAACGTGCCGAGGTTCATGATTTTTTGAAGGTCATCTTCTTTCGGTGTGGTGGCTTTGGCTTCTTTCGGTTTCGTGTCTTTCAAGTCGGCCTGTTTCGCACCCGTCGTCTGTGCGGTCGGGGCTGGTGTCGCTTTCGCCTCTTCCGTGACCGGCTTGACTTCTGGTGACGTAAAGACGAACAAGCTGATGATCCCAACGACGAGTGCCGTCGCCGTCGTCCCGAGGACGAAGCGGAATCGTTTCTCGACTTGTTTTTGGTTGACGACATGCCCACCGATTGCTTCAGCCGGGGTGATGCGGACCGCACGTTCAGCAGGAAGCAGTGCACCTAAGACCCCTGTCACGACCGGGATGAGGATGGTCGCAAACAAGAATGGTAGCTCTGACGTCGGGAACTGTTGATACATGATCGTGACGATGATGATGGTGAACGTCACGCCGAGTAGTCCGGCGAAGAACCCGGTCAACGCACCTTCCGTCAAGACGAGACGACGGATGGACGTGTTCTGCCAACCGAGCGCTTTTAAAACGGCGAGTTGCGGCTTGCGCTCGGATACGTTTTGCCACATGATCTCGGTCGTCGTCAGCATCGCAATGAGTAAGGCGACCCCCATGGCAACGTAATGCATCGTCCCGACTTCAAGTGCCACGAACTCCCCGATCCACGTCGTGTACAAGACACCTTGGAGACGGAACGTGACGAACAAGAAGAAGCCGAACAGACTCGTCGGTAAGGCGATGGCGAGAATCGACAACAACGTCCGTGGCCAATACGTCACGAGTTGGTTCAAACTCATACCGACGCTTGAGCGCGAGCGGCCGAGGCGTCGTCCTTTTGAGACTTCACCAGACTGCATCGTTTCATATGGCTTGATGCGACGGACGAGTCGAATCGGGATGAGTGTCCCGAGCCAGTAAATCAAGAGACCGGCGAGTCCAATCAATAAGATACGGGTAATCGATGTCGAGCCAGCTGCCGTCCAAAGGAACGTCCCGAGAATCATCCACGAGATGAGCGCGACCATCGACCCAAGGATCGTGGCTTCTAAGAATAACAGTTTCGACAGCTGACTCGGCCGCCAACCGAGCGACAAGAGGATGGCGAACTCTTTCTTCCGAGCGTACAGCATGATGATGTTCGAGCTGAATACGTACAGCATCGCGACGAGGATGACACTCGCGACGACACCGGAGAAGCCGAGTTTCGCTTCCTGGAAAATCGTGATTGACGACCCGATTTTAATCCATGGCTGCTGAATCCAACCGAGCGAACTTTCTCCTTTTAAACCAGGGAGATAGGTGACGGCGTATTGTGGAGACGAGCCGAGCGTGACATCGGTGATGAGACCGGTCTTGTCTTCAATCTCCTTCGCGACCGCTTGGAGCTTCGCTTCGCTCTCTTCGTTCATGACGTCCACGCCTTTCACATTGACGCGAATGGCCGAGATGGCCTTGTCACCGGCAATGGCGAACGCTGCATCGAGTGTCGTCAACATCGAAGGTGGCTTCGTCAAGAAGCTATACGGGTTATTCGTCGGTTTGACGGTCGTCGGTGGGTTGACCGGCTCATCCTTCGAGTTCATGACCCATTCGGCGCTTGCCGGGAAATACGTCTCCATCGGGAGTTCCGTCAACGGATCTTTTGACAACTTCAGTTTCGATGGGTCGAATAGTCCGATGTAGTTATATCTTACTTTCGGTACATCGTTGAGGTCTTCCGCGTATAAATTGGACTTACGATACATACTTTCTTGCCCATACTTCACTTGACCCTCAGCGAGGAACGGTTTGATTTGATACGAATACGGCCAACGTTTCGGGAACGGGCTCGTCACGCCTTCATAGACGAGTGGAGATGCCTTCTCGGAAAGCCAAGTGTAGTCAACCGTGACACGAGGGTCTTGTGGCTGTGGTGTTCCTTCTAAAATGTGTTTCGTAATATTGTCGTGCATTTGTTGGGCTGTAAAGTCGTATGAGGCGACTTTCGTCCCTTTCAAGCTATCTAGATATTCCCCTTTCCCTTTCTCGAGATAGGTTTTAATAAAGGCTTCTTGGTCGCTCGTATCGGCATCGACTTCTTCGATGGTGTAGTTGATCGAGGCATCGACGTAGTCTTTAGTACTCATCAAAATCGGGATCGTCGTGATGTCTTCGTCGTAAGGCTCTGGGACATCCTCTTCATTGAAGTAACGACTGAACGCTGTCGCTTGTACGGCATCGTCTAACCCGACGAGTTTCGCTTCGGCAACCGGGTCAATCCCGGCGAGCATGACATCACTTCCGTAACTGAGTGGGAATTCTTCATATAGGGCGGTCGGGCCGATGCCGATGTGAGTGGAATCACCGTTTGGCATCCAGCCGACCCAAAAGTAGGCTTTCAAGTCTTGGAAGTCATTAATTTTTTCAATGCCCGTATCGATGAGCGTATTCATCTTAAGGCGATAGAGACCCGCTTTATCAAACGTGTGCGTTTGCGTGAACGAGCTCGAGTAAGTCGACCCAATCATCGCGATTGGAGCTGCGACATCGATGTCGGCAATCTGTTGAATCGTCTCGTATTGTTCGCGTGTGATCCCGCCTTCGAGTCCGCTCATATAGTTCGGTTCGAGCAGGTTCAAGTCCTCGGTCACGCTGCGGCTGCCTTCTGGACGCACGACGATGTGATAAGACGAGTCCCAACGTTTCTGTAGCTCGTTGACGACCGTCCCGTTATTCGCCTGCGTCACGCCGAGAAGATAGCTGAGCCCGGTACTGACGATGAGCATCCCGACCATGAGCAGGATGAATCGTTCCTTATTCCGCCACCATGAATTCCAAATGAACTTAAGCATGATGGACGTCGCTCATGGCGACGACCTGCCCGTCGCGCATCTCGATTTTTCGGTTGGCACGGTCGGCGAGTTCCGGGTCATGGGTGACGAAGAGGACGCCACATCCGTTCTCACGATTCAAGCGGATCAATAGGTCAAAGATGACGTCACCCGTGTGAGTATCTAAGTTCCCAGTCGGCTCATCAGCGAGGAGCCATTTCGGACGGTGGATGAGGGCGCGGGCGACGGCAACGCGCTGTTGCTGACCACCTGACAGTTGGGACGGTAATGAATCGACCTTGTCAGCGAGACCGACCTCTTTCAACAGTTCGAGTGCACGTTCGTGAACGTCGTAATCGACTTTTCGCCCGAAGAGCGGGGACATGACGTTCTCAAGCGCCGTCAACGTCGGGATGATGTGGAACTGTTGGAAGATGAAACCGATATTCTCGAATCGGAAGTCCGCGAGTTGTTTCGCAGAGAGCGTCGAGATCGGTTCATCGTTGAAGAGCAAGGTACCCTCGGTCGGACGGTCGAGTGTACCGATCAGACTGAGGAGCGTCGACTTTCCAGACCCAGATGGTCCGATAATGGAGATGAAATCCCCGTGTTCGAAGCGGAGGTTAATGTCCTGTAAGGCGACCGTTTTGACGTCACCCGTATCAAATCGTTTTGTTAAGTGTTCGCATGTGAAGTGATAGGCCATATCGTGAAATCTCTCCTTTAACTAATATTTAGTGAAAATATGTAAGAGTACGTAATATTCTGACTATTTTAGATTATAGGAAAAAGATTCCAATGTATAGCTGTATTTTTTTCAAATGGGGAACGGGTATAGAAGAGTGAGGAGGAGAGAAGATGAAATCATTCGAAATTGAATTCCATTTAATCAACGAAGAAGTGCTGACGTATATGGTGGAAGCTGATACACGATATGAGGCATTGGAGTCGATTTTCCAATCATTTCGGCATGCGAGCGATGGATTCGTACAATTTGAGGACGAGTTGATTGTGATGTTGGATCATGTGGCGTATGTGAAGGCGTTTGAGGTGGTGGAGTAGGAGGTATCGAAAGTGAAATATAATAAGCTGGTGCGTGATCGTGTGCCTGATTTAATTCAGGCAGAGGGGAAACGAGTGATCGTTAAACACTTGAATCAAGCTGAGAAGTTTGAGCAGGCGAGATTAAAGCTCTATGAAGAGTTAAAAGAATATGAAGATGCCAATATTGACGAAGAATGTTTGGAAGAATTGGTTGATATTTTAGAACTAGCGTATGCTCTTGGTAAGATGCACGGTGCCTCATTCGAAGAAATGGAATCGATTCGAGCAAAGAAACGTGAGCAAAAGGGCGGATTTGAGAAAGGTCTGTTTTTGGAAGAGGTATTGGATTAATAAAAATCGCCTACAAATGAGTGAGAATTTGTAGGCAATTTTTATTAATTAAATGGAAGTTCATTGATTAAATCTTCGGTATTGAATTCTTTTTGTTCATATTTAAGCATTAAATCTAAGTAAGCATTTTGCGCCGACTCAGGGTCGGTTAAGAACATTTCTAACTCTTGATAAAGAGCATCTAATCCGCCAGCAGCGTATTCCTCGATAATATCATAGTTCTCGAGTGTCACATCTGACTCATCCTCAGAATCATTTTCGATTGAAAAACGTTCAAATGTATTTTCTAAATGCATGATCAATTTCATGAATTGCAAATCTTGTTCTGAAAAAATGCCAAGTAAAATTTCAGGACCGGGTTTTACTTTTTTTCTTCGTTCATTGCTATAACCGAACAATAATGCTGCCATGAAAGCATCTTTATAGGTTTCAAAAAGTTGAGCGTCTTCTTTTAACGCTGTATACATATGATCTTGTGTACTATCTCGACGCACGGAACGCTTTGCCATTACATTACCTCCATAATTTCCGTATATTCCCCAGTGCCTTCATTTGTATGGTTGAGTAATTTATATGATTTTCCAATCCGATGATTAATGGCTTCATCCACTTCTCCACGCCATTGTGAAGTAGATACAATCACAACAATTTGATCTGATAATTTTGGTAAATTTATTGCAACGCGAGAACGATGGTCTGCATCGAGTGCTCCAAACGGAGAATCCATTACAAGTGGAAAAATATTTCCGAGTTTTAAATCTTCATCTAACGCGTGACCTTTTTCTCTGTCTTTGTACTCCCTAGTTAAATCTACTATAGCACCGATGAAAGCAAGACTTGTAATCTGTGATTCTCCCTGAGATAAACCAATACTTCCTCCGTTTACATCTGAAACGAGAAGTTCGTAATTATCAGTAAGTGAGATTGGATAGTCTTTTCGTAATAACTGAGAATAGGTTAGTTTGATTTTTTCTTCTAATTCGGTTTTTACTTGGGATTCTCTGAGCTTTAAAAGCCCAATCAAAGTGTTTTTCACTTTCGTAGCAGACTCTAGAGCAAGTTGAAGTTTTAATTGTCTTTCTTCTGCTTTAGTCAGTTTACTGACCTCTTTATTTAATAACTCTTCTTCTTTTGAAATTTCCTCAATTGATCGAAGTAAACTTTCTATAGCAGCCTCTGCTTTAACGATTGCAGTTCGAATCGAGGATTCTCTCTCGATTAAATTGGATGAATTTTCGATATTGCGTGAACTTGCTTTCATACGTTCCTCAATTTCTCGTAACTCGTCTTCCAATCCTCTAAGGTTTTCTCTCAATTCTTCACGTTCACTAACGAGTCGTCTCATTTCTGTGTAAAAATGGGTTCTAGCAACTTCCCAACCACTTAAGCGGAAATAAAGTTGATCCATTTCATTTTTTGAACTCGATAAATTTAAGACCTCTTGCTGAACTTTTTCTAATGATGCAATTGATGTTGTCTCAAGTTCTTGTCCACACAAACATTTCCCTTTCGACATTAAAGAAGGAATCAAATCAGGATGAATCAATTTTTCAATTGAATCCTGGTCATTTGTAGATGCAATGCGCTGGAATCTTTTCATTGGTAAGGTTGAAAAAGCTAAGTGACTTGAGCGGGAAAGTAGGATTCTCAACTCATTTAATTTCTCATCAAATGCATTTTTCGTTTCTTTAATTGACTCAACTAAGTGATCACGTGTGACTTGAAAGGTTCTCGTTTCTTCACCGTTACGTAAAGCATTTTCAATACTTTTCAATTCACTTTGGGCAGCCGAAAGTTCTTGTCTTGTTTCAGTAAGTTGCTGTTTCTTCTTTATTTTTTCATCTTCAAGTTGATTTATGCGCAAGTACTTGTCGCTCAATTCACTTTTTACATTTTTAGATACTTCGTCGCGAAGTTTAATTATAGTTTTACTTAAATGTTCAATAGAGTTATCGAATAACTCCAATCCCATCATTCTCTTAATGGAATCACGAATTTCCGAATAAGCTTCTTTCTTTCCTAAATGGTCCATTCGTTCACCGTCAAAGAAGAAGAACGTATGCAATTTATACGGTAAAATGCGATTAATTTCGAATGAGATATCTCTAATTTTAGTAGATTGATTTGTAGCTACATTCCGTTTAGTCAATTCAACTTTTTGATTGATTGTTTTATTCTTTGGCAAATTAAGAATATTGTGCTCAGAATCAAACTTCGCGTATAACATACGACGTAGTTCGTATTCATAATCGTTATGTTCAAATTTAATTTGTACCGCTGTGATTAAGTCATTTTTATTGTTTGTATTTTCTTGAACAGCTTTATTATTAAAAATAGACTCAGGATTCGGTAATTTAAGTTCTCGTCCATAAAATCCCCAAATCAAAGCTGTAAGTAATGCTGTTTTACCGCTTCCATTTTCACCGTGGATGACAGTAACATTTTTGCTTGATCCGTGTGCAAATTCAATCGTATTCTGCCCATAATATTGACGGAAGTTTTCAATGATTACTTGCTTGAGAATCATGTCAGATAAACTCCTTTTTGATTAATTTAGAAAATTCATCAGGTAATTGCGCAGCAGTGAATGAACCTTCTTTATCTAAATAATCTTTTTCTAAGCGAATGATATTTTGTAGAATTTGTTGTTCTGTTTCGGATAACTCGCTTAACAGTGCATATACATCATTTTCGCTGTTTGAATGGTTTTGACTCATCATGTTCACCTCTCAATTGGTTATAGATCGACTAGATTAAATGCCTCTTTTATAGGATTTAAAACTTGTAGTGCTTGGTAATGATTTTCAGATATTGATGCGAACTCATTTACCCTTTTTAACTCATTCATCAATAACCGGCGTTCAATATTAAATTCTTTGTCAGTTAGTAAATCAATTTCTGTCAAAGGACGTGGAATGACAATGTAATCATGAATATACGCATATTCTTTTCCAGGATGTTTACGTAAAATTCGTCCACGACGTTGAATGAACTCTTTTGGATTGGTTGTGCTAGCCAAAATATAAGCAGTCTCAGCAGAAGGAACATCTACTCCTTCATCTAGACATCGGATAGCAACAAGCGCTTGAATCGCGTTCTCTGAAAACTCCTTTAACAGAATCTGTCGAAGTTCTTTCGATTCAGTTGAGGTAAAAGTTTTCGCTGATATGTTCAAATCTTCGTTTAAAAATTGTGTAATATGATCTACATGACGTTGGTCCTCTATAGAATGGTCTCCGCAATACACTATAGTGTGGTCAAGAGTTTCTTGCATACTCAGTTGTTTCTTTAACAAAATATCTTTTTGCTTAGCTGAATTAATTAATCGAGCGCGCTTAATTAACAACATTTCAAGTAGCCCAGTAGTACTTCCGGTCGATTCAATTGATTGTTGCTCAGATAGATTAACTAATTTTGAAATTTTATTCGTAAGCTCATGATAAATTTCCAGTTCATCTTCTGTAAGGGAGACTAGGTGTGGGTAGTAATAATACTTTGTTAAAAACCCTTTTTTAATCGCTTCTTCCAAAGTAAACTTATATATTGACCCACCAAAATAATTTAATAACTGTTCAGTTCCGCTACCATCATGGTGTCGAATTGGAGTTGCACTAAGTGCTAATCGATTTTTAAAAGCTGTAGGAAGCGATTGAAGCGATTGCTTTGTACCTAAATTATGCGCCTCATCGGCAACAATCATTCCGCCATCCGTAATTCGATTAAGTTGAGCTTGAAAATGAACATTTTTAAATGTGCTATTCGTAGTAATTACACATATAAAATTTTGTATTTTAAAATTATATTGAGTGATTTTTCCAGATAGAATTGATGTCCATTGAGATTTTGAACCATAGCATAGAACTGGATTCATCCCAAAGGATTCAGCATCCTTCGCCCATTGATCTACTAAATGTTGATAAGGACATAAAATGATGATTGCTAACCGATTCGTTTCTTCATGCCGTTTTGTTATGGCTGTGAGAGCGGTTAATGTTTTTCCAGTACCCGTAGCCATCTCTAGTAAACCGCGGTAGTCGTTTTCAGACCACTTTTGTATAGCTTCCAATTGATAGTCTCGTGGAGTGAACCATTTTGGTAAAGAAGGGAATAGAATTCTTGAATCCATATAATAGCTCCTTTATCATATATAGGAGTAGGTAAAACCTACCATATACCCTTATTATAGATATAATAAAGAATATAGTTAATAAAAAAGTTATCAAGGTGATTGAAAGGAATGAATAACATGGAATACTTTTTCTCATTTCTAAAACCAATTAATCCAAAAGCGGAAGAGTTGGCCCAGATTGTAGAAGATAAATATTATTCTAAAGAAACAGACTTTGCTCTTCTAAATGCCAGAAAAATGATTGAAGCAATCGTGAATGAATGGCTAGAAGTAAGTGGTTTGCAAAATACATACAACTTAAATGATAACATTCGTTTGTTACAGTCTGAAGAAATCATCGACCGCGAATTGGCTTCGGATCTTCATTACGTTCGAAGAAACGGAAACAGTGCTGCACATGAATTGTTCACTAAAGAGGCGCATGAAATTCTACCGAAAATCTGGTCGAGTTTATACAACATTGTTGAGTCTTATGTCCTTAGTTATGAAAACCCACCATCTATACCTAGATACGCTCCACCGACTCATCCAGCTGAAAAGAACAGTGATCGAGGGCATGATGATATCTTAAAAATCTTGGAAGCGCAACTAGAAGAAAAATTAAAAGCACTCAGTTCTGCTTCAACAAAAGAAGATCCTATTGAAAAAAGAACCGTGGGAGAGAAAAAAGAAACAAATAAGCTATTTGATTTTTTACCTCAAATTGAAACAGATGGCGAAAGCTATTTGTATAACCTGATGTCAAGATTAAATGAATCTTCAAAAGAGGCGGTTGAAAGTGCAGAACTCCCATTGAGTTCATTAAAGCAGTATTTACACGTAGAACGCCCGATCGAAAAGAAATTAATTCAGATGCTTCAGCAACCTGCCCAAAAACGATTAACGCTATTAATTGGTAGTGTAGGGGATGGAAAATCGCATATTCTTTCACATCTTCAATCGGCAGAACCTGAACTGATGAATCGATATAAAAATAAAATTTGGAATGATGCGACAGAAAGTCTTTCTCCTCGTAAAACTGCAATGGAGACTTTACTTGAAAAATTAATTCCATTTTCCGATCAGCACCTGAATGAAGGTTCGGAAGAGTTTGTACTGGCGATCAACTTAGGGGTATTACATAAGTTTTTATATGACTTCGTGAGTTCATTCGATAATCATTACACGTTCAATTCATTGATTTCATATATTGAGCAATCAGGTATTTTTGAGAATGAGATCTCCCAAGCAACGCAACATGATCATTTTTCCATGGTCAGTTTCTCAGATTATCCAATGTATGAACTTACTAAAGGCGGCGTAGAATCGAATTTCTTAATGGGTATTTTATCAAAAATGTTCGATCAAAATGAAGAAAACCCATTTTATTTGGCCTATCAAGAAGATGTAAAGAGAGGGATCGATTCGATTATCCATCGCAATTTTTTACTTATGGGTAATCAACAAGTGAAACGCAACTTCGTAAACATCATCGCAAGTTCTCTTTTAAAAGAAAAAGCAGTTTTATCTATGCGCCAATTTTTTAACTTAATATACGAAATTATGATTCCAGGAAATTGGACAAATATCAGTAAACAAAAAATTGTACTTGAGACGTTACTTATACATGGCCTTCATCAAAAAATATTTACAGCTCAGAATGACTCACCTATATCAATCATGCTAAGAAATGAAGATCCGGTTGCTTCTCGTTCCAAAGAGATAGATGAAATCATTCTTCAAATCAATTTAGAGTCAGATGTGAGTGGATTTATCTCTAGATTTGACGAATTGACTCGTCAAACATATGAACTTGATCTATTAGATCGTGAATTGGTTAACGAGTACACACAATCATTACTAAGACTACTCTATTTGTCTAACCCGAGAGAAATGAATATTACACAGACAACGATTGAATCATTCTCAAAATATCTATTTGCTTATTACACTGGTCAAAAATATGAACTTAAAACTCTCTACGAGAAATTTGAGAATGCACTTATGTTATGGTTTGGATTTAAAAAAGATCAAAAAAATTATTTGTTTGATTCGAATGCGAAAATTTCAAAGCGTTATCGTATAGCAAAACCAGTTAGTTTTACATTGGATCCAATCAGTATGGCGATAAAAAATGAAGAGCAAGTGGTTCAATTTAGAAACTCCTTATTCATTCAATTTGTAGTGGGTGAGCGCAAACAAAGAATTAAGCTAGAAATCGATTATAAGATGTTCAGTTTAATTTCAAAAATAGATAAAGGATATCAACCTTCTAAGATTGATTTCGACGATGCCATTCGATTCAGTGAATTCGCAAATGCGATTCGTACACATAATACAAATAACGAAGAAGTGTTGATTTATGTTGTCCAAACTGGAGAAACCTTCGTTTTAAAACAAGAAGCAGATCCATTTAGTAATGAAGAAAAAATCGTATTTAGTAAAATGTAAGTTGTGAAAGCGGGTGTAAATAATGAGATTATTACCAGAGAAAATTTTCGATGAAAAACAAGTTATTGTCTTAGACAAAAGTCGGAAAAAAATAACGAAGCGACAAACTTCGAATTTTTATCAAATACTCCCTTTCACAACAGGAAAGAGCGATTCAATTAAAAACGCTCTTTCCGATTGGGAAAAGGAAATCGGTGCTTATTCTAGAAGACTTCTGAATGTAGAACTGTCAGCTAAGTCTTTCAATACGGATTATCTGTTAGAAGGTGTACTAGAGCGAGTCGAGAATCAACCTGAGCATGAAGATGAAATTCATACTTTCTTTAGTGAATTACTGTTACAACGGGATGGAGGGTTGAACGTTACTCATCCAAGTATGTTCATGTACATCCAAGGCAATCCTGCAACGAAAAAGAAGTTGGGTACTTTTCTAGCGGATTTGACGCAACATGCGTTAGATGAAGGAGAAATCGAAAAGATTAAACAGGTTTTTAAAGCAGGCCAAAATGAAACTCTGTTAGACAAGATGATTGTAAATTTATTACCGAGTCTAACGAACAAAGAATATAAAGCCGAGCATGCTCTTTATTCTTCATTACCAATAAAACTATTAGGAGAAGATTTTGTCTATTTAGCTGAGCATCCGCAATACTTTTTGAAAGAAATTAATAATTTATTAAAGTATTACCTACACTATATTGTTTCTCAAACAACAGTGAAAATTAATAACTTCGAGACGTCTAACTGGAATCATCCATCGAAAATGTACTACACAATTCATAACGAGACGACTGTTACTTCAAGAAGAAAAACGATGAACTCGGGGATGGGATTGTTGACGAGTGCGAGTGAAAATTTATTTGTTCATGAGTTGACGATGGCTCAGTTGAGTTGTAACTCTGTTAACCAATCATTAGAGAATGAGAAATCAAAAATCATGACATATGATGAAATTTTTCAACATTTTACTATCCTTAGTGCTACAGATCAAGTTCAATTTTTGAAAGATATTGATTTGCAGACTGAACGAATTCTTACTTATGCAGGTTTAGAGAGCAATGTGAATGACAGTCAAACTTTTAACGAAGCAGCTAAACAACTATTCAATGCGATGAAACTGACGACTCCGAAAGAAGCGCAGTCTCGTTATGGAGATCATGCAAAAAATATTGCTAAATCGCACTTTACGAAGCGTCGTGGGCGTCTTGGATATGTATTGTCTCTGAACCAGGAGATGTTAATTCTGATGTGCGCTGTAAGTTGTAAAAATGACCGAATTACATTTGTAGAACTATTAGAAAGATTAAGTAAAAGAGGCATCAACTTTGATAACGAATCATCAACTGCCCTTTTACAACTACTAGAAAAAATTAATGTTATCGATAAGAAGAGCGATAGTGGGGAGGCACAGTATGTCAAACCAATTTTATGAGTATGTAACGAAAAAAATAAATGGCCATTTTTTAGTAAACACGCCTAAGCCTGGAGATAAGTATTATTTGCAACTCGAAGAAGAGAGCCATGTTCAATATTTAAAGGAATATCTCGAGAAGGAAGCAAAAGATCAGGTTAAAGCTTTTGAATATAAATTAAACGGAGTTACTGAATATGAAACGTTTACGATTGACTACGGGACAAGTGAGTTAATCATTGCTACTCAAAGCGAAGGAATTCAACCTGACTTCTTCGTTAAACTTCGAAATTTAGTTAGTGAACAAGAAGCTGAAGGTTTAAATCGCTCATTGCTTGTTATTTATCACGGGCAACTTGATAGTATTGATGGTGGTGGAGCAAATCTTCAAAAAGAAGGGATGCCGTTAAATCCTCAAAAGATTTTAGAAGAACTTAAGCATGAATTGAAGCAAATGTCGGACAATAAAGGTGCATTGGTTGAAGTGATTAATTTTCACTTGAAGGAAATCGAAGAAGAGTTCAACTCGTTTAAAGGGGTATCATTCTTTGATTTTGAAGAAATTCTTTCTCTCATGCAAAAAACAGAACTTTCAAAGAAAGATTTTCTAAAGTTAAGGTTTTTCCACGACCAGGAGCTTGATTCGTTTATCCAAACGTCATCCAAAAAAGAGATTCGTGAACGACTTCGTGAGAACCGAGATTTATATGAATTTGTACAAGAGAGTCATTTTAATGAAACGACTGAGGCGCAATTACCGAAAAAGTTTAACGAGCAAGGTGTCAATAAACTTAAACATGATCATTGGAATGAATTAACATTGCAAGAAGTAATTAAACTCAAAGCAGAAAAGAATAAAAAAGTATTTGAGCTTGATGAAGTTACAAAAGTTAATGAGCATTCCTCGGTAGTGGTTTGGGATCGGCCACATAAAATGACAAAGACAGGAAAACGCATACGTTACATTGCAATTTTTAATCCTTCTCATGAAAGAGAAATTAATCTAAAGTTTAAATATCTTATTGAGGGTAAGGGTGTTCGGAAAAGCTTAGAACAGTCGCAAGTCAAAATTGAGTATTGTAATCCTTTACTTGAAGTAACTTCAAATGTGAAGACAAACAATCTTTATTTGACACTAACTTCAAATCAAGTTCAAAATACTGCGCAATGTACTATAAAGTACAAAGTAAAAAATGAAAGTACATTATATTCAGAGCTAAATATTATGATTTTCCCATTCTCTAATGAAGTTCTTAAGGATTATGCGGGAACTTATGAAGTGAAGCGTTTAACTGGGAACGGTACCGAGTATTTGACACTAGGCAATAAAGAAGGTGAATTACGCTTAGGTGACGGCTCACAAGAACCAATTTACCAAGATCAAGCTCTCGTTAAAGTATCCGAGGAGCCTAATATTACGTATCATTTTGATCAGGATTTGTTTGAAGACGATCAGTTTATGCAGCTAGTTGTTGGAGAATCGCAACCAATTAATATTAAATTAAGTGTCGATGCATCAAAACCGCATCCGATTCCGAATATACGGTTGTATAAAGAAAAACGTGAGAAGCGAGCATCAATTGTACTGAGTGCGGATGAGAAATTGATTTTGAAGAATCAAATTTACTATCCCCAAAACGAGTATAAAGACTTCTTGGACTACGAAATGGAATGGGTCAATCAAAGTATGCAAACTGCTGTTCTTTCGGCAGGCGTCCTCAGTCCTATTGAATTGGAGTTTAAAGCATATTATGAATTAAGAGAAGCGTATAATCTGTTCTTAAACCACTTCAAGATTAAAAAAACTGTACCCATGTTGGCTTACTGGGATGATGAATACAAACGAGTTGCTTTAAATTATGTTCAAGCGTATGTAAAAGCGATTGAATCGATTCAAGAAGCAGATCGATTGTTTGAAGTGGGGCATTCAATCTTAAAATTAGGTGTCTTATATAATCAAAAAGAGCAAATTGTTTACTTTACTCCATTCCATCCGATTAATGTTGCATTTCAATTAGAACTTAATACGCAACTTGGAGAAGAGGAAATCTCGGAAAGTGTACTGAAACGTCTACGAGCCGATGCATTAGCCCCATATCTATGGTTTGAAGGTAAAACTTACAAGGCAGAATCCCAATCAGATTTGCCAGAGTGGATGGTGTATCGAGTAAAAGAAGAGGTTGTCGTGGCTGAAGCGGACCGCTTTTTATCTGAAGTAGTCAAAGAAAAGTTAAATCAGTTTGTCGATCATTTTACGTCACTCTTTAATCAGACAAATCAAATCGCTAGAGCACCACTTTATTTAAATGTAATTGAAATTCGTAATGATGAGATGGTACTGAAAGGTATAGTTGAATGGATGTTCCGTCAATTAAAGAATAGTTATGAGAAAAATCGAGATATAGTAATCCCTGTAGAAGTGAAACTTTATTCTGATTCAGGTCGATATAGAAGTGCTTTCGATCAATTTGCTGCAAAAGATTTTATGGAAGATGACTGGGAACAGTTCGAATATCTGTACGCACTCATTCCGAAAAACTTCATTCTCTCCCCGCAAGAAGTAGCGGAGAAAATTCAGTCGCTGATTAATCACTACCACATTCAAAATAAATCTTCTAATGATTTTGAATATGCTCATATTAGTTTCTATAAGATGAGTGGTGAAGAACAAGTAATCACAGACAAAATGGAGTATATCAAGAGTGGTAATGCCATGAATGGTTTGTATTCGACACTTGCACCGACAGTCAAAGATGGTCAGTTTAGTATGGGGTTTGGTCTTCGAGGTTATGCAATTGAGGAAGAAGACTTGTTATTACGATGTGCCAAATCATTTAATGAATTGAACGTACACATGAAAGATAACGGAAGTAGCTCATTTGCACATGGCGTAACAGCACTAGCTAGTATTACAGATGCACGCGATAGTTATAAGTTACAAAATATCTATGAAAGTTCACACTGGGTTACATTAATCGAACCTACTGTCGACTTAGGCTATTTTTCTTCTAAGCAAGGAAACCCGGATAATGAATTGATTATCATTCATTATAATGATCAATCTTCTTCTTACCGATATGATGCTATTACAGTTACGAAGAAAACAGCACAATATCAGGCAGTGATTAAAGATTACTTGAATCATGAAAAACCGGATTTGAATACAGATGAGAGTATTAAAGAAATCATTCAAACGTTCAATGTGATCAACGGAGAATGGCTACTTTCAATGATTCAACAAGGTTTAAGTAATGAAACAGCTCGTAACGTGCATAAGAGTCGTGAAAAATTCAGCTTATTGGCAGCCGTTAAATATTCATTGGCGATGTTTTCAACCGATGATATTACTTGGGTCCCAATCTCTCTTGAGGAAATTTTACGAGTGGCGAAAGCAATTGGGTTAAACCACGCGAATTCACCTTTCACTGTGAAAGCGTTAGGTAAGTCAGGTAGTTACTCAGATGATTTACTGTTGATTGGGATGCAGGAAACGGACGGTAAGTTAAAAATGCACTTCTATCCAATTGAAGTAAAAATCGGTAGAAACTTGAGTAATGTCATAGATAAAGCTAGAAACCAAGTTGTTCGAACGAAAGCTCTCTTTGATTTAGAATTAGGTGTGGGGGAAGCAGAAACTACATTCTCTCAACAATACTATCGTATGTTCTTTGCACATCTTTTCTTAGCAAATGCTAAAAAACTATTTGAAGGAAAGTTGTGGAGCGAGAGAAAACAAAATTATGACTTTGAACAGGAAAGACTTTCCGTTATCGAAAGACTGATGAAGGGCGATTATGAAATTTCGAATGAATTAACCGAGTACTTTAATAAAGGTGTTGTCGTTTCATTTAGAACAGAAGAAACAACTTCGTTTATTGAACGTGTTGAAGACGACATTCTGTTGCTTAATTTACCAGAGCAGTATGGTATAAGTGGTGGATCGTATTCGATTGAAGAAATCCGACAATCTATTATAGATGGCAAAAAGGATATTCCAAGAGAAGAAATGCTTGAAACCTTCAAAATTAATAATATTTAAACGTAAACGACCGGCTTAAATTTAATTTAAGCCGGTCGTTTACTTACAGTTCTTTGAAAATCTCTAAGTCTTTTAGTTCAATGTTTGACGATAGTGAGAATCGAATGGATGATCGAACTTCATCTAATGTTAATCCGATCGCTTGGAGGACATGACTTGGTTTACTGGAGCTACAAGCAGATCCAGTTGAGACCGCCATGACAGGAGCCAGTTGTTTTACGAGAACTTCATTGTTAATACCAACGAATTGAATATTCACAATGCCAGGAATTTTGTTTCTATGGTCACTATTAAATCGTATGTTCGAACCAAATTTTTGAGTTAAAAGTTGAACTAAATACTCTTCAAGTTTCTCTAACTTTTTGATGTTCTTGGTCAAGGATGCTTGATGCATTTCAGCTGCCTTTCCCATTCCCACAATAAGAGGAACAGCAAGAGTCCCGCCTCGAATGCCTTGCTCTTGGCCACCACCATGAATAAGTGGTGTCAATTTTCTTGGAATCCCGTCCTCATCTTTTTGTACATAAGCGATGCCGATACCTTTTGGACCGTTGAACTTATGCGCAGAAGCGGATAAGAAATGAACGTTCGTCAGTTCTGACAGGTTGATTCTCATCTTTCCGACGACATGTGTGGCATCAGTATGAAAGAGTGCACCATATTGAGCAACTAGTTCAGAAGCTTTCTGAATGTCATTTAAAGATCCTAACTCGTTATTTCCCCAGATGATTGAAACGAGTGAAGTAGGGCGTTTTTTTAGTAGAGACTCTAATTCAGAAAAATTGATTCTACCGAATTCATCGACTGACAAGTATTCAACATGAATGTTAAGCTGCTCATTCAAATATTTTGCGATTTCCAAATTAGATGAATGTTCAGTTACCGTAGTAATCACTTGATGATCCGGTAAGGTTGAACTTACACTCTTTAAAATCCAGTTGTTACTTTCGGTCGCTCCCGAAGTAAAATACAGCTCGGTAGAAGAACAGTTAAGAAATTTACTTAACTGTTCTCGAGCATGTTCAACAGCATTTTTAGAGTTTTCTGCCAGTGAATAATACTTGCTCGAAGGATTTCCGAACTCTTCAAGAAAGTAGGGGAGCATCTCTTCAAGTACTTCTGGATACACAGGTGTCGTTGAGCTGTTGTCTAGATAAAGCATGTTATCCCTCCTGGAGAGCCAATAACTCTCTTAAGAATTGATTGGTACTTCTAGAAAATTGGAACATTTGATAAAGCTCTTCGGCACCTCGAGTAATATGCGCATTAAAATAATCTGGAAAATATCGTTCTTCTTCAATATGGCGTTCAGCATGTTGAAGAATCATCATTTTAAACATCTCGTCGTGTTCTCCCGTTAAGGTGGCACGATTTATTTCAAAATTAGAAATGGGCTGACCTTTAACGCTTGATGGAGTTTTTTCGTTTTTTAATGATATTCCAACGGCGAAACGAGCTAGGATGTTCGGTGTGATATGAGTTGAGTTTGCAATCTCTTTAAAATAGAGATGCGTTTGTTCAGTTAATTTAAGACGGTAGTTCATGAGTTTTTCACCTGCGCGTTTTCAAATTCAAAATACGATGGAATGACTCGTGTTTCTAAATGTTCATTATCAAACTGAAGACTATACTCTTTAGAAATCGATGGTTTGAGTACGTCGTAGTAATCTTTGCTAATTTCTGAGTCTGTAGATAGCACTAACACTTGTTCACCAAAGTTAGGAAGTAAGTTACGTAAAATGTTATAACGGTGATCTCGATCTAATCGGCCTAACAATGTATCGAAGATAAATGGCATTTGATTTTCGGAAACTTTGAAAATTGCCCAGATTAATGAAAGAAGTAGAATCTGTTTCTCACCAGAAGATAGCGTAGCTACAGAAATTTGAGACTGGTCTTTAGATGACAAAGTTAACGAGAAGTCTTCGGGTAGAATCGATAGCTTATCTACGTAATCTTCTTTACGCATCAATGTTTTTAACATGCGTAACGCATTTTCTTCAACACTCCGAATGACTTTATATCGCTGTTGAAGTTTGAAGTCTTCTAGTAAAGCTAATGTTGAAGTCGCATTTTGCGATAATAAGCTCGATTTTGAAGTGATTTTCTCGATTTCTTGTTGAAGTGAGGCGTTTTCTTCCACTAACATCGAGTACTGATTTTGGAGCTCTTCTTCAAGTTTAACAATACGTTCTAACTGCTCGTTCAAATGAAGATGACTAACTTTGAGTTGATTCAATTCCTCAAATTGTTTTTCAAAATCCGCATGATTTTCTTCTCGAATCACTAGTTTTCTTCGTAATATCTTCAGTTCCTCTATGATTTCGTCATCGCGATTAATGTTTGCCAAGAGAGATGAGGAAGATTGAGCGTTTACTGAAGAAATCATATTTTCAACTTTTGCCTTCGAACCGAACGAAGCGTCATGAATAATTTCAGTTTTCGGAACAGCCGTTTTTAAAGCCGCATTGAATTCATTCTTCAGTGAATCATGTCCTACAGATCCTCCTAAATTACGTGAAACATTCTTATAGAACTCATCGGTGAAGACTTTTTCTAAATCTTCTACACTTCTGATCAATAGTTCTGATTCTACTTGTTCTGCAGCTTTTTCAAGCAAGTGATGATTGATAGAAAAGGCGTAGTACTCATTGAAAAAGTCTGACGTAGATTGCTTTAATTTCTGTCGTTCTTGTTCTAGGTTTCTTATTTCCTCTTTCAATTTTGCTTCTTCTTCTTTACTAATCACGTCGTGTGCGCGTAACGATTCAGAGAAGGCAGTGATTTCGGCTTCACTAACTTCGATCTTCTGAAGAAGCTGAGATTTATCGACTTGAACGTTTTGCAATTTTTGTTCGGATTCACTTAGCTGTTTTTTAAGCTCATCTAAACGTTTTGATTTATCTTTAGATAGCTTAGTCTTGGCTTCGTCTCGTACAAGTGATTCGATTGTTTCCGTTAATAAATCTGGAATCTCTAATTTAAATGCACTTTTCATCAAATCATCTAGGTACTCAGACAGTTTCCCTTCATTAATAATTTGATTAATTGTCTCTCCATCAAATAATGAGACATTAAACAAATAGAGGGGAGTACGTTCTAAGAATAATGAATAGACTTGACTCTTATCCTTCTCTGCTAGTGCAAAGGTATTTGCATCACGATAGATGTTAAAGTATTCTTTAATATTCTTAGCGTCGATTCCCCATGATCGTTCAAATAAATAGCGTGATGTAGTTTGATTCGTTGTTGTTGTAAACGTAATTTGGATTTTTGAAATTTGTTTAGTGGTACTATATCTTTCTCGTTGATCTCTTACTTCGCTATTGATTAACTTCTCAATTTCTTTGAAGTAGGATGGAGTAGGTGCTTTAATCCCAAACGCCTGACTACCATATAATCCAGTGCGAAGTGCGTTTAAAAAGGTTGTTTTACCCGCTCCATTTTTCCCGCCGATTAAAATAACATTTTTATTAGAGTTTTCATTCTTGAAATCAAATGTTTGATTTTTATATGCTCCAATATTCTTTAAGACAATCGATTCAATCTTCATCTCTCTCTAAAACTCCTTGCTCTTTGTAAAGGCTTAAATAGTCTTGGCTCAATAGCGCAGCGACATCTTTATTAAATCCTCGTTTAACCTTTACACCTAGAAAATCATTTGCTGTTGTAAATAGTTTTTGAACCATATTGAAATCAAGACCATACTTTTGAGAAAGAAGTTCTAAATCATTCGCTTGGTCACTTGTTAGAATCTGACGATCATCATGTTCCCAATCCAGGTCGACGCCGAATACTTCGCGATAAAGTTCTGGTAAAGTATCGTTCCAATCACCTTCACGGAGCCATAAGCGACGAATTGCTCGTAACTCATCATCCTGAATTAATTTGTACTCGACTGAATTTGGAACTTTTAAATCACGTTGTAAAATCAATAAGTCGCGCATTAGTTCATTTCTAGTAGCTAGTGTGAAAGGACCAAGACCAAGGTGTGAGTATACAGATTGCCCATCCTCGTTTGTTTCGGTAACGACAAACTGAATATTGAACTCTTCAGGTTTGCTCAAGTCAATATTGTGTTTTGCGATAAATTGACTTAATTGTGCTTTAGGAACGGCAAGAACAGACTCATCAGTCAAATCTTCAATTCGGTCAACTACTTTATGAGAAGTGGCAGCACGACCGCCTTTTTTCTTTTGAACAATATAGATTCCATCTTCTTTGATTTCATGTTGAACTTCTAATAAATAGAAGGCACCATTCATTCGTTTATGCATTCGTTTAGAACGGTCGTCACGAATGAGAACCATTTTATTGCGGAACTTCAATAATGGTTTTAACCAGTCATGTTCACCAGTTTGAATAAAGCCAGTAAGCGATTTATCTTGATTGACAACCGTACACGTCCAGCAACCGAAACGGCTATTCCCACAAGAACCAGCACTTTCTTTAATGTTTTGGTCAACGACTAATGGACATTCGCTACTTGAATCCATGTACATTTTCTGTAGCTTATGATGGTCTTCCCCCCAAGGAGCTGGGTTTTGAAGAAGGTAGCTCCATACATCATCTAGAACAAATTCTTTAATTGGAGCAAATACATAAGCATTCGCTAATGATGTGTGTCGCATCAATTCGCTACCTGAAATCTCATGGTCTTTTATGGATTGGCCTCGGCTCGTGCTCTCAGATGAACGGACACCAAGTACCATAATAATTTCGCCGTATTTTGACACTTTATCTTTAATGAAGCGGTTAGCAGGGTCGATTTTAAGACGATCTGTACACCATCTAAACGTTTGGTTCGGAGTAGGGTAGCCACGTCCGATAATATTCGTCCAAAAAGTTTTTTCTGTAAGTGGTTTAACTTTTTGTGTTTCGATTGGGAGATTATATTTTAAAGCGGCTTCTTGCATGCGGTGTAAAGAGCCGTTAATCATGGAAACAACGAGTGGGTTTTCTACCAAAGTGTCAGAAGAAATGATAAACACCTTCTTATGCAACTGTTCTGGTGAAAGCTCTAGCAACGCTTCGAAAATGAGTTGAGTCGTTAGTGTAGAATCTTTTCCGCCACTAAATCCGACCACCCATGGACGTGTGTCATTTAAATACACACGTTTGATCAAATCGATGGAGCGTCTAGAAACAGTATCTCCTTCATGCTGAGTAAATAAGTTACTAATAATACCTTGTGTCATAAATTGTCATCCTCTCGTGCCAAAACAGTCATAATACGTTCATGCTTGATTTTTGTTGATCGAAATCTTTCTCTTCTTTCGTGAGCTTGATGCCGATTAGCGATTTGATTCGTATGGCAGTCAATCGAATAGTGTAGTTGTTCTTTAAAATTCTGCCGTTTTCGTTAAAGGCACGACCTTTCCAATCTTTTTCGTTTGAACGGCTCCAATCAATATCTTTAAATTTTGTAAGGTAGGCTGTCCATGTATCAGGTTTTTGTTCAATTAAAGAGCGCGCAACTTCAGCCGCTGCTTCGATAAATAAACCTTGACCCGCAATTGAAATCATACGTAAATCACGAGGGGAGATTTCTTTATTAAATACTTGTTCCCATTCATGAATACTATTGCATAGAGTTAGCCAAAACGTTTTGATGTTCAATGCGTCTTCTTCAGTTAAAAGAGCACCTTTTTTCTTATTAATTAGTCGTTTATTTGCATTATAAATATGATTTAGCGCTAAAAGTTTTGGTGAATTCTTGGAGAGGGACGTTTTCTCCATTTCTGTATACCGTTTTAACAGCGGAATCTCTTCAACGATTTCTTTAGTTAGGAGCGATAACTGATCGCGATGGTCATATAAAATACCGATAGATGACGTTGTGTTAACGGCATGTCGATTCAAATCTGAAAAGATTTGTTGAGACCGTTCTAGACCTTCATCATGAAAGAATACAACAGAAATTGTTTCATTACCTAATTCAGGCATAATTTTTAAAGCCTCTTCAATCGCTGCTCTCCGGTGTTGACCATCATTTATTAAAAAACGAGAATCTAATGTGATCGAGAGCTTGCCTAAGTCTTTAAAATTCGGCTCATCCGAAAAAGGAGTGAACTGAATTTCACCATCAATGGAAGCTGTAAGTGATGAAAATACATAGTCCTTAGACTGATCTACAATGTAATTTGTGATATCTGGGACTCGAGATTTATTCAAAATTCGCTGTGAGCGATATTGTGGTGGGACTTCCTCTTCATCGAATAAGAAGATTTTTGGAATCAGTTTTAACGGGCACATAACGACGAAATATTCTTTTTCTGCCTGTTTTCCTCGTAATGCGGGGAAGTTATAGCTGAAATTAGGATCCATACAATATCCTCCTTCTATATATTACATATGATATTACGTACGTAACTTGTTGTTTTTATAATGAAAGTCTAACATATGTGTTCGTATAAAAATAGCGAACAGACTTTACAATATAGAAATTTCGATAAAAAATCTCAGCGGGAATCCGCTGAGATTAAGCTGTTAATAGTTTGATCAAAAAATCCTCCTCAAATAAATCGCTACTTGATTCTATAAGTGAATAAATGCTCATCGTACCTAGTTCGATATATTTTCGCATTGCATCACGAATGTCTTTTTCCTCTGTAATTTCCTTTTGCATGTCATTGATGATTAAATGCTTACCCAGGAGATAGTCATTTCCATTGATAATCGCACCCATATCCCATGTACCAGATTTAAGTTCCTCGGGTAATGACGATTGATTATTAAAATTTTCAATCCCGTGCATTAAACATATTTTTACGACAAATGGTCTAGCGTCTTTTGGGGCATAGTGATCCAAGTGTTGAATAATTTCATCGATTCTGTCTTTTGTAATTTTAGATAGTTTTATTCCTTTTGAGTCCATAATTTTTATCCTCTCACAATTTCGAAGTAACCCTCACGAATGAGTGTATATTTATCGTTTTGGTTATAGTCCAACATAATCTGTTTTGAAGTATATTCTTTCATTAGATTCACATATTCAGGTGTGATTTCGGTATCCGTGGAAAGAATAACAACCTGTTTACTAATATGTTTGTAGAAATGTTCAACTAAATTTCTTCGGTGATAACTATCGAGACGCCCGAGAGGTGTATCAATAATCATAGGTAGGTCTAAGTCAGCAGCTTTAATCATTGCCCAAATAAATGCCGAAGAGATGATTTGCATTTCACCAGCTGATCGTTCTTCTATAGCGATTTCTGCACCTCGTTCATTTTCGATTCGAATCATCATCATATCTCGGTCAATGAATGCTCTACCGAATTCGTCCTGTTTCCGCATAAGGGTATTGAGCATTTCATTAAACTCACGGCTTATCACATCGATTTTCCAATGCAGTACTTTCGTTGCGTACTCTTCAATTGCAATTTTAATTTCACCGATAATTTTTACATCGTCTGCTAAATCAATGGCATTTGATGCAGTAGACTTAGTACCTTTTAATTTTGCTTCAATCGAACGGATTTCTTGAATGCACTCTTGTTCTTTTTTCTTTAGCTTCATATAAAGATTTTTCGCTTTTCCAAGCATTTCTGTCGTCTCTTGGATGTTTTTATCTTCCTCATCAACACTGACAGCAGAGGGTGCAAGTTCGATTTTTTGCTGTAACTGATCAATCGAATATTTAATATTGTTCGACTTTTTGATTAACTCAACAATCTGTTGTTTGATTGTCCCCGCGTTGATATTCATTAAGTATCTGCGGTCGTTCGGAGAAAGGTCGTGCCAAATGTTTTGGTCTTCTTGCTTGATTGGAGTACGGGTTGTTTCTTTTGATAACCAAATCCCTTTCCCAATCTCCTCAACTTGACGAAGCTGTTCTTCGGTCAACGGTGGATCGATTGGTTCAGATAAAAGTTTAGACATGAATTGGTGGTAAGGCGCCAATACTTGTTCAATTTTTTGTTGGTCTGAAATGATTTGTTGTTCAGCTGTTAAGCGTTCGTTTAAGAGTCTGATTTTTTTGGATGCAAAAGATGGAATTGCCTGCTCAGCAAACAGTTTCGAGATTTGGTCCATTGTTTGTTTATATTGAACCTGCAATGCACTCATTGAAGCAGCAAATTCCTCACGTGATTCACTGTTTTGCGTTAACTTGTCGTTCCGAAGTTTTTTATAATAATCAAGTTTTTTATTATAAGTAGAAACTCGCTCTTCACTCTTGCTTCTTTTTTCAGACCATTCACTAAGTTGTGCTTTAAGGTCTGTAATTTTTTTGTTGAATTTTAACAACTCCGTACTCTTTTGAGCGACTGCGAGTTCGTTTTGCTTGCGGGAATAAATTTTGTCTAAGTCGTTTTTTAAAATATTAAAATGTAAGAATCCATTCATACGCTCGATGGTTACCTTAAAGTCTGTAGAATTTCGAGATGAAATAATACGTCGAATTTCTTCACCATCAAAGATTAAAAATTGAGAGGCGTCAAATGGAATCAATTTATCAATTGTTCGATTAAAATCATCCACATTGTGTGGAGTGATCTCTTCATTTCGTTTTGGACGTGCTGCACCAATCGTTCGTTTGCTGAATGTTTTATTCTCGGATACAACCCGCTTCTTGCTATCATATTGCCAAACCACTTTGATTTCATAATGATGACCATCACCTGGTTCGAAAATCAGTGAAGCACTAGCTTCTCTTCCACCCTTTTCAAAAAAAGAGTTATTAATAGTATTAGTGAACTGTTGCTGGAATTCAGCATCCGTCATTCCTCGTCTACCAAATAGTAAGTACCGAACGGCTTTTAAGATTGTCGTTTTGCCTGCACCGTTCAACCCACCAATTAAAACGATGTTTTTCTCATCTGTATGTGTATCGAAATTGATTGTTTGCGTATTTAAATAAGTTTTGTAATTATTTAATTGGATCCGCACAAACTTTAAGCCTGACTTTTTAGAATTACCAATAGATTGAGTTAGAGAATTACCTTTTTTAATCAAATACTTTAATTCTTCTTCTAACTCTTTTTGTCTTTTTGTTGGAGTCATTGCTTCCCCATAGTAATTAGCTTTCGATGTTGTGAGAATGTTTTGAAGAAGATTAGGGGAAAGGTCATGCCGTAAAGCAACTTCCTCTAAAATCTCTCTTTCAGTGTTGTAAATCTTTTGGTTCATATCGATTTCCTTTCTTCCAAACATGAGATATTCAGGTCTATATTCCTATTATAAAGGAAATACATCTAAAAACCTGTAACTTTTTTAGAAAGGGTATGGATAAATTAGGTATACATAATTGCTAATTATATAAGGAGATGAAAGATGTGAAACGCCTGTTACTACGCAAAATCCAATTCGCCCTCCAATACCATGGTGGGACGGCATCTTTAAAAGACATTTATGCGTATGTCGAAAAATCATACTACCAACTCGAGCTCGATCGATATAAAGATTGGAAAGGGCACGTCAATAAACAGATTCGTGCACATTCTAGTGATTCGGCGAGTTTTACCGGAAAAGAAGACCTCTTTTATTCCACAGGAAATAAAGGAATTTGGGGCCTCAGACAGTCCAATAACTAACGAAAGCGGGACCAATTTCACTTGGTTCCGCTTTCAATGTTTACAAAACATCACACCCTATTGTCACATAATGTTCATTCCTGTACACTTCGATATTGTGTGCTAAAAATTATGTTAGGGGTTAGTCAATGGAACTTGTACAGCAATTATCTCAAATGCAACTGATCAACCAATTCTGGTTGCTTATGGCCTTCGTCATTCCAATGGTCATTTTATCTCGTATGGTCGTGGCTGGGACGCGCTTCTCGCCGATCCTCGTCATCGTCATCTTCGGTCTCGGTCTCGGATTCGGTATGGTCGAAATCGGTATCGCGACGCCGGGTCTTCCTGAATTCCCGCTTGTCGACTTCTTGTCACGGACGACGATCATCGCGTTAGTCGTTTCGTTCTTCGTCGGTGGACAAGAACTTCGTAAAATCTTGAGTAAACAAGAGCTCGACATGGAGGACATCGTCATTCCTGCCAAAGAGGAGATGTTCCTCGGGACAGGACGTACGCAGTTCATCTTCATCCTTCGTTCGTTCTTCTTGCTCGTCGGTTTGGAAGGATTCTTCCGTATGGCAATCGAGCCAGGTACGGCAGAAGGGATTGCGCTTTACTACCCAATCCTCGCACTCCTCGGTCTTGCGGTGTCGTTCTTACTCATCGACCATAAAGCACAGATTCAGGACAAGAAAGTATACATGCAAAAAGGTGTCATCGAGACTGTCCTCTTGCTTGTCATCTTGTTCGTCTCGTTCTTGATTGCGACAGCGGTTCAGCCGATTATCGCACTTCCGCAAATCTTCTTTGCGATGTTGATTTCGTCAGCACTCGGTGCCATCTTCCATAACTGGACGTATGGACCGACTGTCCGCGCGCTTCTCTTCGCAGGGATCCCGGTCGTCTTGGCTGCCAACTTCATGGTCGGGGGTTCACGAATCGGTGACGCGTTCGCCATCGAAGGCATGAACTCGATTCTCGTCTACGGTTTCTTCGGTCAGTTGTTCTGGATGTTCGGTGGGATCGCGCTCATCATGTGGTTCGCTCGCACGGGTCACATCCGTAATCTCGCACCAGGTATGGCAGGGTCACTTTCACACAGTGGTCTCACAGGAGCGTGTACGGCTGGTGACTTCGGTCAAGTAGCAGCGAAACGTGCGCCAATCATGATCAACATCCCGTTCTTCGGACATATCTTCGTCTTCTCAATCCTCGCGGTCAGTGCCGACAACGGTGCGCTCTGGATTTGGCCGACAGCCATCATCGTTTTGGTCGGTCTCGTACTCACGGCGCTCGCGTTGAAAAACTTACGCGCGGCGAACGGGGAAGACTTCAAAGAAGTCAAAGCCCTTATGCAGTTCTCGTTCGGATGGCAGATGATGGCCGTCTTCGGTGGTCTCGTTATCTTGGCGTTCAGCACAATTGCGTTTGATTACACGACGATGGCACAATCGTCAGCGATCTCGCACTTCGGCTTGTTCGCAGCGGTTCAAGGTGGAATGTTCGGAACGGAAGCGTCACTTCTCATCCCGCTCATCTTCTCGATGCCGTTCCTCGTGCACCCAATCGTCTTCTACATGTTCGGGAAAGCGCTCGACAACAATGGCGAAATGCCACGTGTACCGGTATATGCGATGGCGCTCATTGGTGTCGTCGGTGTATCTGCAGCGATTTTCGCCTTATAATTGGACTCCGCTCTGACTTCGTCAGGGCGGTTTTTTAATTTTGATGAAATGGATATGGTAGACTTTGGATAGTGAGAGCAGGGGAGAGCGTATGAAAAAATGGTTGTTCATCGGTTTTGTTGTGTTGATTGTAGCTTGGGCCAGGGTGACACCGATGTATACGATAAGCCCAGGTATGGATGACTTTATAAGCTGGTTCGAGGAAACCTATTCGGTACAATGTGAAGATGAGAGCTGTGACGCATTTACGCTGATTGGGGATCAGACAAATACATATGTGAATCAAGAAGGGTATATGAAACAATCAAGTGGCTTTTTCACTTTTGACATGGAGGTCAGGCGATTATATCGAAGTGTCGAAGAACCCGAAAGAGTCGGGACGATTGAAGTGAGATGGAATCAAGATTCGTTTGAGATTACGGAAGAGACGGGTATATTTGTTGCTTCACCATAGGAGGCTTGAAAGCATGCTGATGATCACTCAAGATGTAAAGGGAGAGCGCTATGAGGCGCTCATCGATGTTTTGCTTGAGCACTGCACTCACTTTGCGTTCGTGGAAGACAGGCGACGCATGGAGATTGAAGAGGAGCGTCTAGCGTATATGGATGTACTGACTGAAGAGATTCGTTGGGATTTGATTGAACGAACTATCGTAAGTGAGTGGGAGACAACACGACTGTCTGTGGATACAGCGTATCTATATTCGTTTCATATGAATTACAGGACGGTACAGTTCTTAAAAGAACGGGGTCGTTCATTATTCAGTTGGATTCATCCGAAACTTCCGGAAGACTTGATGTTTTATACGGGAGAGACATGTGTGCTTGCGGTATGCTCCCATGAATCGTTCTTTGTCGTCGATGAAGAGATGTGGGAGCGTATTAGATTAGATGAATGATCAAGGTCACCTCTTATATGGGTGACCTTGTATTAAGTTTACTTGCTAGAGAAGGGTTTCCAGTCTGGGTCTTTTCTGTCGTGTTTATTCGGTTTTCTGACATCATCACAAAAGAGCCGTTCACTCGCACCAAATTGAATGTAATTTTGTTGAGCCTGTCGAAGCGACACCGTATTCGCACCGCCTTCATAATCGGGATCATCGAATTGAACCCCGTCGTCCTCCCAAAAGCAGATTCGACAAATGTCGTATGTGCCTGGTGGTTCCTCTTCTAACGTCTGATAGCCACAGCATGGGCATGTGTATCTCACCATCATCACCTCACTATTTAGTATAGAGGATACAAGCAAAAAGCGTTCGACCATTTTCTCAGGTCGAACGCTTTCTGTCATAAGATCACCATCGAGATCAACGTCAAGATGGCAAGCCCACCTTGTGTCAGAATAATCTTCTTGTCACTCGTGATACTGCCATATAGGGCAACGAGGATGATATAGGTCAGGATCATGGTGACAATCTCGACCGGGTTTGGGGAAAGGTATAGTCCGTACAAGAGCCCGACCCCAATCAATCCGTTATAGACGCCTTGATTTTTGAACAAAACCGACACCGAGTCTCTCGTCAGCTCGTCTTTCGATAGACGGAAGACGCGTGACGTCGACGAGGATGCCGTCGCAATCGTCTCTAAATAGAAGATATAGAAGAATTCGATGGCGACGAGCGTTCCGAGCACAAGGGTGAGCGTCGACATATTAGTTGACCGCCGCTACTTGCACGACCGGTTTCGCTGACACGTAGTTCGCCACGTTTTGTGCGAAGTTGATGAGGACTGGGTTTTGGTTGTGCTGCTCGAGAGCGGCTTGGTCTTCCCAGTTCTCGATCATGACGAAACGGTTCTCGACAGATGTTGACTCGTATAGGTCATATCCGACACACCCTGCTTCTTGTTTTGATGAGTCGATCAAGATTTGGATATCGCGCAAGAAGTTCTCACGTTGTAATACTTGGATATCGAATGTGGCGTTGACTAAAATCACGGTTGATTCCTCCGATTGTTAAATGAATTATTTGAATGATGTGACCGTTTGAGCATCAAGGCGAACTGATTCGTAACCTTCTTCTGCCGCTTTTCCGACAGATAAGATCATGACTGGTACGTAACGATCTTTATCGAGACCGAACGCTTCTGCAAGTTGGTCTTTCTCGAAACCGCCGATTGGGTTCGTGTCATAGCCGTGTGCACGAGCTGTGAGCATGAATTGCATCGCTGCGAGACTCGCATCGATCTTCACGATGTCGTTCATCTCTTGTTTCGAGAGATTTTTGTAGTAAGGGATGATCGCGTCGAGCTGTTGGTCACGTACTTCTTGTGGCATTTTACCTTCTGCGACCGCTTGATCGTAGATTTGTTCGCCGTACTCGTAGCACTCCATGTCTCCGAAGATGAGGAGCATCGCTGCAGACGTGTCGTTTTGACGCGTGTTGAAACGGATAAGCGGTTTGAGCGTCTCTTTCGCTTCTGGGCTCTCGACGACGACGAAACGCCATGGCTGCATGTTGACCGATGATGGGGCAGTCGTTGCTTCTTGAATCATCTCGAGCATTTCTTCTTGTGAGATTTTCACGTTCTCGTCATAGACACGGATTGATTTGCGACCGAACATGACGTCTGTAAATGTATTGTTTTTGAATGTAGTTGCCATTGGTGAATTCCTTCTTTCTCTGTTTAGGCGTGACTGTTCAATTTTTGAAGCAGCGCGGATAAGTGTTGAATCTCTTCAGCGGACAAGGCTTGTAAGACGAGATGGTTGGCCCGTTCGTCTCGCTCGCAATCCCTTAGGTCTTGCTCTGCTTTCTCTGTCACACGGACGAACATCTCGCGATGGTTCTCCGCGTTCCGCTCTCTGACGACAAATCCTTTCTCTTCAAGGATTTTCAAATGTCGAGTGATGGCGGCATTGTCGATTTTCATCTCTTCCTTAATCGCACGTTGCGAACAAACGCCTCGTTCTTTGACGACTTGTAACATCTCGTAGCGGGTCAGGCTGAATCCTGTCTCCCGTTCGAACGACGATGCGACATTTTGTTCCGCCACCTTGATTTGGTAAAGTAATCGGCTGATTTCACGTAGGTCCATTGCGTCCCACCTTTCTCAATTGACTTATCAATCGTTGACTTGTCAAACGATACAACGTTTTGGATTGCCTGTAAAGTCAAACGCTCAAAAAAGACGACACCGGATTATTGTGTCGTCTTCTCTTCGATAGGGGTGCCATCAAATCGATATTCTGTCGTGAATGTCGTATCGTCGAATCCATACAGGCGGTCATAGGCGTTCAAATCCTCAATCGTCCGCACATCGAGGAAGGACGGGTCGATGTCAGACGCTTTGCGCGTGAACATCATGTACCGTTCTGTGTAATCATCATTTCCTCCAGGCTTCCCGTCGAACGAGAAGTGAATCGAATAGACGTCGGATTCCACTTCACGGATGACATCGAGGATTCGTTGTTTCTGTTCGTCCGTATTGTTCCAGTCTTCATGAAACATGATCGAGACGTCGAGATACGTCTTCGGATTCGTTTCATAGATGGACGGCGGGGCCGGGCTGACTTTTGCTTGCACATCATCGGACACTCCGGTCGGTACTTCCGCACGGACGGTCTCTTCTTCTTTTAAGATTCTTTTCGAAACGAGGCGCTCGTGAATCGTCCGCTCTGCCTCGCGTTCCCAATACGTCTCGAGCACGTTATCGTGGATGGAGCCGTCACCATACGTTTCGAGAATATAAGTTCCGGCGAACGGTTCGTTCGTCAATGTGACTTCCCCGACATAACCGCCCATCTTCCAATCGCGTGACAGCTCGATATCGGGTTGTTCGTTGTACGTTTCCTTCACATACGCGGTATAAGTCTCCCGTGCCTCTGACTTTTCAATCGTCGTATATACGAAGAGCCCGCCAGCAAGAACCCCACCGACCATACTTGCCAGTAATCGTTTTTTAATCATTTCGTCACCTCTCGTTCAATCTACCTGATATTGAAGGAGAATACCTCGGTCCAAAGTCTTATTCAAATCATTTCCATTTCGCTGTAAACTAAAAGTGGCCTCAAAGAACTATTGTAATTGCGTGTACTAATACATATAATACACTTAAAGAGTAACATTGACTATGAGAGGGTGTGACCCATGTTATACAAAATCGATATGAAAAGTTCAGAACCGCTATACGAACAAATCGTCAATCAAACGAAAGAGCTCGTTATCCGTGGAATTTTACGACCCGGAGATAAGGTGATGTCCGTGCGTGAACTCGCCACCGATCTTGTCATCAATCCGAATACGGTCAGTAAGGCGTATCAGGAGTTGGAACGGCTCGGGCTGCTTGAGATGCGACGTGGGCGCGGGACGTTTGTCTCCGAGGACTGGGTGGACGATGATGCGGCACGTGAGCCGGTCATCGCCTCGATCAAAAAGATTGCGATTGATTGCCACTATGCGAACGTGCCGTTAGACGAAGCCATTGGCGTATTGCGAACGGAATATGAGAAAGTAGGGAAATCCAATGCTGAAAGTTGAACAGTTAAGTAAAAAAATTGACCGTCAAACGATTCTAGATGGCATCGACTTTACTGTCGAATCTGGAGAAATCATCGCGCTCGTCGGACGTAACGGTGCCGGTAAGACAACGCTTCTCCGCACGATGGTCGGTATCATTCGCCCAGACATGGGCGACGTGCTCTATGGTTCGAAAAGTATCTTTAAAGATGCGGGATTGAAGCGTGACGTTATCTTCGTACCGGATTCAGCCGATGCGCTCAAAAATTATACGGTGAATGAGGCGACGGACCTGTATGAATCGATTTATCCATCCTTCAACCGTACCGTCTTCCGTGAGACATTGACACGATACAACATCGACAACAAAAAGATCCGCCAGCTTTCTAAAGGACAAAAGGCACTCGTGACGTTATCACTTGCTTTCGCTGTCCAAGCGAAGTACTACCTGCTCGACGAACCGACGGACGGACTTGATGTCGTCGCCAAATCCGATGTGTTGAAGCTGATGATTGCTCAAGTCGAGAATCGGAACTGCTCGATCATCGTCTCAAGTCACCAACTGCATGAACTCGAACGCATCGCTGACCGCATCATCATGATTGAGAATGGACGTGTCAAAGCGATCTTGTCGCTCGAAGAGGCGCGTGCCCTCAGCATCAAGTGGCAAGTCGTCTTCAACGACCATGTCCCGGTCGAACTGCTAGAACGAAAAGATATCGAAATCATCAGCGTGACGGGACGTGTCGTGCTGTTCATGGCGAAAGAACGGACGGACGAGCTCGAAACGTTCATCGATTCATATAATCCGATGCTCATCGAAGAGATTCCGATGTCTCTTGAAGACGTCTTCCGTGTCCAGTTAGGAGGAGAAGCCCATGTTGTCTAAAGTATTGTTAAAGAAAGATTGGAAACAAGTGTCGTTGCTTTGGATGCTGCTCGTCTTCTTAGGCGTCGTCGCCTTCACTGTGCCGGCTTGGACACAATTCGAACAGTTTGATGAGCAGATTAAAGATGCACGAGCGAATTCTGTAGATTACGGCATCCCGTTTGAAGAACGAGATCGCCTGACGGTTGAGTCTTTCTTCGACCCTGATTCGAGTTTAGCTTTCTATCTTGGTGACATAGGTGATGTCATTCCGGTAGGACCAGTTGTATTCTTATTCGTCGTGTTTAGTGCGCTCATGGCCACGTCGCTCATTGGTGCCGAACGAAACAGTCAAATGTCAGACTTTTCGATGTCGCTCCCCTTCACCCGCACCCAGCTGTACATATCAAAATGGGTGTTGGGGGCAAGTGGGATTATCATGTCCACGCTGTTAGGAAGTATCGCGATGTTTGCATTGGTCGCCACTTCCCGTTATTCGTTCTTATTAGAAGGGACCGTATTTAAATCGATCGTGATCGTCCTGTACATCGCCTTGATTGGGATCTCATTATTCTCGTTGGCTTTATGGATGGGATCATTCGGTGGGGAATCGATTTCTCAATCGGTGTGGTCGTTTGTCGCCTTGATTTTCCCGTTAGGTATTCTCGCATTGATTCAAGGATCCGCTTACTCGTTGACTGGTCGAGGTGATGCGTTGGGTTGGTTAATCGATTCAGCTTATGAAAGTGTATTTATTCAAGCTATCTCACCACTCGGTAACTTGATGAATTTATCTTTATATGAATACATTCGATCCGATCAGTATTGGCAAGAGTTCGTCACGATTAGCATCCCATCGTCTATCGTCTTTATCGCCTTGTCATTCTGGTTAGGAGCTTGGATGTACAATCGTGCACCGCAAGAAAACAACGGTCGTTTCTTCATGTTCAACAACTGGTTATGGCTCGTCCACATTATCATCGTTGGATGTATCGCGATGTTCACAGGAATTGTGTTCACGACATTCACGTATCAAGCGAACAGTATGTTGTACATCGTAGGCTTTGTGATCGGAGCGTTCTTAGCACACTTACTCGCTAAACGCTTGCTTTACCGCTTCAACTTGAGACTCAAATCGTAAGGAGGGACACCTATGAAACGCTTATGTCTGTTGCTCGTACTCGTCATCTCACTGGCAGGATGTATGAACCCGGAACCGGACGCCTTTGAATACAAAGGGGCGAAAGTCGGGGACAATGCAGCCGTCGTCGGCATTGCCGGAAGATTGCCGCTACATGAATGCTATCGATCGGTCGAACTGCAGACGAAGAAGCGTCCTTATGGGTTGACCGTCCGTTACGAAGACCCGGGTATGGAACGAGCGGAACAAGAACATCTGGCGATTCGGAATGCGGCTGCCTATTTCACCCTCATCCCGAACGCCGAAATCGTCCGTTTTGCTTTCCCGAACCGGACCTATGCCTTCTCTCGACCTGAAATGGAGGCATGGTTCGGGACTGACTTCTCAAATATTCGTCATGAAAAAGAATTGCAACAACTCATGAATCAGAAGCTTGAAAAACTGGATTCGAAAGATTCCTATTTTAGGCGGGTATGACAGCGATTGGATGACAAATCCAATCGCTTTTTTTGATATTTTCTGAAAATTATCGGGTAAAGGGTAGATGAAAGCGTTTTCTTAGCATTATAATAGGGGTAACTGAATGAGTATTCATTTCCTAAGGAGGAACAGCGATGAACAAACCGTGGTTACAAGATTATCCAAAAGGAATGCCCCAGTCAATCGATTATGAGGTAAAGGCGCTCTATGAGGCGTTGTCTCGCGCAGCAAAGGATTATCCAAATCGTACGGCCGTCTCCTTTATCGGAAAGGAGTGGACATTCGCGGAAATCGATGATGCCGCACGTCGACTCGGAACGATGCTTCAAGCGAAAGGGCTTGAAAAAGGCGACCGCGTCAGCCTCATGCTTCCGAACTGTCCTCAATACGTCATCTCATTCTATGCCGTGCTCTATGCAGGTGGGACGGTCGTCCAGACGAATCCGCTCTATACGGAACGTGAGCTAGAAAACCTCGTCACGGACGCAGGTGTCAAAATTGTCATCACCCTCGACCTGCTATATCCGAAAACACTTCGCGTCAGTGAGAAGACGGAGATTCAAACCGTGATCACGACGAGTATCGCTGATTACTTACCATTCCCGAAAAACAAACTGTATCCAATCAAAGTGAAACGTGAGAACAATATCGTCATCGATACGACCGGTTCGACGCTGTTCAAAGATTATAAGGACTTCAATCCTATCACGCCGCTCGACATCGATCCAAAAGAAGATGTCGCCGTTCTTCAATATACAGGGGGAACAACGGGACTTCCGAAAGGTGTCATGTTGACTCATTTCAACTTGACGGCGAACGCGGATCAAATCACGAACTTATTCTATAAGTACAATCGAGGGGACGAGAAACGCGTCTTGTGTGTCGTGCCGTTCTTCCACGTCTATGGGATGTCGTGCTGTCTGAACTTTGGGGTCACGAACGGCTATGAGCTCGTCCTCGTGCCACGTTTTGAAGTGACGGATGTCTTGAAGACGATTCAGAAGAAAAAGCCGCACTTCTTCCCAGGAGCTCCGACGATGTACGTCGGGATCTTGAACGACCCGAAACTGAAAAAGTACGACTTGTCATCGATTGAAGCGTGTATCTCAGGTTCGGCACCGCTTCCGATTGAGGTACAAGAAGAGTTCGAGAAGATCACGGGTGGTCGCATCGTCGAAGGATACGGATTGTCTGAGACGTCGCCGGTTACGCACGCGAACTTCTTATGGGATAAGCGAATCGTCGGCTCAATTGGTGCGCCGCTGTCGGATACTTCTGCTAAAATAGTAAAAGCAGACGGAGAGATGGAAGCAGATATCGGCGAGATCGGTGAAATCATGCTGAGCGGTCCACAAGTCATGAAAGGCTACTGGCAGAAACCGGAGGAAACGGCAGCCGTCTTGAAAGATGGGTGGCTCGCAACCGGTGATCTCGGCTACATGGGCGAGGACGGGTTCTTCTATATTGTCGACCGGAAGAAGGACATGATCATCGCAGGTGGCTTTAATGTCTATCCGCGTGAAATCGAAGAAGTCCTCTACGAACATCCGGCCGTGAAGGAAGTGGTCTGTATCGGTGTCCCAGATCCATATCGGGGTGAGACGGTCAAAGCGTTCATCGTCCTTCGCGATGGCTCGAGTGTGACGGAAGAAGAACTCGACAAACATTGTCGCGAGAAGCTTGCGGCTTATAAAGTGCCAAAGTTGTATGAGTTCCGCGACGAGTTGCCGAAGACGTTCGTCGGTAAGATTTTACGCCGTGTCCTCGTCGACGAAGAGAAGGCCAAACAAGTGAAACAAAGCAGTTGACACCAAGCGTACGCATGATAGAATAATAAATGAATGAACCATCATTCATTTTTCTGCAACGGTAAGGAGCTTGGGGTTAATGACAAATCATATTTCGAAAAGTGACCGAATCATTGATGCGGCGGTCAAAGTAATTGCCAATCATGGCTATCACGGTGCAAAGGTGACAGCCATCGCCAAAGAGGCGGGTGTCGCGGACGGCACGATCTATTTGTACTTTAAAAACAAGGAGCATCTCTTAATCGAATTGTTCCAAGCGAAGATGGGGCTGTTCATCGACTACTCGAAACAACAAATCGAGAGCGAGACGTCAGCCGGGAGTAAGTTGTATCAGTTGATTGAATCACATTTAAAGCAACTGTCGGCAGATTACGACCTCGCCGTCGTGACACAAATCGAACTGCGGCAGTCGAACTTGGTACTTCGCCAAAAAATCGGAGAAGTGCTCAAACCGTATTTGAACTTAATCGATTCTGTCGTCAAACATGGAATCGAGACTGGAGAGTTTGACAAGGATTTAGACTATCGACTCGCCCGTCAAATGATTTTCGGCACAATCGATGAGGTTGTGACGAGTTGGATGGCGAGCGGCTTCAAGTATGATCTGTTGTCGACGCTTCCAAATGTGCACCATATGTTGAAAAAAGGGCTTACGTAACAGTGAGCCCTATCACTAGCTCAAAAAATGAATGCTGATTCATGAATGATGGGAAGAATTGACTAAAGGGGGATCAACCATGAATATTTTTGTTTTGCTGAAACGTACGTTTGATACTGAGGAAGCAATTCAGCTCGAGAATGGGGAAATTCAAGAAGACGGCGCTGAGTTCATCATCAACCCGTATGACGAATATGCGGTCGAAGAAGCGATTCAAAAACGTGACGCACTCGGGGGAGAGGTCACGGTCGTCACGGTAGGACCAGAAGATGCGGACAAAGAATTACGTACAGCACTCGCAATGGGTGCGGACAAAGCCGTTCGCATCTCAATCGAGGACGATGTCGAGGATGCGGACCATGTCACGATTTCAAAAGTTCTCGCCTCATACTTGAAAGAACAGGACGCAGACCTCATCTTCGCAGGAAACGTGGCAATCGATGGCGGTAGCGGACAAGTCGCACCACGTGTCGCAGAACTTCTCGACATGAACTACGTGACGACGATCACGGGTCTTGAAATCGATGGTACAACGGCTACGGTCACACGTGACGTCGAAGGGGATACGGAAGTGATCGAAGTCGCACTCCCACTTCTCGTAACGGCACAACAAGGGTTGAACGAGCCGCGTTACCCGAGCTTGCCAGGAATCATGAAGGCGAAGAAGAAACCGCTCGAAGAACTCGAACTCATGGACATCGATCTCGATGAAGATGAAATCGAAGCGAAAATCGAGACGATTGAACGATTCTTGCCAGAAGAGAAGAAAGCCGGTCGCATCCTTGAAGGCGATATGTCGACACAAGTGAGCGAGCTCGTACAACTTCTTCGCACGGAAGCGAAAGTCATTTAAGGGGGAGATCATAGATGAAAGCTTTAGTACTCGCAGAAGCGCGTGAAGGCGCGTTACGTAACGTATCATTCGAAGCCATCGCTGCGGCGAAGCAATTGACAGACGATGTGACGGCAGTCGTGATTGGGGATCACGTGCAATCACTCGCACAAGAACTCGGGGAGTATGGCGCAAGCCGTGTCCTCGTCGTCGAAGATGATCGCCTTAAGCATTATACGCCAGACGGCTACGGACAAGTGCTCCGTCAGTTGATCGAGCAAGAAAATCCGGAAATGATTGTTCTCGGGCACACGGCTCTCGGGAAAGATATCGCACCGAAACTTGCGGCACGTCTTGATGCCGGACTCATCAGTGACGTTGTCTCGATCGAAGGAACAGGACGCGACGCAGAGTTCGTTCGCCCAATCTACTCAGGGAAGGCGTTCGAGAAAGTGAAGTTCAAAGATTCGGTCATGTTCTTCACAATCCGTCCAAACAACATCGATGCACTTGCACGTCAAGCGGGCGCGAGCGTCTCTGTTGAAACGCCGGCGGTCGAATTGAAAGACCTCGCGATGATCGTCAAAGAAGTCGTGCGTAAGGCGACTGGGAAAGTAGATTTGGCGGAAGCGAAAGTTATCGTCGCAGGTGGACGTGGCGTGAAGAGCGAAGATGGATTCAAACCGCTTGAAGAGTTGGCTGAGCTTCTCGGAGGAGCGGTCGGTGCTTCACGTGGAGCATGTGACGCTGATTACTGCGATTACGCACTTCAAATCGGACAGACGGGTAAAGTTGTCACGCCAGACCTCTACATCGCATGTGGGATCTCAGGAGCAATTCAACACTTGGCTGGGATGAGTAACGCGAAAGTCATCGTCGCCATCAACAAGGACCCAGAAGCAAACATCTTCAGCGTGGCAGACTATGGCATCGTCGGCGACTTGTTCGATGTCGTCCCGATGTTGACAGAAGAGTTCCGTAAGCACCTCGTCAATAGCTAATAAGCAAAACGTTTTGGGGTTGTTACCCTCCGTGGTATACTCTGAACATGAATTGCATGAGAGTTCTTTACCAGGACTCTCTCATCTTATTGGGGAGGTTTTTACAAATGGCTATTAAACACGCAACGACTCAATCGTTTGAACAAGATGTAAAAGAGGGCGTCGTCCTCGTAGATTTCTGGGCAACTTGGTGTGGACCATGTCGCATGATCGCGCCAGTTCTCGAAGAACTCGATCAAGAAATGGGTGACCAAGTCCAAATCGTGAAACTCGACGTCGACGAAAACCCTGAAGTCGCAGGTGCTTTCCAAATCCAAAGTATCCCGACACTCATGATGTTCAAAGATGGCGAGCCTGTTTCGAAAACAATGGGCTTCCAACCAAAAGAAGCATTGAAAGAGTTTATCGCGACAGCACAATAATTGCGTAGCAGCCGATTGAGATCGGCTGCTTTTTTGTTTTGCGGAATAGAAAAGAAGGAAAAGGACAGGCAAGTAGGGAATAAGTTGAGTTATTCCACGCACCCTCAATCCGGTCATATTCCGATACATAACGTCTGATTTCAAAATTTTTTTGAAGAAATTCCGTCGGCTTCCTTCATATTTAACAGATTCGGAATTTTGACGGGGGAGCGCTTGAACTGGAAGCTTTTATCATGGAAACAGACTGAAAATTTACGCTATACTCATGAGGAAGACATGATGGAGTCAAGTGACCTTACTTTACGGCTCAATCTATTGTACGACTCTGTTCGAAGGAGGAATTTTCTTGTCGCTGTTACATTTAGCTATTTTGTTGCCGCTTCTTGCGGCACCATTCATCCCGCTTTTGTTCCGGGGGATGAAACAAATTCATACAGGCTGGTTCGTCTTGATCGTTCCGGTCGTGCTCGTCACCTACTTCGCCGGATTCATTCCGATCACGAGTGCAGGGGACGTCGTGACAGAGACGATTGCGTGGATGCCGTCCCTCGGGATTAACTTCACGGCATACGTCGATGGACTCAGTCTCTTGTTCGCGCTTCTCATCACGGGAATTGGCGCACTTGTCGTCCTCTATTCGATTTACTATTTGAATAAGGACAAAGAGTCGCTCGGGCATTTTTACGTTTATCTCTTGATGTTCATGAGTGCGATGCTCGGGGTCGTTCTCTCGGATAACATGATTGTCATGTATATGTTCTGGGAGCTCACATCGATTTCTTCATTCCTATTGATTGGGTACTGGTATGAGAAAGAACGTTCACGCTATGGTGCGCAGAAGTCGATGCTTCTCACCGTGTTCGGTGGATTGTCGATGCTCGGAGGGATTGTCTTACTCGAATCGATGGTCGGTTCGTACAGCATTCGCGATATGGTCGCGAACTCGGGCGTCATCGCCGAGAGTCCGTTCTTCCTCGTCGCGATGATTCTCATCTTGCTCGGGGCGTTCACGAAGTCGGCGCAGTTCCCGTTCCACATCTGGTTGCCTGACGCGATGGAAGCACCGACTCCGGTCAGTGCGTACCTCCACTCAGCAACGATGGTCAAGGCGGGTCTCTACCTTGTGGCCCGCATGAGCCCGGTGTTCCAAGAATCATCCGTCTGGCTATGGACGATAGCCGGGGTCGGGATGTTCACGATGTTCTGGGGTTCGTTCAACGCCGTGAAGCAGACCGACCTGAAGGGAATCCTAGCGTTCTCGACCGTCAGTCAACTCGGGTTGATCATGTCACTCCTTGGACTCGGAGCGGCGGCGCTCCACTATGACGGCATGGATGACAACATCTTTATGGTCGCGACGATTGCGGCGATCTTCCATTTGATCAACCACGCGACGTTCAAAGGCTCGCTCTTCATGATGGTCGGGATTGTCGACCACGAGACGGGCACACGTGACATTCGTAAACTCGGTGGTCTGATGACCGTCATGCCGATTTCATTCACGGTCGCCGTCATCGGTTCTTTATCGATGGCTGGTCTTCCGCCATTTAACGGATTCTTGAGTAAAGAGATGTTCTTGAAGGCGACGACGAAAGTCTTCTCGGCCGACTTCTTTGCGCTTGATACGATTGGGATTTTGCTCCCGGTCATCGCGTTCGTCGGAAGTGTGTTCACGTTCATCTACAGCATCATGCTGTTCACGCGGACGTTCATGGGCAAGGCAAAGTTCGATCAATTGCCGAAACAACCGCATGAGGCGCCGATTGGCATGTTAATCTCACCGGTCATCCTTGCACTTCTCGTTGTCGTGCTCGGGTTCTTCCCGAACGTCTTGTCGAACTCGCTCATCAAACCAGCCGTCGAGTCGATCTATCCGACACTCGTCGCACAAGGGCAAGAAGTCGATGTTCACATCTACTTCTGGCACGGTTTGACACCAGAACTCTTCATGACGATCGGGATCGTCCTTCTCGGTTCATTGATGTTCTGGCAAATGGGTAAATGGATAGGCATCTACAACCGCATCCCACATCGTCTGACGCTCAACGGGATGTACGACGGTACGCTCGTCTGGTCGAACAAGGCGGCATATCGCTTTAAGGACAACTACATGACTGGATTCATCCGGTCGTACTTGATCTATATTTTCGTCTTCCTCTCAGGCATGATGCTCTTCAGTATCTGGTGGTTCGACATGTACCGCTTCTCGTTTGAGAACCTGGCTGAGATTGCACCGTATGAATATGTGCTCGGAGCCGTCGTCATGCTAGCGGCGCTCGCGATTCTCTTCATGAAGTCGCGTCTCCCGTCCATCATTCTCCTTGGGGTCGTTGGTTACGGCGTGGCACTGTTCTTCGTCTTCTTCGGTGCACCGGACTTGGCACTCACGCAGCTCGTCATCGAGACGGTCTCGGTCGCATTGTTCTTGCTCGTCTTCTATCACATGCCGGACATCAGCAAGAAGGAAGTTCGGATGCGTTTCAAAGTCGGGAATGCTATCGTGGCTGTTCTCGTCGGGACGACCGTGACGCTTCTCAGCTTCATGGCACTCACAAACAAATCGCTCACCTCGATCTCAGAGTATTACAAAGAGAACGTGTATGAGCTTGCAGCAGGTAAAAACATGGTCAACGTCGTTCTCGTCGACTTCCGTGGATTTGATACCTTGTTTGAAATCGTCGTTCTCGGGATTGCAGCTTTCGGGATCTACACGATGATTAAATTTAGAACAACACGACGTACGAAAGGAGAAGCTGAACATGAAGCAAAACAGCAGACGCGTCAATGACGTCATTTTGCAGACGGCCGCGATTATCATTTTCTTCATCATTGTCATCTTCTCCATCGACTTGTTCTTTGCCGGTCACTATTCACCAGGTGGAGGATTCATCGGTGGATTGATGACATCCGCGGCACTCGTCTTGTTGCTACTCGCATTTGATTCGAAGACGCTTGCGAACGTGCTCCCGATCGACTACCGTCTCATGACGGCGACCGGATTACTGATTGCACTCGCGACAGGTCTTCACTCCGTATTCTTGGGTCGTCCGTTCTTGACGCATGCTTACGGGAAGTTCGACTTACCACTTCTCGGTGAACAGACGCTCCATACGGCGATTGCGTTCGACTTAGGGGTTTACCTCGTAGTCATCGGAATCACGTTGACGATTATACAAACGATTGGAGAGAGTGAATAATGGAAATCTTCGTTAGCATCATCATCGGTGTCTTGACGATGTGTGCCGTCTATCTTGTTCTCTCAAGAAGTTTGTTACGCATCATCATCGGCACTGCCTTGTTCAGTCACGCGGCACACCTTCTCGTCTTGACGACGGCAGGTTTGAAGACAGGGGCTGCCCCTGTCCTCGTCGACGGTGTGACTGAATTCACAGACCCGTTACCGCAAGCGCTCGTCTTGACGGCAATCGTGATCAGTTTCGGGGTGACGGCGTTCTTCCTCGTACTTGCTTACCGCACGTACCAGGAGCTCAGCACGGACAATATGGAAGAAATGAAAGGAACAGAATCGTATGATTAACTTACCGGTCTTTCCAATCGTCATTCCTGCGCTTGCGGCCATCCTTATGATGTTTATGCCAAAACGGGTCCAGCTGCAGCGCGTGATGGCTCTTGGAGCTTTAGTTATGACGGCGATCGTGTCACTCTTTCTCGTGCATACGGTCTCCACGGAGGGAATTCAAACCCTCAACCTCGGGAACTGGCAAGCGCCGTTCGGCATCACGCTCGTATCGGATATGCTGTCAGCCCTACTCGTGACGACGTCGACTCTCCTCACGCTCTTCATCGTGTGGTTCGCCGTCCATTATTTCTCAGATTCATATGAAGGCAACTACTTGTACATTTCGATGCTGTTCTTGCTCGTCGGGGTGAACGGTGCCTTCACGACAGGTGATATTTTCAACTTGTTCGTCTTCTTCGAGGTCTTCTTGATGTCCTCATACGTGTTGATTGTACTCGGTGGACGTGGCGTCCAGTTACGTGAATCGATCAAATACTTGCTCGTGAACATCATCGCCTCGGCGCTCTTCGTCATGTCGGTCGCCTTGCTTTACGGAGTCACAGGCACGCTCAACTTGGCGGACTTGGCGATGAAGATCCCGCTCGTCGATAACCCGGACGTCATCACTGTCATCGGTGTGCTGTTCGTCATCGTCTTCGGGATGAAAGGGGCACTCGTCCCACTTCACTACTGGCTCCCTGGAGCGTACGTGGTCGCACCGACCCCGATTCTCGCCATGTTTGGGGCACTCTTGACGAAAGTCGGGGTGTACTCGATCTTGCGGACGTACACGCTACTGTTTGATGGGAACGGTGAATTTTTACAGACGTTCCTCATGGTGCTCGCTGTCCTCACCATCTTCATCGGGATGACAGGGGCCATCGCATATAACGATGTGAAACTGATCATCATCTACAACATCATGATCGCGGTCGGGGTCATCTTGTACGGGATCTCGGTCAATACGCAGACGTCCCTTGAAGGGTCACTCTACTATTTGATTCACGACATGATCATCAAAGCGGTTCTCTTCATGCTCGTCGGGATGATGATCGGAATCACCAAATCCGGTCAACTCCGTGATATGGGTGGACTCATCACCCGTTTCCCGCTGTTCGGATGGACGTTCTTCGTCGCAGCGCTCTCGCTCGCAGGGATTCCGCCACTTAGTGGATTCTTCGGAAAGTTATTGATCGTCTCAGGTGGGATGGACGAAGGCGAGCTGTTCGGACCACTTCTCGTCCTCTTGTCGAGTCTCTTCGTCCTCTATTCGGTCATGAAGATTTTCTTGAACGGGTTCTGGGGCGAGGCGAAGCGCGAGTATGATGGACCGCTCGTACCGTATACGAAGCGTTTGATCGTGCCGGTCTTCTTGTTGCTCATCATTGCGGTCGCATACGGATTTGGGGCAGAAGCCATCCATCCGTATATCACGCAAGCGATTGAGCCGCTCGTCAATCCAGAAATCTATATCGATGCCGTGATAAAGGAGTGAATGACAGATGGCTTATCAACTATTGATTAACTTTTTCTTGGCGTTCATCTGGATGTTCCTCACGGGATCGTTCACAACGAGCGGATTCTTCGTCGGGTATCTACTTGGCTTACTCATCTTGTTCATGATGCGCCGATTCTTTAAATCTAGTGGAGGCGGCTTTTACTTCACACGCGTCTGGCGTCTATTTAAACTGCTGCTCATCTTCATCCGTGAATTGTTCCTCGCGAACTTTGAGGTACTGCGTCTCGTCCTTAGTCCGAAGTTGAAAATCCAACCAGGGATTTTCCGCTATGAGACGTCGCTCGACAAAGGATGGAAAGTCAGCTTGCTCTCGATGCTGATCACGCTCACACCAGGGACGCTCGTCGTTCAGGTGTCAAAAGACAATTCCGTGCTCTATATCCACGCACTTAACATGCCGGATAAAGAAGCGTTACAAAAAGACATTTATGATAACTTTGAATCAAGCATTAAGGAGGCGACAGAGTGATGGATTTACTAGACATTCTCATCTACATCTCGCTCGCCATTCTCTTGCTTGCGATGTTGATGATGTTGTATCGTGTCGTCAAAGGACCGACGACGGCAGACCGAGTCATCGCGCTCGACTCCATCGGGATCGCGCTTATCTCGGTCGTCGCGTTACTATCGATTCTGCTCGATACGACTTTGTATTTTGAAGTCATCTTGCTACTCAGTATTTTGGCCTTCATCGGAACGGTGGCGTTCTCGAAATTCTTAGAGAGGGGAGAGATTATCCAACATGACCGCGACAATGATCTTTGATCTCATTACCGGCATCTTCACGATCATCGGCGTCTTCTTCACCGTCGTCGCCGCGATCGGTCTCATCCGTCTCCCAGATATTTATTCGAGAACACACGCTGCCTCAAAGAGTGCGACACTCGGTGTCATGTTCGTCCTCTTTGCAGCCGTCCTTCACGTATATGTCGATGAACGGGTGTTTGATGCAAGACTCTTGCTCGGTCTCTTCTTCGTCCTCTTGACAGCTCCTGTTGGGGGTCACCTCATCTCGCGTGCGGCGCACGCGAAAGGTGTTCCACTTTGGGAGAAGTCGTTACAAGACGCGCTGAAAGAAGACAAGGACAAAGGAATCGAATAAGTAAAAGACGGGATTCGCCACGAGGCGAGTCCCGTCTTTTGTTTAGATGAGATAGGTCAGGTCGGAGGCGGCGGTCGGATAGGCGACTTCTAAGTGCTTCACATGTTGATGCGACAGTTTGTTCTGTATAATGTAAGAGAACAGGTTGATAAGTTCTGGGGCATGATGACCAATCAAATGAGCCCCGATGACGTGCCCTTCTGCACTTAGTAACACTTTTGAATATGCGGTTGTGTCATTGATTCGTGAATAGGTGAGGAAGTGCGACATGTCCGTTTCTTTCACGTCGAAGTCAATGCCCTCAGCTTCCGCTTCCTCGACCGTAAAACCGACTTTGGCAATCGGTGGTGTCGCATAGACGATGGTCGGAGCCGGACGCTCAGGGAGTGACCTTGTATTCCCGTGAAGCATATTGAGTGCGGCGAGGCGCCCTTCCAGACCGGCGAATGGAGTGAGTTTGGGATTTGAACTGTTAGCGACGTCGCCTGCGGCGTATATATTTGGGTTACTTGTTTGCAGATGCTCGTTCACATGTACACCGCGATGATCAGCTGTGACACCTGCCGCTTCAAGCCGAAGTCGCTCGATGCTTGGAATTCGTCCTGTAGCGTTAAGGACAACTCCTTCTAGGGTAGAGTCATCTGATAACGTTAAGACGTTGCTATCGATTCGTATTGGCTCGACGTCATGTCGGACGGTGATGCCGATTCGCTTCGATTCTTCGATGAGCCGGTGGACGACGTTCGGGTCGAATGCCTTCAACGCATGTGAACGAATGAGGAGTGTCACGTCGCTTCCGAATCGTCGGAAGATATGGGCGAATTCAAAGGCGATATAGCCTCCCCCCACGATATGAATCGATTCAGGCAACGCGTCGAGGTCGAACACATCATCGCTCGTGATCGCCAGTTCGCCACCTGGGATATCGAGAGGGCGGGGCGTTTGACCCGTAGCGATTAAAAATTGATTGGCAGAGAGCTCGTGACCATCGATGACGATTGAATCCTCATCGATAAAGCGAGGCTCTCCCTGATATAAGTCTATGTTCATCTCATCCCAATGCTGTTTTTTGGATGTTGGGATAGAGAGGCGGTACTCATCAATCCGCTTTTTAAAGGACGACCAATCGAGTGACAGGCTTCCTTCGACGCCAAGCTCACGCATACGTTCCGTTCGGGCAAGGAGTTCTGCTCCTTCGGTAAGCATCTTCTTCGGGTCACATCCGCGTTGAGGACATGTTCCTCCGAACGTCCAATTCTCAATGATGGCGATCTCTTTACCGGCTTCGCGTAAAATGGAAGCGGCTTGACCCGCTGCGGAGCCGCTACCGACAATGATGACATCGTATCGTTTCATACTATAAAATCCTCCTCTGGCGAGATATCACACTCTTTTTCCCGTCCAGGAGGAAGCTAAACTGAGGTGAATGGAATTGAGTCATACCGACCACATTAAACATAAATTAGCGCTGCTCCCGGACGAGCCGGGTTGTTATCTGCATAAAAACGAATATGGTGAGGTCATCTATGTAGGGAAGGCGAAAAACCTCAAGAATCGGGTCCGTTCTTACTTCACGGGCGCACACGACATCAAGACGATGCGTCTCGTCGCAGAGATTCGTGACTTCGAGTACATCGTGACGGCGAGTGAACTCGAGGCGTTATTACTCGAAATGACGCTCATCAAAAAGCACGACCCGAAGTACAACATTCGCCTCAAAGACGACAAAACGTACCCATATATCAAGATTACGAACGAACCATATCCGCGTCTATTGACGACGCGGAAATTGAAAAAAGACGGCGGACATTACTTCGGACCGTATCCGAACGCCTATGCGGCGAACGAGACGAAACGTCTACTCGATAAACTGTATCCGCTGCGGAAATGTCAGCCGATGCCTAAGAAACTCTGTCTGTATTATCATATCGGGCAATGTTTAGGTCCTTGTGAGCTGGCGGTCGATACGGATTCGCAAAAAGAGATCGTCAATGAGATCCGGCGCTTCTTGAACGGGGAGACGGCTGAAACGCTCACGAAGCTGAACGTCGAGATGGGACGTGCCGCTGAGGATATGCAGTTCGAGCGGGCGGCTGAACTACGCGATCAAATTCGAGCAGTCGAATCGATTATGAACAAACAGAACATGATCACGGCCGACCCGACGGCCCGTGACGTCTTCGGCTATACGCTCGACCGAGGCTGGATGTGCGTCCAAGTATTCTATATGCGTGGCGGGAAGATGATTGAGCGAGATGTCTCGCTCTTCCCGATGCATGGAGAGCCTTCGGAAGAACTCGAAAGTTTCATCGTTCAGTTCTATGAACAAAACGTCGTGCCAAAAGAAATTCTCGTACCCGAGACGGTCCGGCTCGATTTACTGAATGACGCCATCGGAACGAAAGTGATGCAGCCGAAACGAGGGGCAAAGAAACAGTTGCTTGATTTAGCAACGAAGAATGCGACAATCGCCTTAAACGAGAAGTTCGAGTTGCTCGCCCGAGATGAAGAGCGGACGTTGCTCGCGATGCGTGAACTCGGGGAAGTAATCGGCATCCCCAACTTGTCACGTGTCGACATCATCGACAACGCGAACATCCAGGGGGCGGACGCCGTGTCGGCGCTCGTCGTCTTTGAAGACGGGAAGCCACTCAAAAAAGAATATCGGAAATACAAGATTCGGACGGTTCAAGGACCGGATGATTACGAGACGATGCGTGAAGTCGTCCGTCGACGATTCCGCCGTCTTTTGACGGAAGACAAGCGATTACCCGATCTCCTACTGATCGATGGGGGGATTGGACAATTAAACGCGGCGCTCGACGTCATCCAAAACGAGTTCGGGCTCGACTTGCCGGTTGGCTCGCTCAAAAAGGATGACCGACATCGAACGAGCCAACTGTTATTCGGAGAAGGTGGGGGCGTTGTCGAGCTCCATCCACGCTCGAGCGCTTTTTATCTGTTGCAGCGGATGCAAGATGAGGTCCACCGTTTCGCCATCACGTTCCACCGCAGCTTACGGACGAAGAAGATGACGAAGTCGATCCTCGATGAGATTCCGGGTGTCGGTCCGAAACGCCGTCAACAGCTTATCCGCCATTTCGGGTCGATGAAACAAATCCGTCTGGCATCGCTCGAACAATTGAAGGAAGCGGGATTGCCGGAAAAATTAGCGGAGACCGTGCTTCAATACGTGCATGAGGAGACGGATGAATGAGACAGATTACGACAGACGTGGAGAATACAATCGCTTCATTCGTGAGAGCGATTGATGAATTTCTACCAACCGTTCAGCATATATATATTCATGGATCATTAGCGATGGGTGGTTTTCATCCGAAACGAAGTGATGTAGATTTGTTGCTCGTCGTATCAAACGCATTGACTCGGGAGGAACGACAAAAACTCATCGACTGCTGTCTCTCGTACTCCAACGAACCATATCCGCTCGAACTGAGCATCATGACGATGGCGCAGCTAAAAGATTGGTATCATCCAAGTTCTTTTGAGTTTCACTATAGTGAAGGGTGGCGTTCACGTTTTGAAGAAGCTAGTAGGGAAGAAAGAACCGAATTGCAACAAGGATTCACCGATCCTGATTTGGCGGCTCACGTCCAAGTGATTTTAGAGCGTGGTATCACATGGCGAGGGCAACCACTTCATAAACTCCTTTCTGGATTTGATTCAGCTCATTTTTCTGATGCGATTCGAGCGGATGCGCTCGACTGTCTTGACTCGATTGAAGAACAGACGGTGTATAGCGTATTGAACTTGATACGTGGCCTGGCCTATGAACAAGAACGTGTTCTGCTCTCAAAACAAGAAGCACTCCATTGGTTAGTGAATAACGGACATTTTCCAGGAAATATTGTCGAAGTTGTTCGTAAGGCGACTCGGAGCTATGAAGGGGGAAGTGTGACGTTTCATCGACAAGAACTCAATGAATTCCGTCGCTACATGCGTCAACAACTTCAGCAGAAACAAAAATAAGAGTCGATGCGTTGGCATCGACTCTTATTTGTAGTCGTCTTTTCGGTCTAGTTGGACGGTGATTTGGACAGCTTTTCGGGTTGGATCGGCGTAACCTTCCGCGACGCACTGGAAACGACCTGCAATCTGTTCAGCTAAAAATCCAGCTTCAAGCTGATAATAACCTGTCGCTTTGGCCTGAGTCGCAGGTGGTGGGATCAATTCATATGTAAATTTGCTCCCACGTTCCTTCTTGATTCTCAACTCTCCCCAACCTGCCTCTGCGAAGAAGGCAGTCAGTTCATCGTCGGACATCGTCGGGAACTTACGGGCGACCCGTTTTCCTGACCAATAGATGACTTGGGCGTAATCTTCGCCAAGCAAATCCGTCAACACATAGTCGCGAAGCAGTTCAATCGCGAAAATTGGTTGGCTCATCGTTTCCATTCTATCCCATCACTCCAATCTCTCTATATCATTATAACGACCAATTGGAATTTGGTCATCCTGTATTTTTGAAAAGAATGTGGCACAAATCGGCTAGGTTGTCTTGTCATACAATTTTCACAAGAGTAGAATAGGAGACAGAAAGCTATATCTGCATTTGAAAACGCTTTTATTGACAATACGAGCCAATGCTCGTGAAAAGGGGGAACTAGAATGGCAGCGCATCGTGACTACTTCAGTCGTAAAGTCCATTCGCTACTTGGGGTCATTCCAATCGGTTTGTTTTTGATCGTCCATTTGTCGGTCAACTACTACATCGTCGATGGGGTGGAGTCATTCAACAAAGCAGCAAAATTCATGGGGAACTTACCGTATTTGTACTTCCTTGAAGTGACAATTATCGCATTGCCGATGATTTTCCACGGGGTGTACGGCGTGTACTATGCGTTTCTCGGGTCGATCAACTCGAACCGCTATTCATACGCACGCAACTGGTTGTATCTCTTCCAACGTTTCACAGGAGTCTTCCTCGTGATCTTCATCGCTTGGCACGTTTGGGAAACGCGTCTTGCGAAATTGCGCGGGGTAGAAGTCAATGCGGAGATGATGCAAAACATCGTCGACAACCCGCTCATGTTGATCTTCTACATAGTCGGAATCCTTTCGGCTACGTTCCACTTCGCGAACGGTCTTTGGTCGTTCTCGATCACGTGGGGTATCACACAGTCACCTCGTTCGCAACGTCTCATGAGCTACGTATCAGGTGTCGTGTTCTTGGCACTATCTTTTGTCGGCATCCGTTCGATTTTGACGTTTGCAGGCATCTTGTAATTAGGGGGAATTTTACATGGCAAATCAAAGTTTGATCGTCATCGGTGGCGGTCTAGCTGGACTCATGGCGACAATCAAGTCGGCAGAGATGGGTGTTCCGGTAAAACTATTCTCGCTTGTACCGGTCAAGCGTTCACATTCAGTTTGTGCCCAAGGTGGGATTAACGGGGCCGTCAACACGAAAGGGGAAGGTGACTCTCCTTGGCAACACTTTGACGACACGGTCTACGGAGGCGACTTCCTCGCCAACCAACCGCCTGTCCAAAAGATGGCGGAGAATGCTCCGAAAATCATTCACATGTTCGACCGGATGGGCGTCATGTTCAACCGTACGCCAGAAGGTCTCTTAGACTTCCGTCGTTTCGGTGGAACCCTTCACCACCGTACGGCATACGCTGGAGCGACGACAGGACAGCAACTTCTCTATGCACTCGATGAGCAGGTTCGTCGTTACGAAGCGCAAGGTCTCGTCGAAAAATATGAAGGATGGGAGTTCCTTCGCGCCGTCATCGACGAAGAAGGCATCTGCCGTGGCGCGGTATGTCAAGATTTGCGCTCGATGGAAATTAAAGCGTTCCCATCGGATGCGGTCATCTTGGCGACAGGTGGCCCAGGGGTCATCTTCGGTAAATCGACTAACTCGGTCATCAACACCGGTCAAGCAGCGGCAGCGGTTTACCGCCAAGGCGCGGTCTACGCGAACGGGGAGTTCATCCAAATTCACCCGACGGCGATTCCTGGGGACGACAAACTTCGTCTCATGAGTGAGTCGGCTCGTGGAGAAGGTGGACGTGTCTGGACATATAAAGACGGGAAGCCGTGGTACTTCCTCGAAGAAAAATATCCAGCTTACGGAAACCTCGTACCGCGTGACATCGCGACACGTGAGATCTTCGACGTATGTGTCAACCAAAAACTCGGCGTCAACGGCGAGAACATGGTTTACCTCGACTTGTCTCATAAAGATTCGAAAGAACTTGACATCAAACTCGGTGGGATCCTCGAAATCTACGAGAAATTCGTAGGGGACGACCCGCGTAAAGTACCGATGAAAATCTTCCCGGCAGTCCACTATTCGATGGGCGGACTATGGGTCGACTACGATCAGATGACGAACATTCCGGGTCTCTTCGCAGCTGGTGAATGTGACTACTCGATGCACGGTGCAAACCGTCTCGGTGCGAACTCGCTTCTTTCAGCCGTACATGGCGGAATGGAAGCAGGTCCTGCGGCAGTCAACTACATGCGTGGTCTTGACCAAACGACAGAAAGCGTCTCAGAAGCGCTCTTTAACTTCAACGAACGTGAAGAAATCGAGCGATTCAACAACATCCTTGCGATGGATGGAACAGAGAATGCGTATCAGATTCACCGTGAACTCGGTGAACTCATGACGGACAACGTCACAGTTGTTCGCTACAATGACAAACTTGAAGCGACCGACAAGAAAATCCAAGAATTGCGTGAACGTTTCCATAAGATTTCAGCTACGGATACGGCACGTTGGAGCAACCAAGGGGCATCGTTCATTCGACAACTCGACCACATGCTCGACCTCGCACGCGTCATCACACTTGGCGCACTCAAACGGGACGAGAGCCGTGGAGCTCATTACAAACCGGAGTTCCCGGAACGTAATGATGAGCAGTTCATGAAGACGACGATGGCACGTTACAAAGATGGGGAAGTCGATATCTCGTATGAAGACATCGATGTTTCGTTAATCCCGCCACGTAAACGGGATTACTCGAAGAAAGGGGCGAAGACGAAATGACGACGCCAATGCAATCTGAACAAAAAGACATCCGCTTCATCATTGAACGCCAAGATGGACCGGATCAAGCGACGTATACGGAAGAATTCACGGTACCATACCGTCCAAACATGAACGTCATCTCGGCATTGATGGAAATCCGCCGCAACCCGGTCAACGCGAACGGGGACAAGACGACACCGATCAACTGGGACATGAACTGTCTTGAAGAAGTATGTGGTGCCTGTTCGATGATCATCAACGGGAAGCCGCGCCAGTCGTGTACGGCACTCGTCGATAAACTCGAGCAACCAATCCGTCTTGCGCCGATGAAGACGTTCCCGGTCATCCGTGACCTTCAAGTCGACCGTCAACGCATGTTCGACGCGTTGAAAAAAGTGAAGGCATGGGTCCCAATCGATGGCACATACGACCTCGGTCCAGGACCGCGTATGCCGGAGAATAAACGTCAATGGGCGTACGAATTATCGAAATGTATGACGTGTGGCGTTTGTCTTGAAGCGTGTCCGAACGTGAACGACAAATCGGACTTCATCGGTCCAGCGGCGATTTCGCAAGTCCGACTCTTCAACTCACATCCAACAGGTGCCTTCCACGCGGAAGACCGCCTCGAGGCACTCATGGAAGACGGTGGCATCATGCAGTGCGGAAACGCACAAAACTGTGTCGAGGTTTGTCCGAAGGGCATCCCGCTCACGACGTCAATCGCTTCGATGAACCGTCAAACGACGCTTCACTCGTTCAAACAGTTCTTCGGTAGTGACAAAGGTCGCACCGGTTCTGCGGTCGAGGCGTAAGCGAGCCGATGACCAAGTACTTTCGAGAGCCAGGTTGGGAAACACGTGTCAAAAGAGGGATTGCGCTCGATGTGAAAGTTCGCTTTTCGGAGTGCGACCCGTATGGTCACATGAACAACACAATTCCGTTCATCTATTTCGAAGATGCCCGGATCGAGTTGTTAGAGGCGACAGGATTCTCCTTGAAGGACGGATTCGTCGTTGTCGCCGATGCGCAATGTGACTATGTTCGACAAGTCATGCCACGTCAACAGCTGACTGTGCATGCCAATATCTTGACGGTCGGAAACACTTCATGTGATATTCATTACGGGGCATATGACGGAGAGCAACTCCTCTTCGCAGGACGGACAAGCCTCGTTCATTTAACGAAGGAAGGCCGTCCTACGGAATGGACTCCGGAATATAAAAACCGCTTGCAGAATTTTTGCGAATCCGCTATCATTTGATAATGAGTTCACAAACAAAAAATATTCTGCTGGTTCGCCTGTAGAATTGAATTTTGAAGGGAGACCATCATCTCATGGAAAAAACGTTCACAGTCGTTGCTGATTCAGGAATTCACGCTCGTCCAGCTACTCAGTTAGTTAACACAGCTTCTAAGTTCCAGTCAGACATCAACCTCGAGTACAATGGTAAAACAGTTAACTTGAAGTCGATCATGGGTGTACTTTCACTCGGTATCGCAAAAGATTCTACAATCAAGATCACTGCTGAAGGTGAAGATGCAGAAGAAGCGATCAACACGCTTTCTGACATGCTCACTAGCGAAGGTCTTGCTCAGTAATTCGGGTAAGGGACGAGGCGCCACTGGCGACCTCGTCTTTTTTTGTCATGGGAACGTTTCTTTTTCCGTCCGAGTTTTTTTGGTAAGATAGGTGAGAATGGAAGTGATGCAAATGAAACGAGCGATTGGAGTCCTCGATTCAGGAGTCGGCGGGTTGACGGTAGTCAAAGAATTGATGCGCCAACTCCCTAAAGAAGAGATTGTCTATATCGGAGATACTGAACGCTGTCCGTACGGGCCGCGTCCGCACGATGAGATTGAAGCATATACATGGGAATTGATTGAATTTTTATTAAAGAAAGACGTCAAAATGATTGTTATCGCCTGTAATACGGCGACCGCGGTCGTATTGAAAGAGGCGCGCAAACGTCTCGACATCCCGGTCATCGGTGTCATCGACCCGGGTGCCCGCGGGGCTGTCAAAGGGACGCGTAACAAGCATATCGGTGTCATCGGTACGAAGATGACGATTGAGAGCGGTTCATATGAAAAGGCGTTACGTCACGTGGCAGGTGAGGTCGATGTGTATTCACTCGCGTGCCCACCGTTCGTCCCGCTCGTAGAGGCTGGAGAAGTGTCTGGAGAGCGCGTACGTCAAGTGGTGGAGGAAACACTTCGTCCACTTCAGCCATCCGAGATGGATACGTTGATTCTCGGTTGTACGCATTACCCACTCCTTGCCCCAGTCATTCAAGATGTGGTCGGACCGGACGTCCACCTCATCTCATCAGGTGACGAGACGGCGCTTGAAGTGGCTGCGATGCTCGATTATCAGGAACTTGAGAATGCATTGGATGCAGTCCCGGCACATGCCTTCTATGCGACGGGTGATATCGAACTATTTGACCGACTCGCGAGCGAATGGCTCGGGCGTCCGGTTCATGCGGAGAAAGTCGAGGTGACCGGCATTGCGTGATGCGAGACGATTTGATGAACTGCGCCCAGTCGAGATTGTGCCGCACGTGAACAAGCATGCGGAAGGGTCCGTATTAATTTCAATCGGCGATACGAAAGTCATCTGTACCGCGACTGTGGAAGAGCGGGTACCGAATTTCCTTCGTGGAAAGAAACAAGGTTGGATCAATGCAGAATATGCGATGCTCCCAAGGGCGACGGGAGACCGTACTGTCCGGGAAGCGGTACGCGGAAAACAGTCGGGACGAACGATGGAGATTCAGCGTCTGATTGGCCGGTCGCTCCGCTCTGTCGTGGACTTAGAACGTCTCGGTGAACGGACGATTTGGGTCGACTGCGACGTCATTCAAGCGGATGGTGGAACTCGGACGGCCTCCATTACCGGTGGCTTTTGCGCGCTCGTGTTGGCCGTCGATCGCTTGATTCGCCAAGGGAAACTTGAAGATACACCGATTAAAGAAGGTGTGGCCGCAATTTCGGTCGGGCGAACGGACGAGCTTGTCTTAGACTTGGATTACCTAGAAGATGCTGCGGCAGAGGTTGACATGAATGTCGTCATGACGGCAAGCGGTCGGTTCGTCGAAGTACAAGGTACAGGGGAAGAGGCGACGTTCACGCTACAAGAGATGAACGAGATGCTCGCGCTCGCGCAACACGGCATCGAATCATTATTCAAGACGGCGGAAGCGGCACTCGGTGCTTCTTGGTGGTACGTCGGGGAACGTTCGGAGGAGACATTATGAAGTTGATTATTGCGACACACAATCCTGGAAAAGTGAAAGAACTCGAAGGGATGTTGACGCCGCTCGGATTCGAGGTCGAGTCACTCCTCGACTATCCGGATGCGCCAGAGACGGAAGAGACCGGAACGACATTTGAAGAGAATGCGGCGTTAAAGGCGACGGAGGCGGCAGCTTACTTTGGACATGCCGTCCTCGCGGATGACTCCGGTCTTGAAGTCGACGCGCTTGACGGGGCACCGGGAGTATACTCGGCCCGCTTTGCAGGACCAGAAAAGTCAGACGAGGCGAACAACGCCCTTCTTCTTGAAAAATTGAACGGAGAGACGAATCGTACGGCTCGTTTCGTCTGTGCGCTCTGCCTTGCGAAACCGAGCGGAGAGACGTTGACCGTTCGTGGAACAATCGAAGGGACAATCGGTTATTCCCCACAAGGCGAAAATGGTTTTGGATACGATCCACTCTTTATCGTCCCATCGCTTCATAAGACAGCGGCAGAGTTGGAGCGTGACGAGAAGGCGGTCGTCAGCCACCGTGGACAGGCACTACGAAAACTGGAGGCAGAAATCATACCATTCATGAAAGGATGAAGCTTATGCGTTTTCTAATAGTGAGTGATAGTCATGGGTTGACCGAAGAATTGACAACGATTTTTGAACGACACGAGGCGGAGATTGATGACGCGTTCCATTGCGGCGATTCACAACTCGCACTTGTCGATGAACATTTGTTGCCGTATCGAACGGTCCGCGGGAACTGTGATTTTGGGGGAGACCTTCCCCTTGAACGAATCGAGACGACGGATGCCGGTACAATCTTAATCGTTCACGGGCACCATCATGACGTCAAATTCGATTTGAATCGGCTGCGTTACCGGGCTGAAGAAGTGGGCGCGAACGTCGTCTTGTTCGGTCACTCGCATGTGGCGGGTGCTTTGATCGAGGACGGGGTCGTCTACATCAACCCGGGTTCGATTCGGATGCCACGGGGACGTTCGGACAAAACGTATGCGCTTCTTAACCTAGAAAACGGGGAAGCAGCGGTACGTTTTTATCGCTCGGAAGACGGTTCTCACGTCGAAGATTTGGACATCGCAGGAAAACTATGAGTTTCGAATGGGAAATCGATTGACAGGAAACCATTTTTCTATTATAGTTTTCATGTCAATGTCCCAATAGCTCAGCAGGATAGAGCAACGGCCTTCAAGACAAATAGGAGCCTTTATAGGGAAACAGAAACCTATAAAGTGGACGACACTATATCGGTGAAGCCTTAACAGATGATGCTGATGGTAATACCGAGGAAACTCATTCCCGATTGGGTCGAGTTGATTCGAATGTCTATGCATGTAGAGGTAGAATCAATGGAGGAGCATCATGCTCGTGAGGTTCCGTAGAGACTACACGTGTCGCACCTGAAACGGTGAAGATATAGTCCAGACTACAAACAACACGATGTTGGTGACGAAAGTCATGGTGGTAAGCTAAGCCGTCGGTCGGGGGTTCGAATCCCTCTTGGGACGCTTCCATTAAAATAGAGACGCTCTCTACGGAGAACGTCTCTTTTTTCATTTTCCGGGAAATCGATTGACAAGGAATCGCGTCCTAACGGAAGATGAAGGGGAATGGAAGAGAGGGTGAGGGAAGATGGAGAAGGAAAAGGATCAGGACTATCCGTTCCCTGGGAATTGGGCGCGTCTGCATAAGATGATTCAGGAAGCAGATGTTTCTGGGGAACGACAGCGGATCGAACCGATTTTATGGGATTGGTATCAGACGATTCCAGGTGACCCGTTTATTTTCATGGAAATCTTCCAATGTGCAATGGAACGGCCGGACGACCCAGAGACACTCGAGAAGCTGCAGGAACTTGTCGGCATCCATATGTCCGAGGCGGAAGAACCGGCCTCAGGAGGGTTGCAGATTGCGCAGTATTACATCATGCGGGACCAACCGTTTGAAGCGGCGCACTGGATCAACCAGTATCTCGAATGGCAGGACAAGAAGGATACGGTCAACACACAAGCACATCAGGTGCTTCAAGTGTTGAAGATGACGGAGTTTCCGGCGGCAATTGCCAAATTGAAACGAACGCTGACACGAGGGAGTACGGGGGAACAGATTGAAGCATTACAACATGTTCACTTTCAAATCGACCCGGTGCTCGACAATGTGCTACATGAACTGCTCGTGTCGGAGCGTCCGAAGCTCGTCAAACTGATCGTGTTGGAAAAAGCGTTCGCCGAACTAGAAGTCATCGAATGGACGGATGGGGACGTTTCGAACAAGATGACACGAACAGAAGCAAAAGCGCAGATTGAAACATGGGAGAAGACCGTCTTTTCACTTCAAAAATCAGTTGAAGGCGATGAGATCGGGACCCAGCTGTTGATGAATTACATGTATACGCATTATCCGTATGTACCGGCCGAAGATGTGGAACAGGCGCTCGTACAGGCGAAACAAGCGATTTTACATGACGAATCAGTCGACGGTTTAGCTGCGGAGATTTTAGAGGCGGATCTTCGCTTTACACAGGCGTTATTAGACTAAATCCTTGTGTGCTTACCGAGGATTTATGCTATAATACGGATTGTTGTACATTTTTGTACGGTATAAACGAATTGTTGGAGGGACTTAGCATGACAGCAAAATGGGAAAAAACATCAGGTAGCCAAGGCGTACTCACGTACGAAGCTCCTGCAGAAGCTTTTGATAAAGCAGTTGACGCCGCATTTAAAACAGTCGTCAAAGACTTGAACGTGCCTGGCTTCCGTAAAGGTAAATTGCCACGCCCAATGTTCAACAAAATGTATGGAGAAGAAGCACTCTATCAAGATGCGCTCGACATTCTCTACCGCGACACAATCCAAGGTGCGGTTGAAGAAGCTGGTTTCGAACCAATCGCGCTCGAAAACATCGATGTAGACGGCACGCTCGAGAAAGGCAAACCAGTCGCTTTCAAAGTGACATTCGTGGTTGAGCCAGAAGCTGAGCTTGGCGAATACAAAGGTCTTGAGTACGAAGCTGTTTCTACAGAAGTGACAGAAGACGAAGTAACAGCAGAACTTGAAGCACTTCAACAGCAAGGCGCAGAACTCGCTGTTAAAGAAGGTGCAATCGAAAACGGCGATACAGCTGTATTTGATTTCGCAGGTTTCGCTGACGGTGAGCAGTTCGAAGGCGGCACAGCTGAGAACTACACACTCGAAATCGGTTCTGGTCAATTCATCCCGGGATTCGAAGAGCAAATGATCGGCATGACTGCTGGTGAAGAAAAAGACGTTGAAGTAACATTCCCTGAAGAGTACCACGCTGAAAACTTGGCGGGTAAACCAGCGACATTCAAAGTCAAACTTCACGAAGTCAAAACAAAACAAGTTCCTGAACTCGACGACGAGTTTGCAAAAGACATCGACGAGTCTGTTTCGACACTCGACGAGTTGAAAGCAAGCATCCGTGAGCGTTTAGAAGCTGGTAAGAAACAAGAAGCTGAAGGTACAATGCGCGACCAACTCGTAGAGCAGGCAACTGCTAACGCGACAATCGACGTACCGGAAGTTCTCGTTGAACAAGAAGTTGACCGCATGGTACAAGAGTTCGGTTCACGTGTATCTTCACAAGGAATCGACCTTAACATGTACTTCGAGCTCACTGGTACTTCTGAAGAAGCAATGCGCGAAGAGATGAAAGAGCAAGCTGAAGAGCGCGTAAAAGCTCGTCTCGTCTTGAAAGCAATCGCTGACAAAGAAGCAATCGAAGTATCTGACGAAGATGCTGAGAAAGAGCTTGAAGAAATGTCTAAACTTTACAACATCGCACCGGACCAACTCCGTACGATGCTCGCTCCGCAAGGCGGCCTTGAGACACTTAAAGGTGACCTCAAATTCCGTAAAGCGATCGACATCCTCGTTGAAAACGGTAAAGCGAAGTAAGCTGATATTCGAAGGGACGACTGCCTAGCGGTCGTCCTTTTTTCTGTCACAGCACATTGCATGTGTAATTCTTTGAAGTCGCAATATGTTCATGCTACAATTATTTCAACGCAGAGATGTAAAATGTCTTTTCGCGGTGCATCGCACCAGAAAATTCAAATCGCGATTTATCGCACTTACATCCATTTTCACCACAGAAGGGGTGTATCGAATGTTCAAATTTAACGAGGAAAAGGGGCAACTCAAGTGCTCGTTTTGCGGAAAATCGCAAGAACAAGTTCGTAAGTTAGTCGCTGGACCAGGTGTATACATTTGCGATGAGTGTATCGAACTTTGTAATGAAATCGTTGAGGAAGAGCTCGGTGTAGAGGAAGAAGTCGAATTCAAAGACATTCCAAAACCACAAGAGATTCGTAACATCCTAGACGATTATGTCATTGGTCAAGACCGCGCGAAACGTGCGCTTTCAGTCGCTGTCTATAACCACTATAAACGGATCAACGCCGGCGGCCGTTCGGATGATGTCGAACTTGCGAAGTCGAACATCGTCATGATCGGACCAACTGGTAGCGGGAAGACGCTTCTCGCTCAGACGATGGCTCGCGTCTTGAACGTCCCATTCGCAATCGCAGATGCGACGAGCTTGACGGAAGCAGGTTACGTCGGAGAAGACGTCGAGAATATCTTGCTCAAATTGATTCAATCGGCTGACTATGATGTCGAGAAGGCTGAAAAAGGGATCATCTACATCGATGAAATCGATAAGATTGCCCGTAAGTCTGAAAACCCATCGATTACGCGTGATGTATCCGGTGAAGGCGTTCAGCAGGCGCTCCTTAAAATTCTTGAAGGCACGACAGCAAGCGTACCGCCACAAGGTGGACGGAAGCATCCGCATCAAGAATTTATCCAAATCGACACAACAAACATTCTCTTCATTGTCGGTGGCGCATTCGCCGGCATCGAATCGGTCGTCAAACGCCGAATCGGGAAGAAAGTCATCGGTTTCGGAAACGATCAAGAGAATCGCGAGTTGACGCAAGAGGACTTGCTCGCCCGCGCACTCCCTGAAGACCTTCAAAAATTCGGCTTGATTCCTGAGTTCATCGGACGTTTGCCAGTCATGGCGACGCTCACGACACTCGATGAAGAAGCGCTCGTTGAAATCTTGACGAAGCCGAAAAATGCTCTCGTCCGTCAGTACGAGAAAATGCTCGAGCTTGACGATGTCGAATTGACGTTCACAGACGAAGCATTGATCGAAATCGCCAAACTTGCGATCAAACGTAAGACTGGCGCGCGCGGTCTCCGCTCGATTATCGAAGAAATGATGCTCGATGTGATGTTCACTGTCCCATCGCGTGACGATATCGAGAAAGTCATCATCACGGATGAAACGATTACGGGTCTTGCCGGTCCGAAATACGTCCTTCGTGACGGTACTGTCGAACAGACAGGGGACAACAAAGAGACAGCATAATTCTTTAACGAAGAAGGCTCAAACACTCGGCACATCCGAGTTTTGGGCCTTTTTGCACAGGAGGCGTTGTATATGGAAAAATTACCAATCCTTCCTTTGCGAGGAGTCGTCGTATATCCGCTCATCGGTGTGACCATCGATGTCGGACGCCCGTTATCCCTTCGGGCGCTCCTTGCCGCAAAGGAGCATGAAACAGATTTGATTGTCGTGACACAGAAAGAAACTGGGAACGAGTCTCCAGAACCGGAAGACTTGTACATGGTTGGAACGCGTGTCCACATTGCGAAGATGAGTGAACTGTCGAACGAGACGATTCGGGTTCGGATCGTCGGGAAAGAGCGCGTCCGTGTCGACTCGGTCGAATCGACAGATGAAGGATGGTTCGCCAACATCGAACCGGTCGAACTCATAGAAGGGGAAGAGGTCGAACGAACAGCACTCGTCCGTCTGTTGAAAGAACAGTTCGGAAAACTCGTCGCAAACATTAAGGGTATGTCGCCAGATGAGCGTCGCCGTTTCGAGATGTATGAGCGGCTTGAATCGCTCACGGACTATATCACGTCGAAACTCGATGTCGACGTCGAGCTTCGCCAAGCGATGCTCGAAGAGGCGGATGCCGTCAAGCGAGGACTTGAACTGCTTGAAATCATCGCACACGAGGTCGAAGTGATTGAGCTCGAGCAAGAGATGCGCGAGCGGACGAAGAAGTCGATTGAGCAGTCGCAGCGCGAGTATTACTTACGGGAACAGATGAAGACGATCCAGCAAGAACTCGGAGACCAGACGCAAGAGTCAGAACCGAACCGCCTTCGTGAGAAGCTAGAGGCGCTCGACTTGCCAGAGACGACGCGGAAGAACGTCATGCGTGAAGCGGAACGATTGAACGTCGTGCCGCAGACGTCTCCGGAGTATGCGGTCATCCGTAACTACCTCGACTGGGTCACTTCTCTTCCTTGGGGCATTGAGACGGAAGACAAGCTTGACGTGAAACATGCGGCAGACGTCCTCGACGATGACCATTACGGCTTAGAATCGGTAAAAGACCGTATCCTCGAGTATTTGGCCGTCCGCCAGTTGACGAACTCGCTTCGTGGACCAATCCTCTGTCTCGCCGGACCTCCAGGGGTCGGGAAGACGTCACTCGCTCGTTCGATCGCCTCGGCACTTGAACGTCACTTCGTTCGTGTCTCACTCGGTGGTGTGCGTGATGAGGCGGAAATCCGTGGGCACCGTCGTACGTATATCGGTGCGATGCCAGGACGGATCATTCGCGGATTGAAGCAAGCGGAAAGCAAAAATCCGGTCTTCTTGCTCGATGAGATCGACAAAATGGCTTCTGACTTCAGAGGGGACCCGGCGTCCGCGATGCTAGAAGTGCTCGACCCAGAACAAAACGTCTCCTTCTCGGACCACTACATCGAAGAACCGTTCGATTTGTCGAACGTTCTCTTTATCGCAACTGCGAATGATGTCTCACAAATCCCAGCACCGCTTCTTGACCGGATGGAATTGATTCAAATCGGTGGATACACGGAGCTTGAGAAAGTAGAGATCGCGAAGCGTCACTTGGTGCCGAAACAGTTGACAGAGCACGGATTGAAGAAGAGTCAGTTGACGATTAAAGAAGATGCGCTCTATGAAGTCGTCCGTCGTTACACACGTGAAGCCGGCGTCCGGAACTTAGAACGCGTCATCGGATCACTCTGCCGGAAAGCCGCGAAACAAATCGCCATCGGGGAGAAGAAACGGGTCACGATTTCGAAAAAGGCGATCATCACGTATCTCGGGAAGCCGAAGTATCGCTACGGAAAAGGGGAGACCGAGGACTCCATCGGTGCGGTGACAGGCCTTGCCTACACGGCGTTTGGTGGCGACACGCTCACAATCGAAGTGGCGCTCGCTCCAGGGAAAGGCAAACTTCAGTTGACGGGTAAACTTGGTGATGTGATGCAGGAGTCGGCACAAACAGCATATAGCTATGTCCGTGCAAACGCAGAGCGGTTCGGGATTGACCCGACGTTCTATGAGCGACAAGACATTCACATTCACGTGCCAGAGGGTGCCGTGCCAAAAGACGGACCGTCGGCCGGCATCACGATCGCGACAGCCTTGATTTCCGCATTGACCGGGAAGAAAGTCCATCGCGACGTCGGGATGACAGGTGAGATCACACTCCGTGGACGTGTTTTGCCGATCGGCGGATTGAAAGAAAAAGCGCTCGCTGCTCATCGGGCCGGGTTGACGACCATCGTCATTCCGAAAGATAATGAGCGAGACATCGATGATATTCAAGAGACGGTTCGTGAGAAATTGACGTTCGTTCCCGTGACGACACTCGATGAAGTACTAGATGTAGCATTTGGAGGAAATTAAATGAAGATCAACAAAGCAGAGTTTGTGACGAGTGCCGTCGCGCCAGACCATTACCCGGTCCATGACTTGCCGGAAGTGGCACTTGCCGGGCGGTCGAACGTCGGGAAATCGTCGTTCATCAATAAGATTTGCCAACGGAAGGCGCTCGCACGGACGTCTTCGAAACCAGGGAAGACACAGACCCTCAACTTCTTCAACATCAATGATGAGATCATGTTCGTTGACGTTCCGGGATACGGATATGCGAAAGTCTCGAAGACGGAACGTGAGAAGTGGGGCGTCATGATGGAACAGTATTTGACGAGTCAAGAGGCGCTTCGCGGCGTCGTCTTACTCGTCGATATCCGTCATGATCCGACGGGTGACGATGTGACGATGTACAACTTTTTGAAACATTATGAGATTCCGGTCATCGTTGTGGCGACGAAACTCGATAAAATCAAGAAGAGTCAGCGTCAAAAACATGAGGCGGCGGTGAAACGCAAGCTTCAATTCGATCCATCTGACCGTTTTGTCGCCTTCTCAGCCGAGACGGCAGAAGGAAAAGACGAGGCATGGAAAGCGATTTACGCACTCATCACTGAAGGCGAATAAGGAGAAGGCGAAGGGATTCCTTCGCCTTTTTGTTTTTGTCAGCCCGCAAGCGGGTAATTATCGTATAATCATAGTTAGTACATAGTCATCATTGTAAACGAGGTGGAGAAATGCAACGCATGTTTGAAAACAAATGGTATCGCGCCCTCTTTTGGACGCTGACCATCTTTTTAGTCATTTGGGTCGGGACACAGATCTCATTCGTGTTTGAACCGATTCAAGTCATCTTGGCACTCGTCACGGTTCCGCTTATTGTGGCCGGACTCTTCTTTTATTTTCTGGTCGGGATTGTCGATTTCTTAGAGAAACGCTTAAAAGGGAAGAGAACGCTAGCTGTAGCCATCACACTGATCGGACTCGTGCTTATTTTTACACTTGTCTTCAGTATTCTCGGACCGGTTTTAGGCGAACAAATCACGTCGCTCGTCAACTCTATGCCGAGTATCGCAAAAGAACTTCAGAAACAGGCGTTCGCTGTCCGTGACACGTTGCTTCAAAATGAGTTCTTTGCACGCTTCATGGCAGAAAATGACGAGATGTTCCGTAACTTGACGACGAACATCACGTCGTACTTAGGTGATCTGTTCGGAAATATCGCCTCGTCATTTGGGCAAGTCGTTGGTTTCGTGACGTCAGCGGTTATCACGATTGTCGTCATCCCGTTCATGCTCCTTTACATGTTACTCGACGGGAAACGTTTACCAGACGCTATCGTCAAACTCTTACCCTCGAGCTATGAGAAAGAGACGCGTCACATCTTGCATGACATGCACGAGACGGTGCGGAGCTACGTCAACGCTCAGTTGCTCGTCGCATTCTTCGTTGGAATCACGTCACTGATCGGTCTATGGATCGTCGGTGTAGATTATGCCATCTTGCTCGCACTCTTCATGATGGTAACAAATATCATCCCTTACGTTGGACCGTTCCTAGGGGCTGCACCGGCAGTGGTCGTGGCATTCATTCAAGATCCAATCAAGGTATTATGGGTCATCGTTGTCATCATCGTCGTGCAACAAATTGAGTCGAACGTCATCTCGCCACTCATTCAAGGGAAGTCGTTAAAAGTACACCCGCTCACGATCATCATCGTCTTGCTCGTGGCAGGAAATTTGGCCGGTATCATCGGAATGCTCATCGCTGTACCGTTTTATGCGGTCGCCAAAACGGTTGTCCAGAATATCGTTCGCATCTATAAATTACGGGAACGGGAGCATTATTTAGACAAAGAGGAGCCCGAGAGTTCGATCATCACGGACCCGAACTCGCCAAATCCATAAGAAAAAAGGGTAGGAATGGAGTTTCGCCATTTCTACTTCTTTTTGTCACAAAAAGTTCTTATTTTATTTCAGGAAAATCAAACAGAAGATTATAGTTACCAGATAAGAACTGTTATAATGTACGGTAGAGATTGAAAAAAGAAAAGACAACCGTCGGTGGAATTTAGATGAGGGGAAGAGATACATGTATATTGTCGTCGTTGGACTAAATAACAAGACAGCCCCTGTCGCGATTCGGGAGCAATTCTCGTTTGGGGAGCAAGAAATCGTGGATGCGATGATTGCACTTCGCGAAGAGAAGAGCATTTTCGAGTCGGTTATTTTGTCTACGTGTAACCGGACGGAGCTGTACGTCGTGACAGATCAACTCCATACTGGACGTTATTACACGAAACGTTTCTTGGCGAACTGGTTCAACCTAGAGATGGAGCAGTTCACACCATACTTGTCGATTCGAGAAGGGGAAGAGGCGATTCGCCACTTGTTCCGTGTCACGTCGGGCCTCGACTCGATGATCATCGGAGAAACACAAATTTTAGGTCAAGTGAAGACGAGTTTCTTCCGTGCCCAGGAGCATGGAACGACAGGAACGGTCTTCAACAAATTATTCAAAGAAGCGGTTACACTCGCCAAGCGCGCCCATACGGACACGCAAATTGGGGAAATGTCTGTATCGGTCAGTTCGGCTGCCGTGACGCTCGCACAAGAGATGTATCAACAGCTTGAAGACAAACAAGTCGTCGTCGTCGGAGCCGGTGAGACGGGTGAATTGACGACACTCAACTTATTTGAAGCTGGTGCGAAACAAATCGCTGTCTTCAACCGGACGGAGAGCAAAGCAAAAGCTGTAGCGGATAAGTTCAAAGGCCGTGCCCATTCGATTCGTGAGATCGCATGTGGATTACTTGATGCAGATATTTTGATTAGTTCGACCGGGGCGAAGGATGCCGTTATTGGATACGACGATGTAGCGGCTGCGCAGTTGCTGCGCCGCGAACGTCCGCTTCTTCTCATTGACATCGCTGTGCCGCGAGATATCGATCCAGCGGTCGCGACACTTCCGGGTGTGCATTTGTTCGATGTCGATGATTTGAATGGAATCGTAAACAAAAATCTTGAAGCGCGTCTCGTCGAGGCTGAAAAGATTGAAATGAAAATCGATGAAGCGATTCAAGAGTTCCAAACATGGCTCATCACGCTTGGTGTCGTGCCAATCATGAACGAGTTGCGTGCTCGTGCCCTTGATATTCAAGAAGATACGATGACGAGTCTTGAGCGTAAGCTCGACCATTTGTCAGCACGAGACAAGAAAGTCATCGGGAAGCACATGAAGTCGATCATCAATCAAATGCTTCGTGACCCGATTGACTACATTAAAGATGCAGCGGCTCAACCGGACGCGAACGTTCGAATCGCTCAATTCATCGAGACGTTCGGACTTGATGTCGAGTTGCCGGAACAACCTGTAGACGAAGTGGAAGAAACAGATGCCACTTCTGCCAAAGCACCACTTCGCGCATTGATGCGCTAACAAGACAAAAAGGCGACGCGTGTCGCCTTTTTCTATGAAGGAGAGATTGAACATGCGGAAAATCATTGTCGGCTCACGCCGTTCCCAACTCGCCATGACTCAAACAAAATGGGTCATCGAGCAGTTGAAGCAAGCTGGAGCAAAGAACGAGTTCGAGATTAAAGAAATCGTGACGAAAGGTGACCAAATCGTCGACGTGCAATTGTCGAAAGTCGGTGGGAAAGGGTTGTTCGTCAAAGAGATTCAACAACAGATGCTCGATGGGGACATCGATTTCGCCGTACACAGCATGAAAGACGTTCCGGCCGAACTACCAGAAGAACTCTATATTAGCTGCATGCCGAAACGTGTCGATGCGCGTGACGTCCTCATCTGTGAGAACGGCTACACGTTCGAGACGCTTCCAAAAGGTTCGATTGTCGGAACGAGCTCACTCCGTCGTGGTGCTCAAATCTTGGCAGCCCGTCCTGACCTTGAGATTCAATGGATTCGTGGAAACATCGACACGCGTCTGAAGAAGTTAGACGCCGAGAACTACAATGCCATCTTGCTCGCGAAAGCCGGACTTGAACGGATGGGGTGGACAGATCGTGTCGACTTCGAAGCGCTTGACCCGGACGTCATGGTACCTGCTGTCGGACAAGGCGTACTCGCCATCGAGAGCCGCAAGGACGACGCAGAAGTGACGGCAGTGCTTCAATTGTTGCATGATGAAGTGACAGCGAAAGCGGCTACAGCGGAGCGTACTTTCTTAAAAGCGATTGAAGGAAATTGTCACGTACCGGTCGGCGGTTATGCGACGGTCGACGGTGACGATGTGACACTGACAGGTCTCATCGCGTCAGTGGACGGGAAAGAAGTGCTCCGTGTGACGAAAACGTCAACGGACGGAATCGCACTCGGAATGGACGTAGCAGAAGAATTGCTCGGTCGTGGCGGGCGTGAAATCCTCGCCTCGGTCAATGAGTGACGTTTGGTACACGGGGACGAAACGAATGACCGCTTCGCAACGGGCACGGCTCGAGGCGAGCGGTCTTTCCGTTCATCATGTCCCGCTCATTCAGACGAGAGAGACGCATACACCGCCACCCGTGGAACGATTCGATTGGCTCGTCGTCACGAGTCAAAACGCGGTGCAAGCCCTTCGGAATCTGACGCGTGACGTCAAGGTCGCCGCTGTCGGGGAGAAGACGAAGCGGGCGCTTGAAGCGGAGGGCTTTACCGTCTCGCTCATGCCGGAGACGTATACGGGTGAGGCGCTTTTTGAGCAGTTATCTGACGTTGTTTCGACCGATGATGTCGTCTTGTTTGCACGTGGCAATTTGGCGAACACGTCCCATATGTCGATGTTGCCTCATGTACAGGACTGGGTCGTCTATGAGACGATTCCAATCCGATTGACCTCGGACCAACAACAACAACTCGAGACGGTGAAGGCGTTACTCGTCTTGAGTCCGTCGGCCGTCGATGCACTCACACCACACTTGTCCCACTTCAACGGGACGTGGTACGCCATTGGCGAAGTGACCGAACGCGCGGTCCGACAAGTGTCGACGTTACCGGTACGAGTTCCAGAATGTTATACTATGGATGCATTAATACAGTGTGTAGGGGAGGATTTTTCATGAACCAGTTTGACCGTCACCGTCGTCTTCGCTCATCGAAGTCGATGCGTGCCCTCGTACGTGAAAATCATGTTCGAAAAGAAGATTTGATTTACCCGCTCTTCATCATTGAAGGGACTAACATTAAACGTGAAGTCAGCTCGATGCCTGGCGTCTTCAATTATTCACTTGACCGACTCGAAGAAGAGATCAAAGAAATCGTCGACCTCGGTCTCCAATCTGTTCTCTTGTTCGGCGTGCCGGAACATAAAGACCCAGAAGGTAGTGAAGCGTATCATGACCACGGTATCGTCCAAGAGGCGATCCGTAAAGTGAAGGAGTGGGCGCCACAGCTCACGGTCATCGCCGATACGTGCCTCTGTGAATACACGTCGACAGGTCACTGTGGTCTCGTGAAGGATGGGGACGTCGATAACGACGCATCGCTACCCCTTCACGTCCAAACGGCGATCACGCAAGCACAGGCGGGTGCCGATATCATCGCACCGAGCTCGATGATGGACGGATTCGTCGCAGCTATCCGCGAAGGTCTCGACCAGAACGGATTTAGCCACATTCCAATCATGAGCTACGGCGTCAAATATGCATCAGCCTATTACGGACCGTTTCGTGACGCAGCCCAATCAGCTCCTGGAGAAGGCGACCGTAAAGGGTATCAGATGGACCCGGCGAACCGTCGCGAGGCGTTCCGCGAGTCACAATCGGATGTGGAACAAGGTGCCGACTTCATGATCGTCAAACCGGCTCTCGCGTTCATGGATATCATCCGTGACATGCGCGACTCACTCGATATGCCGATCGTGGCGTATAACGTGAGCGGAGAGTATGCGATGATCAAAGCCGCGTCACTCAACGACTGGGTCGACGAAGAACGCATCGTCATGGAGACGATGGTCGGATTCAAACGTGCCGGCGCCGATCTCATCGTCACGTATTTCGCAAAAGACGTCTGTCGCTATTTGGAAGGAGACTACGCATGACATACAACCAAACACGTTCACAAGAAGCGTTCGAACAAGCCCGCCCGCTCATGCCAGGCGGTGTCAACAGCCCGGTCCGTGCCTACAAATCGGTCGGCATGACGCCAATCTTCGCCGAACGCGGTGAAGGCTCACGCGTCTATGACATCGACGGCAACGAATATATCGATTACGTCCTCTCATGGGGACCACTCATCCTCGGTCACCGTGATCCGGTCGTCACGAAAGCGATCCAAGAACAAGCTGGAAAAGGCTGGACGTTCGGGACGCCGACCGAGCTTGAAACGAAGATGGCAGAACTCGTCATCGACCGTGTCCCATCGATCGAGATGGTCCGCATGGTCAACTCGGGAACGGAAGCGACGATGGCGGCACTTCGCCTCGCACGCGGCTATACCGGGAAGACAAAGATTTTGAAATTCGAAGGATGTTACCACGGACACGGTGACTCGCTTCTCATCAAAGCCGGGTCTGGCGTCGCGACGCTCGGTCTTCCAGACTCACCAGGTGTACCGAAAGAGCTTGCGAGCCATACGCTCACGGTTCCTTATAATGACTTGGACGCAGTCCGCGTCGCCTTTGAAAAATACGGTGATGATCTCGCTGGCGTTATCGTCGAACCAGCAGCAGGAAACATGGGCTTCGTGCCACCACAACCAGGGTTCCTCGAAGGACTTCGTGAGATCACGGAACAAAACGGTGCGCTCCTCATCTTTGATGAGGTCATGACGGGCTTCCGTGTCGGGTACAACTGTGCACAAGGGTATTTCGGTGTCACACCAGACCTCACGTGTCTCGGTAAGGTCATCGGCGGCGGACTTCCGGTCGGCGCTTACGGTGGGAAACGTGAAATCATGGAACAGATTGCACCACAAGGTCCAATCTATCAAGCTGGGACGCTCTCGGGTAACCCACTTGCGATGATTGCCGGTTACACGACACTCTCGCAACTCAAACCGGAGCACTACGCCGAGTTCGAGCGTAAAGCAGACCGTCTCGCGGAAGGCTTCACGCAAGCAGGCGAGAAATACAACATCCCACACGACACGAACCGCGCTGGCTCGATGTTCGGTTTCTTCTTCACGAACGAGAAAGTGACGAACTTCGAGAAAGCGAAGTCGGCAAACCTCGAGATGTTCCGTTCGTACTATCAGAAGATGGCGGCGCGCGGCGTCTTCTTGCCACCGTCACAGTTCGAAGGATTGTTCCTCTCGACGGCTCATACGGACGAGGATATCGAGAAGACGATCGCAGCGGTCGAGGCGACGTTCAAGGAGCTTCAAGAAGAGTTTTCACTCTAATCTTGACTGCTGACGTTTCTGTCGCTACAATTATTTAACAGATACGATGAAAAGCATTGATGAGGAGTAGTACGCATCCTCCATTCCTTTTAGAGACGCGACCGCTTGGTGAAAGGTTGCGAGGGATGGACGCGGAAGTCGCCTCGGAGCTAACTTTCTGAATGGAGTAAGAAAGTTCGGTCCATCGACCGTTATTCGATTTTGAGGGCGCCACTTGTTGGCGAACTAAGGTGGTACCGCGGAAGATCACGGCTTCTTTCGTCCTTAGCGTATAGGACGAGAGAAGCCGTTTTTGTGTTCACCAATAACATAGAGGAGGCGCCACACATGGCCCATGAGACAAATGAAATCACCATGCCGACGAAGTACGACCCAAGTGCGACGGAGTCAAAATGGTACGACTACTGGTTAGAGAACGATGTATTTAAAGCAGACGAGGACGATTCGAAACAACCGTACACGATTGTCATCCCACCACCGAACGTTACCGGGAAACTTCACCTCGGTCACGCCTGGGACACGACGCTCCAAGATTTGTTGACACGCCTCAAGCGTATGCAAGGCTATGACGTGCTCTGGCTCCCAGGGATGGACCACGCTGGGATTGCGACACAAGCGAAAGTCGAGCAAAAGCTCCGTGAAGAAGGCGTGATGCGTTACGACCTCGGACGTGAAAAGTTCCTCGAGAAGACGTGGGAATGGAAAGACGAGTATGCGAAGACGATTCGCGACCAATGGTCAAAACTTGGTCTCGGTCTCGATTACTCGCGTGAGCGCTTCACACTCGACGAAGGGCTCTCAAAAGCCGTTCAAGAAGTATTCGTCCGTCTTTACGAAAAGGGATTGATTTACCGTGGCGAATACATCGTCAACTGGGACCCGGCTCAAAAGACGGCCGTTTCAGATATCGAGGTCATCTATCAAGAAGTCGAGGGTGCGTTCTATCACATGAAGTATCCCCTCGCTGACGGTTCAGGTCATATCGAAATCGCGACGACACGTCCTGAGACGATGCTCGGTGATACGGCGGTTGCCGTCAACCCGAAAGATGAGCGTTACACACACCTCATCGGCAAGACGATCATGCTTCCAGTCATGAACCGCGAGATTCCAATCGTTGCAGACGACTATGTCGACATGGAGTTCGGTACAGGTTGCGTGAAGATCACGCCAGCACACGACCCGAACGACTTTGAAATCGGAAACCGCCACGAGCTTCCACGCATCCTCGTCATGGATGAAGGCGGGAAGATGAACGAGAACGCAGGCAAGTACGAAGGGCTCGACCGCTTCGAATGCCGCAAGCAACTCGTGAAAGACCTTGAGACGGACGGTACACTCGTGAAGATTGAGCCACATACGCACTCGGTTGGTCACTCAGAGCGTTCAGGCGCAGTCATCGAGCCATACCTTTCGAAACAATGGTTTGTTAACATGGAGCCACTCGCGAAAGCGGCACTCGAAGCACAAGGGAACGACGACACGAAAGTCAACTTCGTTCCAGAACGTTTCGAAGGCACATACCTCCGTTGGATGGAGAACATCCGCGACTGGTGTATCAGCCGTCAACTTTGGTGGGGCCACCGCATCCCGGCTTGGTACCATAACGAGACAGGTGAAGTATATGTAGGGAAAGAGGCGCCAGCGGACAGTGAGAACTGGACACAAGACGAAGACGTCCTCGACACATGGTTCTCGTCAGCACTTTGGCCGTTCTCAACGATGGGCTGGCCGGATGCGGACGCACCGGACTTCAACCGTTACTTCCCGACGAGCGCGCTCGTCACAGGATACGACATCATCTTCTTCTGGGTATCACGGATGATCTTCCAATCACTCGAGTTCACAGGGAAGCAACCGTTCAATGACGTCCTCATCCACGGTCTCATCCGTGACTCGGAAGGACGCAAGATGTCGAAATCACTCGGTAACGGCGTTGACCCGATGGAAGTCATCGACCAGTATGGAGCGGATTCACTCCGTTGGTTCCTCCTCACAGGTTCGACACCAGGGAACGACCTTCGTTTCTATTGGGAGAAGATCGAGTCGACATGGAACTTCGCGAACAAGATTTGGAACGCAAGTCGTTTCGCACTCATGAACATGGATGGACTCAAAGTCGAAGACATCGACCTCACGGGTGAGAAGACGCTTGCTGACAAGTGGATTTTGACACGCTTGAACGACACAATCGATCAAGTGACACGTCTCGTCGACAAATACGAGTTCGGTGAAGCCGGTCGTTACTTGTACAACTTCATTTGGGAAGAGTTCTGTAACTGGTACATCGAGATGGCGAAACTCACGTTGTACGGTGAGGACGAAGCAGCGAAGCACACGACCCGTTCGGTCCTCGCGCATACGCTCGATTCGATCATGCGTCTCATGCACCCGTTCATGCCGTTCCTTACAGAAGAAATTTGGCAACACTTGCCGCACGAAGGCGATTCAATCGTTCGTGCAAGCTACCCGACGCGTTGTGACGACCTTCACTTCGCCGATTCGGTTCCAGCGTTTGAAGCTGTGATGAACGTCATCCGCTCGGTTCGTAACATCCGTGCCGAAGTGAACGCACCGATGTCGAAACCGATCCAGCTCTTCATCTCGACGAGCGACGATGCGACACAAGGGTACTTGAGCGCGAATGAAATGACAATCGGTAAGTTCACGAACGCGACAGAGCTTGAAATCGGACGTGGCCTCACGGCTCCGGACAAGTCGATGTCAGCAATCATGACGGGAGCGGAGCTCTTCATCCCACTCGCAGACCTCATCAACTTCGAAGAAGAAATCGCCCGTCTTGAAAAAGAAGTGGCGAAGTATGAGAAAGAAGTCGAGCGCGTACAGAAGAAACTCGGAAACCAAGGCTTCATCGCCAAGGCGCCGGCTCACGTCATCGACGAAGAGAAAGCAAAAGAAAAAGATTACCTCGACAAGCGTGACGCGGTCCGCGCCCGTTTGGAAGAGTTGCGTAAGTAAGATATACACCTTCTTTGGAGATTGATTCTCTGAAGAAGGTTTTTTTGTGTTTTGGTAGAATTTGAAGAGATAGGCGTAGAAAAGGGGATATGAGATGAGACGAATCGGAATAGTATGTGTTCTTATGTTGGGACTGGCTGGATGTACACCGTCAGAAGAGACGAAGGCTGTGGAGAAGGCGGGTGTGGAAGAGGTAGAACAGGAGGGAGTGATCGATGAATCGCAATTCCCCGACGTAGACGTGACGGGGACGACGATTGCCGAAGTACAACCAGGCACGGAACGGGTCTCAGACGCGGTCGTGGAACAAATCACCCTTCAATATGAAGATGGCTCGACAAGACACTTGTCGAAGGATCACATTATAACGGAGACGATGGTCGGGGGGATCGGTTTAGTTGCGATGACCGTCCCTGACCGTGAGAACCCGTTTGGCGTATTCATCCATGATGAAAGAAATGGATGGGCGCAGCGTGGCATGCAACGTTTTGGGATTCCAGAGACATCATCAGCGTTCGCTCATGGATTAGATCTTCCTAATAAAGAGATGGAGGCCATCAGCGCTGATTATTCAGGTAGCGATTGGCCGGTGAAGCTTTGGACGTTATATGATGAGACACGCCTCATCAGTATCATTGCGACGGATTCTTTCACTGAAGTAGAAGGGGAGATGTCGGAACAGCCAGAACCGTATGTATTGGAGCAATCATACGGGAACGGTTTATACTATTTAACCCAAGGCAAACTGATTATCGTGACAGGAAATATCTCGGAAGAAGAGTTGTTGGCACTCGCTGATTCGTTACCGGAGCCTTCGTCTGTATCGTTTCCTTTTCGGGATTCAGAATAATATTAAGACCCGAGCGTCAAGAGCGACGTTCGGGTCGTTTGTTGAAAAGCCACAAGGCGATGACTCCAATCGTCAATAGCATTGAAATCTAAGTGTAGAGCGGGGTCGTAAAACCGATTCGAAACAGGTGGACGATATATGTAAAATATAGAACTCCAACCACTGACGAAAGTATGTTATAGAAGAATTTCATACCTCGTCTTCCTCACTCCAAAACGGCAAGCGACCTGTTGTGACGTAGAACGAAGAAGTGAAGAGTGCACCGATTGCCACACCGGTCAAATGTGGCTGAATTGGTTGATCGACTAAAGTTAGATAAAGATACCCTAAAGGTGAAGCGCCTCAATAAAAATATAAGGCTGAGGTATCGGAATATCAAACAGTGGGATCGAAAACCACGTCTCAGAAAGAAACCTCAAATAAACGGGTAGCTAAGAACTCGGTCAATATAGGATCAAGCACTGTTCGTGTATCAAACCTTACAAAAAATAAATTATCAGCGTTAGTGACGATGGGCAAAGCAGATTCAGCAGATGCGATCATTTCAACGATGATTGACGAGTATCTTGAATTACTCTCTTCAAATGAAAGGAAAGAATACGAGATGATTCGAGATGTTTTGATGATGAAGCAAAAGAAATAGAAAGAGTGAGCAATGTGTATTTTGACATTGCTCACTCTTTCTATTATTTTTAAAAAAAAGTAAATTCACGTTGAAATAATATTGTCTATTAATCCTTTTTTTGGTACTTTGTCCTTTGTTGGATAATATTAAATATCTTTAGGGGGAACCGTTTTGAAAAAATCATTTCTAGGCAAAGTATCATTGGTTACAGCTGTAGTATTCGTTTTAAGCTCAATCCCAACACAGGATAGCAAAGCACAAGAGCAAGAAAATCAATTTACATTAGATAATGTCTTGGTTTCTACTTCTGCACTCCATTCATTCGAAGAAGTAGAGCTGAGTGAAGAAGTTTTATCAGATGATTTTGATTTAGAAGAGGCTGTAGAAAATATTCCATCTGTTGATGAAATGAGTCCAGAGCAAAGACAGTTGTTTGATGCTTTAATAGAAGAACAAATTACTATATATGGATTTGATAACATGGAGGAAGATAAGGCCTTTGCTGAAGTATTAACTGACTTCTTTGATAAGAGTTCTGGCATTTACAATGACTTACCTGTAGCCCAAGAACAATTAGAAGAAAATATTGAGGAAATTCAGAATGAAGAGGAAAAAGAGTTTGTAATAAAAGATACAATTATTGATGCATTTAGCACTCAAGAAGCAAACGCATTTCAAGCAAGAGTTAGTGTTAAATTTGCAGCAGCTACTTTTAATACGCTCTTTGGTATGGCTGTGGGAGGGGTAGCTGGAGGCGTATCCCAATTTATTATCAAGAAGGGAAAAAAAGAAGCACAACGAATATTTACTAAAACAGTGGTAAGTAGGTTGAAAGCTTGGGGAGCACCGAAATTAGCAGTCGCGGTAGGAGCAGGGTCAGCATGGGCGATGAACTATATGGATTTAGGTACTGGATTAGCTAAGTGGATTGATGCTAGAGATAGTAAGCCTAAAAATGACTATATTGAATTGAAATAATATTAAAGGAATGGTAGTTAGTGAAAACGTTTGTTAAATATTTAGTTATTATCGTCTTATCAATAGTGTTGTTATATATATATAATGAAATCGTGCCGAAAAACTTACTTACTTTTATTTTAGGTCTCCCAATCTTTATAGGAATTATCGTTTGGATTGGGAGTCTTTTTGACAAAAATAAAAAAGAGGAATAATTAGAATCAAGTGCACCAAAAACTATTTATCAACTTTAAAAAAATTCTGACACATCATGAATTGCTCCTCATTAAGTAGATAGAGCAATAAATAAAAATTAGACTAAACGGCTTGAGTCCTGTATTTAACAGAACTTAAGTCGTTTAGTTGTTTCTAGAGACGATCTGTTTGTATATGTAGGTCGTGATGGCTGGTGTGGGTTCGTTACAAACCTGGAACTAAAGCACATAGTATATTGCGAATTTCAGGGTACCTCAAAACCGACGATCTTTATAGGTCCTCGAACCAGCTCCTGTACATAGCCCAGCAATTGCTGGGGTCATCGTCCGGAAGACGAACCCAGTGTGTTGGATTCTCAGAAGCCGTAGGCGACAATCGAATCGTCATACTCTCACCAAGATACCAGGTCCATATTAGAACTCCATGACGTAAATACACCATTTCTCATTCAGTCGTGAGAGGCTAAATTCTCGGTTTATCAGGTTCTTGGTCAGTGCTACGGGAACGACTTTTTGTAACACTTTCGCTTCTGATGGATGACTGAAGAAATCTCAAGGAACCATATGAAACGATAGATACGCTTCTTATTGAATGCGTTAGTCCATATTGGTATCGTCCTATGGTTGACTGTCATGATAATTCGTCGATAGTCGTAGGTTCTGTTCACCTGTGCAATCTCACAAAGGATCGCGATCAAGATTGTGTTGCTTGTCGACAACCTCTCGTTGATCAGTTCCTATTCTTGCTTCGTCCTTGCTGAATGTTCAGAGCCACATTGATCTAACTAAGTAATTTTTTGAAAACGGTACATAAGTATACAAATCTACATGTATACATTGCTCCTTATGAGCTTAAACCCGAAAAAAGCTGTTGTTAAAGCGGTTTCTTTTATGAAAAACATAGGATTATGAAGATCTTTACAGTAAGAAAAACGGCATGAAAAATCTGGTAACCTGGCCGTTATCAGATTCCAATCATCTAACTTAGTAGTCAGAATATGTATTTAACAACTCTTCATCTTAAACCAGCTATTATGAATCGATTTGCAGAAACAGAGAAACCCGAACGTCGAGAGTGACGCTCGGGTCTTTATCAAAAATTTATTCTTCACTCGATGTCATCTTCCCGTTCAATCACTCTTTCGCATTGAATCGATCCACTACTGTAAATCGTTCACAGACAATGTTCATATTTGGTGCAAACGACAATTGATACGAATAAAGTAACTCACTAAAGAATCGCTCATGGATGTCCCACCATTCGATGTATGTTCCTTCACCTTCGGCTAATGCAAACGCTTCGGATACCTCATTCATCGCCTGAATCGTAACTTCAGTCGTTTGAATGATGGCAACTGGTCGATCCGCTGCATTGAGAACGATTGCGTACTGCCCGACGTAAGGGAGTGGTTCATTCTCAATCTCATAAAGTATATGTGCGGAACATGTTGCGGTTTTCTTTCCAGAGACGACCAGTTCGGCTAGCGTATTGGCATCATCTCCGAATTGAAACGCTTCGACATCAGTCGGCGGATGCTCTTCACTATCTTTCCAATATTGATTCCAATAAGCGAGTGTCATTTCATTCATCATGATCATTTCCTTTCGAATTAAGAGCACTCCATATTACGTAAGAAATAAAAAGAAGTTTCAAAAAACTATCTCGCAAAAGCGAGATGGTTCACGTGCCACAAAACGTTTGATACGGATACGTCCGCGGTGGACCTGCTGATACGTACTCAGACGGTTGATTGTAGTTATAGGGGTCACGCAAAATCGTGAGTAGCGCCTCGGTCGGGCCGAAGTCGCCTCGTTCTGCTGCTTGAATCGCTTTTTCGACATGATGATTTCGAGGAATGACGGCCGGGTTGTATTGGCGCATGATTCGACTGACGTCCTCGTCCGGGAGACCTTGTTCGCTTAGGCGTTTTCGCCAAGCGTCAATCCACGCCTTCCCGTCTTCCCGAGTTGCGAATGGGAGCGATTCAATCTCACCGAGCGTCAACGAGCGGAACGTATTCGTATAATCTGCCTCCGTCTCTACCATCAACCGAAGCAGTTCATCCGTTAGCGCATCGTCACCGTCTTTTCGGACGAATAGGCCAATCTTATGCGCGAGTCCGGTAAAGTATGCTTCTTTATACAACTCGGTATAACGGGTGAGTTGTTTGTTCGCCACATCGACCGCTTCTTCTTTCGTCTCGCCAAGGAGCGGCAGCAATGTCTCTGCGAGTCGGGCGAGGTTCCAAGACCCGATATATGGTTGATTCGCATAAGCGTAACGTCCGTCTCGGTCAATCGAACTGAAGACCGTCTCCGGATGATACGTGTCCATGAACGCGCATGGTCCGTAATCGAGACCTTCTCCGCTGATGAACATATTGTCCGTATTCATCACCCCATGAATGAACCCGACAAGTTGCCAGTTGGCAATCAGTCTCGCCTGTCTTTCGACGACGCGTCCGAGGAACTGTTCATAGCGATTCGGTGCATCGATCAAGTCTGGGTCGTGTCGTTTGATGGCTATTTCAGTAAGAGCGATGACGTCATCGATGGAGCCGGCGCCTGCCGCGAATTGGAATGTTCCGACACGAAGATGACTTGAGGCGACCCGAGTCAGGATCGCTCCATGCTTCGGACCTTGACGCATGATGGCTTCCCCTGTCTGAACGACGGCGAGCGCCCGGTTCGTCGGGATGCCGAGAGCGTGCATCGCCTCGCTGATGATGAACTCGCGTACCATCGGCCCGAGTGCGGCACGTCCGTCACCCCCTCTAGAATATTCTGTCGGTCCAGAACCCTTCAGTTGCACATCGACACGTTTCCCGTTCGGAGTCACATGTTCTCCGAGCATGAGGGCGCGTCCGTCCCCGAGCATCGTCAAGTTGCCGAATTGGTGTCCGGCATAAGCTTGAGAGAAAGACGTCTCGGTTTGACGATTGCCGGCAAGTAAGGCGATGTCTTGTTTGAGTGTTTGCGCATCAAGGCCGAGCGAAGCGGCTAATGAATCGTTAAACAAGACGAGTGTCGGGTTGTCGACCGGATGGATCGGTCCACGGTCGTAAAAGATGTCACGTAGTTCGAGGTACGTCGCCTCGAAGTTCCAGTCAGTTGTCATGGCGCATGCCTCCTTCTTCGCTTCGAGTATAGCACAGACTGTTTTCCATAACGGCTGTCGTGAATTTTGATAAGATGAAACAGAAGTGTAAACAGTAGGAGTGTGGAAGATGAAGACGAGACAAGATGTATTCGATTGGTTGAGTGGACAGCTTCGCTTCGGGATCAAACCGGGTCTTGAGCGGATGAGCTGGATAATTGAGCAGTTAGGGTTAGAAGAACGCCCATCCATCCATGTGGCCGGGACGAACGGAAAAGGGTCGACCGTCGCGTTTTTACGGGCGATGGCGATGGAGAACGGCTTATCCGTCGGCACATTTACCTCCCCTTATATCATTCAGTTCGAGGAGAGGATCATGTTGAACGGGGAACCGATTCCGGAAGACGCGCTCGTCGCCGTGGCGAATCAAGTCAAAGCGTGTGCGGACGATGCGCCAGAGACGTTGACGGAGTTCGAGCTCTTGACGATGATGGCATGGTGCTATTTTGATGACGCACGTCCAGACTTGATTATTTGGGAAGTCGGTCTCGGGGGTCGCCTCGATTCGACGAACGTATTGAAGCAGCCACTCGCGACCATTGTCACGTCAATTGGACATGACCATCAAGGCATTCTCGGCGATACGCTTGAAGAGATTGCACAAGAGAAATACGGCATCGTGAAACGTGATGTCCCGATGTTCCATAGTATCGGTGAGGAACGATTGGTTGAGTTGTTGCATCAAAAAGGGGACGACGTAGGTGCTTCCATTCATGATGTTCGTCCACTCGTGAAAAAAATTGTGGACGGGGCAGAGACCGTCGTGACTTATAAGAATATGCCATCTGTCGTGCTCGGATTGACAGGACATCATCAAGCGTATAACGGGGCGTGTGCCGTGGCGGTGGCGCGTCACCTCGGTTGGCGCGATGACGCCATCCAAAAAGGGCTCGAGCGAGCACAACATCCGGGGCGGTATGAGCTCGTCTCCAAACGACCGCGTATCATTTTAGACGGGGCACATAATCCGGAAGGCATCGAGGCCTTGGTTTTACAAGCCAAATATGAGACAGACGTGACAGTGTTGACGGCGATTTTAGAAGATAAAGACCGTGACAAGATGATTCACGCGCTTCAAGAAATTGGAGACGTTTACGAAACGACATTTGACTTTCCGCGTGCTAGAACGAAAGCACAACTAGAGAAAGATGGGGCGCGCTTTGTCGAATGGAAAGCATGGCTACAGAATTGGGTCGAGTCACCGACAAACGAGACGTTGATCGTGACCGGGTCTCTTTATTTCATCAGTGAAGTGAGACGTTTCCTAAGCTAAAACATTTACCTGATGTCAAAGAAATAGATGTATATTTTTTCAAGTGGGTGGGATAATTAGTAGTGAAGACTAAAAATAGGGAGGACTATACATTGCGTAAACTCATGCAATACATAGCGGTTCTCGTATTAATCATATCCATTATTCCACAGAGAGTAGTTGCGGAGACCAATCAACCGATTTTAAACGTATTGATTCTTCGTGATGCTTTTACTTCTTCGAAAGTACTTTCAGTGACTGAATACAATAATGCGGTGAATTTGTATCGTGCTTCACTGAGTGTAAATACTGCGAAAGTGAATGCGCAGTTCATGACTATTAAACAATTTAATGCATCCCGTTTTCCGATGACAGGTGCATTCGATGCGGTCATGATTGGGAGCAGTCCTTTAACTGAGAAATATAAAAATGGGACACTTGTCGTCAACTCGAAAAATCATGATACGACAAATCAATTGAACGATTTGACAGAATTGAAAGCCACGGAACTATTCAACACGGTTGTCCGTGTCGGCTTGCCGCTTCTGATGCATGAGGATGCTGCGAACGGCGATACACAGTTAAAACGTTTGGCAGCCTATCAACGTGATTATGCGAACGTGAAAGTCTTTAATCGAAATGATCAACAGAATATTGATCGTGAGATGGCGCAGCAGTTGAATCAACTCACCATTTCCCGTCCGAGATTTCAATCAACTGAAGTGAAGTATAACAATCAGTCGATTAGCAATCAGACGATTCAAGTGAAAGATGGTGTCCGTCATCCAATCAACTTTGCCTATACTTTATCGCAACCACCAACTTCTTCAGCATTCGTAGAATTGTATATCGATTACGACCATAACGATCGATTTGATGCGGATGAAAAAGTCATTGAGCAACAGGCAAAAGAATCGGGAACGCTCAATTTTACGTTATCGCGTCCGACGTTTAGCGGACCGAAGAACTGGATGCTCGTCGTCAAGGATGCATTGACAGGTCGAGCAGATTATCGTAAGGGGAGTATTCTCTACCTCGATGAAAAAGTGAAAGCGAACATCTTGCAGCTCACTGCTGGAACCGGCACGAACGGAAGAATTTCAAGCTATTTATCTAATATGTTAGTAGACCCGGCTGGAAATTATGAATTCAATTTAACGGACGGTACAACGAGTCAGTTCGAGGGTGGTACTTATGACCAGGCATTACTCAAAAACGACTACGATATGCTGATTTTTGGATTCCAGGATTCGTACAACGTTTATGGAAGCATGAATGCTGCGGCCACTGCGAAAGTCAAACGTTTCAGTGAAACAGGACAAGGTGTCATGTTGACGCACGATACAATTTTCCGTACGAATAGTTCATCATCACCTACGTCCGAGTGGGAACGTCAATTTGTGAATACCAATCCTTCACTGAATATCTCAGGGCAAAAAATGTATACGAACATGGGATTTGGTGCTCCTGAAACAACCAATAAGGCAGTTAAGGTACAGGATGGGATTTTCACATCTTATCCGTATCGCCTCGATGATTCAATCAAAAATATCTCAAATACCCATAACCAATACTTCACTCTCGATTTGAACGATCCGGATGTGACGCCTTGGTACAACCTGTATTCAACAGGTGGAAATCGTGTATATGGAGATGCAAGCAACCATTACTACACGTATACAAAAAACAACTTCACCTACTCCGGTGCAGGGCACACGAACAAATTCTCAGTAGAAGATGAGAAAAAAATCTTCATCAATACGATGTATCGCGCCTTTATCGGGGCGAACCATAAACCTTACAACGTGATTGAGTCCGTCAGTGATTCAAACCAGTCCTATACCTCTGCTGATTTAAAAGCCGGGACTGTTGAAGTGACTGCTGGACAAGACGTTAGATTGATGTGGCGACCGAGCGACTATGACTTCCAAGACTTGTTCCTCAACTCAACCATCACATATAACGGGAAACAGGTCGCATTCGAAAACTTACGTAACTACGAAGTCAAAGAGTTTACGATTCCAGCAGCGGATGTTGTCGCGGACCGACCGATTGAAGTGAAAATCGAGACGTCCGATCAACGGAATGCGAAGGTGATCGATACGTTCACCATCAACGTCAAACGAGCGGAAAATGTTTCCGACTTGATTCAAGTGTCCCGTTCGATTGATCCGTCGACGATCAACCTATATGAAACGGGAACGATTCACTATCAAGTTCAATATCCGGAACGTTTTGACCGATTACCGAATCAGTTGGGCGATAAGTTTTTACGAGTGGATTTAACGACCTTCACAGAAAAACTACCGAGCCAACTCGAAGTGGTGGCGATTCGTGATGCGAACGGAAACGAATATCCTGTCACCAACCCGAATGAAATCAAGTTACAGCTGAAACCCGATTTGTACTATGAACGAAACGGGAACACGAACATTTTCCTCCCGAACGATAGTGGAAATCGAACCATGAAGTTTGAAGTAGTCGTTCGAGCCATCGAGCCTTCTGCTTCACTCATCCAATTGAAAAAAGCGGATAACCAATTAACGACGTTGATTGAGTATTCGAAGAAGCGTAATCACATTTTAGATAAGCACAATGACTGGGATAAGGAACTAGAGGTTCAATCGTCATTCCCAGACTTGCTGATCAATATCGGGGCGCCGTACGCGTACGAAGCGAAGATTCCTGACGTCACGTTACAAATCGGGGCACAGCAAATTGTGAGTCCGACCATCACGGATGCGAAAGGCAACAACTTTACGAACCCGAAATGGAAAAGCTTGAAGTGGGAAATCGTTGATGCGAACGGTGTTGCGAAACTCGTCACCCAAGGAAACAATGCGATTGTGACCGGTTTGAAAACAGGAACTGCGAAATTGCGATTGACAATCGATCCGGGCGATAAGAAACCTCTTGTCATAGCTGAGTCGAAAGTCAATGTTATCAGTCCGCCTGAGCAACTCGCCATCCCGTCGACAGAGCTATATGTCGATCAAACGACTACGGTCACACCAAAAGTCATGCCCGAAACGGCTCAATACAAGTCGGTTCGCTATGTCGTCGAATCTGGGGATAGTGTGAAGTTTGAACAAGTTGGCAACAACTTGAACATCATTGGACTGAAACCGGGTACGACTCAGTTTAAGGCGACTGTGGATGTCGGTGACCTCTTCGGTGGCTTGAATATCGCTACTCCGAGCACCGTCTTTACCATCCAAGTCAAGGCACCATCCTTGAGCCAAACGCCGAGCCAACTCGACCTTTGGGTATGGGATAGTTTGGACGAAGAAAAACGTGTAAATGAAGTCGCCTCGATTCAAGTGACCTCAACACCAACCGTATCCATTCCGTTTGAACGAATCGGGTCCATCCCATCTGCTTTGACGGTGACACAAAATGCGACAGGATATGAATTACGTGCCAACCATGGTTACGGAACTAATGGTGTCGTGACTGACATTCCAATTCAGACGACATTCGATGACAATGCGTTACGAAACATTCGTTCGAACACGTCGATTGTCCGTGTCAACGAATACCCGAACCAATTGATGTCAAAAGACATGACAATCAATATTGGTGAAGGGACGGCACCACGACTACCTCTTCTTGAGTACTGGCCTACGACTTCGACTTGGCGTGACTATCGCATGGAGATTGTATCCGGCGAAGAATATGTTCAAGTGAGTGGATCAGGAAAAGAGTTGATTCCAGTGAAACCTGGTGTGGCGAAAGTGGAAGTCTACACGACGCTTCCGGCTGGAAAACCGTTTGAGGCCGTGAAGGACACGTTTTATGTACGCACCATCCAAACGAATGCCTCAGGACAGGATGATGACCGTTATTAAGTGAATGGCAGAAAGTTGGCGAATGATGAATCGCAAGCGAATAATGTTTGGCATCACCGGATTGATTCTCGTCATCGGATTGGGAGGGCTCCTGTACTGGAGTCAATCCCAACCCGAGCTCTCGCAGTTATCCGGTGACGATTTAGTAAAAGAAGTGAGTCAACGCTCTTCGGTGACAGAAGAAGAATTGACAGATTTACAGGCAAGGGAAGAATGGGAGGCCGTCCGACTTGTTCTAGAAGACAAAAAAGTTGTGCCGACAGCCGAGCAATTCGCCACGGCAGTGACGCTCGCACCTCTAGACGTGATTGAAGCATACTTCGAACAAGGACTTGACCCATTTGAAGAAGTGGAAGGGATGCCCGTCATCACACCATTGTTCAGTGCGAACGGCAGTCCGGATCAATGGAAGCTGGCGATGCGTTACGTTGAAGACGAACGACTCCTTGGGATTGCGGTCGACTCGTTGAATCTCGATGCGGTCAAAGAACTCCTCGGGCAAGGCTATACGATTCAAGATACCGAATCGGTGTTATTGCAGCCTGTTCGTCACAATCAAGTCGAGTTAACGCAACTGCTTCTCGACAACGGCGCGCAATGGACAAAGGAAATAGAACAGACGGCCAAAGACTACAACTCGGACCTCATTCTAAAGATGGGGAACTAAAAAAAACGGCTTCTTCTCAATCAGAGAGGAAGCCGATTTTTTGAATTCATTTCAATTGAACAGGGTGACTGACGAAGAATTGCAGTTGATTCGTGACAGGGAGTGTTTCCAATTGATTGAACACGGAATCGTTATACGTCAGTTTCAATCGAGACTTTTCGGCCTCGTGAGCTGGAACTTGACGGTCGAAGTTCTCAGCTGGACTTAAGCCGTTGCCCCCAGTAAATTCCCCTCTAAAGACGTTCACTTCGAGTGGTCCTTTGCTGTACAGACCTCCATTGACTTCGAGAATGGATCCGACCGCATACACATAGGTCGGTTCGTTCGAGTCACTATACATGAATGCCTGGAGTGTCGTCGGTGTGTCATCAAACTCGTTGATTCGGTTCAACAGGATCTTTCCTTTAGATAACAGGATGAGCGAGTTCCCTTTGTCTTCATCAATCGGAAGAATATTGGCTCGGTCGATGAACGTATCGCCGAGCGTGTAGACCGTCGAACTGAAGGAGACGTTCCCTTTAATGGTCAAGTCACCACGTACGATTAGCGGCCGTGCAATCGTCAGCTTCTCAAGTGATTCAATGACGACGTCCCCGTCGAAAAGGAGCGGGGCATTCGACTCGGTGATGGATTCCGTGACATACATGGCGCGATCGGAAATGGCATCCGGTAATGTCACGATGGTCGGGTCGGTGAGTGCGTTATAAGCATCCGCCCGTAAGTACGAAGTCGGGCGTTCGATAATCGAGGTGCCATCTTCCGATAAAACCCTCTCGAGTTCGAATACTTGATCGGTCGAGCGAATCAGACCTTCTCCAAAGATTTTTGAGTCGACATTGTTGGTGTAGGCGAGCGGTGTGTCAAGTCGTCGATTTAAAAATTCGATGATGGAGTAGTCGTATTGGAATGGAGAAAAGCGACTCGGGGACACCCCGGCGTCCGCCTTCTCGCCAGCTTGTTCCGTACCTACCGTGAAGTAGTTCTCTTGCTGGCAACTCAAGCAATCGCTCAATTCGACTAAATCGATTCGGCCATTCAAGTGAAGGCGACTGGAATCGACATTTTCAATCTGTTTCGCCACACCATCCAATTGGAAGTTCGCTTGGCGCATGAAAGCGAGGGGACCACCTGAATAGATATTCCCTTGAATCGTCGGCATGCCGTTTACGTCTAACTGTTGGTCGGACCCGAGGACGTAGTATAAAAAGGACGGGAGAGCCGTCAAATACAAATCTTGTGTGTATTCAACGGTAAGCTCCGGTTGTTCCGGATTCACTTGTCGCGATGCCGTGACGTTCACTTGGAGAATCGTCGTGAACGGTGCCGTTTGAATCGTCGTATCCATCGCATCTTTCTTCAAATCAATGGAATAGCGGACCTCGCTGTCTGTCGTCAAATCCGTAAACGGCTCGTCATTGACAAGTAGCGATTGTACTGCCGTTTGAAATGCCGCTTCCGACTCCATATGGGTCGGGACTTCCGCTTCTCCATGGAGCGGGAACTGGGTCCGAACCTCATCGGCGATGAGGCGAAGTGCGCTTTTCGCATCTTCATTCAGCTGTGTATCTTCTGTTCGGATGACGGTCAATTTATTCGTCGCCAAGTTGACTTGCATGGCCGCAAGTGACAGAACGGCGAGGGCCGCCATCGTCACGAGGACAAGAACGAGGACATATCCGTCTTCACGTTTTCGCATCAGGATGCCTCCTTTCTTAGAATGGGATGGAGCTTTCAAATGTCGTCACAGAATCGGGATCGTTCGACTGAGTCAAATCCATCTCGATTTCGATGAGTCCACCGGTCATGTAAGTCGGGCGTCTTGGATCGGACACGGGATCTTTTAACTGGATGGTCATCCGTTCGACCGTGATTTGTGGATTGGAAGGCGTAAATGAATCTTCTGAGAGAATCAAATCGGTCGGCACATACCCTGCCTCCCGGTAAATCATGCCGGCTTCCGAGATGCCTGGAGCGGACAATCGATAAAATTGAAACGAGCCGTCCACTTCCGTCACGGCGTCAAATTCGGTCCGGTTCACCTCAGAGAGCACGGAGGCAATCAAATAATCGGCCTCGCTTCGAAGGTCACTCGTCTCATTCGTCATTTGAAAACCGAGCGTTCCTGTGATGAAGGCTGTAATGATGACGCCGCTCAAAATCGAAGCGACAACGACCGTGACGAGCAACTCGACGAGCGTGAAGCCGTCTTCACGTTTCTTCATCTCAGTCAGTTGTCGGGACAGCCGTTTCAGGGAACGGTTCGCGTAATGTCGCATTCGATATGACTCCTTTCAAGATGACGGGGGTTTGCAAACGGTCGGTCGTCACCGAGATTTCCACTTCAATGGTGTGCCCAGGTAAGGTGGACAGCGATTGAATGGTTGCGGTATACGTGTCCCCATGGATTCGTGTGTCTCTACAAAAATCGCACTCTGAGCTGATCCCGTCCCGATTCAACAATTGACGCAGTTCAAACGGTTCATCAACGGATGCGGCCCGTCGATTTAAAGTATGTAGCGTGTTTTGCGCCACTTGGTTCGCAATCGTTTGATTGAGACTGTCGTGTGTCGTCTTCAAACTTTGGCTGAAAATCGAAAGTAAAGAAAATGAGACAATGGAAAGAACAACGATGGAGACGAGCACTTCGACGAGCGTAAAACCTTTTTCGGAATGCGACAAGACATTGACCTCCTATTCAAAAAAAGTAAAACAATCGGAAAATAACGTATGCAATACTGAATTAAATGTTATTTTTTGTACAATACATATTATACTAAAGTTATACGCTGAACGGATATATAGAATAGAAGTCGGATTAGACACGGGGGGATTTTACATGAAGCGGTATGGGATGCATCTTTTCATTTTGATTGGACTCGTCGTACTCGTGACATTACCGACGATCGGACTCGTCAATTATTTAGACGCGTCCGCTGAGTCGAGTGCTACATATAAAAAAGACACGACGGTCGCGGGTGTCGACGTATCAGGGATGACGAAAGAAGAAGCGAATGTTCGTCTTGATAATGCGATTAAAGATTTTAAAACGGCACCCTTTTCAATCAATCTGATGGATGGGACAGTCATGGAGGTTGGCAAAGAGGTCGTGACGTTCGATGTATCGAATACGTTAGACTCCATCAAAGATACAGGTGCTTATCCTCTATTGACATCTGTAGATGAAACGAAAGTCGAGCCTTATCTCGAAGGTCAGCCTGTGACGTTGACGATGATTGCCCCGGCGTTGATGGATGCTGCGTCAAACCTTGAATCGAACGTGACGCTAGAGCAAGTCGCGGCGGAAAGCGAGGTCGTCGCCTCGTTCACCGTGAGCCCGACACCGGCCATGCAGTCAACCCTTGACCGAATGAATGGATTCGAGATGGCGGCGGGCGACATCTTCAGTCTCAAGTCGTTTGGAGAAGATTTCGAAGCGCTCACGACACTCGGGTCTTCGTTCTATCGCCTATTTGCGGCGACACCGTTTGCCATTCTTGAACGTGTACCGCATGAAACACTTCCTTCCGGGGTGGAACTAGGCTATGACACGAAAGTCGATGAGCGCTCAAACTTTGCTGTTCAAAACCGAGAAGACACATCATATGCCATCCTCGTCTTGAATGAAGGGGGTTCTGTGACGGTCCAATTGCTCGGTCAACCTTTTGACGCCGCTTTCGAAGCGAGAGTGGAAGAAGTGAAGACGGTACCGCATCAAAAAGTCGTGCGCTTCTCATCTTCGCTCCCATCTGGCAGTTCATCGGTCACCCAGTCAGGTCAAGATGGACAGTCAGGTAAGCTGTATCGTGTCACGGTGACTGAAGAAGGAGAGACGATGGAATTACTCGGGTTTGATTTTTATGCCCCGACACCGGAAATCGTGACGAAGAGTTCCGTGCCGCTTCCGCCACCAGATCCGGTCGAACCGGTCATTCCGACATTCCCGGATGAGGACGAGGAGGAAGAAGACCCGTTCCCGAATGATTCGAACGACGACCCGTTTGAAGCAGAACCGCCAGTATTAGAAGAAGAACCTGAAGAAGAGGAGGCAGTGGGATGATTGGCTATTTGATTTTACTCGGCTTTTGGGTACTCGCCACATTGACGCTGTTCGCCTTATCCGTTCCGATGATGCGAAAACGTGAAACGAAACTTGTCATCAGTCTATGGACGGCACTCTTATCTAGCGGCGTCTACGTGATGGTAGAGGAATCACTCGTACAAACATGGTGGGCATGGTTGGTTCTCGTTGTATTGTTGATTGGAGGGGTGGCTGCGAGCGTCTTTGTCGAAGAACGGAATGACAAGGCCGAGCAGGAGGAGGCTCCTCAAAGGATGGTGAAGTAACGTGAGACGAACGAAACGAAGATTAGGTGAGATGCTGATCGAGGCTGCGCTTATTACGACGAATCAGCTCGATGAGGCGCTTGAACAGAAGCGTCCCGGAGAAAAACTAGGGGACGCCTTAATTCGACTAAACCATATTACCGAGACACAGTTGATTCAAATGATTCACGAACAGTTGCATGTGCCAATCATTGAGTTGTACTCCTATGACATCAATGTGACGGTCACGAAGCTCGTACCGAAAGCATTGGCACAAAAGCACGATATCATGCCATTTGAATTGAATGGGAATACGCTTCATGTCGCAACGGCCGACCCACTCGATCTCATTGCCATCGATGACGTCCGTCTTCAGACCGGGATGAACATCGAGATTGGCATCGCGACGAGAGAACAGATTCGAAAGACGATCAGTCGATACTATGAGATGGATCACTCGCTCGTCGAAATTTTAAAAGAGGATGCTCCCGAAATCGAACGACAAGAAACAATCAGTCGAGACGATGCACCGATTATTCGACTCGTGAACCAGTTGTTCTTAAGTGCCATCGACCAACGCGCTTCGGATATTCACTTCGACCCACATGAGAAGCAACTCCACGTCCGTTTTCGAATTGATGGGGACTTGCGTACCGAGACGGTATATCCGAAGAAGATTCAAAGCGTCATGCTGACGCGTCTCAAAGTTATGAGTAACCTCGACATCACAGAAAGTCGCCTACCACAAGATGGGCGAATCAAGTACACGCTACGCAATCGCGCCTATGATTTTCGCGTCTCGACACTCCCGACGATGTATGGGGAGAAAATCGTTATTCGGGTCCTCGATTCATCGCAAGGGCTGACCGATTTGACGAAACTCGGATTTGGCGAGCGAAACGAACAGGCGTACCGTGACATGCTGAAACGTCCGAACGGGATTATCCTGATTACCGGTCCGACCGGTTCAGGGAAGTCCTCGACATTGTACGCTTCGTTGAAAGAACTGAATGATGAGACGAAAAACATCATTACGGTAGAAGACCCGGTCGAGTATCAACTTGACGGCATCAACCAGGTTCAGGTCAACTCGAAAGTCGGCTTGACGTTCGCGTCAGGGCTTCGTTCGATTTTACGTCAAGACCCGAACATCGTCATGGTCGGAGAGATTCGGGATACGGAGACGGCTGAGATTGCCATTCGTGCCTCGCTCACGGGTCACCTTGTCCTGTCAACGCTACATACGAACTCGGCAATCAGCTCCATCACCCGTCTCGTCGATATGGGAGTTGAGCCGTTCCTCGTCGCCGCTTCGACGACGGGACTCGTGGCACAACGACTCGTTCGACGCGTCTGTCGTGATTGTGGTCAAGTCGAACCGGTATCGAAGAGTGAACGTAGCCTGTTCGACGCTGAAGGTGTTCACATCGACCACATCGTTCGGGGAAAAGGGTGCTCGTCATGCAACTTCACAGGGTACCGTGGGCGCCTCGCCATTCACGAAGTCATCCCGATTGATGAAGGCTTGCGCCGGATGATCATGAACCAGGCGACCGAGTCTGAGATGGTCGACTATGCCAAGTCACAAGGAGCGACATTCCTCCTTGAGGACGGATTAGAAAAAGTCGCCGCCGGTTTGACGACGACCGAGGAAATATTACGAACGGTCATTACGGAGAATGCTTATGATTAATCAATCGATCGAAACCATCTTGACGAATGCGGTCGAGAAACGTGCCTCGGATATTCACCTGACAGCCGGTTCTCCTCCGATCATTCGAGTAGATGGGAGTCTCATTACGATGGGCGAGGAGAAGGTATTGCCGCACCATCTTGAAGGATATTTAAAAGAAATTATGACCGATGATATGCGCGAACGTCTCGAGCATGATCGGGATCTCGATTTTTCGTTCGGTGTCCCACGTGTCTCTCGTTTTCGGGTCAACGCCTACTATCAACGAGGCACGATCGCCATCGCATTCCGGTCCATTTCCGGGGAAATCCCGACATTGAACGAGCTCAATCTGCCGACGGTGCTGAAGCGTTTGATTGAGAAACCGCATGGTCTCATCTTGGTCACGGGTCCGACGGGTTCAGGGAAATCGACGACGCTCGCCGCGATGATTCATGAAATCAATCGGACACAGCGAAAACGGATCATCACGCTAGAAGATCCGATCGAGTATTTGCATTCCCATGATCAAAGCATCGTCGACCAACGGGAAATCGGCTCTGACGTCATGAAATTTGTGAGTGGTCTAAGAGCCGCCTTACGGCAAGACCCTGACGTCATTCTGCTCGGGGAGATGCGTGACTTGGAGACCATCTCGACGGCGATGACCGCCGCAGAGACGGGGCACCTCGTCATGGCAACGCTCCATACATCGAGTGCGATGTCGACGGTGAGTCGAATCATCGATGCGTTTCCGGCCGAGCAACAAGATCAAATCCGGACACAACTCGCCAACGTGCTGCTTGGCGTCGTGAGTCAACGGTTATTTCCACGGATTGATGTGCCGAAAGGCCGCGTCGCCGCCATGGAAATCATGTTGGGGAATCCGGCAGTTGCCAACTTGATTCGAAATGAAAAAGAGTTCCAGTTGCCGACCGTCATCCAGACGAGTCGCCAACACGGGATGCAGTCGATGGATGCTGCCATCGAACAACTCGTTCGGCAAGGGATTATCAACCCGAACGCCGTCCCGACAGAAGAGATGAGGTGATGAGTGATGGCGATATTTCAGTATGAAGGAAAGCTCCTGAACGGGAAGCGTAAGAAAGGTCGCATCACGGCCGTCTCGCTTCGGGAAGCGAAAGAAAAGTTGCGTCAAGAGTCGATTCTCGTAACGGACTTGTCCGAGCTCGAGTCGACCGGACTGAACATGGAAGTGAATCTGCTTCCGGAACGGGTAAAAATCGAGCACTTGATCATGTACGTCCGTCAGTTCGCGACGCTCATCCGGGCAGGTGTCCCGATTGTTCGTGCAACCTCAATTTTACGGGTACAGACCGAGTCGAACGTATTGAAGAAAGCATTGAGTCAAGTGGAGGATGATTTGAAAGAAGGGATTGCCTATTCTGAGGCGATTAAAAAACACCCACGCGTCTTTTCGAACTTCTTTAGTTCGATGGCACTTGCCGGGGAGACGAGTGGGAACTTGGAGGAGGCGCTCGATCAAATCGGGCTCCAACTCCAAAAGCAATATGACGTGAAGCGGAAGGTCATTTCTGCCCTCATGTATCCGTTGGTCGTTTCCATCGTCGCCATCGGCGTTGTCGCCTTTTTGATGGTGAACGTCGTTCCGACATTCGCGAGCATCTTTGGTCAACTCGGTGGCGAGCTTCCGCTCATCACACGAATTGTTGTCGCAGTCTCCGATTTCATCGCGGCCTTTTGGTGGCTGTTACTTGGACTCGCGATTCTTGGAGTTCTCACCTTCACCTGGATGTTGAAGCGGGACCGGGAACGGTTCGTGATCGATGGCTTGCTATTGAAGATGCCGATTTTTGGAACGATTGTGATGAAATCTCAGATTGCATTGCTAACGCGAAGTTTAGCGGTCCTCCTACAGGCAGCCGTCCCGATTTTGACGGCGATTGAAATCACCGAACGTATCGTATCGAACCGCGTCATCCGGAAAGGACTGACGGAGGCACGTGACATGATGGCGCAAGGGGTCCCGCTTCACGAGCCGCTCATGCGAAATGCGAACTTCCCGGCACTCATGACTCAGATGATCGCCGTCGGGGAAGAGAGCGGTGATTTGGATTCGATGTTGAACGAAGTCGCTGAGTTTTATGAGACGGAGGTCGAGACGACAACCGACCGCTTGAAGTCGATTATCGAGCCGCTTCTCATCGTCGTATTGGCAAGCGTCGTCGGAGTCATCGTCATCTCGATCGTCGTCCCGATGTTCCAAATCTATGGTGATATTCAGAATCAGTAAAGGAATATGCAAGCTCTTGAAAATATACCTTTTCAATACTATATTTAGAAGGTATAGTAAAATTGTTCTACTTCTATATTAGGTCTAAAGTAATTTATCTAGTTTACACACAGCACATTACGTAAAAGGGGAGAATGAATCATGGTAGAGAAGTTGAAAATGATTTGGCAAGATGCCAAACAGTTAAAAGATGAGCGTGGGCTCACACTCGTCGAGTTACTCGTCGTCGTCGTTATTTTAGGAATTATCGCAGCCATCGCAGTCGTTGCGATTGGTGGGATCATCGAGAACTCGAAGAAAGATGCAATGGTTGCTGATGCGAAGCAGATGGTCAGTGCGGCGAAGTTGTATGTTGCTTCGAATGACGTTGCTGACGGAACGGTAATTCGCTTTGTTGGAACTAAAGGTTCTACAGAGGTAGATGGTTCAAATATGATTGATACGATGAAAGATCCATTCGGTTCGACTTCGACTTCGACTTATGCTAATGGTGTTGTTTATGTTTCTAAAGATACAAACAATAAATACAAGTACCAAGTATGGCTAGATGGAGCAGAAGATATTGGCACTGCGGCTACAGCAGCTGGAACGATTGCAAGTGGTGATTTAGATAAAGATGATGTTAAATAACGTGTAAAGCAAAACATCCCTCCGGCTGGCGCTGGGCACTCGCTCAGCCTAGCCGGTTTTCTATTTTTGGCATATACTGACAAAAGGAGGATCCTTCCTTGATTGAATCGATTGGATTCCTATATAGCATCGTCCTCGGGGCGGTCATCACATCGTTCACCAACGTCGTCGGGCTCCGCGTGCCACGTCAGCAATCGATCGTGACGCCGCGGTCACATTGTCCGTCTTGCGGTCACGAATTGTCACCGTGGGAACTCATCCCGATTTTCGGCTATCTCGCCCTAAGAGGCAGATGTCATGGGTGTGGCGAGCGGATCGCGCCGACGTATCCGATTTTTGAATTACTTGGAGCCATTGGATATGGCTATAGCTTTTCACTCTACGGATTCAGTGTGACGACGCTACTCGCGTTCGCTTTCTTGTCAACCTTACTCGCTTTGGCGATGTCTGATTTATCGACGATGCTCGTGCCGAATGTCATCTTGAAATTCACGGCACCGGTATTACTCTTCCTCACCTATCTCACAGGGGCATCCTGGTGGAACCCGCTTGTAGGGGCGCTACTCGGATTTTCGCTCCTAGCGACCGTCTTTTTCGTGTCAAAAGGGGGACTTGGGGCAGGGGACGTCAAATTGTTTACTATGATTGGTCTTGTGCTCGGTCCGCGTGACGTGCTCGTCGCCTTGTTTCTATCGAGTTTGATTGGGGCAATTGTCGGGATTGGGTTGATGATGACAAAAAAAATCGGGCGAAAGCAACCGATTCCGTTCGTCCCGTCGATTGCGCTAGGGACGATGTTGACGTTTTGGTTTAGTGAAAGTTTTTTTGATTGGTATTTTGAGTTGATGTAGGGGGAAACGATCATGAGTCGTGGGATAGAGAAAGGGACGGTCACGTATTTTTCGTTTGATGCGCTCAGCATCCACGGGGCCGTCATCAAACAAGGGGTGTTCAAACGAAGCGCCTCGGTTCAGTTAGCAAAAGATGCATACGGAGAAGGGAAGATTCTCGATGAGACGGCGTTCAGTCTCGCTTTCGATGAGCTCTGTCGCAAATTGAAAGTAAGACGCGGGATGACGTGTGCAATCGCATTGGACGAGACCGAGGTGTTGTCACGGAAAGTCGAGATTCCTTCTTCGATTCCGAAGGACGAGATTCGTGGCTACCTCTTCATGGAAATCGGGAGCTCGATCATCTTGCCGTTCGATGATGTGTCGTTCGACTACGAAGTGTTAGGAGAAGACGGAGTCAAGACGGACGTCATGTTGCATGCCGTTTCGATTGAATTGACGAAGTCGCTCCGTGCGTACATGAAAAAGCGTGGTCTCGCGTTGAAGAAGATCACGCCACGTTCTGTCGCGGTCGCCAATGGGGTCATACGTTTATCGGAGATTGATCCGCTTCAATCGACATTACTCTGGCATATCACGCCGTTTTCACATCAATTGCTCGTCCTTGAGGAAGGGCAGATTCGTTTCATCCGCTCGATCGAACTGGACCTCCCGTATCTAGTCGGGACGAAAGATGGTGTCGTGACCTATACATATGATGGGACCGGTGAGATGAAGGCTAATCAGTTGGATGACTGGTTGAACGAACTCGCTCGCTTCCTCGATTTCTATCGTTACTCGCTACGGACGGATGGTCGGGCCATCGATGAGTTATACGTCTCGGGAACTGTTCCGGAAGTCGATGATCTCGTCCGTATGATTCAGGCTGAGTCCCTCGTCTCGGTGACGCGTGTCGAGCAACCGCTCGCCATCGCTCACGGGACACCGCTATCGCATCAAATGTTGCCACTCCTTGGGATGGCGACGCTTCAGCGCGATCGGGACACGAACTTCATCAATTCGACGGACGTGACACTCCGTTGGCCGATCGTGACAGGTCTCGTCGCCCTTCTTCTCGGAGGAGGAGCGGCCGGATACTTGTACTATGAGGTCGACCAACTAAAAGCAGAACAGACGCGAATCGAAGAAGAGTTACAGCTCGTTCAAATTTACCAAACCGAACAAGTGAATTCGAAAGCGCAACAAGTGCTCTCGCTCGACCAAACCGTGACGGCGTTGACCGACATGGAAAAGGATGCGGTCCCAGCACTGCGCGCGTTGACTGAGCAGTTGCCGCCTACTGGCTACGTCTTGACGTATAACTACGCGGATGGCTCCATCATGAGCGTCCGAACTCAATTCGAGACGTTAGAAGACTTGAACGCATTCCAGCGCTCGCTCATGACCGATGAGCGGTTCCTCGACGTCAAACTCCTCGGTGTGACGACAGAGTTGAAAGCGGATGTGGATGCAGAAGAAGAGGAAAACTCATTAGAAGAAGATCCGCTTCCACGCTATATCGGAGAGTTTACGTTCATGTTCCAAGACGTGGAAGACGAGTTGACAGAGGAAGAGGACACGGATGAGGAGGTGGTGAGTCAATGAAACGTTCGACAATCTACGCGTTATTTGCGATTTGCCTCCTTGCCGCAATCATCGCACCGGCTTACTTTGGCTATACGTATTACGTCAAACAAGGAGAGGTCGAAGCGCTTGAGAGGGACCTCTCGCTCGAACAAACAAAACTGGAGTTATTGCGCCAAGAAGGAAAAGCCGTTGATGTAGCGGACTCTCAGACGCTTCAGACACGGGTTCCAACAGTTCCTGCCCTCGACACGGTCGTTGAGGCGTTGTCGCAGGCAAGTCTTCTTGCGGGTGTCAATGTGACAAGTATCGCATTTGCGGATGGCGTTGTGGCTGAGTCAGAAGTGCCGGAAACGGTCGAGCCGTTCAATCCGGCTGATGTGAGTGCGACGAATGAACCGGCTGAACCAACGGACGTTGCACCTGTCAACGCTTCTACGGTCCGTTCAACGGTCAACTTGCAAGCAGAGACGTATGAAGCGCTCGTCTCCTTCTTGGAGTCGATCGAGTCGATGAATCGGATTCACGTGTTACGGACGGTTCAATTTACCGGACCTGCCGAGACGGGACCGAATACGGTCGAAGAAGTGCAGTCGCTCGAGTTTACAGTCGAGCTTGATGCCTTCTATCGTCCGGACCTCGACCAACTCGTTCCAGACCGATACATTCCGGAACCGGCGTTTGAGCAAAAGGATATCCCGGTATACGACTATACGACACCATAAGTCGGCGCGTCCCTTCGCAATTGAAGGGGCGTGTTTTTCGTCGCGGGTAATTGTGTTTAGGAGGCACGTTGCCTACAATCAACAGTGAAGACCGAAACGGGAAGGAACGCCGTTTTGGAAGAAGAGAAGGAGTCGATACAATGAATTCAACACAGAAGCGTGTCACTCTCGCCTCGATGTCACCGCGACGTACCGAGCTATTGACGAAAGCAGGAATCAAACATGAGGTCATCCCATCGACCGTGATGGAAGGGACGGACGGTCGGGAGACACCGAGTGATTACGTCGCTCGTCTGGCCCGGGAGAAAGCGATGGACGTGGCAAGGCATCACCGTGATGCCATCGTCATCGGCGCGGACACGGTCGTCGTCTTGAACGGCATCATTTTAGAGAAACCGACAGACCGGGAGGATGCGAAACGGATGCTTGAACGATTATCCGGTTCGACCCATGAAGTGCTGACGGGTGTGAGCATCATCGGTAAGTCCCAAGATTTGTTCGTCACGACGACGCGTGTGACGTTCGCTGAGATTCCTGAAACCTGGCTAGCGGATTATTTGGATTCGACAGAGCCCTACGATAAGGCGGGTGCGTATGGGATTCAAGGATCGGGTGGTCTCTTCGTCGAAGGAATCGAAGGGGATTTTTATAATGTCGTCGGATTGCCGATCCATCCGCTCGTCAAGACGCTCGACCGGCATGGGGTGACGCCTCGCTTTCTGTGAACTTGAAAGTAGGTGAAGGAATGACCATGGTGCTTGACCGTAGTGTAGAGACCGCCATCGCCAGATTGCTTCAAATCGGAGGACGGGGACCGGACCCGATGGAGACGGCTCGTCGTATCTCGGACGTCTACCCGACGTTACGGGCGCTGTCACAAGCGTCCGTCCACGATTTATGCAAAATCGAAGGGATGACGAAGAAGAAGGCGGAGCAACTTCTCGCTGCATTCACGATCGGGATTCGATACGTCGAGGAACCGAAAGCAAGTATGCCGACGATTCGTTCGCCGCAAGATGCCTATGAGTTGTTGCGGGATGAATTGAGACTGTTGAATCAGGAGCATTTCGTCTGTTTGTATTTGAATACGAAGAACCAACTGATTGCGCGGAAGACGCTCTTCGTCGGAGGGCTCAACTCGTCAATCGTCCACCCGCGTGATGTGTTTCGTGAGGCGCTCAAGTTGTCGGCGGCATGCTTTATCGCTGTGCACAATCATCCGAGCGGGGACGCGACCCCAAGTCGGGAAGACATCGAGGTGTCCGAGCGATTGGTCGAAGCAGGCAATATCGTTGGCATTGCCTGTCTCGACCACGTCATCATCGGGGAAGACCATTACGTCAGCATGAAGCAGCGGGGATATATGAATGGGTAAGGAGTAGAGAGCAGGCATCGTGATGTCTGCTTTTTTGTGTTTACGAGAGAACTGGTACCTCATTAAATTTTGGATATAGTTGGAAAATGATAAGTGGAGATGTAAAATTCGAAGAGAGCAGAAATGATTATGAATTACTTTGCGCACGGGAGGTGTCTAATTTGTCTCGTATTACGATATGGAATGTGATCGGATGGGGATTTCTTCTTTTCTTAGCAGTCAGTAAATCCTTTTTCAGTGAGCAATTGTCCTTGATCACGACTGGTCTGGGCGGATTGATTTGTTTGATGTTGAGTTTGTGGATGATCTATTCCGGAGAAGAAGAGTTATCACAACATCCGAATGAAAGGTCTGAATGAACAACGCTATTTAAACTGTCATTTGGCTAAAGAGTAGATGATGAATCAAATTGAGAAGAGCGGTGTACGCATATGAATGTACTGTCGGAAAACGAATTAAAAGAAGCCCTTCAGATGATGAAAGATGGGGATTTGACGTATTACGAAAAAAACAAAGAAGCCATTCTCACCAGCATGGTTCAGCATATCGGGTCACCGGACGGCGAACTCCGTGATCGACTCATATACACGATGTTCTTTCGCTTCATCATCGAACAAAAAGACATCGATTTCGACAAGATGAGTGAACTCCTTGAGACGTCCTTGCATGCTCTTTTGTTTCATAGAATTGAGGAAACGCAGTCGGACGCTGTCTTCACGAGAGCTTTCACGACTCTATTGACGGCTTTGATTCTGCATCGAGACGTTGAAGAGGACTTTTTGACAGAAGACCAATTCCGGCTGGCAACAGAAGGTTTGATTCGATATCTTCAGCTCGAGAGAGATACAAGAGGTTATGTGAATGGCAAGGGATGGGCCCATTCGATTGCCCACGCGGCAGATGCGGTGGACGAACTGATCGCAAATCCGAAACTGGATCCAGCGTCATTTCCGGAACTCTTCCACGTCATTATCAATCAAATCATGCGTTCTGAGGTATTGGCGCATGATGAAGACGAACGTCTCATCCATCCGCTCCTACGTTTACTCGAACGAGGGATGGATTCTGAAGTCATTCATCGCTATGTAGAGCAGCTTCCACATCACTTAGAAGAATGTAAGCAACATCTTGATGATGAGGAAAAATATTGGTACGTCGTCCATAATGTGAAAACATTCTTGAAGAGTCTATATGTCCGTTTAAACGAAGAACAGCGGCATGATCTGATCCAACAATCTATTCTCGTCACACTGAAAAAGTCGTGATGTGATCAATTAAAGTAGTTTTCTCTAATCGAATCAAGATGTTGATTAGAAAACAAATGAGGTGTTTATATGGAAAAAATAATTTGGATACTGATGGTCGGATTATCGCTTTTTGTGAGTTACATACATCTAGGACCAACCATCTTCTCTATCGTTGTGTTCATCCTGTTTTTATTTGTGAGCACAGCGCTATTTATGCGGTTCGATCAGAACCACTGGCTAGACCGCGTCTCGCCGCTCGTCGGTGTTGGCGTAGGAGTTCTATCGCTCATCGCTTATCTCGGTATGATCGTGCTCTCTTTCAATGAACTCAATCAACTCGGCATCTGGACGGTACTCGTCCGCCTCCTGCTCATGTACATCGGAATTTACATTTTCGTCGTGACGACATCGAGCTTTTTGGCAGGAGCGACGCGACTCAAGCCATCCCGCTTCTTTCGGCCGGTGTTGATTTTCTCGGTATTCTTTTACGGAGCGATGTTACTGCTTCCGCTCCAACCGGGATTGTAACCGTTCTCTCCTTAGGCAGACGCTCACTTGCGTCTGCTTTTTTGATTTGCCTTTTTGCCGAAAAGAAGGCAAACTAATAGACGGTGAGACAGGACTGAGATGCGGTTATTGTAAATAACCTGTAATCGAATGAACGTTTTCAAACATGATTTTTCCGTTATAATAAAAAATAGTGTAATGAAGAGAGGAGCAACACCTATGTTTCGTAGTTTTAACCGAGAAATCGGAATCGACCTTGGAACGGCTAACACGCTCGTTTATGTAAAGGGTCAAGGAATTGTTGTTCGTGAACCGTCCGTCGTGGCGTTCCGCACAGATACAGGTAGAATTGAGGCCGTTGGGAACCAGGCCAAAGATATGATTGGACGTACTCCGGGGAACGTCTCTGCACGTCGTCCGATGAAAGACGGCGTCATCGCTGACTTCGAAACGACAGCGACGATGATCAAATACTTCATGGAGCAAGCTCAAAAATCAAAAGGCGGTTTGTTCTCATCGAAGACGAACGTCATGATTTGTGTCCCAAGCGGTATCACGTCTGTTGAAAAACGTGCCGTGGAAGACGCTGCGAAACAAGCAGGCGCTCGTGAAGCATACACAATCGAAGAACCGTTCGCAGCAGCAATCGGTGCAGGCCTCCCAGTTTGGGAACCGACTGGCTCGATGGTCGTCGATATCGGTGGCGGTACGACCGAAGTCGCAGTGATCTCACTCGGCGGCATCGTGACAAGCCAATCGATTCGTGTCGGTGGTGACGAAATGGATGATGCCATTATTCGTTACATCAAGAACAAGTACAACCTCATGATCGGGGAGCGTACATCTGAGACGCTCAAAATGGAAGTCGGTTCGGCGCGCATCGATGCATCGAACGAAGCGGAGAAGATGGAAATCCGTGGTCGCGACCTCGTAACAGGACTTCCAAAACAAATCGAAGTCACGTCTGCAGAAGTGTGTGAAGCTCTTTCGGATACAGTTGAAGCGATTTTAGCAGGGGTCAAGCAAACGCTTGAGCAAACTCCTCCAGAACTTGCGGCTGACGTTATGGACCGCGGAATCGTCTTGACTGGCGGCGGCGCCCTCCTCAAAAACTTGGACGACGTGATCTCAGACGAGACACACATCCCGACACTCGTTGCGGATGAGCCACTCGACTGCGTAGCGGTCGGGACTGGAAAATCTCTTGAAATGATGGACGTCCTCCGTTCGAAATCAGGCATCTCGTCACGTCGATGAGAGGTGAGACACGATGAGCCGATTCGTACGTAATAAAAAGCTCATCATCACGCTAATTGTACTGATCTTGTTTTTCGTCATTTTAGGTGTTTCGATTCGAGGACGATCGGAATCAGCCTGGTACCAAGATGTCACGCGTGATGTGGTCGGCACGTTCCAGCGAGTGTTCGCGGTACCAATCGGGTGGATGGACTCAACGGTCTCGTCCATCTCAGATGTCCGCGATATCTACGAAGAGAACCGCCAGCTGAAAGAACATTTGGCGAAGTACGCCGAGGTATCGGTTGAAGCGGATGATTTGCGCCGTGAGAATGAGGAGCTTCGAAAGATGGTCGAAGCAAGAGACGAGTCGTTACGTGACTTCGACCTCATTCCGGCGGAGGTCATCGGTCGGACACCGAACGATTGGCAACGCTACGTCACCATCAACGTCGGTTCAGAACGCGGCGTTGAAAAGGGCATGGCCGTGACCGCAGCGAGCGGGATGGTCGGTCGTGTCATTCAGACGAGTGCTTATACGTCGCAAGTTCAACTGCTCAGCGACAACAACCGGACGAACAACGTCTCGGCTGTGGTCAAAGATGCGGACGGCAAACCGACGTATGGGACGGTTGACGGATTCGACACGGAGACGAATGAATTGTTCTTCACAAAAGTATCGAATAGCGTCAAGCTGAAAGAAGGAGAAATCGTATCGACGTCTGGACTCGGTGGACGTTATCCGGCTGGACTTGTCATCGGTACGATCGAATCGATCGAGACGGATGAATATGGCGTCTCACAAGTCGCCCGGATTAAACCGGAGGCCGACTTCAATGAGTTCTCACAAATGTACGTGATTGATCGGACACTAGACGAACCGTTTTTAACGGGTCCCGAGGAAGGAGGAGCAGCGGGTGAGTAACATGAAAGTGTTCATCGCCCTGTTCCTCCTTTTTCTTATTGAAGGAACATGGGCATCGATTTTTTCTTGGCACTACGCCACGCCGTTTCTTTTGTTGACGTTGATCGGGTTGATGTTTGTCAGTCTGTACGGTCGATGGGAGACGGCACTCGGGTTTGGGCTTGTATTCGGACTGCTGTATGATATCGTCTACACCGACCTGATTGGAATCTATGTATTTACTTTTTCACTCATTCCTCTCTTAGCCAGCTTCGTGTTAAAATATATAGGTGAGAACTTCTTCTCCGTCACCATTACGTTCACGTTTATGATTCTCGTTTTCACCTTTGCGATTTACGGGATCATGGCGGCGATTGGTGGGACGTTGATGACGATTCAAACACTATTGGTTGAACAGATTCCAGGGACGATGCTCGTCAATGCCATCGCCATCGTGATTCTTTATTATCCGATGACGCGTTATGTGACGACACGCCCTGTTGCGAAAAGAGGGTAGCCATGATGGAGCGTAAACGACACATTACGATTAAAGGACATCGCAACGGCATTGCCATTCACTTCAATCCGAAGAGTGGCATCGACGAGGTGCTTACGGACTTAGAAGCGACATTACAAGAAATGGAGCCGCCGTCCGGAAAGATTGCCCTGAAGTTGCACGCGGGTACTCGTTATATTGACGAGGAGCTGTCACGTCAAATTCGTGAGGTCGTCGCTCGTCATGGCGTTTTTTATATTGAAGACTTGTCGAGCGATGTCATGTTGACAGAAGAAGCGAAAGCGACGTACGGCAGAAAGACATTCCACTATCACAGCGGGACGATTCGGAGTGGGCAAGTGTTGACGTTTGACGGTTCGGTGCTCGTGATCGGGGATATCAATCCCGGGTCAGAGGTCCGGGCGACAGGAAGTATTTATTGTTTAGGGACGATACGAGGAAATGTGCGCGCCGGTGTCGAAGGATGGGAAGAAGCGGTCATTACCGCGAGCCTGCTCCATCCGAAGTTTTTAGCAATCGGTGAACATGTACTCACAGCCGATGACGATGAAGAACTTCCTGAGATTGAGATGGGTTGTGCGTATCAGACGAGTGATGGGATTGAGATGACACGTCTCCGCCACGTCATGACAGGTCTGAAAGACGCATATGCAATGGAATTACAGAGAGGGTGAGTGGAATGGAGCAAGTAGTGGAGCCTGTACATACAGAAAAAGAAGTTAAAAACGGCAGAGCCATCGTCGTGACATCAGGAAAAGGGGGCGTCGGCAAGACAACGACGACCGCCAACATCGGGACGGGGCTCGCCTTGTCTGGACACTCGGTCTGTCTCGTCGATACAGATATCGGGTTGCGTAACCTCGATATCATTCTCGGTCTCGACAACCGGAGCATTTATAACCTTGTCGATGTCATCACGGGTCAATGTAAGTTGAATCAGGCGCTCGTCCGCGATAAACGCTTCGAGGAGATGTATTTACTCCCGGCCGCACAGTCGAAAGACAAGACGTCAGTGAATCCTGAACAAGTGAAGGAAATCGTTGACCAGTTGAAGACGGAATATGATTTCGTCTTGATTGACTGTCCTGCTGGAATCGAGCAAGGGTTCATGAACGCGATTGCCGGTGCGGATGAGGCGATCGTCGTCACGACACCTGAAAAGGCGGCGGTTCAAGATGCAGACCGAATCATCGGGATGCTCGAACAAGCGGAACATATCGATGCGCCTAAACTGATTGTCAACCGAGTCAAGAATCATCTCGTCGAATCGGGCGACATGCTCGACATCGATGACATCATGCGCATCCTGTCGATCGACTTACTCGGTGTCGTCATCGACGATGAGGAAGTCATCGCAGCCGCGAACCGCGGTGTCCCGGTCACGATGAATCCGGATAACTATGCCGGGCAGGCGTACCGGAACATCACGCGCCGTATTCTTGGCGAATCGGTCCCGCTCATGTCGATTCAGACGGAGACGGCACCGGTCGGCTTCTGGGCACGACTCATGATGAAATTTGGAATGAAAAAAGCGTAAAGGCAACGGAAGTTGCCTTTTTCTGTCGAAAGGAGTGATGCAGATGAAGCTAATCTACGAACGAACACCTTCCATCGAACGGGCGATGCTCGTGGACGGCGAACGATTACTCGAAGTCGAGGAACGGTTTGTCGACCAACTGTCGGTCGGGACCATCGTCGAAGCCGCAATTGAACGGATCCACCCGTCACTCGGGGCAGCCTTTTTGACGGATGGGGAGACGACATACTTTCTCCCGATCGCAGAGACGCTCCGTGCGCTCGCCTCGTATCCGGAAGTGCCCGCCATCGGGCAAGCGGCAGTCGTCGGAGAAAAGCGACTCGTCCAAGTGACAAAAGAAGGAATCAACGGCAAGCATCATAAAGTGACAGAGAACATTCGATTCGGTGGGCGATATCTTGTGTATTTCCCATTTGGACGTCGTCAACTGTTCAGCCGGAAACTCGACCTCGTCACGCAGGACCGCCTCTCAAAGGCGCTCGACTTAACGGAAGAGGAAGGGGTCTTATTTCGGACGGAAGCCGGACAAGTGGCCCCGGAAGCGTTACAGGAAGAACTGAATCGATTGCGTAACCGTTCAATCGTGGTGATCGAGCAACGGTTCGGGCAAGACGAGCTACTATGCGAACAATTCGTGAGACGTCATGCAGTCGAGTCCGTGCTGTTGAATGACAAAGAAGGGCAAACGCGACTCGAACGATTGGATGTCCCCGTGAAACGTCATATCGGAAAAGGGCGGATGCCTGAAGCGAAACGTCTCGATGGAGCCATCGAGAAACTGGAGAGTCGTGCCGTCTGGTTGGATGGTGGGGCGTTCGTCTTGATCGAACAAGTCGAGACGATGACCGTCATCGACGTGAATAGTGGCAAAAATGTCGCCGTCAAAGACAAGGGGCGTGCGGCCGATACCATCAATGAAGCCGCGCTCTATTCGATCATGGAGCAGTTGCGTCTGCGAAATATCGGCGGCATGGTCATCATCGATTTCTTACGTGGTTCAAAGGAAGGGCAGACCCGTCTCCTTAAAAAGATGAAAGAACTCGGGGCGCGTGACCCACGTCGGGTCGAGGTGTACGGCTTCACACGAATGGGGCTGTTCGAGCTGTCGCGGGAACGGACCGGTCGCTCGATTCAAGACCGGATGTTTCATGCCGGCAAGCCTTCAAAATTGGCCATCTTCTCACAGTTTGAACGGTCGCTCCTTGATTTGAATGATCAATACGAAGCGGTCGTGCTCTCACTCCCTAAGAAGTGGCATGACGCTTCCTGGCACGAATTTGACATCGAGGTGCATCTCGTCGAAGGGGAGCCGGAGTTCCTCTTTTATGGGACGTCCGAAGAATGTCAGAATTTCTTATCTCGTCGTTGACAATGATTAATCGAGAATGGTATTATCTATAACGTTAGTTCGTTTGGAAGCACCCAAATGGCTACAACCGCACAGAACGGGTTTTTAAAGGTTTTGCCCTGCCCAGGATGGCGAGTCTGAGTTTAACAAGGAGGTGCACGTATATGTACGCAATCATCAAAACTGGTGGTAAGCAAATCAAAGTTGAAGCAGGTCAAGAGATCTACATCGAAAAACTCGATGCTGATGTCGAAGGTACTGTAGAATTCGGTGAGGTTCTTTTCGTTGGTGGTGACGATGTTAAAGTCGGCGCTCCACTCGTAGAAGGCGCTAAAGTTGTCGGTACTGTGGTAAAACACGGCCGCGCTAAGAAGATCACTGTCTTCAAAATGAAAGCTAAGAAAAACTACCGTCGTAAGCAAGGTCACCGTCAGCCTTACACGAAAGTTCGCATCGAGAAAATCGAAGCGTAAGCTATGATTCGGGTCAAGGTAAGACGAGACGAGGCGAAGTCGATTCGCTCCGTCGAAGTGACGGGTCATGCCAATTTTGCAGAACCTGGTTCTGACTTGGTGTGCGCCGGTGTTTCAGCCATCATCTTTGGTGCCTATAACGCCGTCGAAACGCTTGCGGGTCAATCGCTTCTTGTAGAAATGGCAGATCAAACAGAGGGTGGTTACTTTTATGTCGAGACGTATCCTGACTTATCACCGCAGGATATGGAACGCACCCAACTGTTATTAGAAGGGATGCTCGTGCAGTTAGACACGATCGCCCAAAGCTACGGTGAATATATCCAAATTGAACAATAGGAGGTGGACCTCATGTTACAATTGAACCTTCAGTTCTTCGCTTCGAAAAAGGGAGTTGGTTCGACTAAAAACGGTCGTGACTCAATTTCGAAACGTCTCGGTGCAAAACGCGCTGACGGACAAACAGTTTCAGCTGGATCAATCCTTTACCGCCAACGCGGTACAAAGATTCACCCAGGTGAAAACGTTGGCCGTGGTGGCGACGACACTTTGTTTGCGAAAGTTGACGGCGTAGTACGCTATGAGCGTCTTGGTCGCGACAAGAAACAAGTGAGCGTTTACCCAGTCGCGTAAGTTGAACGACGCAGAAGACTCTAGCCACTTATTTGGTTAGAGTCTTTTTTTCTAGGAGAGGATCAAATGGATTCAGAACAGACACTCGAGCTCTTATCGACCGTCCGTCACGAATGGATGAATCGGCTTCAATTGATCTCGCTCTACGCGGCTCTCGATCCGACTAAGCTCGAAGAACTTTACGAACGCTATCGGAAACAGGCCGACGAAGAGAGTGCGCTCGTTCGTTTGAACGTGCCACAGACGAGCCTAGTCGTGATTCAAGCGAATTGGGAGGGACGGATGACGTATACGATTTCAACCGACCAACTCGCCATCGATGACGCGCGAGTGGCAGAGATGCTTGTCCGCTTGTTAGACAACACGGATGGGTCGATTCATGTGACGTTCACGGACGGACTGATGGTTCGCGTCACGGGCACTGTCCCGGACGATGTGAAGGCATCAGCCGATGTGTACGAACAGAACGTAGATACCACTACGTTTCACATAAAGGAGGGGAAATAAATGTTTGTCGATCAGGTTAATATTTTTGTAAAAGCTGGAGACGGCGGAAAAGGGATGGTCGCTTTCCGTCGCGAGAAATACGTTCCAGACGGTGGTCCTGCAGGTGGTGACGGTGGTCACGGTGGGGACGTCATCTTTGAAGTAGAAGAAGGATTGCGGACGCTCGTTGATTTCCGTTATTCGAAGAAGTTTATCGCCCATGATGGCGAAAAAGGGATGTCAAAAGGGATGCACGGACGTAAAGCGAAACCGCTCATCGTCAAAGTTCCACCTGGCACGATCGTGTTCGACGCCGAGACGGATACCGTCATCGCGGACTTGACCGAGCACGGTCAACAAGCGACGATCGCGAAAGGTGGTCGTGGTGGTCGCGGGAACTGTCGTTTTGCGACACCTGCCAACCCGGCTCCAGAAATCGCGGAGAACGGGGAACCAGGTCAAGAACGTGAGTTGCGTCTCGAGTTGAAACTCCTCGCAGACGTCGGTCTCGTCGGATTCCCGTCTGTCGGGAAGTCAACGCTTCTCTCGGTCGTCTCGTCGGCGCGCCCGAAAATCGGTGCGTACCACTTCACGACGATTACACCGAACCTCGGTGTCGTCAAGACAGCGGACGACCGTAGTTTCGTCATGGCCGACCTTCCAGGTCTCATCGAAGGAGCGAGCCAAGGCGTTGGTCTCGGTCACCAGTTCCTTCGCCATATCGAACGGACGAAAGTCATCGTTCACATGATCGATATGAGCGGTATGGAAGGACGCGATCCGTTCGAAGACTACACGACGATCAACCGTGAGCTCGAGTCGTACAACTTACGTCTCCTTGAGCGTCCACAAGTCGTCGTGGCGAACAAAATGGATATGCCGGACGCAGCGGAACATCTTGAAGAGTTCAAGAAGAAGGTAGGGGACGACGTCAAAGTCTTCCCGATCTCGGCACTCGCTCAAGACGGTCTTCGCAACTTGTTAATCGAAGTGGCGAACTTTGTCGATACGACACCAGAATTCCCACTCGATGAGCTCGAAGAGAAGACAGCGACGCCTCGTGTCGTGTATCGTTATGAGAAGGAAGAGAAAGGCTATCAAATCCACATCGATGAATACGATCGCTTCGTGATCACGGGACCTCGTATCGAGAAGCTCTTCAAGATGACGAACTTTGACCATGATGAGTCGATCAAACGATTTGCTCGTCAAATGCGTCAAATGGGCGTCGATGACGATCTTCGTAAGTTGGGTGCCGAGGACGGTAGTGTCGTGGCAATCCTCGACTTCGAATTCGAGTTTGTGGAATAAAAAAATTACTTGTTAAGAAGAAACGGAGTGTGAAGCTAACGTGGACCCTGTGCCCTCGTCAAGTATAATTCTATATGTAGTTCTCGTCATGTTGTCAGCGTTTTTCTCATCAGCAGAAACGGCGCTCTCGAGTGTGAACCGGGTCCGGATGATTCGGATGGCAGAGGATGGCGACAAAGCCGCAAAACGTGTCCTCAGTCTCGTCGACCGTTTTGATGATACCCTCTCGACGATTCTCGTCGGGAACAACATCGTCAACATCGGTTCGGCGACGGTGTCGACGGCCATCGCCACATCGATTTTCAGTGGTGGAACCGGTCTTCTCGTGTCAACGTTCGCGACGACGGTCATCATCTTGATTTTTGGTGAGATTTTACCGAAATCGCTCGCGAAAGAGTTTGCGGAGAAGTATTCGCTTCTCATCAGTGGAATCCTTGTGTTCCTCGTTAAAGTCCTCAAACCGGTGACGATGATTTTCACCGGCTTGAAGAAGTTGACGCTGCGGATGATCGGGATGAAAGACAAGGAGCCATCCGTCACCGAAGAAGAGTTGAAAGTGCTCGTCGATATGGGAGAAGAGGAAGGTGTGCTCGGAGAGACGGAAGCAGAGCTCGTCCATAGCGCCTTTGCCTTCAACGATATTACGGTCGATGATGTGCTGACGCCACGAATCGATATTCTGGCCGTCGACATCGACGATTCGCTCGATGAAATCAAAGACACGATTTTCAGTGGTGGACATTCGCGTTTACCGGTCTACAAAGACTCGATCGACAACGTCATCGGTGTCTTGTCAGAACGTGACTTCTTGCGTTCGATGATGAAGGATGAAGTGACGGATGTCCGTTCGCTCATCCGACCGCTCACGTACGTGTCACCGCAGACGAAATTGATTGAACTACTTCCGATTCTCCAGCAGAAACAATCTCACATGGCTGTCGTCCTCGATGAATTCGGGGGCACGGCGGGTCTCATCACGTTAGAAGACATGCTTGAAGAACTCGTCGGCGACATCTGGGATGAGCACGACGAATCCGTCGTCTATCTCAGACGTCTCCGTGAAGGGGTCTATGAGTGTATGGCTGACATGAACGTTGATGAATTCGCGGAAGAGATGGGGATTGCAGAACCAGACGTCGATTCCAACACGATGGGCGGTTGGTTCGTTGAATTGCTCGGCGACATCCCGGAGAAAGGTGCACAAGTCACGTATCAAGACATGACGTTCACCGTTCTCCATGTGGAGAAACGCCGTGTCCGGAAACTGTTAGTGGAGACTGGACAATCTCAGCAAGAAGACATGCAAGAAGCATAAACAAAAGGGATGATTCGCACATGGCGGATCATCCCTTTTTGCGTCATACGGATTGGCGTTCAATGCGCTCAATCAGTTCATATGGCCGTACTTTATAAATGGCGTAAGGCATGTATACGGGATCGATCGCATCGAGGAAGCGCATTTGGAAGTGCTCCCGTTTGATGTAGTCACCGACGTTACTTGCGTCGACTTTATAGAAGCCAACTTCCTGTGTCTCGCCAGCCTGCGGTCTGAGGTCACCGGATACATATTTCGCGCGGAACGTGACACAGAGGACGCGGGAGGACACGTTTTGATAGATTCCCGTGATGCCTTCCACCTCGATTTTCACGCCCGTTTCCTCGTCCACTTCACGATGGATGGCGTCAACGAGTGACTCATGTTCTTCCACCTGTCCGCCAGGCATCTCGAACGAGTCGTTCCGATGCATGTTTTTGACGAGGAGAACCTCACCCGCTTCATTCGTGATATACGCTGTCACACAGACAATCGCACGCGGTGGCGTATAATGCCCGGTCGGCATCATGAACTCTTCGCTTGACTTGATATACAGCTCTTTTCCGAGGCGAGCCCGCTGTTTCATGGCGTCTCGTCGCAACGTACTGCCACGATAATCCCGTTCGACTTGTTCATAGTGTTCACGGTCCCGATATTCCCATAGTGCCATGACCTCGGACTTGTCTTCGGTCACCCAGCGTCCGACGAGACGGGCGCCATGCGACGCCTGGATCGGGTAAATGTATGTATGGAAAAAGTCGGTGAATTCTTGCAGGCGTTCAGGTCGAATCGTATACGTTTTACGGCGATGGAACATAATGATTCCTCCTTTTTCGTTGTGCGGTGTCCTATATGTGTGACCGCGATTCGCTTACATGGTTCTTATTCGACAGATGTGAGCGTTTCCCTTTCCAACAAAAAAAGAATCAGCGCAAGTCAAGCTGATTCTTTCACACGTTTTGGTTGCTGACGAACATGTCGAACGATGAGGACGATTCCGACAGCAAGAGCCAAGAAGGGGATGACATCGTCCATGAAGTGACCGATCATGCGCCAGTTGCTACCAAGCATCATCCCGACATGGATGAAAAGGAATGACCAGACGGCAAAAATCAAGGTCGTCACCGACAAAAACTTACGGAACGATAGACGCATCACGCCGGCGCTCACGGCGAACAGTTGCCGCCAAAAGAGACTGAGGCAGACGATCCATGCCCCGTATTTCTCAAACCAGCGCTCGGCACGGAGTTGCTTGTCTTGTCGAATTCGAAAATAACGATACAGTTTGAGCGCGACGGGACGCCCGCCATATCGACCGATCCAGTACAGACCGATTTGGCTGATCGTGAAGGAAACCCACGCCAGCAGGAACGTCAGGAAGAAGGGCGCGTCATGCGAGTCGACGAGGAAGCCGCCGTATGCGAGAACGAGTTCGTTCGGGATGAATTGGACCAAGATACCGATGGGAATGCTGAAGACCCCACAGACGGCGAGTAGATGCTCGAGGACGTTCAAGACGTAGCCCTCCTTTCAAATGATTTCAGGAAAGATGTTCCATCCATCAGTATAACGGACATGACTGAAAAGAAAAAGAAGAGATGTCACATATTCGTGACGTCTCTTCAATCTAATTCGGATACGAGAATCCCGAGGCGGTCCAACTCTTTCACCGCAGCCTCGATTGCCTCTTTATGGTCTGATTCGAGCGTGTGGATATGGAAACCACCCGTCAACTGGGAGAGTGGGGAAGCCCCATGCGTCTTCACACGTTCGAGGAAGGCACGGACGTCGCGGCGACTCTTCACCATGAGTTGTCCCGTGATGGACCCGTATACAGGATGGTCGATGATGACGTCTTTGATGGTGACCCCTTCATCGACGATGGCGTTCATCTCCGCCTCCATCTCTTCTGCCGTGTGACGACAGGCGACCTTTTTCGAATAGGTGGATGGAGTGAGGTCTCCGTGCAAGTAGACGTACCCACGAGCGGTCGCAACGATTTGATGACCTTTCGCTTTTAGTAACGATAGGTCTTGGACGATGACCTGGCGACTGACGGATACATGTCTTGCCAGTTCAGATCCTGTGATCGGCTCATTGCTCGATTCAATCAATTGTAATAGTGTGCGACGGCGTTCTTCACCGGCTAAACGTTTGTTCATGATGTTCGACTCTCCTTGCTAAAATGACGATGGCATCGGCGAGGGCCGATGTGTCTTCGGCGGTCGTATGCGCGCCGAAGGAAATGCGGACGAGTCCATGACAGGCGCTCGTCTCATATCCGAGTGCCTCGAGCATGCGGTTCGGTCCATTTTGGCCTGCTCGACATGCCGACCCAGCCGATACTTGGAACCCGAGATCGTCGAGCTCGGTCATCCACCATTGTCCGTCGCGTTGATGGGAGACGAAGGAGAAAATGGCGGGACTTTGTTCGTCGAACTCGAGCCAATGGACATGCGCTGACGTCTTCTCTTTCAAGATAGCACGAAACGCCATGAAATTTCTCTGAAAACGTGTCAATTGTTCCTGACGTTCTCCGAGTGCTTTGGCAAAGGAACTGATTCCAGGAACGTCAATCGTTCCGGGACGAATCCCGTACTGATGATGTCCCGGATAGTATGGGGGAGGAATCAGACGTTCCATGTAGAGGGCGCCGACTCCTTTCGGTCCACCCACTTTGTGGGCACTGAACGAATAGGCATCGATGCCTTCGACAGAAATCGGAATTTTCCCGAGTGCCTGGACCCCGTCCACATGGAAGAGGATTTTCTTATATTTCAAGAGGCATTGGATGTGGTGGAGCGGTAATACCCAACCCGTGTCGGAATTGACGTGTTGGAGCGTGACGAGCCCGATGTCACGGTCGAGTAGGTGGGTGAATGCATCCAAATCAAACTTCCCGTCCTTCAGTTTTAACCGATGAACGATTGTCCCTTCCCGCTCCCATTCTTCAAGTAAGAGAGCGACCGAATCATGTTCATGCCAAGACGTGATCACCTCTTTGCCCTTCATCCGTTTACGTAAACTTGTCAGTGCGATGTAATTGCTCTCCGACCCACTCCCAGTGAATAATAATTTTCCTCGTAACATATCAAGCCCAAGCGCCTGTTTGATTAAGCGTCTTGCCTCTGTCAAATAATCTTCTGCCATATAACCTTGGGTATGGAGTGATGATGGGTTCCCATAAACGTTTTTGGCCATCGCCACGTAATGGTCTAATGCTGCATGCGTCATCGGGTGTGTAGCGGCGTAGTCGAAGTAGCGGTTCATCATGGACTCCCCTTTTCTCATGTTGTCTTCTACACAAAATTATGCGAAACTAGTTTACAAGTCAACATTACATATGAAAAACAGGTGATGTACAAGTGTCTTTACACATAGAGAAAACTGACATTTTGATTATCGGAACGGGACTTGCCGCCGTCGCAACGGCTTTGCATCTAGCAAAATCATTCTCCATTCTTCTCGTCTCAAAAGGTGAGATGACAGAGAGCAACTCCGACTTGGCACAAGGCGGGATTGCGAGCGCGTATCTTGAGAAATCGAGTACGGCCCATAAAGAAGACACGATGCTCGCCTCTAAAAACACATCGTGCGCTGAGCGCGTCGACATTCTCGTAGAAGAAGGTCGTCAAGCGATTGAAGAAATGGAACGATTTGGTGTCCGATTCGACCGTGAAGATGGCGGCTATGCCCTCGGACGTGAAGGCGCGCATCGATTGAATCGAATCTTTCATGTCGGTGGCGACGAGACGGGACGTCATGTCATGAGGCAATTGCGTCAGTCGATGCCCGATAACGTGAACGTATTGGAACGGGTGCTCGTGCACGATCTCATTACGAAAGACGGGAAAGTCGTCGGTGCGATGGCGTTTCGGGATGAAGTGCCCATTCGAATTGAAGCCGGCGCTGTCGTATTGGCGACAGGTGGCATTGGTGGGCTGATCGATTGGACTTCAAACGCGCGTACCGTGACCGGTGACGGTCTCGTTCTGGCAAATCGATGTGGGGCCAAGCTGACACATTTGCAGCGAATCCAATTTCATCCCACCTTACTGGCGACCGAAACGCCTCATCTCGTGACCGAGGCGCTCCGGGGAGCCGGGGCGACGCTCGTTGATGACGAGGGAAACCATGTGATGGCGCATCATCCGCTCGGAAGTCTCGCTCCTCGTGATGACGTGGCACGGGTACTGACGGAACGGATGGGAACGGTCTATCTCGATACGACAAACGTGACACGGCTTCGTGAACGGTTTCCAAAACTTGCGTTGACATGTGACAGGTTCCAAATCGATCCTCGCCGCATTCCGGTACGTCCAGGCCTCCATTTTCATATGGGTGGAATCGAAGTGGACGACATGGGACGGACAGACGTTGACGGATTATATGCCGTCGGTGAAGTGGCGGATGCGGGCATACATGGGATGAATCGTTTGGCCTCGAACTCACTTTTGGAATGTTGGGTGTTTGGAAAACGAGTCGCGCGGGCGGTGCGATTGAATCAGACGACCACGGCGACGAAGGAGACGTTGGTGTACGACATCTCACCTGTGGCATTTCAAGCGTTACGTGCTCAAATTGGAAGATGGTTGACGATTTCACCAAGTCTTGATGAATTGAAAGGTTTCTTACAAAATACCCAAACGTTGACCATGACGAAACACGTGACAAGACAATTAAGTGAACAAACTTTACAACTCGATGCGGCGCGTCTTCTCGCGCAAAGCATCCTCGAAATGGAGCGGAATGATGAATACGATATACCTACGCGAACAGCTACATCAGTTCTTGATTGAAGATATCGGGTATGGGGACCTAACGAGTGCGCTGATTGATGGACAGGACGAGTCGGTCGCAACGATTGTCGCCAAAGAACAAGGCATTTTCTGTGGGAAACCGATCGTAGAAGAGCTGGCAACCATGCAGCGGCTTGAATTGGTCTCTTGCCAAGAAGACGGGAGAGCGGTGACCCCTGGAGACGAGCTCATCGTCTTGAGAGGGAAGACGCGCGCGATTTTAGAGACTGAGCGCGTGCTGTTGAATGTCATCCAACATACGAGTGGGATTGCGACGATGACACGACAGTGCGTAGACGCGTTACATGATGACTCGATTCACGTGACCGATACACGCAAGACGACCCCGGGACTGCGGATGATTGAAAAGTACGCCGTACGTGTGGGCGGGGGATACAATCACCGTCTAAGACTCGATGACGCCGTCATGATCAAAGACAATCATATCGTCGCACTTGGTGGCGTGACGAACGCAATTCAAGTCGCACGAGAACGTGTCGGCCATACGACCCCGATTGAAGTCGAGGTCGAGTCGTTCGAACAACTGATGGAGGCGGTTCAAGCCGATCCGGACATCGTGATGCTTGATAATCGGACGCCAGATGAATTGAGAGAATGGGTCCGTCATATACCGACGCACATCAAAATTGAAGTGTCTGGTGGCATCACGCTCGACACGATTGACGATTATCGAGGCATTCGCATCGATGTCATCTCGCTCGGGCAATTGACTCATTCGGTACGCGCGTTCGATTGCAGTTTGAATTTACAAGGAGGAATGAAAGATGCAACTACTCGGAACACTTCCGCCGACGTACGCTAACTTGTCGGTGGAAGAGATGGAGACTCGGATTCAGGCGGTCAAAGACCGACTCGGGACGCGTCTCTTTTTACCGGCCCATCATTATCAAAAAGACGAGGTCGTTCAATTCGCGGACGCGACAGGAGATTCGCTCCAGCTCGCACGACTCGCAGAACAGATGAGCGAAGCCGAATTCATCGTCTTTTGTGGCGTCCACTTCATGGCAGAGACGGCGGACATGTTGACGCGGGACGACCAAATTGTCGTCTTACCTGATATGCGTGCCGGCTGTTCGATGGCAGACATGGCTGATATCGATCAGACGGAGATCGCTTGGGAAGAACTGACGGAACGATTTGGAGAGGACATCATCCCGATTACATACGTCAATTCAACAGCGGCCATCAAAGCGTTCGTTGGTCGTCACGGTGGGGCGACCGTCACATCTTCGAACGCCCATGAAATCGTCCGGTGGGCGCTTGAGGCAGGTGAACGCATCTTGTTCCTTCCCGATCAACATCTCGGGCGGAACACGGCGTATGATCTCGGCATCCCACTCGAGGCGATGGCTGTTTGGGATCCGCTCCGTGAAGAATTGGTCGCGGAGGGAGATGACGAGCAAGTGAAAGTCATCTTATGGAAGGGACACTGTTCTGTCCATGAGAAGTTCACGGTATCGCAAATTCAGGCGTTCCGTGAGCGTGAGCCGGATCGTCGCATCATCGTCCATCCGGAATGTACGTTTGATGTAGTCCAGGCTGCGGACGAGGCGGGATCGACATCGTATATCATCGACAAGATTGACGGGAGCGCACCGGGGACGAAGTGGGCGGTCGGAACGGAGATGAACCTCGTCAACCGTCTGGCTGCGACGTACCCGCACCTCGATATCGTTTCATTGAACCCATTCATGTGTCCGTGCCTCACGATGAATCGAATCGACTTGCCTCATCTACTGTGGGCGCTCGAGTCGCTCGAGACGGACCCTGTGAACATCATTCGCGTCGATCATGAGACGACAGAGTTCTCGAAACGTGCACTTGAACGAATGCTCGCGCGATAATTGCTTGAGGACAGGCAAACGCCTGTCCTTTTTTCGTGTCGCCCATTATGGTACAATAAATGCAGTTTTTCCGACCGAAAAGGAGAGTACACCGTGATTGAATTCGTAAAAGGACCCGTCGCCTATGTGTGTGCGGAATATATAACGTTAGATGTCTCGGGCGTCGGCTACAAAGTACATGTGCCTAACCCGTTTTTTTATCGTGAACAAGACGAACATGTAATCGTGTTTACGCATCATTATGTGCGTGAAGACCAACAGACGTTATACGGTTTCCGTTCACGTCGCGAGCGTGAGCTGTTCAATAAACTCCTCAGCGTGAACGGGATCGGACCAAAAGGTGCGCTTGCCATCGTCGCGTCCGGCGATATCGACGCGTTGATCGATGCGATTGAAACCGAGAACGAGAAATATTTGACGAAGTTCCCGGGAGTCGGCAAGAAGACGGCCAAACAGATGACACTCGACTTGAAAGGGAAGTTATCCGAGCTCGCACCGGATTACGTGCCGAACGAAGGGTTGTTTGCACAAGGTGCATCTGAACTCGATGAGGCGTGTGAGGCGCTCGTCGCCCTCGGCTACTCCGAACGGGAAATCGCAAAAGTCCGCAAAGCATTGAGCGGAGAAATCTTGACGACCGACGCGTACATAAAACGCGCGCTACAGCTGTTACTGAAATAAGGAGGAAGCTATGGACGAACGATTGTTGTCACAATCTCATCAGCAATATGAAGACTCTGAAGAGTGGAGCTTACGTCCGCAGCGCTTCGAGCAATATATCGGACAAGAAAAGGCGAAAGGCAATTTGTCCGTCTTCATTCAGGCCGCCAAACTTCGAAGTGAGACGCTCGACCACGTGCTCTTATACGGTCCCCCGGGACTCGGGAAGACGACGCTCGCCCAAATCATCGCCAACGAGATGGGCGTCGGGATCAAGACGACCGCCGGCCCGGCGATTGAACGACCGGGTGATTTGGCCGCAATCCTCTCGACGCTCGAACCGGGAGACGTCTTGTTCATTGACGAGATTCACCGCTTGAGCCGGACGATTGAAGAGATCCTTTATCCGGCGATGGAAGATTACTGTCTCGACATCGTCTATGGGCAAGGCGAGATGGCACGAAGCGTCCGCATCGACCTACCACCGTTCACGCTCGTCGGGGCGACGACACGGGCCGGGATGTTGTCGGCACCTTTACGTGACCGTTTCGGCGTCACGTTGAAGCTCGAATATTATGAAACACATGAGTTAGCGGCCATCGTCAGCCGGACGGCCCAGTTGTTCCGCCTCTCCATCTCACCTGAGGCGAGCGGTGCGATTGCGAAACGCTCACGAGGGACGCCACGAGTTGCAAACCGTCTCTTGCGTCGTGTCCGCGATTTTGCGCAAGTGGCTGGTACGAAAGAAATCGATCCCGTGCTCGCATCTGATGCGCTCGACCGGCTACACGTCGATGCGCTCGGACTCGATGAAGTCGATCATCGGTTACTGAGAGCCATGGTGGAGCGGTTCGGAGGTGGACCGGTCGGGCTTGAGACGCTCGCTGCGACCATCGGTGAGGACGCTCAGACGATTGAGGATGTCTACGAGCCCTATTTATTGCAACAAGGATTCTTGCAGCGCACGCCGCGAGGACGGATGATTACACAGTTTGCCAAGTCGCATTTTGGTTATGAAGAGGAGTAAGGTATGCAAGACATTCAATTGAACGTAAACGATTATGATTTTGAATTGCCAGAAGAGTTGATTGCGCAAGTCCCATTGCTTGATCGGACAAGCTCACGCTTGCTCGTATTAGACCGCGAGACAGGGGACATCGAGCATCGCCATTTCCGTGACGTGCTCGATTATTTGAACAAGGGGGATGCGCTCGTCGTCAACGATTCGCGCGTCTTACCGGCACGCCTTTTTGGGGCAAAGCAAGAAACAGGCGGGAAAGTCGAACTGCTCTTGTTGAAGCAGACGGAAGATGATGTATGGGAAGCACTCGTCAAACCAGCAAAAAAAGTTCGTGTTGGCTCCGTCGTTGAGTTCGGGGACGGTCTTCTCCAAGCGGAATGCGTCGAGGAGCTCCCAGAAGGCGGACGTCGTTTCAAGTTTGACTACGACGGCATCTTCTATGAGATTTTAGACGAGCTTGGAACGATGCCGCTCCCACCGTACATTCGCGAACAACTCGATGACCAAGACCGTTATCAAACGGTCTATGCCCGTGAACGAGGCAGTGCGGCCGCTCCGACAGCCGGTCTTCATTTCACCGAGGAACTGCTCGAAGCGGCCAAAGCCAAAGGTGTCCGGTTGATTCCGCTCACCCTTCACGTCGGTCTCGGGACGTTCCGTCCGGTGACGGCTGATTCGATCGAGGAACATACGATGCATAGTGAATATTTCGAGTTGTCGGCTGAATCGGCAGCTGCGCTTCGGGAGATTCGAGCGAATGGCGGTCGCATCTTTGCGGTCGGCACGACATCGACGCGCACGCTTGAGACGATCATGCGAAATCACGGGGACTTCGTCGAGTCATCGGGCTGGACGGATATCTTTATTTACCCTGGTGTTGAGTTGAAGGCAATCGATGGATTGATCACGAACTTCCATCTCCCTAAATCAACGCTCGTCATGCTCGTCTCGGCGTTCGCGACGCGCGACATCATCTTACACGCTTATCGGACTGCGGTCGCAGAACGATACCGCTTCTTCAGCTTTGGAGACGCGATGCTCATCACGAGGAAGGAAGTATCAAAATGACAAAACATGCAGTCACATACGAACACATCCACACATGCAAACAGACCGGAGCGCGGCACGGAATCGTCCATACGCCGCACGGGTCGTTCGAGACACCGGTCTTCATGCCGGTCGGGACGCAAGCGAGCGTCAAGACGATGGCACCTGAACAGGTCAAGGCGATGGGTGCGAACATTATCTTGTCGAACACGTATCACCTTTGGGTTCGTCCAGGACATGAGGTCATCAAACAAGCGGGTGGACTTCATAAGTTCATGAACTGGGACGGGGCAATCCTCACGGACTCGGGTGGATTCCAAGTGTTCTCACTTGCCGACCTTCGAAACATTCAAGAGGAAGGCGTACATTTCCGTAACCATTTGAACGGCGACAAGTTATTCTTGTCACCAGAAAAGGCGATGGAGATTCAAAACGCGCTCGGGTCGGACATCATGATGGCATTCGACGAGTGCCCGCCTTATCCGGCGACGCATGAATATATGAAGAAGTCGGTCGAGCGGACGAGCCGCTGGGCGGAACGTTGCCTTGAGGCACACGAGCGCCCGGAAGACCAGGCGCTCTTTGGCATCATCCAAGGTGGAGAATATGAGGACCTTCGTCGTCAAAGCGCCCAAGACCTCGTCTCACTTGATTTCCCAGGATATGCCGTCGGTGGTCTCTCGGTCGGTGAACCGAAAGACGTCATGTATCGTGCGCTCGAATTCACGACGCCCCTCATGCCAGAGAACAAACCGCGTTATTTGATGGGTGTTGGCTCACCGGATGCGTTGATTGAAGGGTCGATTCGCGGAATCGACATGTTCGACTGCGTTCTGCCGACTCGCATCGCACGAAACGGAACGCTCATGACGTCGAAAGGTCGTGTCACGATCAAACAAGCGAAGTACAAGACGGACTTCGGTCCAATTGATGAGAAGTGTGACTGCCATACGTGTAAGAACTACTCGCGTGCGTACGTCCACCACTTGATTCGAGCGGATGAGATGTTTGGTCTTCACTTGTGTACGACACATAATCTTCACTTCCTCGTGAAGTTGATGGAGCAGGTTCGTCAAGCGATTCGCGAAGACCGCTTGCTCGATTTCAAAGAAGAGTTTTTCGAAGAATACGGCTACAACAAGCCGAACGCGAAGAATTTCTAAGCAATCATGTCGGACGTTGTGTGACAATGCTTCAGTTTCACGGTATAATGAACCTGATATTGTAGGAAAGGGTGAATGTTACTCATGGAAACACTCGTTGCGTTATTACCAATGATCTTGATTTTCGTCGTATTTTACTTCCTTTTGATTCGTCCACAGACGAAACGCCAAAAAGAAGTACAAGCGATGCAAAACGCCCTCGAGCGTGGCGACAGCGTTGTCACAATCGGTGGTTTACACGGCGTCGTTCATCAAATCGAAGACACACATGTCGTTTTGAAATGCGATCAATCGCTTCTCCGCTTCAACCGAAGCGCAATTGCGGAAGTCGTGAAAAAAGCGAATGCCTCATTTGAGGAATAAGCAAGTAAGCGTCTGACCATCATGGTCAGACGCTTTTTTGTGTGGCTAGAAATTAGGGGAGGATTCTTCGAGCGGCTTCTTGTCCGCCATAGACGGCTCTTGCGAACGGACCAAGAATCGTGATGCACTCGGGTCGAACGCAGATGCAACATGGAGATGGATACCGTTTGTTGTTTCCAGTTCGCTAACGGGTCAGTGAGTCGATCGACAATGATCAAATCCTCCAAATACCCGCCTTGTTTATGTAAGGGTGAGGGTCATTCCGTGTACACCAGCACCAATAATTAATAACTTTGTATGTTCCACAATCATAGAGAATCCTCTCAAAAAAAGTAATAATTACGATTTAAAGCATATAAAGATGACTTCTTTTTGTCAAAACGAATCGGATTCAAAATTTATCCACCTCATTTCGAAAAATCGATTTGATTTGTGAAAACGTTTGCATTAATGTCAAGTTGAGAAGAAATCCGAGATGAAGGAGAACGAATGACATGGACGTGAAACGATTGATTAACTCGATGAAGAAGTGGAAAGGCTGGACCATAAAACGAAGTGGTACGAAACAGAAAGGACGCTCGTCCCTGAGACGACGGATGTCCATCGCACTCATTCCGACGATCATTGCGCTCGTCATTGTCGGCGCGCTCGGATCTTATCAATTAAGACAATCGACTGCCGCTTATGACCGGGTCCTCAGTGAAGGCATGCAGGAGATGCTGCTTGCAGAGAATCTATCCCTAGCGGTGACGGATGCCGAACGATACTTGAATTACTATATGCTTGTGGCCAATCCGAAGACGCTCATCAGTTTACAGGGTGCTCAAGAGCAGCGAGACGAATTGATGAAGAAGCTGAAGGCATCATCATCTGATGAAAAGGTCTTGTCTTGGTTGGGCGATTTGGAGAAATTTAACGAGCTACTAGACCGCGAGATGAACCGTGCCGTCGAACTTCGTCAACAACAAGACGAAATCGGATATAAGACGGTGCTCAACACAAGTGTGACACCGACGACAGACCGTGTTCGGATGACCGTGACCGACCTTGTCGAATATAAAGGGGAGCTCCTCGAATCTGAGACGAAAGCGGTACAAGCAGATGCAGAAAGTTCAATCCTTTGGATGCTCGTCATCAGTGTTGGTGGTGTCGTGATTGGAATTCTTTCCTTACTCGCTTTGCAACGCCTCTTCTTGAAACCGATTAATCGACTTGGTCGTCAGGCACGCATCATGGCAGGAGGGGATTTGACGGGAGAAGATATCGAGGTCGCCTCTAACGATGAACTAGGAGACCTGGTAACGGCATTCAATGAAATGAAGCATAACCTGGTCGGCTTGATTCGTCGGGTTGGAGAAGCCTCGGACAAGGTGACCGCTTATTCTGAAGAACTTTACGCAAGCACAGACCATGTCGCGACAACGACCCAAGGCGTCTCCCTATTGTTTGAAGAGATGAATGTGGCTGCGCAAGGATCGTCAAAACGAGCGGAAGAAGGAACGATTGGCGTCAATCAAGCGGTCGATGGATTAAATCAAATCGCTGCGGCCTCACAAGGTGTGAATGAGCAGACGATCCATACACTCGAGGCGGCGAACGGTGGACTTGAGACCGTTCAATTGGCAGAGAAACGAATGCAAGAAATTCGACGTGCCAACGAGCTCACCCAACAGATGGTGAACCGTCTATCGAACCAGTCGCTTGAGATTGAAAAGATTACCCGTTCCATCACGACCATCACGGAACAGACGAACTTACTTGCTTTAAATGCGGCGATTGAAGCGGCACGTGCGGGTGAACACGGAAAAGGGTTTGCCGTCGTCGCGGCAGAAGTGAGAAAGCTCGCTGAGGAATCGAAACAATCTGCCATTCAAATCCAGACCGTCGTCCGTGACATTCAACGTGACACGGAACAAGTCGAATCGGCGTTCGAAGAATCGAGCGTACATGTGGAGAATGGGGTATCGCAAATGGGAGAAGTGGCCGAGGCGTTCCGTGAGATCGTATCGGTCATCGAAGAGACGTCCCGTCAAATGAGTGAGATTGCGGCAGCAACAGAAGAAGTGAGTGCCAATACGACTGAAGTTGCCGTCTCTGTTGAAGATATGTCGACAAACGCCATCTCGACACAGCGAAGCGTCGAAGAAGCCGGTGCGAACGTCGAAGAACAGCTTGCCGCCATTCAAGAGATCAACGGCATCGCTGAAACGATGAGTCACATGTCGTCTGAATTAAAAGATGTCGTCCATGTGTTTAAAACGACATAACAAATGCCCTGACGCGCGCGTCAGGGCATTGCTCGTTACATTAATAGGATTAGACTTGTCGCCATGACGATCATACCAGCAACCATTCCATACATTGAATGATGGGCGTGTCCGTATTCACGGGCGGCAGGGAGCAATTCGTCAAGCGAGATGAAGACCATGATGCCACCGACCGCCGCGAACAAGAGTCCGAAGACGGTGTCGCTCAAGAACGGCATGAGTAACAAGAATCCGATGGCCGCTCCAGCTGGCTCGGCAAGCCCTGACAACATCGAAAGCTTGAACGCCTTCTTCCGTGAGCCCGTCGCATAATAAATCGGGACGGAGACGGCAATCCCTTCTGGAATGTTGTGTAGGGCGATGGCGATGGCAATGGCTAAGCCGACGGTCGGGTCATCTAGTGCCGAGACGAACGTCGCAAGTCCTTCTGGGAAATTGTGAATCCCGATGGCGAGTGCCATGAAAATCCCCATTTTTTTTAGTCGATTTTGTACCTCTGGATGGTTGATTGGAGCCGCTTCATTTGTCGTCGTCGTTGCGAGTTCATGTGTTGTCGGGTCATTCTGCATCGACTCAACGAACTTGACCTCGTGCGGGTTCTCCATTTTCGGAATGAACTTATCGATCATGCCAATCAAGAACATTCCACCGAAGAATGCGAGGACGGTGTAAATCGTTCCCGTATACTCTCCGTGTGCACCGACGAGTTCCTCGAGCGCTTTCGGGAAAATCTCGATGAACGACACGTAAATCATGACGCCTCCGGAAAATCCAAGCGAGATGGAGAGGAATGCCGTGTTCGTCCGTTTAGCAAAGAATGCGATCATACTCCCGATTCCGGTAGCTAGCCCGGCGAATAGGGTAAGGAGAAAGGCATAAATAACTGTGCTGTCCATATGGAAAGACTCCTTTGATATTTTGATGTTAGCTACATCATACATGAAGTTTTGCCCATGCGCAACATTTAGTCTTATACGCAAACTCAGTCGAACAATCCGTGAAGGTCGTTACAATTTTAGGAAAATGATTGATAAATGTTTAGAAAATTTGTAATGTTAACGAGAGAAGTTTTTATCAAGAACAGTGGTTTAGAAAGGAAATAGTCGTATGTACAAAAAAGGCAACATTGCGATTTTTGCGATCATCATGATTGCGACAATCCTGCTCGCAGTGTTCACGACACCATGGGTCGTCAAGAACACGAACCTCGGACTCGACTTAAAAGGTGGATTCGAAGTTTTGTATGAAGTACAACCGCTCGAAGACGGCGACGTCATCGACGAGTCGGCGATGAATGCAACCGTTCGCGCCATCAATAACCGAATCAACGTCCTCGGAGTTTCCGAACCGGACGTTCGAATCGAAGAAAACAATCGCATCCGTGTCCAGCTCGCGGGCGTATCGAACCAAAACGAAGCGCGCGAGGTTCTCTCGTCTACGGCACAATTGACATTCCGTGACGTGAACGACAACGTCTTGCTCGATGGGAAAGACTTGGCGCCGCGTGGGGCAGCGCTCAGCTACAACCAACAAGGACAACCGGTCGTTGAGTTGACACTTCAATCGGCTGACAAGTTTGGTGAAGTGACATCTGAGATTGCACAACTTCCAGCTCCTGAGAACCGTCTGGTCATTTGGCTCGACTATGAAGAGGGCGACACATATGAGGAAGAAGTTCAAAAAGAGAACTCGAAGATTGTGTCAGATGCTTCGGTAACGAGCCCAATCTTATCGGATAAAGCCATCATCTCAGGTGGTGGAATTGACGCGGAAAGCGGTCAACGCCTTGCGGACATCTTGAACGCAGGGGCGCTCCCGGTCAAACTTGATGAGATTTACTCGACATCTGTATCGGCTCAGTTCGGTCAAGATGCTTTAGAAGAAACGGTATTTGCCGCAACAATCGGAATCATCGCCGTATTCCTCTTCATGTTGTTCTTCTATCGTCTCCCAGGACTCGTATCGATCATCACGCTTATTCTGTACATCAACTTGATCATGTTGTTCTTTAACGGAATCAATGCGGTATTGACGCTTCCAGGGATTGCAGCACTCGTCCTCGGAGTCGGTATGGCAGTCGATGCGAACATCATTACCGCGGAACGAATCAAAGACGAACTCCGCTCTGGAAAATCGGTCTTATCGGCATTCCGTGCAGGTAACCGTCGTTCCCTCAGTACGATCATCGATGCCAACTTGACGACGCTCATCTCGGCTGCGGTCTTGTTCTATTTCGGACAAAGCTCGGTCAAAGGATTTGCTGTCATGCTCATGATCTCAATCGGGATGACGTTCATCTCGAACGTATTCATCTCACGTTATTTGATGCACCTCCTTGTCTCAAGTCGTCTGTTCGACAAACGCAAAGGATGGTTTGGTGTGAAGGAGAGTGAAATCCGTGAACTTTAAGCTTACTGAATGGAATTACATGAAACATATGCGCACGATGTTCTTGATTTCGACGGCAGTCGTCGTTCTGGGAATCGGTCTCTTGTTCTTCCGTGGGTTGAACCTCGGAATCGATTTTGCTTCAGGGACGCGGGTTGAAGTACTAACGGAAGAACGTGTGTCGCAAGAAGAATTCACGAAAGCGTTTAACGATGCCGGAGTTGACCAAGAGATTTCAAGCGTCCAATATGCAAATGAAGGTCGCTTGGCATACGTGACGTTCGTTGGCCAATTGGGACAAGAGGAAGTCGCGAACGTCAAGACGGCGTTCACTGAACAATTCGGGAACGACCCGAACATCAGCACCGTCTCGGCTCAAGTCGGTCGTGACTTGGCGAAAAATGCTTTGTATGCGGTAGCCGTCGCGTCGATCGGGATTATTCTCTACGTCACGGTGCGTTTCCAATTCTCATATGCACTTGCAACTGTTATCGCGATGTTACACGATGCCTTCTTCATGATTGTCGCGTTCTCGCTCTTTGGGATCGAGGTCAACTTGTACTTTATCGCCGCGATCTTGACCATCATCGGTTACTCGGTCAACGATACGATCGTAACGTTCGATCGGGTCCGCGAGAACATCACGTCGTATGAAAAGGAACGAAAAATCAAGTCGATGGACGTCTATGAGTCAATCATTAACAAGTCGATTCAAGAGACAATCGTACGGTCCGTGAATACGGTCATCACGGTACTCGTTACAGCGATTGCCTTGTATGTATTCGGGGCAGAGTCGATTCGCAGCTTCTCGCTCGCGCTCATCGTCGGACTTTTCATGGGGATGTATTCTTCGATCTTCATTGCATCGTATTTATGGCTCCTCATCAAACGTACGACAATCAACAAGAAAAAAGATACGCCGGTCACAGAGGCGTAACAAGTGGGTCTCCCTTCAATCGGGAGACCTTTTCAAATGTCAAGACGGCACATCTTTCACGCGGTCTGCTATAATCTACAATTGATTGGAGTGAAGGACATGTACCATTCGAAGAAACAGTGGCTCTATCCGGAAACGAATCCGGACGACGTCACGCGTTTACAAAACGAATTAAATATATCAGCACAACTGGCGACGTTGCTCGTTCAGCGTGGTCATCAAGACGTAGAAGCGGCCAAGGCATTCTTGTATGCCGAGGATGAACTCGTCTTTCATGACCCGTACTTGTTTGAACAGATGGAGAAAGTCGTCACCCGCATCAAACAGGCAGCAGACGATGGGGAGATGGTGCTCATCTATGGTGACTACGATGTCGACGGGGTCAGTGCCTCATCTGTCATGTGGCATGCGTTGACCGAAATCGGTGTCATGGCCGAGTGTTATATCCCGAACCGTTTCACAGAAGGATATGGACCGAACAAAGAAGCGTTCCAATGGGCGGCGAACGAGGGATTCACTTTAGTCATCACGGTGGATTGCGGAATTTCAGGGATTGAAGAAGCGACACTCTTAAAAGACCTTGGCGTCGATTTGATCATCACGGACCACCACGAGCCAAAAGAGACATTGCCGGACGCCTATGCAATCATTCATCCGCATATCGACCCAGGATATCCATACGATAAACTCGCCGGAGCGGGAGTCGCCCTCAAAGTGGCGCACGCCGTTTTAGGGAGAATGCCGGAAGAACTCCTTGATTTGGCCGTACTCGGAACGATTGCTGACCTCGTCCCACTCGACGGAGAGAATCGATTGCTCGCGAAGAAGGGGATTGTCGCGCTCGAGGCTTCAAAACGTCCAGGTATTCTAGCATTACGTGAAGTATGTGGTCTCGGTGACAGCGTGTTGAACGAAGAATCGGTCGGTTTCGCGTTCGGTCCACGCATCAATGCCGCGGGTCGACTCGATTCGGCGATGCCGGCACTTCAAATGCTCTTAGCCGAACATGTGGAGGAAGCGCTCGAGCTAGCGAAACAGCTCGATAAGCAAAACAAAGAACGTCAAGACATCGTCAAGACAATCGCTGCTGAAGCGAAAGAACTCGTTGAAGCGTCGATGACCGAGGACCGTGTACTCGTCGTGGCGAGTGAGAAGTGGAATCCTGGCGTCGTCGGGATTGTCGCATCTCGTCTCGTCGAGGCGTATTATCGTCCAGTCATCCTCCTTTGCCACGACCCTGAGACGGGTAAGGCGAAAGGATCGGGGCGCTCCATCGATGGATTTGACCTCTTCAAAGAACTTTCGAAGAATGAAGATATCTTGCCACACTTTGGCGGACATCCAGCCGCGGCCGGGATGACCATTCAGTCGGAACACGTCGCCGAACTACGAAAGCGACTGAACCGTCAGGCGGAGTCCATCCCGGATGACGTGTTTGTGCCACGGGTGAACGTCGACTTGAAACTCTCCGTTAACGATGTTTCGCTCGACTTGATCTCAGAAATAGGAAAGCTCGCGCCATTTGGTATGGGGAATCCATCCCCTCGTGTCGTCGTCGCAGATGCGAAACTGCGTGATATTCGCCAAATCGGACGTGACGCCACCCATTTGAAAGTACAGCTCGCAGGAGACAAGCGTGAGCTCGATGGCATCGGATTTGGATTCGGCCACGTTGTTTCAGAGATTTCAAAGATGGCTCATATCTCGGTGATGGGAAGTCTTCAAGTCAACGAATGGAACGGAATGCGTAAACCGCAGCTCATGATTCAAGATTTACGGGTCGATGACTTCCAAGTGTTTGACTATCGTGGGAAGAAAAAATCGATGCAAGAGTTGAAAGATTTGCCGAAAGAACATACGTCTTTCTTGTCGTTCCAAGGGACAACCGAAGACTACCCACTCCATGAAGGAGATGAACCGCTCAACCGTTTCGTCGTCCTGCTCGATCTTCCTGATGATGAAGAGGTACTCGCAGAGAAACTTCATGAAGGGGTCGAACGCATTTATTGTGCCTTCGGTCAAGGAGACTCGTTCTTTGAACGTCTTCCGTCCCGCGAGGATTTCCGAACGTATTATGTCCATATGGCGACATGCGAACGGAAAAATCTTCGTGAAAACCTGATTCGTCTGTCAAAAGAGCGAAAATGGTCAAAAAATACGATTCAATTTATGCATCAAGTATTCTCTGAACTCGAATTTCTTGTTACAATGGAAGACGGACTGCCTGGAGTCAATCCAGAAGCACCGAAACGCGATTTGACCGAGGCGCCGTGCTATCAACGCCGGATTGGGCGCCAACAACTCGAAGAGCGTTTCGTATACGCGTCATTGGCGGAGCTCAAAGAGCGGTTACAATCGTTGCGATCGAACAAGATGCAGGAGGCATACACATAAAATGGATTTCAAACAGCATATTAAAGAAGTAGCAGATTACCCGAAGGAAGGAATCAGCTTCAAAGACATCACGTCACTCATGCAAAATGGCGAAGTCTACAAGAAATCGGTAGATGAGCTCGTCGCTTATGCACGTGAACGTGGAGCCGAGTTGATCGCTGGACCGGAAGCACGCGGATTCGTCGTCGGTTGCCCGGCAGCTTATGCGCTCGAACTCGGTTTTGTACCAGTACGTAAAGAAGGAAAGTTACCACGAGAGACAGTACGAGTGTCATACGGTCTTGAGTATGGAACGGACATTTTAACGATGCACAAAGATTCAATCAAACCTGGACAACAAGTCGTCATCTTGGATGACTTGCTCGCAACAGGTGGTACGATTGAAGCGACGATTAAAATGATTGAACAACTCGGTGGAGTTGTGGCGGGAATCGGGTTTTTGATTGAACTCGATGGACTTGGTGGACGTGAGCGTCTCGAAGGATACGACGTGTTCTCACTCATCCGCTACGAAGACTAATTTGAACGGGAAGCGACATGCTTCCCGTTTTTGAATAGTTTTTAAGGAAAATAACCTACAACCTTTGACAGGTCGTCAGATTTTTTCGATAATGGTTATAAAAATCATAGAATCTTGAATACAAACTACTACCATGCTGCGACGAATCCGAGACGATTGGAGCGGTTAGAAAAAGGGTGTCGAATGTTATGACCAAAAAACAAATCGTAAGTATTGAGGATCTTCTCGACGCGCTCGGGGAGTATATGGGTGACGACGATATAGCCGAAGTGAAACGCGCTTACGAATACGCAAAACTTCATCATACCGGTCAGTTCCGACGTTCGGGCGAGCCCTATATCCTCCATCCGGTCCAAGTGGCCGGCATTCTCGTTGATATCGGCTTAGACGCCACAACGATTGTTGGAGCGCTCTTGCATGATGTTGTTGAAGATACGGATATTTCGTTACAGCAATTGACGGACGATTTTGGTCCAGACGTGGCCATGCTCGTTGATGGCGTCACGAAACTTGGTAAGATTAAATATAAATCGAAAAAAGAAGAACTTGCTGAAAACCACCGGAAGATGATTATCGCCATGGCAGAAGACGTGCGCGTGATCCTGATCAAACTTGCGGACCGGCTCCACAATATGCGGACGCTTCAGCATATGCCGAAAGAAAAGCAAGTTCAAAAGGCAGAAGAGACGCTCGAAATCTTTGCTCCGCTCGCGCACCGGATGGGGATCTCGACAATCAAGTGGGAGCTCGAAGATATTTCGTTACGTTATATCAACCCGCAGCAATACTATAAGATCGTCTCGATGATGAAACAGAAACGGACGGAACGGGAAGCACTCGTCACCTCTGTCATCACGGAAGTGAACAGGGTTCTTGAGGAAGTGCATATCGATGCCGACGTGAACGGTCGACCGAAGCACATCTATTCTATCTATAACAAGATGGTGAAGCATAAAAAAGAGTTCAATGAAATTTACGATTTGATGGCGGTCCGCATTATCGTCGATTCGATTCGTGATTGTTATGCCGTGCTCGGAATCATCCATACGCAATACAAGCCGATGCCGGGACGTTTCAAAGATTATATCGCCATGCCGAAGCCGAACATGTATCAGTCGCTCCATACGACCGTGATCGGTCCGAAAGGTGAGCCGCTCGAAGTCCAAATTCGGACGAAAGACATGCATTTCATCGCTGAGTTCGGGATTGCGGCACACTGGGCGTATAAAGAAGGGAAAAACGTCTCGACGAACGGATTCGACGAGAAGATCGCCCACCTTCGTGAAATCCTCGAGCTGCAAAAGGATACGACGGATGCCGAGGAATTCATGGAGTCCCTCAAAGTTGATTTCTTTAGCGACATGCTGTACGTCTTCACACCAAAAGGAGACGTATTCGAGTTGCCGAAGGGCTCAGTCCCAATCGACTATGCGTACCGGATTCATACGGAGATCGGGCACCGGATGACGGGTGCGAAAGTGAACGGCCGGATGGTACCGCTCGACTACAAACTCGAGACGGGTGACATCATCGAAATCATCACGTCGAAGCATAGTTACGGACCGAGTAAGGATTGGTTGAAGCTCGCTGTTTCGAGCCAGGCGAAGAACAAGATTCGTCAATGGTTCAAACGTCAACAGCGTGAAGAAAACGTCGAGAAAGGGAAAGATCTCGTCGAGGCAGAAATCAAGAAACTCGGTTTTGAACCGAAAGAAGTGATCGATGAGCCGGCACTCAGTATCGTCGTCGAGAAGTTCAACTTCGGGAACGAGGAAGAGATGTATGCCGCAGTCGGTTATCAAGGCATCACTGCCGCTCAAGTCGCGCATAAGTTGACGGAGAAGCAGCGCAAAGAGCCGAAACTCGAGCTCTCTGAAGCCATCAGCGAATTGAAAGTCAGTCAGGCGCCGAAGAAGAAAACGGCAGAGGCGGGCGTGACGGTCAAAGGAATCGACAACATGCTCGTGCGCATGAGCCGTTGCTGTAACCCGGTACCGGGAGATGAAATCGTCGGATACATCACCCGTGGACGCGGCGTCTCGATTCACCGGAAAGACTGCTTGAACATCGTCAACGAACAACATCCGGAGCGTCTCCTTGACGTCGAATGGGAAGTCGGACAGGCGAAAGAGAAGAACTATAACGTCGATATCGAAATCACGGGATATGATCGTTCAGGTCTCTTGAACGATGTCCTTCAGGCGGTATCGGCGACGAATACGAATATCGTGGCCGTCAGTGGTCGGGGCGACCAAAATAAACAAGCTCGCATCTCGATGACGATCTCGATTCCGAACGTGAATCACTTGCAGAAAGTTGTCGAGCGCATTAAACAAATCTCAGACGTGTATTCGGTCAGCCGAGTCATGATGACGTGACGAAAGGAAGAGGAACGTGCGTGTATTATTGCAACGAGTGAAAGAAGCATCGGTCACAGTGGAGGAAGAAGTCGTCGGGGCAATCAACGCCGGATACTTGCTTCTCGTCGGTGTGACACATGAAGATACAGAAGAGGAAGTGAACTGGCTCGCCGACAAGGTGACCGGGCTTCGCGTCTTCGAGGACGATCAAGAAAAGATGAACTTATCGATTCAAGATGTGGCCGGTCAAATTTTGTCGGTCTCGCAATTCACATTGTATGGAGATACGATGAAAGGACGGCGACCTGCTTTCACAAAGGCCGCCAAACCGGATATCGCTGAAACGCTCTATGAAAAATTCAATGAGCGACTCCGGTCGAACGGGCTCATCGTCGAGACGGGACGCTTCGGGGCGATGATGGACGTCGCACTTGTCAATGACGGACCGGTCACACTCATGCTCGAAAAAAACGCTTGACAGATGCCGGCTTGATTCGGCATCATGAAGCATATAGTCAAACACCTACGATAAAGAAGAGTACGGTCAACCCACCAGCAAAGAGAGCGATGCCTTGGCTGAAAGCATCGACTGGATGATGACCCGAACGACACTTTGGAGGTGCTCCCTTGAAAACGAGTAGGGGGAGCCGTCTCATCGGGCGTTAACCGATTTCGAGTGGCAGAGTTTCAAGTGATGGCTCTGCAACGAGGGTGGTACCACGGGAAACTGACACAGGCTCTCGTCCCTTTGCGGACGAGGGCCTTTTTGTATTTTTAAGGAGGGAAATGTGATGATGAAAGCACCACGCGGTACACAAGACCTGCTTCCGGGCACGGTCGAGACGTGGCAATATGTCGAAGAAAAGCTTCGCGACATGAGCGCCCGTTATAACTATAAAGAGATTCGCACACCAATCTTTGAAACGACGAACCTGTTCACACGCAGTGTCGGGGAAACGACGGACATCGTCCAAAAAGAGATGTTCACGCTCGTGAAGAAAGGGAAAGACGAGTACACGCTTCGCCCAGAAGGAACGGCATCTGTCGTTCGTGCGTTCGTGACGAACAAACTGTTCGGAAATCCGGACCAGCCGACCAAGCTCTACTACATGGGACCAATGTTCCGCTACGAGCGTCCACAAAAAGGTCGCTTCCGTCAGCTTCACCAATACGGTGTCGAAGCAATCGGTAGTAGTGACCCGGCCGTTGACGCTGAGGTCATCAGCCTCGCCTATTCGATTTACAAGTCATTCGGACTTCAGAAAATCAAAGTCGTCGTCAACTCGCTTGGGGACGCGGAAAGCCGCAACGCCCACCGCGATGCGCTCATCCGTCACTTTGAGCCGGTGGCAGGCGAACTTTGCCAAGACTGTCAGTCACGCCTGTATAAGAATCCGCTTCGCATCTTGGATTGTAAGGTCGACCGCGATCACCCGTCGATGAAGACGGCCCCGTCGATTCTTGAATATTTGAACGAAGAGTCGAAGGCCTATTTCGACCAAGTGCTCGCACAACTCGATGCACTTGGTGTCGCCTATGAAGTCGACCCGACGCTCGTCCGTGGACTCGATTACTACACGCACACTGCGTTTGAAATCATGTCTGAGGCAGAAGGATTCGGAGCCATCACGACACTTTGTGGCGGCGGACGCTATAACGGTCTCGTACAAGATATCGGCGGACCGGACATGCCGGGAATCGGTTTTGGAATCGGGTTGGAGCGTCTCATCCTCGCATTAGAGAATGAAGGAGTCCTACCTGAACTCGAGACAGGACTTGATGTCTTCATCGTCGCCCAAGGCGGAAAAGAAGTCGAATTGACGGCGACACGCCTCCTACAACTCTTCCGCATGGAAGGGTTCAAAGCAGACCGTGATTACCAAGGACGCAAGTTCAAAGGACAATTCAAACAGGCGGACCGTCTGAAAGCCAAGTTCACAGTCATCTTAGGGGATGACGAAGTCGAACGAGGGTCAGCCGCCTTGAAAGATATGACGACTGGTGAACAAGTCGACGTGCCACTCTCGGCCGTCGCAGACAAAATTCGTGAACTATCGGAAGGAGCAGGACAATGATCGGACGCACACATATGAACGGCCGCGTGACAGAGTCACTCATCGGCCAGGAAGTACAATTAAAAGGATGGGTACAAAAACGTCGTGACCTCGGAGGTCTCATCTTCATCGATCTTCGTGACCGCACAGGGATTGTCCAAGTCGTCGTTCGCCCAGAGAACGAAGCGGTCCACCAACTCGCGGAGACGATTCGTAGTGAGTTCGTCCTCGACGTGAAAGGGACGGTTCTCGAGCGTGAGAACAAGAACCCGAACATGCCGACAGGAAATATCGAAGTCATCGCTTCAGAGATCAACATCTTAAACGCTGCGAAGATGACACCAATCCCGATCGGTGACGAAGCGGAAAACGTTTCAGAAGACCTGCGTCTCAAATACCGTTACCTCGACCTTCGTCGTCCGGCGCTCCAAGAGACGTTCCGTCTCCGCTCGAAAACGTCGAACACGATTCGTAACTTCTTGACGGAGCAAGAGTTCCTTGAAGTCGAAACACCGATTTTGACGAAGTCGACGCCAGAAGGCGCACGTGACTATCTTGTACCGAGCCGTGTCCATGGTGGTGAGTTCTATGCACTTCCACAATCACCACAGCTCTTCAAACAGTTGCTCATGGTTGCAGGATTTGACCGTTACTTCCAAATCGCACGCTGCTTCCGTGACGAGGACCTTCGTGCAGACCGTCAACCTGAATTCACACAAGTCGACATCGAAACGAGCTTCATGGACATCGAAGACTTGATGGCGATGATGGAATCGATGATGGGACAAGTCATGGAATCGACGCTCGGTCGTACGGACACGCCAGCGAAGTTCGAGCGGATGACACACGCGGAAGCGATGCGTCGTTTTGGTTCGGATAAGCCGGACACGCGCTTCGGTCTCGAACTCATCGACGTGGCAGACGCTGTGAAAGGTGCTGGCTTTAAAGTGTTCGATGCAGCACTCGAATCAAACGGGCAAGTCAAGGCGATCAACGTCAAAGGTGAGGCGGACAACTTCTCACGTAAAGACATCGACAAGCTTCAAGAGTTCACGGCGGTGTACGGTGCGAAAGGTCTCGCATGGCTCAAAGTGACAGCGGAAGGCTTGAACGGTCCAATCGCGAAGTTCTTTGATGAGACATACGCACAGAAGCTAATTGAAGCCACAGATGCAGAAGCAGGTGACCTTCTTCTCTTCGTCGCATCGAAACCAACTGTCGTTGCAGACAGCCTTGGCGCACTCCGCGTCAAGCTCGGTCACGAACTTGGTCTCATCGACGAGTCGAAGTTCAACTTCCTTTGGGTAACGGACTTCCCGCTCGTAACGTTTGAAGAAGAAGACGGTCGCTTCTATGCGAACCACCATCCGTTCACGATGCCAAACCGTGAAGACCTCCATCTTCTCGAGACAGATCCGGCAAGTGTACGCGCGGTTGCGTATGACCTCGTCTTGAACGGTTACGAACTCGGTGGCGGTTCACAGCGTATTTATGAGCGTGACATTCAAGAGCGCATGTTCAAATTGCTTGGTTTCACACAAGAAGAAGCGGTTGAACAGTTCGGCTTCTTGCTTGAAGCGTTCGAATACGGTACACCGCCACACGCGGGAATCGCACTCGGTCTCGACCGTCTCGTCATGATTCTTGCAGGTCGTTCGAACCTTCGCGACACAATCGCCTTCCCGAAAACGGCTTCGGCAAGCTGTCTCTTGACGCAAGCACCGAGCCCTGTCGCGGACGCGCAACTCGAAGAGTTATCGATTCGTACGGCAATAAAAGAGAAAAAATAACCATAAAAAACGAGGGTTGCCATGGCAATCCTCGTTTTTTTGTATGTGTGAAACGGATTTTGGATTCAACACGAGATGGTAGAAATTTAATTGGAACACATCCTCTTGTTAACGTTTATCTTCTTCTCGCTGCATATATTTCGCTGTTCGCTGCAACGCGAAACCAAACGCAAACAGCGAGGCGATGACTGCGGACATCATATAGACCGAATCGATAAACGCCAGATAGATTCCAAATAGTCCGAGACCGAAACTCGCGAAAAAGAGAATGAGGAGTCTCGGATGTTGTTTCAGTGTCTGTTTCATCGGCTCGGAACGTTCAACTGACATCCTGTGCCGTCCGTCACGAGTAGATTCGAATTGAACACTTGGCCGTCACTCTTCAAGACGAGCGTACGACGGTCTTCGAGGAAATCGATTTTCATCTGTTCATCTAAAAACACTTTTGTCCAGTTTTTGATTAAGATTGGTCCGATGTTTGATTCGATTTCAACGTCTTCCGGAGTCGTCTCGGTTACGTATCGAATCTCAAAGATTCCGCTGTTCCCACAACCACAACCTTCTGTCTCGTAAAAGAGGTGCATCTGTCCTTCGCGTTCGCCTTTCAATGACTCGATTCGTTCGAGGGCACGATTTGTAATGTGTACATGCATGTGTATCACTCCTTACTTTTATTATACGCTGTTTGAAAAAAGAATGAAAAAGGGATGCATCCTGTTTTCCACCTTTCGGAAAAAAGCGTACACTTAATGATGAGAAGGGGGAAGAGAGAATGATTTCACGTTTTTTTAGTTATTATCGACCACATAAAAAGTTATTCCTACTCGATTTTTCATTCGCAATTCTCGTCGGACTGCTTGAACTTGGATTTCCGCTTGCCGTTCAATGGTTCATCGACGACTTGTTGCCGGGTGGGGAATGGAACTGGATTATCATCGTCAGCATCGGCCTGTTGATTCTATACATATTGGCCATGATGATGCAGTACGTCGTCAACTACTGGGGACATAAGCTCGGCATCAACATCGAGACGGACATGCGAGAAGAGTTGTTCACGCATATCCATAAACAGTCGTTCCGCTTCTTTGACAATCATAAGACCGGCCATTTGATGAGCCGGGTCACGAACGACTTGTTCGATATCGGGGAAGTGGCGCACCATGGACCGGAAGACTTCTTTATCGCCATCATGACGTTACTCGGTGCGTTCGGGATCATGTTCTCGATCGACCCTGAACTCGCACTCGTCACCGTTGTCGCAGTACCGTTCCTCATCATCATGATCACGTATGCGAATAAGAACATGAACAAGGCGTGGCAAAAGATGTACACGAATATCGGGGAAGTGAACGCACGCGTCGAGGACAGTGTGTCTGGGGCACGCGTCGTCCAATCGTTTACGAACGAGGCGTTTGAAATCGGACGTTTCCAAAAAGACAACAACTTCTATCGCGGCTCGAAGATTGAAGCGTATCGCGTCATGAGTACGTCACTCGCAGGTATTTATATCACGACGCGTCTTATGACGTTGCTCGTCCTTGTGTACGGGGCGTACTTAACGTACGAGGGTCAGCTATCGTACGGACAACTCGTGGGATTCATCTTGTACATGAATTTACTCATCAAGCCGATTGAAAAGATCACGGCGCTTTTAGAAATGTATCCGAAAGGGATGGCAGGGTTCAAACGATTCACGCAGTTGCTTGATGAAGAGCCGGACATTGAGAACCGAGCGGATGCGACCGAGGTCGAAACGTTGACAGGCGATATCGTCTTCGATGACGTCTCATTCGGCTATTCAGACTACCGCCAAGTGTTGACAGATATTGACTTGTCGATCGAGGCAGGGACGACTGTTGCCTTAGTCGGGACGAGCGGGGCAGGGAAGACAACCATCTGTTCACTCATTCCGCGTTTTTATGACGTCACAAAGGGTGCCATCTCGATTGACGGCATGGATATCCGGAACATGACGAAAGAGAGTTTACGTCGTCAAATCGGAATTGTGCAACAAGATGTCTTCTTATTTGCGGGTACGCTACGGGAGAACATTGCTTACGGGAAACTGGATGCGACCGATGCAGAGATCATGCATGCGGTGGAAAAAGCACATCTCGGCACGCTCGTCGAAGAGCTCGAGCACGGTCTTGATACACAAATCGGAGAGCGTGGACTAAAACTCTCCGGAGGTCAGAAACAACGCATCGCCATTGCGCGTATGTTTTTGAAAAATCCGCCGATTTTAATACTCGATGAGGCGACCTCGGCGCTCGATACGGAGACCGAGGCCATCATTCAGGATTCATTAAATGAACTGGCAGCAAATCGAACGACGCTCATCATCGCGCACCGTTTAGCGACTGTAAGGAATGCCGACCGGATTCTTGTCGTGACGGCAGAAGGAATCGTAGAAGATGGAACGCACGAAGAACTCAGTCAAAAAGGTGGCGTCTTCACGAACCTGTTACAACGTCAACAACTATAAATCGAGGGCTGCCTGATAAAGGGCGGCCCTTTTTTGGCGTGATAACAGCATTTCGTGGGTAAATACTTATGGATGAACGAAAGCGGAGGAGGCAAAATACCATGAAAGCTGTACAAGTCGTAGGATATGGGGACGTTGACCAACTCCAAGTGGTTGATATCCCGAAACCGTCTCCGAAAGCAGGAGAAGTGCTGATCAAGGTACGCGCCTGCGTGATTAACAATACGGAAATATGGATGCGAGAAGGGGCTTATGGAGCTCGGGAGAAGTCAGGATGGCGCCCGGAAGGCGTCCAGTTCCCACGCATTCCCGGTTCAGACATCACTGGTGAAGTCGTCGAGCTCGGATATGGGGTCGACCAAGGGATGATGGGTCGACACGTCGTCTTATTCCCGTTCACCTCGAGCGGACCTGAACGGAAGGAACACTTGTCGGACGATATGTCCTTTATTGGATCAGAGTATGACGGGGGCTACGCGGAGTATGTATCATGGCCGGCTGACCTTTGTTTTGACATGCCGCTTGATGATTTCGTCGAGAGTGCAGTCTTTTCCGTAAGTGGTCTCACGGCTTGGCATATGAACGAGCAGTTACACATCCGTTCCGGTGAGACGATTGTCGTCACTGGGGCAAGTGGCGGGGTCGGCTCACTCAACATCCAAATTGCGGCGAACGTATTCGGGGCGAATGTGTTCGCTATCGTCGGTGATTTGAAAAACGAGCAAGAGTTAAAAGCGCTTGGGGCGACCGAAGTGTTTTCCTACCGTTCTGAGACGCTCGACGATGATATCATCGCTGCGAACGGTGGCCCGGTCGACGCGGTCCTTGATGTCGTGGGAGATGCGCTATTTGATGTATCTCTAAACATCTTGAAAAAGGGAGGGAAGTTCTGTATCTCTGGTTCGGCGGGAGGACAGACGACCCATCTCGACTTCCGGACGCTGTACTTGAAACATATCGCGATGTACGGGTCTGTTCTCGGGACACGATATGAATTCGCGGAGATGTTGCGCTCGATCGCCGAAGGGAAGCTAAAACCGGTCATTGACCGGACGTTCCCGCTTGAAGAGGCACGTGAGGCACAGGCGTATTTTAAACAATCGGGTAAGTTCGGAAAGATTGTGCTCATTCCGAACACATAAAAAGAGAGGAGATCTCCTCTCTTTTTCATGCGAATTTTACTTTGAGACGATCGACATAGGCGATGAACAGGCGGAACCGTTCTAGCCAAAACTGGAAGAATGGACCGATGAGGAAAATCGATAAGACGGTCCCGAAGAAAAGTGGCCCGCCGAGTGCCCAACCGATGAGACAAGCGGTCAGTTCCATCCAAGTCCTCATGGCACGGACGGACGTTTGGAAACGGTCTGCTAAGGCAAGCGTCAATCCATCGCGTGGACCGGCACCGTACCCGACGGCGACATAGAGACCAGCTCCCATTCCCATGACAAATATCCCGAACGTGAGCCAAACGACATTTACAAATAAGCCATCGAATGTCGGGAGCCATTGCTCGTTCAAAATCAGGTTCATAAATACCCCGACAAAGACCGCGTTGACGAGCGTGCCAAATTGAGGCCGGATTCGGTCGAGTATGTATTTGAATAGGACGAGTAGAAGTCCCACGCATAAGATGACTGTCCCGATTGAAATCGGAAGATGGTGAGCGATACCGATATGAAGGACGTCCCACGTGGAAACCCCGAGATTTGCCGTGATCATGATGGATGAACCGAGTGCGAGTAAGAACAACCCGGTCATGAAAAGACCCCATTTGAAGAGAATGCGTAAAAGATGGATGGATCGGACGTGCATGAACATCGCCTCGTTTCAATAGAATGATTGATTTATCTTAGCACAGGCGATTGAAAAACATAAAAAAAACGTCTCAGCTTATTGGCTGAGACGTGAGTTTTATTTCTTCGGTGATTTTTTTGCTTTGTTCTTTTTATAGTAATCGTAGACGAACGGTGCGACCGCCGTCGCAATTTTAATCAATGTTCCCATTTTGCCTTTCTTAGCCATTATGCTACACCCCTTTCTCTTCTAGAAGAATATATTCCACACAATTTGATTTTGAAAACATATTTCAAGCACATTCCAGCCTCATGACGGAGATCATAACCCATCATACTATAGAGTGGAGGAGGTCTATCGATGAAAACAATCATTTGGTACCAAAACGATTTACGTGTTGATGATCATTTGCCGCTCGAAGAAGCACTTCGCCATGACGATCCGATCGAAGGTCATTTTTTCATCAGTCCGAATCAGTTTGTTGAAAATCGTTATGGCGTCATTCCACTCGGGAACGAACGACTGCATTTTCTGAAGGAGTCATTAGAGGATGTGGCCGGCTCACTCGATGCACTTGGAATCCCATTTTACGTGCACGTCGGTCATCCGCTCGAAATGCTCGATCCATCCGACCGTCTCTTGTTTCAACGGGCCATCGGGTACAATGAGCGCCGACGTGAAAATGAAGTGATCAAAAAATGGAAAGGGACGTACGAGACGTTCGAAGGATTTACGTTGTTTGAAAAAGAAGATATCCCGTTTGAGAAAATGCCGTTTCTCTTCACGGAGTTTCGAAAAGCGGTCGAATATGATGTACGTCCCCGAGAACTGATTTCCCGTAAGGCGACGGCTGCCACACGCGAGGTGACGTTCCCATTTTCGATTCAAGAAGTAAAGCAAGACCCGAGGACGGCGTTTCCGTTCAAAGGTGGCGAATTGGCAGCGAAGCGTCGATTGAATGACTATTTGTCCGTGCCGATTCGAACGTACAAAGAAACGAGAAATGGTTTTGGTGTCGATGACTCGACGAAACTATCTTCTTATTTAGCGAACGGCTCGTTATCCCCACGACGGGTATTCTTTGAACTCGAGGCACATGAACGAACGCATGGGGTAAATGAATCAACGTACTGGCTGTACTTTGAACTATTATGGCGTGAGTTCTTTCAATGGGTCGCACTCGAGCAAGGGAAAAAGTTATTTCGATCACAAGGCATCCGGTCGAAACGGAAAGACTGGCGAGTCGATGCGGATGTCATTGAAAAATGGCGAAAGGGAGAGACGGGTGTTGATTTCGTAGATGCGTTTATGCGCGAACTGAATGCGACGGGATGGATGTCCAATCGGGGACGACAAATCGTGGCCAACTATTTCGCAAAGGAGTTGAAACAAGATTGGCGTTACGGGGCTTCCTACTTTGAATCGAAACTAATCGATTACGACGTGGCGAGCAATTGGGGGAATTGGGCGTACCAGGCGGGTGTCGGGAACGACTCGCGCGACCGCCGTTTCAACATCGAGCGTCAACAGTTCACGTATGACCCGGACCGTGCGTTTCGTAACAAATGGTTGTGACCAAACTGTCACGTGAAGTCGGCGTTTCTCATTGACTTCTTTTTACAGAAGCGCTATAGTTAAATCAACAGATGGGATACCTGAGGTGTACGAGAGCCGCCTTCGTTATTTTGAGCCAACACTTTGAATACGGGAGACCGAACTGCTAACCAGATCAACTGCCTCATCACGTGCAGGAGGACTTGTGAAGGAAACGCTAGGTCACCCACCTGCATACGCAGGTTCAAAAGCAAGGCATCGTCACGGCACTCCGGGCCCCATCGATTTTTTTGTAAATACGTCGCGAGACGTCTTTTTTTTGATTATAATTCCGAGTAAAATAGTATGAGAAAATAGAATTAGTTGGAGGAAGAAATATGCTACACCAGTTTTCACGAAATGAATTGGCCATCGGCTCTGAAGGCCTTGATGCTTTAAAGAATAAAACGGTCGCGATTTTAGGCGTCGGCGGTGTCGGCTCATTTGCGGCCGAGGCACTTGCGCGCAGTGGCGTCGGACGCATCGTCCTCGTCGATAAAGATGATATCGACATCACGAACGTCAACCGACAAATCCACGCACTATTGTCGACGGTCGGTCAACCGAAAGTCGAAGCGATGGGGAAACGTCTCCTTGACATCAACCCGGACTTAGACCTCGTCCAATTGAAGATGTTTTATACAGAAGAGACATACGAAGAGTTCTTTGCTCAAAAGATCGACTATGTCATCGATGCATCAGACACGATCATTTATAAAATTCATTTAATCGTAGAATGTAAGCGTCGCGGTATCCCGGTCATCTCGAGTATGGGGATGGCGAACAAAATGGACCCGACACGTATTAAAGTCGTCGACATTAAGGATACGTCATATGATCCAATCGCGAAGATGGTCCGTACCCGTCTACGTAAAGAGAAAATCTACAAAGGCGTCCCCGTCGTCTTCTCAGATGAGTCTCCAATCGTGACACGCGAAGACGTGAACGAGGTCGTCGGGAAGAAAGACGCGCCGATCCGCAAAGCGAAGATGCCACCGAGCTCGAACGCGTTCGTTCCATCGGTTGCAGGGCTTGTCGCTGCCGGCTATGTCATTAACGACTTGCTTGAAAAAGCGGGCGTCGAAATCAATCGCATCCAAAAATAAAACGACGCGGGCTCATTTCGAGTCGCGTCGTTTTTCCCAATAGTCGAGCCGCTTTTGGATTTGTTGCTCAAATCCACGTGGCGTCGGTTTATAGTAATTTGGTCGTTTTCTAGCCAAATTCTCTGGCCAATAGTTTTGAGGAACGAACCCGTCTTTTTCGTCATGTGGATATTTGTATCCGACCCCGTTTCCGAGTTCACGTGCTCCTGGACTATGGGCGTCACGCAGGTGTACGGGTACAGGCCCACCCTCAACTGTCCGGACGTGATGGAGCGCTTTGTCAATCGCGGTGATGACCGCGTTCGATTTCGGTGCGGTCGCCAAATAGAGAACAGCCTCGGCAATCGGGATGCGGGCTTCCGGGAAACCGATGTACTCGCTCGCTCGTGCTGCTGCATCGACGATAAGAAGCGCGTTCGGATCGCTCATTCCGATATCTTCGGCAGCATGGACGTAAAGGCGACGCATGATGAAGCGTGGCGATTCGCCAGCCTCGATCATGACGGCTAACCAGTAAAGCGCAGCATCCGGGTCAGACCCACGGATCGATTTGATGAACGCCGAAATGACGTCATAATGTCGGTCACCCGTCTTATCGTATTTGATCGATTTCTGTTGAATCGACTCTTCTGCGACCTCAAGTGTGATATGAATCTGTCCTTCCACCTCAGGCGTTGTCAAGACGGCAAGTTCGAGTGCGTTCAATAAGACACGGTAGTCACCATCCGCCATTTTGATATAATGGTCTGCAGCAGCTTCATCCATCTTGACGGGATAACTTCCGAGACCACGTGAGTCGTGTAGAGCACGCTCAAGGACGATACGTAACTCCTCGGCACCTGGTGGCTCAAGTCGAAATACGGTCGCCCGTGACAAGAGAGCGGCGTTCACTTCAAAACTCGGGTTTTCGGTCGTCGCTCCGATGAGGACGAGCTTGCCGGACTCAAGGGCCGGGAGGAGCGCATCCTGCTGGAGCTTATTGAACCGGTGAATCTCATCTAAAAAGAGAATCGTCCGTTCGTCCTCATAATCATACCGGGACTCCGCTTCACGAATGACGTTCCGCAATTCATCGAGTTTGGCCGTGACGGCGTTCAATTGGACGAATGTCGCTTTCGTGTAATTCGAAATGACACGGGCGAGTGTCGTCTTCCCGGTGCCCGGTGGACCATATAAGATAATCGTACCGAGTCGGTCGGCTTCGATGGCACGGCGAAGCAGCTTGCCCTCGCCGATGATATGGCGCTGTCCGATCACGTCATCTAACGTTTCGGGGCGCATGCGGTTCGCGAGCGGTCCGCCATTCGATTGATGAAACAAATCAGGCATACGTAACCATTCCTTTCGACAAACGTTTGTTCGATTAGTATAACAGAAGGAGACTTGAAGATGAAAATATCTACAAAGGGCCGCTATGGCTTAACGATCATGATTGCATTAGCGCGTGAAACAGATAACAAGCCGCTCAGTTTAAAGAAGATTGCCGCACGCCATGAGTTGCCGGAGCATTATTTGGAGCAATTGATCGGTCCACTTCGTAACGGGGGACTCGTCAAGAGTGTACGGGGTGCGTACGGTGGCTACCAACTCGTCAAACCGGCAGAAGAAGTGACAGCGGGTGAAATCATTCGCTTGCTCGAGGGACCTTTAGCCATCGTTGAAGATTCTGAAGCAGATGATGCGGTGAAACGCAAGCTTTGGGATAAAATCAAAGAAGCCATCGATACCGTCCTTGACGAAACGACACTCGCGGACCTCGCTGAAGAAGAGTCAGACGGCTACATGTTTTATATTTAAGAACGAGGTGACCTTAGATGAACTATTTTGATCACGCTGCGACGACACCGATGCGACCGGAAGTCCTTGAAGCGATGACACCGTACTTTTTAGAGACGTATGGGAACGCGTCGAGCATCCATGGGATTGGACGTAACGCCCGGGCGGCGCTCGATTCTTCACGTCGCGTCCTCGCGAAGTGGATTGGTGCTTCACCGAACGAGATTGTATTCACGTCAGGTGGGACGGAGTCGGATAACTATGCCTTGTTCGGTGCGGCACATGCCCATCAGGAAAAAGGCAAACATATCATTACGACAAAAGTCGAGCACCACGCCGTGCTTCACGCGATGGAACAGCTCGAGCGTGAGGGCTTCGACGTCACGTATCTCGATGTCGATGTTTCGGGAGCCGTCACTGTCGACGCCGTTCGTTCAGCCTTACGGGATGACACGATTCTTGTATCGATCATGTATGGCAATAACGAAGTCGGGACGCGCCAACCGATTCACGAAATCGGTGAGTTGTTACAAGATCACCAGGCTCTCTTCCATACGGATGCGGTACAAGCGCTTGGTACAGAAGAAATTGATGTGAAGGCGATTCATGTCGATTTATTGTCGGCGTCCGCACATAAAGTGAATGGGCCAAAAGGTATCGGTTTTCTTTTCATGAAAACAGGTGTAAAATTAGCGTCACGTTCTTTCGGTGGACAACAAGAACGTAAACGTCGAGCCGGCACGGAAAATGTTCCGGGTGCCGTCGGATTCCAAAAAGCAGCTGAACTCGTCATGGCAGAGCGTGAAGACCGAGTGACTCTCTATGAGTCGCTCGATTTGGCACTACGTCAGCGTCTTGACGAACTAGGCGTAACTTATGAGGTGAACGGGTCAAATCGTTTACCTCACATCGTGAACTTATACCTTCCTGGAATTGACCTTGAACCCTTCCTCATCATGATGGATATGCGGGGCATGGCGATTTCAAGCGGAAGTGCCTGCACGGCAGGGTCGGTCGAACCGTCCCACGTATTGTCGGCGATGTACGGGGATTCAGAGCGGACGCGTCAGTCTGTTCGAATCAGTTTTGGCCACGGTAACTCGGTCGAGGACGCGAAACGGCTCGCGGAGCGACTACAAGAAGTCGTCTCGACATTTATGAACGGAGTGAGATAGATGAATTTACGCACGAAAGCCCCTGAAGAGACGACGGTCGTCGTCGGCATGTCAGGTGGCGTCGATTCATCGGTGACGGCCCATGTGTTAAAAGAGCAAGGGTATAACGTCATCGGGATTTTTATGAAAAACTGGGACGACACGGACGAGAACGGTGTGTGTACGGCGACAGAGGACTATGAAGACGTCATCGCCGTCGCGAACCAAATCGGGATTCCGTATTACGCGGTCAACTTTGAAAAGGAATATTGGGACCGCGTCTTTGAATATTTCTTAGCGGAGTACCGTCTCGGTCGGACACCGAACCCGGACGTCATGTGTAACAAAGAAATCAAATTCAAGGCGTTCCTTGACCATGCGCTTCGACTCGGTGCCGATTTTGTCGCGACTGGACACTATGCGCAAGTGAAATATGTCGATGGCGAGCACCGTCTGTTACGAGGAAAAGACGACAACAAAGACCAAACGTATTTCTTGAACCAATTGTCTCAAGACCAGCTCGCGCGGACGATGTTCCCGATCGGTCATATGGACAAGAAAGATGTACGTGCGATTGCCGAAGAAGCAGGACTCGCGACGGCGAAGAAAAAAGATTCGACGGGAATCTGCTTTATCGGTGAGCGGAACTTTAAAGAGTTCTTATCGGAATACCTTCCGTCACAGCCAGGAGAAATGCGGACGCTCGACGGTGTCGTCAAAGGACGTCACGACGGGTTGATGTATTATACGCTCGGACAGCGGCACGGTCTCGGAATCGGTGGGGACGGTGATCCTTGGTTCGTCGTCGGAAAAGATGTCGAGAACAATGTCTTGTTCGTCGGACAAGGCTTCCATCACGACGCGCTCTATTCAGATGCGCTTCTCGCTTCGAAACTGTCATGGACGGGAGCCGCTCCTACAGGAGAGTTCCGGGCGACTGCGAAGTTCCGTTATCGCCAACAAGATGTGCCGGTCACGGTCGCTCCACTCGAAAATGGCGAAGTCCTCGTCAAGTTTGACGAGCCACAACGTGCCATCACGCCAGGACAAGCGGTCGTCTTCTATGACGGCGACGTCTGTCTCGGTGGGGCAACGATTGACGAAGCGTACCGCAACGGCAAACGACTCGACTATATCGGATGAGGTGATTGATATGAACGCAAACGAACAAGGCATCCAAGCGATGCAGCAAGGTGAATTCGAACAGGCAGCCAAACATTTCAATGAGGCCATTGAAGCGAATCCGACAGACCCGACTGGTTTCGTCAACATGGGGACGTTGCTTCAGGCGATCAACGATTACGATCATGCCGTCATCTTCTATGACAAAGCGATTGAACTCGATGGCTCGTTCGGTGCCGCGCACTATGCGAAAGGCGCCCTTGCCTATGAACTTGAGCAATTGGAGTCAGCGGAGGCGTCGCTTCGCCAAGCGCTCCTTTCGGGGATGGACGATGCCGATCTTCACTTCATGCTCGGCTTGACGTACAAAGCGATGGGTGACTTCGTTCGTGCGATGCCACGCCTGCGTGAAGCGAAGAAGCAATCGCCGGAAGACGTGGAAATCACGTTCCAATACGGACTTGCCCTCGCGCAAAGTGAACAGCTCGAAGAGGCGGTCGTCGCGTTAGAAGAGACGCTCGACCTCGATGCGAGCCATACGGATGCCCGTTACAACTTAGCAATTGCGTATGCGTTCTTGGGTGACCAGGAACGGACGTATGCTGAGTTGCAACGCGTCCTTGAGATGCAACCCGATCACGAACTCGCACGTGACGCCATCGCGAAGATGGATGCACTGCTCGGTAACTAAATTAATATAGCGCTTCTCGCAGTTTTTGCGAGAGGCGCTTTTTGTTAGTCCCAATAATGGAAAATGACGTTACCGACCGTCTCTGGTTCCCAATATTTGATTTCTCCGCGTTCCGCCTTGTTCAGAAACGGCTGTAGCGACAAATCGAACCGCTCATTCAACTCAGCCGCTGACGGAATCTGATAGGTGTCAGGAAACATGTCGGTCAGTTCGGGTACATCGATGAATTCATATTGAAACGGTTCGAGTTTGGAGATGCCGATGACAGGATAGTTTCTGCTGAGCAGGACATAGATGGTTTGCTCACTCCATGTGATACTCGCCTGGTGATAATTCGGAGTGATTTCGTCCCCAATGGTAAAGGAACATATTCCTCGTTTAATCCGGGTGAACTCAAAACAAATCGATTTGAACGTCTTCCAATCTGACCCCGGGGCGGAACAGTCGCCGTATGAAAAGCCGGTGATACATTCAGGGAGGGTGAGCGTCATGCGGACACCTCCCCGATGACCCAAATCAAAAGATTAAAAGTCATCAATACAAGCGTGCCGGAGAGCGCGAGGTAGCTCCACAAGACACGCTTTCCGGACTTGGCTCGTCGTACACCATCCATCAAAATCAGGAAACTCGTCCCGAGTGAGACGAACGCCAACGCTGCAAACGAAGTGGGTCGGTCGAGCGTGGGAAACGCATCGATCACAAAATACAGCCCAAAGGTGAGCAAGCCTAAACAAGCCAAGAAGAAAAGCGGGAAGAAACGCATATAGCACGACCTTTTCCATTTTCTCTCATCGTATCATGTGGGTTGTCGAGCGTAAATGTGAATCAGAGCTGTTTCGTCGTGATTTTTACGGGCTCGCCGCCGAACTCACCGTAGGCCTCGTCCATGTTTTTCGTGTATAGCTCGATCACGTTCTTGCTCGGGTCTTTGAAGTAGGCCGAGCGCTCTTTACCGTTGACCGTCTCGTCCTCGTCCCACGTCCGGAGTTTCGTCGGGATGTTTGATGCCTCTAACACTTCGAGCGCTTGGTCGAACGACTCCATCGGAACGAAAAATGCGCAGTGGACGTGGGCGCCGCCTTCATCATAGAGCGTGTCCCACTCGGTCACGTCCTCTTGGCGGTTCGATTCTTCTTCCGATGTGAACTCTCGTTTCAGCCAGAGGCCGAGACGGGTGTTCCCCCCGACATAGAGCCACGTCGCCCAAGGTTCGTCCGCCTGTTCCTGTGCTTCGCTCGGCTCGGCATCGTCACCGACCCATTGTTCGACGACGGGAAGTCCGAGCTTGCCGTGCCAAAAATCGACGGCCTCGGTCATGTCGGTCACTTCTAACACGAGTTCACACAGGCCACTGATTGGAATACGTTTCGTCATACATAGTCCCTCCTTCATAGGTTCACTCGAACAGTTCCCGCTTTGATTCGACGAAAAACGTGCATAGCCGTCCGATTGTTCGGGAAATGGATTAGCAATGTGAGAGGGGAGAAAGCATATGCGGATGTTTAGTTTGGTCAGCGTCGTTATTTTTTTCATCATCGAATGGTTCATGCTCGGTCGTCTGTTCATCGAAGTCGATAATCGTCTCGCGACGGGCGAGTGGACGAATAATCTCTTGTTCCGGGTCGTCGTCGAGTCGGAACGGGCGACGACCGTGCTGTTACTCCTGTTTGCGACATTTTTTGTAATCGGTGTCGTCATGCATTGGATATTGTCGGCGAACAAGTCCTGGTCCGTGACGTTTGGTGCGGTCGGGGTGGCGTGGGTCGTCCCGGCCTTGCTTGCCCTCGTGGCTTGGTTCATCCCGAACCCGTACGTCCAGCTAGGGATTATCGTGTTGCAGCTGTCGTTCATCCCGCTCGTCCCGTTCGTCGGACAGACGGTACGGCTCGGTCACGTCGTGTTGAACTGGGGCGTCCACGTCATCGCCGCGGGACTTGTGCTGTTGATTCAGCGACCATCGCTTGAGCAACTGTTTCGTGTCGAGCGGACCGAGCTGTTCGAGCGGCTCGAAGGTTATGTTAATTCGGGGGAGCTGGAACGGTTCGAACGACTGCTTGAAACCGTGGACTTGGAGCAACTTGAGCGCATCTTGAACCGAATCGATGTCGATCAGCTGATTCGGATTCTTGAACGTGTCGACCTCGACCAGCTCGAGCGCATCCTCAACCTGTTCAGTTAGGCGATTTGTCCTACCGTTCAAACTCGGGCTATAATGGATGATGGAAAAATAGCTGGAGGTGTCGGATATGATGGCAGCACCTTATGAGTTGACTGGAAAAGTCATTCGAGTCCTGTTTCAATCAGAAGAAGAGGCGCATACAATTGCGCTCGTACGTATAAAAGAAAAGAATTTTGAGACGGATGAGACCGAGATGGTCATCGCTGGCGTCGGAGTCGGCATTGAGAAGGGCGAGACGTATAAAGCGCACGGTCGTCTCGTCGAACACCCTCGATTCGGAAAACAGATGAAGGCGGATTGGATTCGCCGTGTCGTCCCGATGACGAAACGGGCTGCCGTGCGATTTTTAACGAACGGGTCTTTCCCTGGAATCGGTCAAAAAACGGCGCAGAAGATTGCGGATTCTCTCGGGGACGATTGTATCGACCAGATTGTGAAACATCCGAGCATCTTGTCCGAGGTAGACGGATTGAAAGAAAAGCAGGCACGTGTGATCACCGAGCGCCTGAACGTTTTATATGGGGTCGATCAGTTGCTTTTGTTTCTCGCTCCATTCGACGTGACGCCACGTCTCGCCTCGAAAATTCATAAAGAGTATGAAGGACGGGCGATGGAGACGATTGAGAAGAATCCGTATGCGCTCATGTACGACGTACAGGGAATTGGATTCAAGACGGCGGATGCCATCGCGGCACATTTTGGGATTCAAGGCATTCATCCTGAACGCATCGCGGCAGCCGTGCTGTACGTATTAGAACTCGAGCAAGGGAACGGTCATCTCTACGTGACGGCGGATCAACTCGAAGCCGAGATGCCTCGAATCATCGGGGCCGATCCGGGTGATGCGCTCGTCACGGCGCTCGAATCGCTCGCTAAAGAAGAACGGGTCGTCATCGAGGATGGGGTCGTCTATCATCCCCGTGTCTTCCGTGCCGAACGGAAGGCGGCAGAAGAGTTGGCGCGAATCATGGCGACATCGACGACAGAGGACGTGGACATGACGACCATCTTTGACGCGGTCGGACGTGTCGAGGAGATGTTCTCGATTGAATATGCCACTCAACAGCGAGAAGCGATTGAACTTGCTCTCAAGTCACCGCTCATGGTTCTTACCGGTGGACCGGGTACCGGGAAGACGACGGTCGTTCGAGGAATCATTCATGCACTTAGCGATGTCTTCGATTGGAAGTTAGAACCCGTTCCGAACCAACCGCTCCCGTTCGTCTTGGCCGCACCGACGGGTCGAGCGGCGAAACGCCTCAGTGAGTCGACCGGGCTACCGGCATCAACGATCCACCGTTTGTTAAAGTTCGACGGTAGTTCGTTCCAAGTCGATGAGACGAATCCACTTGTCGGGAAAGTGCTCATCGTCGATGAGGCGTCGATGATTGACATCTTTTTGTTCCGAAGTTTGCTTAAAGCGGTACCGAACGGCATGAAAATCTTGTTCGTCGGAGACCGTGATCAGCTCCCATCTGTCGGACCGGGGCAAGTACTTGCCGATTTGATGGCGACAGAAGGGATTCCAGTCGTTCGCCTTGACGTCGTCCATCGCCAAGCGTCGGAGTCAAGTATCCTCCGTCTCGCTCATTCGTTGAATGCGAAGAAAATGCCAGACGATTTGTTGGCGTCACTGCCGGACCGGCGTTTCTATACGGCGAATCAAGAGACGGCACTTCAAGCGATTTGTCAGATGGCAGGAGCGGCTCTCCGAAAAGGATATTCACCGTTTGATATTCAAGTGCTCGCACCGACATATCGGGGTGTCTGTGGAATTGATGGGCTGAATGAAGCACTTCAGAACGTATTCAATCCAAAATCGAGTGCCCGTGAAGTGAAACATGGGACGCGTATTTACCGCAATGGCGATAAAGTGCTTCAACTCGTCAACAACGCCGAGGAAAACGTCTATAACGGGGACATCGGAGAAATCACGAACATCTTCTACGCGAAGGAAAACGTCGATAAGGTCGACAAGATTTATATTCGATTCGATCAGACAGAAGTCGAGTACAACCGTAGTGAATGGGATCAGTTCACCCATGCCTACGCTATCACGATCCATAAGTCACAAGGTTCCGAGTTCCCAATCGTGCTCATGCCGGTCTTCTTCAACGGAGGATTCCGGTCGTCACGCAACTTGATTTATACAGCTGTGACTCGGGCGAAGAAGAGTTTACTCTTGTTCGGTGACGTGCGTGCGCTCGAGGCGGCGACGCGAGAAGAGGAACCGGTGCGACGGACAAAATTGGTCGAGCGCTTAGGCGGGAAGTCTTGACGTCTTTCCGAACGCGTGTGATAATGACGAATAGACAACTGAAACGATACAGACGATGAAGGAAATGAGTACGTCGTCACCGCCTCTACAGAGACATCTTCCTAGGCTGCGAGAAGATGGGGGTCGGCCGACCGAAGCTATTCTGGAGTCCCCACTCAACCTGGGCGCCTCATCCACGTTAACGGATGTTCGAGGCACGGTATTCTACCGTGCGAACGAGGGTGGTACCACGAAGCGATGCTTTCGTCCCTTTCCACAGGGGCAGGCATCGCTTTTTTTCGTTTCGTTCAGAAATAAGGAGGAATTGTTCATGAAACCGCTCAAATCATTGACTGGCGCACAAATTCGCCAAATGTACTTAGATTTCTTCAAATCAAAAGGGCACAGCGTGGAGCCGAGTGCTTCGCTCGTACCGGTCGAAGACCCAACTTTGTTGTGGATCAACTCTGGTGTTGCAACATTGAAAAAATATTTTGATGGACGTGTCATCCCAGCGAACCCACGGATCGTCAACGCTCAAAAATCGATTCGTACGAACGATATCGAAAACGTCGGGAAGACAGCACGTCACCATACGTTCTTCGAAATGCTCGGGAACTTCTCAGTCGGTGAATACTTCCGTGAAGAAGCAATCACATGGGGATGGGAACTGTTGACGAGCGACGAATGGTACGGACTCGATCCGGACCGTCTCTCCGTCACGATTCACCCAGACGATGAAGAGTCAAAACAAATCTGGATGAACCTTGGCATGCCAGCTGACCGCATCATCCCGCTAGAAGATAACTTCTGGGAAATCGGTGAAGGTCCATCTGGTCCAAACACGGAAATCTTCTTTGACCGTGGTCCAGCATTCGGGGACGACCCGACAGACCCTGAACTTTATCCGGGTGGGGAGAACGAGCGTTACCTTGAAATCTGGAACATCGTGTTCAGCCAATATAACCATGACGGACATGGAAACTACACAGAGCTTCCGCGTAAAAACATTGATACAGGGATGGGACTCGAACGGATGGCGAGCGTCGTTCAAGACGTACCGACAAACTTCGATACCGACCTCTTCATGCCGATCATTCGTGAAACTGAAAAAATCAGTGGCGACGTATACCGTCAAGACAGTAGCAAGGATGTTGCGTTCAAAGTCATCGCGGACCACATCCGTACGGTATCGTTCGCAATCGGTGACGGGGCACTCCCATCGAACGAAGGACGTGGCTATGTCCTCCGTCGTCTTCTCCGCCGTGCGGTCCGCTATGCGAAGATGCTTGGTATCGAGCGTCCGTTCATGTATGAGCTCGTCGACGTCGTCGGTGACATCATGGTCGACTTCTACCCGCAAGTGAACGAGAAGAAAGACTTTATCAAGAAAGTCATTAAAAACGAGGAAGAGCGTTTCCACGAAACGTTGAACGACGGACTCGCGATTTTGAACGAAGTCGCAAAAGCACAAAAAGCAGCTGGGTCAAACATCATCAGCGGTCAAGACGCATTCCGTCTTTATGACACGTACGGCTTCCCGCTCGAATTGACAATCGAATATGCAGAAGACCATCAGATGACGGTCGACGAAGATGGATTCAAAGAAGCGATGAACGAGCAACGTGAACGTGCACGTCAAGCGCGTGCTGACGTAGAATCGATGCAGATTCAGTCGGGTGTGCTTGCAGATATCACGATGCCATCGACCTTCCTCGGATACAACAGCCTTGAGACGAACGCAAAAATCATCAGCTTGATTCACAACGGCGAACTCGCTGACGTCGTCGCTGCCGGAGAAGAAGCACAAGTCATCCTCGATCAGACACCATTTTATGCCGAGAGTGGCGGTCAAATCGGTGATAAAGGACAAATCGTCGGAGAAGACTTCCTTCTTCGCGTAAAAGATGTGTCGAAAGCGCCGAACGGACAGAACTTGCATACAGTCACGGTCGAGTCAGGTGTGGCGAAAGCGGAAGTAGCCGTCACGGCTTCTGTCGACCAAGCATCGCGTCAAGCCATCGTCAAGAACCACACGGCGACGCACCTCTTGCACCGCGCACTCAAAGATACGCTCGGGGAGCACGTCAACCAGGCCGGTTCACTCGTGACACCAGACCGTCTTCGTTTTGACTTCTCTCACTTCGGTCAAGTGACATCAGAAGAGCTTCAATCCATTGAGCGTCAAGTGAACGAGAAAATTTGGGCATCGATCGGTGTCGATATCGAAGAAATGAACATTGCGGATGCGAAAGCAAAAGGCGCGATGGCACTCTTCGGCGAGAAGTATGGTGATGTCGTTCGGGTCGTATCAGCAGGGGATTACTCGGTTGAGCTTTGTGGTGGGATTCACGTCTCCAACACGGCTGAAATCGGACTCTTTAAAATCTTGTCTGAATCAGGGATTGGCGCTGGGACGCGTCGAATTGAAGCGGTCACAGGAGCTGGCGCATATGAAGTGATGAACCAGCAAATCGAAACGCTCGAAGCGACAGCGAAGTTGTTGAAGACGAAACCACTTGAAGTTCCTGCACGCGTACAAGCACTTCAAGCTGAAATCAAAGAAGTCGAGCGTGCTTCAGAGTCGCTTAAAGCGAAGCTTGCCAACATCGAGGCATCTTCATTAACGGATGCGATTGAAACGATTGGCGGCGTCCAGTTGATTGCGAAACGCGTCGATGGACAAGACATGGATGCCCTTCGCAGCATGGTCGACGACTTGAAAGGGAAACTCGGCTCTGCTGTGATTATCCTTGGGTCGGCAAATGGGGAGAAGGTCAACCTCGTCGCAGGTGTGACGAAAGACCTGAACGACCGTGGCTTCCATGCCGGAAAACTGATTAAAGAAGTCGCGACACGCTGCGGTGGTGGCGGTGGCGGTCGTCCAGACATGGCACAAGCAGGTGGCCGAGATGCAACAAAACTGGACGAAGCATTGAAGTTTGCTTCACATTACGTCGAATCACTGGCATAATAGAGTGTGAAGTGCAAACGGAAAGAGGTGGATTCTTGTGAGCCAAATGGATCGCACGATGCAATTCAATTTTCCAGAAGATGATCAACGTGCTAACACACGTGAGACGCTGATTACGGTATATCAAGCACTCGAGGAAAAAGGTTATCAACCGATCAATCAAATCGTGGGATACTTACTGTCAGGTGACCCTGCCTACATTCCACGTCATAATGATGCGCGAAACTTGATTCGCAAAATTGAACGGGATGAACTTCTCGAAGAGTTGGTCAAATCGTATTTGAACGATCGTAGAGAGGATTAATATGAAGCGAGTCATGGGACTCGATGTCGGATCGAAGACGATTGGTGTCGCGGTGAGTGACCTGATGGGATGGACGGCGCAAGGTGTGGAGACGGTCTACTGGACCGAACCTGACTTTGACGAAGCCGTCCGTCTCCTTCGTCCGTTCATCGAGCAGTACGATGTGAAAGAAGTCGTCGTCGGTCACCCGAAAAACATGAATGGGACAGTCGGCCCGCGCGGTGAGGCGTCCGAGGCATTTGCCGAGGCGTTCACAGAACAGACGGGTTTACCTTGCGTGTTGGTGGATGAACGATTAACGACGATGCAAGCGGAACGGATGCTCATTTCAGCAGATGTCAGCCGCAAAAAGAGAAAAGCGGTCATCGACAAAATGGCGGCCGTGATGATTTTACAAAACTACCTGGATCGTTCCGGGAAATAAGGAGGAATCTCTCATGGCAGAAATCCGTCGTGAAGAAGAAATGTACCGTATTCCAGATGAAAATGGAGACGAACATTTATTTGCAGAAATTTTCCGTATGACGAGCGACCGTTCGAAAAAGACATTTGTCGTACTTGAACCGGTAGGCGCACCAGAGACAGAAGACGAAGATACGATTGAAGTATACGCATTTGAAATTGAAGAACTTGAAGATGGCGAATTCATCTTGAAGCTCGTCGAAGACGATGAAGACTTCGAAGAGGTCATGGAAGCATTCGACATCGTCAATGACGAAGTCGGTCTAGACTAAATAGAGGACGGGCGGCTAGGGAATGTCCCTCGTCGCCTCTCTTTATAAAAAGAACAGGGGAGAAATGCATGAATCATCCATCTATGTCAGATGAGAAACGTGCCCGCAACCGGATCGTCCGTCGTATCACGGTTGTCATCCTGGCCATCTTCCTTCTCGTCATTGCCACAGGGTCGGCGCTCGCATATGTCTTTGTGAAGCGTTCCATCGAACCGATTGACCCAACTTCGACTGAAACGGTCGAGATTGAAGTCCCGCTCGGTGCCGGTTCGGGATACATTGGTGAATTACTAGAAGAGAATGGGCTTGTAAGGAGTAGCACGATTTTCCGTTTCTATACACGCTTTAAGAACGAATCGTCGTTCCAGGCGGGGACGTATACGTTATCTCCGTCACAATCAATCGATGAATTGATTGAAACGTTGCAAACAGGTAAAGTCATTGTGGTCCCTGATATTAAGCTCGTCATTCCAGAAGGATTCACGATTGACCAGGTGATTGCGCGACTTGCGAAAGTGGCCGAAATCCCGAAAGAAGAGATTTCTGAGCAGTTGAGCGACCGTGAATACATTCAATCTCTCGTAAACGAGCATGAAATGTTGACGGATGAAGTCTTGCAGGAAGGCATCTATCATCCGCTTGAAGGATACCTGTTCCCAGCCACATATGAATTCAATAAAGGCGTAACGCTCAATGAAATCATCGATGAGATGTTACTGCCAACCGAAAGTATGTATCAAGAATACAAAGATCGTTTAGCCGATTCAGGACGTACGTTCCATGAGACGCTCGCGCTCGCATCCGTTGTCGAGAAAGAGGCGGTGTCAACGGAAGACCGCAAAGAGATTGCCGGTGTGTTTGAGAATCGCTTAAATGACGGAATGAAGTTACAATCTGACCCGACCGTCTGGTACGGAACGGGGGAAACATCGATTTTCACTTCATTCGCGGACTTAGAGAACGACTCTCTATATAACACGTATCGTTATGAAGGCATTCCGATCGGACCGATTGCGGCCGTGAGCCGTGACGCATTTGAGGCGGTGCTCAACCCGAACGATACGGAGAACATTTACTTCTACGCGCGCCCTCCACGTGAAGGGTTCCCGAACGGGGAAGTCTTGTTCGAGGTCGACTATGAGGATCACCAACAAAACGTCAATAAGTACCGTTCCGAATGGGAAGCGTTTGAAGAAGCAAACAGTAATTGATGGGACGACCGGAAGCGGATGCTTCCGGTCGTTTGAATGAAGAGAGTTAAGAGGTGGAACGAGTGGACCATGCATCCTATGAGGGATATGTAGAAAAACTGATCAATGACCGCTCCCCGCTATTGACGGAGATGGAGGCGTTCGCGCGTGTCCATCACGTCCCAATCATGGATTTGACGGGTTCGGAAGTATTGCTCTCCTTATTGGCGATGCAACGGCCGACCCGAATTCTCGAAGTGGGGACGGCCATCGGCTATAGTGCCATTCGCATGGCGGAGTTGTTACCCGATGCAGAAATCGTCACAATCGAGCGAAATGCTCGTCGTTTTGAAGAAGCGACGGGATTCATCAATCGATCGGACGTGCGCGATCGGATTACGCTCATTCACGGTGATGCCGTCGAATTGATTGGATCGATTGAAGGTGAATTCGATGCCGTGTTTATTGATGCGGCAAAAGGACAATATCAAAAATTTTTTGATGGGTATGGCGCTTTAGTACCAATTGGTGGTACGATTTACAGCGATAATTTGTTTTTACGAGGGGACGTCTTGCTAGAGGACGTGTCGGTTTTAGACCGACGCCGACGTCGGCTTGTTCGTCTCGTGAAGCAGTTTACTGAGCAATTGATGGCACGGACCGATTATCATACTGCAATTTTGCCCCTTGGTGATGGCCTAGCAATCAGTCGTAAATTACGATGAGGAGGACTTAACTTTGATGCAACATAAACCCGTCATTATTGGCGTGGCCGGGGGTACCGGATCAGGAAAAACGACCGTGGCCCGCGCGCTCGTCGATGCGTTTCAAGGTCAATCGGTCGTCATGATCGAGCAAGACGCGTACTATAAGGATCAATCAGAGATGACCATGGAGGAGCGGTACAAGACGAACTACGACCACCCCTTCGCCTTTGATAACGATTTGTTGATTGAACATATCCAACAGTTACAACAACATCAGGCGATTGAGAAGCCGGTCTATGACTATGCGGCTCACACGCGTTCAAGTGAAACCATCTTGATCGAGCCCGTCGATGTCGTCATCGTCGAAGGAATCTTGGCACTCGAGGATGCACGTTTGCGTGAATTGATGGATATTAAAGTGTTCGTGGATACAGATGCGGATGTTCGAATCTTGCGTCGCATGCAGCGTGATATCAATGAACGTGGACGTTCAATCGACTCGGTCGTGGCGCAGTACACGAATGTCGTCCGCCCGATGCATTTGCAGTTCTGTGAACCGACGAAGCGTTATGCAGACATCATCGTTCCTGAAGGCGGAGAAAACTTTGTTGCAATCGATTTACTCGTGACAAAAATCCGTTGGGTGCTCACTGAGCGCAATCGCGCTTGAGGAAATAAATCGTTTTCAATTCAACCCTAGCTGTAATATACTAGGAGACAATGAAGGAGTGACAGAAATGGCTGAAAAACAACACTATATGACGTTAGACGGAAAAGCGAAAATCGAACATGAATTAAACGAACTGAAGACGGTCCGCCGTAAAGAAGTCGTTGAAAATATTAAGATTGCTCGTGACTTCGGTGACTTGTCAGAGAACGCGGAATATGACGCGGCGAAAGAAGAACAAGCGATGGTCGAAGGACGCATCGCACAATTAGAAGAGATGCTCCGTAACGCGGTCATCATTCAAGATGATGCAGGCGATAACTCGGTTGTCTCAATCGGGAAGACGGTAACGTTCTTCATCCAAGAAGATAATGAAGACGAGACGTATACAATCGTTGGTGGAGCTGAGGCAGACCCGTTCACAGGGAAAATCTCGAACGAATCACCGATCGCCAAGGCACTTCTTGGTCGTACGATTGGTGATGTGGTCACGGTGCAAACACCAGGTGGCGACATGGTCGTCGAAATTAAAGAAATCAAATAAATTGTTGAGCGACCTCCTATTCGGAAGTCGCTCTCTTTCTGAGGAGGAAACGGAATGAAAGTAGGCATCATCGGCGCGATGGAAGAAGAAGTGAATTTACTTCGGAACGAGTTGACAGAACGAGTAGACACTGAAATCGCGAACTATCATTTTTATGAGGGCTATCTTGGAAACATGCAAGTTGTCATCTTGAAGTCAGGCATCGGGAAGGTCAATGCAGCCATCGGCACGACACTTTTGATTGATAAGTTCAAACCGGACGTCGTCATCAATACGGGTTCTGCCGGCGGTTTTAAAAAGGGAATGAAAGTCGGAGACGTCGTCGTCTCGACGGAAGTTCGTCATCACGATGTCGACGTGACGGCATTCGGATATGAATATGGACAAGTACCAGGCATGCCGCCGGCGTATGAGGCGGATGCCAAGCTCGTCAGCGTCTGTAAAGATGTCATTGAAAACTTGCCGGACGTGAACGTGCACCAGGGATTGATCGTGACAGGAGATTCGTTCATCAACGATTCGAAACGCGTGGCGGACATCCTCGGTCATTTCAATGGCGTCGCAGCCGTCGAAATGGAGGCTGCTCCGATCGCCCAAACGTGCTATCAGTTTGGTGTCCCGTTCGTCGTCACACGCTCGATTTCAGACAGTGCGGACGAAGAAGCGAATCTGTCGTTTGATGAGTTCTTGGAGACAGCATCGATCAATTCTGCGAAGATGGTCATGGCTGTCACGAAGCGTTTAGAACAAGCTTAATCCAGTCTACACGAGGAGGATGCATTGACATCCTCTTTTTATTCCCTTATATTAGTACCAGATACTAAGAATAGGGGTCGACGATATGAATATTGGAATCATCGGCATCGGGTCGTTCTTACCGGACAATCGGGTGACAAATATCGATTTAGAAAAACGAATGGATACGAGCGATGAGTGGATTCGTACACGTACAGGCATCGAGGCACGTCATTTGGCTGAGGGTGATGTGACGGTCGCGGATATGGCGACACGTGCCGCTGAACGGGCGTTACAGAGCGCGGGCGTCGCAATCGATGAGATTGAAGCGATCGTCTGTGCGACGGCTACAGCACCAGCCTTCCCGGCAACCGCATGTGTGGTGCAGGCGAATCTCGGAGCGAAAGCCGCTGTCGCCTTCGATGTGAGCGCGGCATGTAGCGGTTTCATCTTCGCGATGGACACGGCGAAGAGTCTCATGGATTCAAAAGGATTGAAAAAGACGCTCGTCATTGGCGCAGAGAAGATGGGAAGTCTAATTGATTGGGATGACCGATCGACTGCTGTCCTCTTCGGGGACGGAGCAGGGGCTGTCGTGCTCGGGGAAGACGAGATCGCTTCAATTGACTCACTTGTGCTCGGAAGTGACGGGACAGGTGGAAAACATCTGTATGAGAATGAAGAAGGTAAAATCGTCATGAACGGTCGCGAAGTCTTCAAGTTTGCCGTTCGGAAGATGCCCGAAATCGTGCTTGAAGCGCTAGACAAAGCAGACAAGACGTTGGAAGATCTTGACGTCCTCGTTCCACACCAGGCGAACCGTCGAATCATCGACGCTGCGATGGAACGGTTACACTTAGAAGAAGAGAAAGTGGTCATGACCATTCAAGACCATGCGAATACATCAGCAGCTTCCATTCCACTCGCTTTGGCCGAAGCGGTCAAGTCTGGCAAAATCCAAGATGGACAAACGGTCGTCATCGCAGGGTTTGGTGCCGGACTCACCTGGGGGGCTAGCTGTCTGACATGGAATCACGCAACCATTACGGAGGGGAATCATTTATGAAACGAGTAGTAGTGACAGGATTAGGAGTCGTATCACCATTAGGAAACGATGTCTCAACAATGTGGGACCGTCTTTTAAAAGGGGAAAACGCCATTGATACGTTGACGAAGATCGACATCAGTCAATATCCGGCCAAGGTCGGTGCGGAAGTGAAGGAATGGAACATCGATCATTTAGTCGAACCGAAGGAAGCACGTAAGATGGACTCCTTCATCCAATATTCTTTACTTGCGGCAGACGCTGCCCATAAGGACAGCGGACTCGACGTGAAAGCCATCGCGGACGATGTCGGGATTTGGATCGGGAGCGGGATTGGTGGCGTCGAGACGATTGACAAACAGTCGGCCATCCTTCATGACCGTGGACCACGTCGCGTCAGCCCGTTCTTCATTCCGATGATGATTCCGAACATGGCGAGCGGACAAGTATCCATCTATCTTGGAGCAAAAGGACCGAGCAACTGTTCCGTGACGGCTTGTGCGTCAGGGACGAACTCCATTGGGGAAGCGTTCCGTGTCATTCAACGTGGAGATGCGATCGCCATGTTCGCAGGTGGAGCGGAAGCGCCAATCACACCACTCTCGTTCGCAGGTTTTTGTTCAAACAAAGCCCTTTCAACGAATCCAGACCCGAACACGGCGTGCCGTCCGTTCGATGAAAACCGTGACGGATTCGTCATGGGTGAAGGAGCCGGGGTGCTCGTCTTAGAGGAGTATGAACATGCAAAAGCACGTGGTGCGAAAATGTACGCTGAAGTTGTTGGATATGGGATGAGTTCGGATGCTTACCATATCACAGCACCATCCCCTGAAGCTGAGGGCGGTTCGAAAGCGATGAGTGAGGCGATTCGAGACGCCGGAATCACGCCAGAAGATGTTCAATACATTAACGCGCACGGAACGAGTACACCACTCAACGATATGCTCGAGACGAAAGCGATTCGTCGTGTGTTCGGGGAACACGCTGATAAGCTCGCCGTCAACTCGTCAAAATCGATGATCGGTCACCTTCTTGGTGGTGCAGGTGGCGTCGAGGCCGTCATCACAGCATTATCGATTCACGAAGGCAAGATTCATCCAACGATTAACTGCGAATCACCAGCAGCAGATTGTGATTTGGATTATGTACGTGAAGGAAATCGGGAACTTGACATTCGTTATGCACTCAGTAACTCACTCGGCTTCGGGGGCCACAATGCGACACTCGCATTTGCAAAAGTGACGAACTGACGGTAGAAAAATCACTCAAAAAAGGTTAGGGTATAAGGGTTGGTCTAACAGAAAGGAGTGCAACGAATGAAAAAGAAATCATTCATCGTGGCCGCCTTGTTAGGTTCAGTCCTTATCCTTTTTTTATTTATTTGGAACGAACAACGAGAGCAGTCACGCGAACTAGTGCCAGTCGAAGAACAACAATTGACGATTTACGGAGAGTCGCTTCCGACTCAGCCGGATGTCATGCTAGCAATCGATCCGTCATCTCAAACAATCCTGTCCCATCTCTATGAAGGCCTATATCGATTCGGAGCAGACGGGTCCATCGAACCAGCGCTCGTTGAGAAGTTAGAGCGATCCGAAGATGGAACGGTCTATACATTCACATTAAAAGAGAGTGTGACGACAGAAGGGAATGCGATTGACGCGCAAACATTCGTCGATCACTTCCAAAAACTCGTGGACGTTGATTCGAATTCACCGTTCAGCTTCTTACTAGCAGATGTTCAATCCGCAAAAGAAATCGGACTTGGCCAACAAGAACCGGATACGCTAGGGGTCAAGGCAATCGATGACCGGACGCTCGAGTTGACTCTTGTCCGTCCGATGGAAGGGTTCGAACAGATTTTGGCGATGCCCGCATTTTTACCTCAACCAAATGTGGAAGCATGGGAAGAACTAGAGACGAACGGTCCATTTAAAATCAAGGCAATCGGAGATACGACCATCTCGTTACATAAAAATGAAACGTACCGAGAAGCTGAACAGGTGACACTTGAAACGATTACCATTAATAGTGAAGCGAACTTGACGGAAGCGACAGGGATGCAACCCGTCCCATACGATTTTGACGTTTCCACGATTGATGAGGAAATTTTGAACGTACAGGACGTTCCACGAAGTGGAGTCTTTTATTTAAAGCCGAATGTAAAAAAAGCCCCGTTTAATGATGTAGCGTTCCGACAAGCCATCGCATTGACGCTTAAGCGGTCGGAAATCGAGGATTCACTCGCGCGAGCGGAACAGACGACAGAACGATTACTCGTCATCGCCCAAGAGGATTCGATCGCACAATTAGAAGGAAACGCAGACCAATTGTTTGACACCGTGAAGAAACGGCTGAAGAAAGATGAACTCGAAATCGAGCTGCTCAGCTTTGTCGATGACGAAGCGCGTCAAATCTCCGCAAAATTAAAGAAGAATTTGGAACAGTTGGATGGTTTGACCGTTAACATTATCGAGCTCCCCTTAGGAGAAAAAGTTAGGAAAGAAGTCTCAGGGGATTATGCGTTTTCTCTATCAGGCTGGCAACCGGACTATCCGATGTTATCCGCCTATTTGACTCAATTTGAAACAAACGATGTCCTCAATTCGAGTCGATATGCCAGCGAATCGTATGATCAATTGATGGATCAGGCTCGCTCAACAGATCGGTTGGAAGAACGAAATGAGATTTTCCGAGAAGCGGAGGCACAGCTGTTAGAAGAGGCTGTTGTTATGCCAATCTATCAAGCTGGACGTTCTTATGTGATCGAGAAAGGTTATGACCATATCGGTTTTCCGGTCATCGGTCCTTCATATGTCCTAACCTTTGCGAAAAAATACGAAAATTGAGCTAAAAGCCCGCCACTGTAGGCGGGCTTTTTGACTATAGATAAAATTTTTTAGAAAAATCAAAATAAACACTTTGCAAAATTATCAGAATATTGTATTATTGCATCAACGGGATTTTGGTAACAAATACTGTCAGAAGAAATGACTGAATTTTCTACCATCATTCACTTCGTTAAAACGAAAAAATCAGGGGGTCATCGCAATGAATAAGAAAAAAGGTTTTGCTTTAGCATCATCGGTTACACTTCTATCTAGTGCATTCCTAGCTGCATGTTCGACAGGGGAAGAAGAAACAGGGTCTTCAAATGGATCAGGTTCGGAAGGTTCTGCAGACGAAGCGCAAGTCCTCAACTTGCTCGACGGTTCAGATATTCCTTCACTTAACCCGACACTCGCAACAGATGCTGTATCGTTCAACGTCTTAAACAACGTTAACGAAGGTCTCTACCGTATGGACAAAGAAGACAACCCGACTCCGGGTATGGCTGAAGACCACAAAGTTTCAGAGGACGGGAAAACGTACACGTTCAAAATCCGTGAAGGCGCGACTTGGTCAAACGGGGAGCCTGTCACAGCGAACGACTTCGAATACGCTTGGAAAGAAGTACTCAACCCAGATAACGCATCACAATATGCATACGTTATGTCAATCATCGAAGGCGCAGAAGCGTACAACACAGGTGAAGGCGAGCGCGATGCTGTAGGCGTTAAAGCAATCGACGATCAAACACTTGAAGTTAAATTGACAGCACCAGCTGACTACTTCCTCGGATTGACTAGCTTCGGCGTATTCATGCCAAAACTCGAGTCATTCGATAAAGAGCAAGGCGAAAACTTCGGTACATCTGCAGAGACGACTCTCTACAACGGACCGTTCAAACTCGACAGCTGGGAGCGCGAGCAAGGCTGGAAGATGGTCAAGAACGAAGACTATTGGGATGCTGACACAGTTAAACTTGAAGAAATCAACGTTAAAGTCGTTAAAGAAGTTTCAACAGGTGTTAACTTGTATGAAAACGGTGACGTGGACCGTACAGGCTTGACTTCTGAACTCGTTGCTCAATACCAAGACAACGAAGACTTCTCAACTGTCGTTGAACCAACAATCTTCTACCTCCAGTTCAACACGAAAGTGAAAGAACTCGACAACCAAAAAATCCGTAACGCGATTGACCGCGCTTATGACAAAACAGCGATCTCAGAAACACTTCTTGCGAACGGTTCAATCCCTGCAAACTTCTTCGTACCAAAAGACTTCGTAACAGGTCCAGACGGAAAAGACTTCCGTGAAGGCAATGGCGACATCGGTGGCTACAACGTAGAAGAAGCACAAAAACTTTGGGAAGAAGGGCTCAAAGAGCTCGGAACAGACAAAGTTGAACTTGAACTTCTCAACTACGACTCAGAGTCTGCGAAGCAAATCGGTGAGTTCATCAAAGGTGAACTTGAGAAGAACCTTCCAGGTATGAGCGTTTCAATCAAGCAACAACCATTCAACAACAAACTTGACCTTGAAAACAAAGGGGACTTCGAGTTTACGTTCGCTGGTTGGGGCCCTGACTATCAAGATCCAATGACATTCGTTGATCTCTTCGTCACAGACGGACCATACAACCGTGGTAAATGGTCGAACGAAGAGTTCGATAAACTCATTGCTGATGCGAAAGCAAGCACAGACCCAGCTGAGCGTTGGAAGCAATTGCAAGATGCAGAGAAAATCGTTCTTGAAGAGAACGCAATCTCGCCAGTTTACCAACGTGGATCAGCTCGCCTCACGAAACCTTACGTTAAGGGAATCGTTGAGCACGCATTCGGTGCCGACTACTCTTACAAGTGGGCTTCAATCGAAGGCAAAGAATAATCAAGTCATCTTACGAAGAGAGACAGGGACGCCTGTCTCTCTTTTTATGTACATTTTTTAATACAAAAAAGAACTCTCACATGGAGAGTTCTGTCACAACAAGCTTATTTTTTCACTTTGGCGCGCTTACGACTGAGACCCATCGCTTTTTCAATCTTCGCGAGATTCTTATTTGCGACGGCTTCAGCTTTCGCACGACCGGCATCAAGAATTTCATCGAGTTCTGGAGAGTCGAGCAATTCGTGATAACGAGCTTGAATTGGTTCAAGTAGAGCAACAACCGCTTCCGCCACATCTTGTTTGAACGTCCCATAGTTCGAGTTCTCATATTGTTTGACGAGATCATCGATTGGGGTCCCTGTCGAAAGCGAGTAAATTTCCAACAAGTTCGAAATCCCCGGTTTATTCTCCCGATCAAATGAGATGACACCACTCGAATCTGTGACGGCACTCTTGATTTTCTTGCGGATGACATTCGGCTCGTCGAGCATCGAGATATATCCTTTGGCATTCGAATCCGATTTCGACATCTTCTTCACGGGATTCGTGAGAGACATGATCCGTGCGCCTTCTTTTTGAATGAGTGGTTCCGGCATCGTGAATGTCTCGTAATAACGTTTGTTAAAGCGTTCCGCCAAGTCACGAGTAAGTTCGATGTGTTGCTTTTGGTCGTCTCCGACTGGAACGAGTTCCGTATTGTATAACAAAATATCAGAAGCCATGAGCGTCGGGTAGACGAACAACCCTGCGCCTACATTCTCGCTGCCTTGCGACTTGTCTTTATACTGCGTCATACGACCGAGCTCGCCCATGCCGGCGATACAAGTTAACATCCAACCGAGTTGAGCGTGTGCTTTTACTTCAGACTGTACGAAAATCGTCGCTTTCTCCGGGTCGAGACCGGACGCGAGATAAAGTGCTGCTAATTTTCGCGTGTTGTTCATGAGCTCGACACGGTCGAGTTGAACAGTAATTGAATGTAAATCGACGATACAATAATAGGCATTGTTGTCGTCTTGTAGGTCGACGAATTGTTTCATCGCGCCAAGGTAGTTCCCGAGCGTCACGACGCCGGTCGGTTTGATTCCTGAAAAAATCGTTGCCATGTGAATACACCTCCGAAAAATATAAAAAACCGCAGTCGTCCTCCCGAATAAATCGGGACGAATAACCGCGGTGCCACCCAAATTTGCATATACTATGCCACTTGAACGCGTTAACGGGCGTGAACCGTCTCGCCATACTTTTTGTTCAGGCGAGCCACTCCGAAGTCCATTCATTCAATAACTTTTCATCTACTCACAGCACCGTAGACTCTCTGAGGAAAAGGGGAATTGAATTACTTGTCTTCATCCAAGTGTTCTTATTCTGCATTTAGTTTAGCACAGGATTCAAGTGACGAAAAGATTAAATCAAAGCGACGAGAAATGAGAGAGCGATACTTCCAACTCCGACATACACCCAGTTCCAAGCCGATTGTTTACGGAGTTGTCGATCTTCCGGATCTTCTTCCTCATCCTCTTCGTAATCGGCATCAATTTCCTTCAACCTTGCGCGTCGATTGCGTTTAAATCCGTACATGATTCCGTCAAATAGACCGGATGCACTCATATGGGAGAACATCCCGATGGCAAAGATGAGTATACCTGATACAAATAAGCCACCACTTAAGTGAAACGTGAAAGATTCACTTAGGAAATAGGAAAAAATCGACCAAACGGTATAGAGAAGTGTGACAATTCCCCAAACAAAAAATATACTTCGAAACTTTTTCAACGATGTAATCTCCTTTCAATCGATAAAAGAAATGTGTCAACATTCCGTGTTTCTTCTATGATACTAGGAACGTAGGGCATAAAGCGAGTAAGAAAATGATGTCGAATGATAGCGGTTCATTCAATAGTTGACAGTTTCATTAAAAATTTCTTACAATAGCCCTAACGTTCTTTCGTCGAATACTTTATGAAATATTCAGAAAATTAAAGAAAAAGTAAGATGTTTATTCGACGATCGGCTAGCTTTTCAAAATGAAAGGGGAAATCGCAATGAAGAAAAAATCGATTTTGCTCATGATGACGATCATCTTGGCACTCGGTTCAGTTCTCGCGGCTTGTTCGACAGGCGGAGACTCTGATGGCGGCAGTTCTTCTTCAAACGGAGAAAAAGTTCTTCGTTTGACGGATACGTCAGATATCACAACAGCCGATCCGGCTCTTGCTACAGACGCGGTCGCATTCAACTTGATCGCCAACACAATGGAAGGTCTTTACCGTCTTGATAAAGATGGAAATGCCGTCCCGGCACTTGCTGAAGGCGAACCAGAAGTAAACGAAGACGAAACGGTTTACACGTTCAAACTTCGTGATGCTGAATGGTCAAACGGGGAACCGGTCACAGCAAACGACTTTGTTTACGCTTGGCAACGAGCTGTTGATCCTGCAACAGGCTCACAGTACGCTTACATCATGAACACAGTTAAAAACGCTGAAGCAATCAACACTGGTGACACACCAAAAGAAGAGCTTGGCGTAAAAGCAATCGATGAGAAGACACTCGAAGTTACACTCGAGCGTCCAGACCCATCATTCCTTTCACTTACTTCGTTCGGTACATTCACTCCGATCAACGAAGCATTCGCTACAGAAAAAGGTGAAGACTTCACGACTGGTCCTGAAAACCTTCTTTATAACGGACCGTTCACATGGACTAAATGGGATCGTGAACAAGGCTATGTCTTAACGAAAAACGAATCATATTGGGATGCAGAAAATGTTGCTCTCGACTCAGTTGATGTGAAAGTTGTTAAAGAAACATCTACAGTCGTGAACTTGTATGAAGCGGGCGATGTCGACTATGCTGGTCTCGCATCAGAACAAGTCGCAGCATTCCAAGAAGATGAAGATTACAACACAGGTCTTCGTTCTGCAGTTGGTTACTTCAAGTTTAACCATGAAGATGAACTTTTCTCTGATGTAAATGCACGTAAAGCAATCGCACGTGCAGTCGACCCATCAGGAATTATCGATCAGCTCTTGAACAACGGTTCAGTAGCAACGACGTCATTCATCCCGAAAGACTTCATCAAGTATGAAGACGGAACGGATTATACAGAAGGCGTGGAATACTTCAAAACAAACACTGAAGAAGCTGCTTCACTTTGGGAAGAAGTAACCGGTGGAGAAGCAACAACAATCGAACTCCTCTCGTTCGACAGTGAAGTATCGAAACAAATCTCTGAGTACATGAAAGGTCAAATCGAGTCGAACTTGCCGAACGTAACGGTTGAGATCGCTCAACAACCTTTCAACAACAAACTTGAGCGTGAAGCAAAAGGGGACTACCAAATGTCATTCGCACTTTGGGGACCTGACTACCAAGATCCGCTTACGAACCTTGGTATCTTCACTTCAGACAATGGACAAAACGACATCAACTACTCGTCATCTGAGTATGACAAGTTGATTGATGAGGCATCTGCTGAAACAAGCATCGATGCACGTTACGACTTGTTCAAAGAAGCTGAAGCTCTCTTGATTGAACAAGATCAAGCAATCATGCCTATCTACCAAGCTGGTGTGGCATACTTGATCCGTCCAAACGTCGAGAACTTCAACCGTCAATTATTTGGTGCTGATTACCAGTACAAATACGTTGATATTAAGTAATGGAAGGAGGGGGCATGCTAACCGCATGTCCCCAATTTTCTAAAAAATTCTAGCGAAGTATGAGAAAATACTGTTCAAATGTTTTGTTGGTAAAGTATAATGTAGTAACAGTGAAAATTCAGAATAATCTCTGAAAAGAATTTTCTTTATTTTCAGTCGCTGTACTAAGAGCCTTGAGATGACGTATAAGCTATTCTTTCAGAAAATTCCTTTCATTTTGTGAATTTGAAAAATAGGTCATATGTCATAGTGATGCTGTTGGTGCAAGTAGTAGAAAGAATTAGACAAAACAGGGGGTTTTTATTCATGGGACGTTATATCCTACAACGGCTGACTTACGGCCTCATCACGTTCTTCTTGATTGCCACGTTCACGTTCTTCCTGATGGACCTGCTCCCAGGTTCGCCTTATCAGAACCAGGAAAAACTGACAGAATCACAAATTCAATTGTTGAATGACCGCTACGGACTCAATGATCCGCTTCCGGTCCGCTATGCGACGTACATTGGAAACATGCTACAAGGTGACCTTGGCGTATCGTTCCGTACGGCTAACCGTCCAGTAACTGAGTTGATTATGGAACGTATCGGTCCATCGGCACAATTAGGGGTTCAGGCATTAGTACTTGGAACTCTATTAGGTGTATTGTTGGGTGTTGTTGCGGCGATTCGTCACAATACGGCAATTGACTATGGTGCAATGTTCGTATCGGTAATCGGGATTTCCGTCCCATCGTTCGTCTTTGCAGCCCTCCTTCAGTACTATGTTGGAGTTAAATTACAGTTGCTCCCGGTAGCATTCTGGGAATCACCAGCTCATACGATTTTACCAACCATCTCGTTATCGCTCGGGGTTACGGCATCAATTGCCCGTTTCGTCCGAACCGAGATGTTAGAAGTAACCGGACAAGACTATGTCACGCTCGCGAAAGCGAAAGGGTTGACGGGTAACGCCATCGTATGGAAACACATGGTACGCAACGCGATGATCCCAGCGATCACGATTCTTGGACCGATGACAGCTGGACTTTTAACGGGTACATTCGTTATCGAGAAAATTTTCGCAGTACCTGGTCTTGGAGAATTGTTCGTTACGTCAATCACGTTGAATGATTACTCTGTCATCATGGGCACGACACTCTTCTTCTCGGCCCTCTTCATTATTATCATTTTACTTGTCGACTTGCTCTATGGGGTTGTGGACCCACGTATTCGTCTTGGGGGGAATAACTGATGATTGAAAACAAAAAGAATTACGAACAGTTCGACCAAGACATGTTCACACCAGTTGAAATGAATGAACAGCTTGGTGAGCGGATTGCCGGAAAAAGTTTGAACTTTTGGCAAGATGCATGGATGCGCCTAAAGAAAAACAAGGCGGCTATCATCTCGCTCTCGATTATTTTAATTCTCGTCGCACTCGCTTTGTTTGGACCGATGCTCTCAAGCCGAGATGCATACGAACAGAACATCTCGCAAGCAAAACTACCGCCTAAAGTCACTGGACTTGAATGGGCTGGATTTGATGGGTTGGCAACACTTGGAGGTCGTGAAATCGACTTCTACGAACAGAAGAATGTAGAAGAAAACTTCTGGTTTGGTACCGATTATCTCGGTCGTGATCTTTGGTCGCGGATTTGGGAAGGGACACGAATCTCCCTCTTCATCGGTTTAGTCGCAGCCATCATCGATACAATCATTGGAGTCGCGTACGGTGGTATTTCAGCTTACTTCGGTGGACGTACGGATAACATCATGCAACGTATTGTTGAAATCTTGACAGGTGTACCTAACTTGATTTTGATCATCTTGTTCATCTTGATCTTTGACCCAGGTGTCTTCACCATCATCCTTGCCATGGCCATCACCGGTTGGATTGGGATGAGTCGACTCGTTCGAGGGCAGATTCTTAAACTCAAAAACCAAGAGTTCGTCTTGGCAGCTCGTACACTCGGTGCTTCAAGTGGACGCTTGATTTTCAAACATTTAATTCCGAACACATTGGGTGCTATTATCATCACACTCATGTTCACGATTCCATCTGCTATTTTCTTCGAGGCATTCCTCAGCTTTATCGGAATCGGGCTTCAACCACCACAGGCATCACTTGGTACGTTGATCAACGATGGATACAAAGAACTACGGACATTCCCGTTCCTTCTTATTATCCCGTCTGTCATCATCGTCTTGCTTATGGTCAGCTTCAACTTGCTTGCTGACGGTTTGCGTGATGCGTTCGATCCGAAAATGCGTAAATAAAAAAGAAAGAGGGGGACTCGTGCATGGAAACGATTTTATCAGTCCGAGACTTAGAGGTCTCGTTCCACACATATGCAGGAACAGTTCAGGCTGTTCGTGGTGTTTCGTTTGATTTGAAAAAAGGCGAGACGCTCGCCATCGTAGGAGAATCGGGTTCAGGTAAATCCGTTACTTCTAAGGCAATTATGCGTCTCATTCCGAACCCTCCAGGTGAAATCACGAACGGAGAAATCATGTTCGAAGGAAAAGACTTGGCGAAACTTTCGGAAAAAGAAATGCTTAAAATTCGTGGTCGCGACATCGCAATGATTTTCCAAGACCCGATGACATCGCTCAACCCGACGATGACGATTTACAAGCAAATCGCAGAAGGGTTGAAACAGCACCAAGGGTTAACGGGTGAGGATGCGAAGAAACGTACGCTCGAACTGTTGACACTTGTAGGGATTCCAAACCCTGAAGCACGCTTGAAACAGTATCCACACCAACTTTCTGGTGGGATGCGCCAACGGATCGTTATTGCGATCGCACTCGCTTGTAACCCAAAAGTGTTGATTGCCGATGAACCGACAACAGCACTCGACGTAACGATTCAAGCGCAGATTCTTGAACTGTTAAAAGACATTCAGCAAAAGACTGGCACAGCGATTATCTTCATCACGCACGACCTTGGCGTTGTTGCGAACATGGCTGACCGTGTTGCTGTTATGTATGCGGGACGTCTCGTTGAAAAAGGAACGGTTGATGAAATTTTCTACGAACCACGTCACCCATACACATGGGGGCTTCTCGGTTCGATGCCGCGTCCGACGGATGACCGCAATGAAGCGTTACCGGCAATCCCGGGTACGCCTCCGAACTTGCTCGATCCTCCAAAAGGGGATGCGTTCGCACCGCGTAATCCATACGCGATGAAGATTGATTTTGAGAAAGAGCCACCGATGTTCCAAGTAAGTGATACACACTTTGCTTCAAGTTGGTTGTTACACCCACAAGCACCAGCGGTTAATCCGCCACGTGCGATTCGTGAACTCGCTCTCAAATATCGTCCAGACAGTGCGTTCGCAAAATCGTTTACGAAAGGTGGTGCTGAATAATGGAACGCGAGAAATTACTCGAGGTAAAAAACCTGAAGCAGCACTTTAAAATTGGTCGTGGCCGTGTTGTCAAAGCGGTCGACGGGATCTCATTCGATATTTACAAAGGTGAAGTGCTTGGGCTCGTAGGTGAGTCTGGTTGTGGGAAGTCAACGACAGGACGTACGATTATCGGTCTCTACGACGCGACGGATGGTGATGTCGTGTTCAAAGGCGAAAACGTCCACGATAAAAAATCGAAGGCAGACAAGTTGAAATTCAACCGTGCGATGCAAATGATTTTCCAAGATCCATACGCTTCGCTCAATCCGCGTATGACAGTCGCCGATATCATTGCAGAAGGAATCGATATTCACGGTCTTGCGAAGACGAAAGAAGACCGCATGAATCGCGTATATGACCTTCTTGAAACAGTTGGTTTGACAAAAGAGCACGCAAGCCGTTATCCACATGAATTCTCAGGTGGTCAGCGTCAGCGTATCGGGATTGCCCGTGCTCTTGCGGTTGAACCGGACTTCATCATCGCCGATGAGCCGATCTCAGCACTTGACGTTTCAATTCAAGCCCAGGTCGTCAACTTGATGAAAGAATTGCAACGCGATCGCGATTTGACGTATTTGTTCATCGCCCACGACTTGTCGATGGTTAAATACATCTCTGACCGTATCGGTGTTATGTATCAAGGTCACCTCGTAGAGCTTGCGACAGCAGATCGCCTTTACGAGAACCCAATTCATGCATACACGAAATCGCTCCTTTCAGCGATTCCGCTTCCGGACCCGGAGCATGAACGTACACGTAAGCGGATCGTATACGAGTCAACATCAAAAGGTCCAGTCGGCCGTTCAGATGAAGATTCAAGTATCCCGCCACTTCGCGAAGTTGAGCCGGGGCACTATGTCTCGCTCACAGACGAAGAGTACGAAGCGTATAAAGCGCAACTCGTATAACGAAATCAATCCTGACTCATTTATTGAGTCAGGATTTTTTTTGCACAAAAAAATCACCTATTAAAGTAGGTGACTGATTATCCGTTCGAGATGCGTGGTAAATTAGAAAGACGTTCCACGATGGCGTCGATTTGACGGACGCGAGCTAACGCATCTTCAATTTCCATTGTCTCGTAATGATGAAGACCGCCTGGCTGCTCCACATACGTGTCAGCGTCATGGACGAGCTGTTGAAGTGGAGTTCGTTGAATACGACTCGGTGGTAGGTAGGAATCCGTGTGCAAGAGAATCATGACAGAAATCTCTTTTGCTCGGGCTGGATCTTCCCCTAAACGAATCAATAATTTGTGGGCGCGTTCGGCCCCCTTGATCGCATGGATATCGTTCTGACGATACAAATCATAATTCCATTTACCTTCTGTATACCATTCATAGTGTCCGATATCATGAAGAAGCGCAGCTTTCGTCGCCAAATCTGTATCAAGACCACGTTTCGTTGCCATTTCGAGAGCGCGTTCACTGACGTCGACCGCATGTTTTAAGCCAGATCGAGTTAAATATTTTTGGGTAACCGGATGTTTCATAATCGTTTCTAAAGTGATTCTCATCATCGCTCTCCTCCTTTAAAATAAAAAGGTTATTTCTATAAACTATACAGGTTTCTTCAATTCATTGCAAATGATATCCGTTTAAATTTGAGATGAACGTGTAAGAATGATTCACATTTCACAAACGAGTGTGCTATAATTTAAATGTAGATATAGTGCAACTTCAAGATTTTTAGAATCGGTAATGCTCGGTCGGTTCCTTACGCTGTATGGGGGTGAGAGGCCATGAAAGAACGTGACAAAGTTCTGCGAGAGAAAAAGAGACTTTTGAAAGAAGTATTGAAGAAAAAGTTGAAAGACTTACAAGTCAAGCCAGGGAAAGAGACGGTGTCTCAACCGGTTTCTCGAATCCCTGCGTCTTAAGTTAGGTCGTTCAAGGTCGCATTCAACGAATGCGCCCTCTTTTCATATCTGATTGATAAAGAATATCATTGAAGTTTTGATAAATAAGAATTACTATAATTAAGTGGATGCGAATTTGGGTATACAAATAGAGTCACTTAAAAAGATGGACGCATACTCGATCAGGGAGGAAGAAAAATGGTCACACTTTATACGTCTCCAAGCTGTACATCTTGCCGAAAGGCACGGGCTTGGCTCGAAGAACATGATATCCCGTTTACAGAACGAAATATATTTTCAGAACCGCTCTCATTGAATGAGATTAAACAAATTTTACGTATGACGGAAGACGGGACGGATGAAATCATTTCGACTCGCTCGAAAGTCTTCTCTAAAATCGATGTGTCTGTTGATGCGCTATCTCTTCAACAGCTTTACGATTTGATTCAAGAATATCCAGGTCTTTTACGTCGTCCGATTCTGATTGATGAGAAACGTTTACAGGTCGGATATAACGAAGATGAGATTCGTCGATTCTTGCCACGTAAAGTTCGGACGTTCCAATTACAGGAAGCCCAGCGACTTGTGAATGAATGAGAGCATACTGTTTAAGCAGTGTGCTTTTTATTATCGATTATTTCCTATAAAATAAAGTTATAACCCTTCATCTAGATTGAACGATGTTAAAAAGGGTACAAAGATAACAAGACAATTTCCCCTCTCCTCCTTATGTGAATTGGGAGCGAGGTGAGAAGGGAGTGGACAATCGTGAAAATTGAGCGCATCAATGATAATACCGTCAAATTTTTCATCACATACGTGGATATCGAAAAACGTGGTTTTGCTCGTGATGAAATTTGGTACAACCGAGAACGTGGCGAGCAGCTGTTCTGGCAAATGATGGACGAGGCTCACGAACGTGAAGACATCTCGTTTGATGGTCCACTATGGATTCAAGTACAAGCTTTTGAAAAAGGTCTAGAAGTGACTGTGACAATCGCGAAAAATGTAATGGACACGGAAGACGATTCTGAACTCGGTTCGCTTCTTCGATCAGCAATCGATGAGGCACGGGATCAACAATCGGTACTCGACCAATTGAGTGAGTTGGATGAACTTGAAGCCGAGGCAGATGCTTGGGCACCACTCGCGATGGAAACAAATGATTTCGAGGCAATCATTTCGCTGAGTAAACGTACAGGAGACATGTTCAGCGATCTTGATTTGAAACTATACCATTATCAAGACCGTTACTACTTGTGGATTGATTTCCCGGATGAAACGGAACCGGAAGACGAAGAGAATGCACTCAGTCTTTTAGCAGAATATTTAACATTCAGCACACAGACGCAACCGATGCTTGAAGAGTATGGAAAACTCATTCTCGATGGCGACGTCTTTGCGAAAGTGCGTCACTATTTCTAATGACACATCGCCTGTTCAGTTGGACAGGCGATTTTTTCAAATCGACGGTAAAGAGGTGTTGGTATGGTGAGACGAATTCGATTACTACTTGATGACAGTGCATGGTTTGTCCCATTTTTATACGGAACGGGTGGCATCGTATTAACGGCATTAACCCAAGTGTTTGGGGATTTCTTTCGTGATTTATTACCAGGCTTTATTTATTTAGACCTGGACTCAGCGGCGTCTGTGTTGTCTTCGACATTTACGAGCCTGATGACGATGATGACGTTCAGTTTTTCCACGATTCTGGTCGTATTGACAACGTATTCCTCTCAGTTCTCTCCCCGGACAATCAATAACTTTTTGACGAACACGTCGGCCAAGCATACGCTCGGTCTTTTCATCATGACGACGGTTTATGGAATTTCGAACCTATTCCTCGTCCGTACGGCAGATGAAGGCGTCGTGTTGTCGTCCGGGATCAGTGTGCTCTTAGTTATTGGTTCGATTTGGGCATTCGTCAAGTTCATCCAGACGATCAGTGTTTCGATTCAGGCGGAACGTCTATTATCCGCGTTACATAAAGAAGCGCTCTCCGTCATCAGCGAGCAAAAAGATGCGATTGAGTCGGATGAGGTTCATCTCGTCTTGCCTCGATCTGTCCATTCATTGGAAGGTCAAGCGGTACGAGCTCCGCAAACGGGGTACATCCGATTGTTTTTAAGAGAGAAACAAGGAGATCATGAAACGGACTTTGAGTCCGTCGTAGCCGTCGGGGATTTCGTTGCCAAAGGTGATTTACTCGGGTTTTGGAAAGGCGAGGACGCACCGGATATCGAGTTATTTGAGATTGGGGAAGTGCGTTCTTCGATGCAAGAACCGTCATTTGCGATTGAAAAATTGAGTGAGATTGCGCTAAGAGGAATCTCTCCAGGAATCAATGATCCGAACACCGCAATTCATGCGATTCATTACATCGGGGATATTTTAAGAGAACTTTGTGAATTACCAGATGGTGATTTTTTGTATTCGAACGGGAAGTCTGACTGGCATGTGAAACGAAAAACGCTTGAGACGATTCTATTTGAATCGCTATCGCCGATGCAGACTTATGCGAGCCGAGATATCTTTGTGATGGGGTCCGTGTTTGAAGCGATTCGAATGGCGCGCCTTCAAGCGCATGAAACGCTCGATTCGACCTTTGAGGACATGATTCAATATTTTGTGGATGTGATTGATTGGGATCGTCTTCATGTGAAAGAACAGAACTATTTACACAATAAGATCAATCGGGCCAAAAAGATGACGACATGAGTAGAGACCACCTGTTCAAAAGAAGAGGTGGTCTCTGTTCAAGACAATGTATATCCGCCATCGACTGTGATGGCTTGGCCGTTAATGTAAGTTGAAGCATCAGTCAATAAAAATTCTACGACCGGCGCTACTTCCTCAGGGAGGGCGGCATGTCCCCGGAAATGGTGAGTCATCGCCTCTTTAAACTTCGCTTCACCACCGTATAACTTGTGACTAAGAGGTGTATCAATCGGTCCAAAACAAACGGCATTGAATCTTACTTTTCCTTTCATTCGGTGCGCGAACGTTTTGGTTAAGGCCACTACGGCCGCTTTTGAAGCGGCATAGTGCGCGAGCATCGGAGGGAACTTGACGTGCCCGACGATGGCGGCATTGTTGACGACACTCGCTCCTTGGTCAAACAAGGGAATGGCGTGTTGTGTGACGGTGTTCAGCGCATACAGGTTGACCTCGAACACCTCAGTATACGACTCATGTGTCAAACGCTCAGGGGTACCCGGTCTGCCGAATGTGGCAGCGTTATTGAATAATCCGTTCAAGGTCACACCTTGTTCTTTCAATTGAGAGAAAAGATGGTCGATGTCCTCTATCGAAGCAAGGTCACTTCGAATGAATGTGGCTTGTCCATTTGAATCAGACTCGAGAGCGGCGCCTCTTGTTTCATCCCGACCGATCCCGATGACACGGTGCCCCTTACCAGTCAACTGCAAAGCGACGGCGCGACCAATCCCACTTGTCGCACCGGTGATCAGAAAAGTCCCCATAATTCATTCGCTCCCCTCAAAAAGATGACGTTACGATGTATAATTAATGATAATACATGACAGAAACGAGGTCAGCTTATAATATGTTGCGACGCATACAAGTACTCTTTTCCCTCATTTTGCTCGCAGGACTCATTGCGATATTATCGTATTACTGGAGCTCACAAGTAATCGGATTGTTCTCGATTCTCGTCTTTTTGACAACGTTCAGCATATTGCTCGTCATCTTACTTGAAAATCGAAATCCACAACGTACGCTCATTTGGGCAATTGTCATGATTGGTTTTCCGGTCATCGGATTATTCGCATACTTTGTATTCGGTCAGAACTATCGCCGTAAACGAATGTTCAAAGAAAAAGCGATGCTTGATGAAGAGACGTACTTGGCCTATCGTCAGAAAGCGATGACGTTATCGCCGTCCCTCATGTTCGCCCACGACGATTACGAGAAGCTGATGCATTTGACTTCTTCGTTGAACCAGCTACCGGTCTCATCGAATACGTATACGCAAATCTTGACGAACGGCCGTGAAAAATTTTCGAAGTTATTGCCGGCTCTGAAAGGAGCGTCCCGACACATCCATCTAGAGTATTATATTTTCCGGGAAGATCGCATTTCTCGGGAAATACAGCGGATCTTGATCGAAAAAGCGAAGGCGGGGATCGAAGTCCGATTTTTGTATGATGCCGTCGGGTCCATTCATACGAGCGGCACGTTCTTTGAAGAGATGAAGCAAGCCGGTGTCCAAGTCCAGGCGTTCTTTCCAGTTGTATTGCCACTCGTTTCAAGTAAGACGAACTATCGAAACCACCGAAAAATCGTGGTCATCGATGGTACGGAGGCATTCACAGGTGGCTTGAATGTAGGGGATGAGTACTTGGGTGAGCACTCTAAGTTCGGGTTTTGGCGCGACACCCATCTGTATGTCAGAGGAGAAGGGGTATCTGAACTACAATTGATTTTCTTGCAAGATTGGTATTACATGACTGGGGAACGCCTGTTCACACCGTTCTATCTAGAGCCGCTTGAAACGGTAAGAAGTGCGAGCGGAGGGGTTCAAATCGTTGCGAGTGGACCGGATGAACCGTATGAGACGATGAAGTCCATTTACTTTTCACTCATCAATGCTGCGAAAAAATCTGTCTACATTTCGTCACCTTACTTGATTCCGGATGAGGACATTATGAGTGCCTTAAAGACGGCATCATTATCAGGAATTGATGTCCGCATCGTCTTACCGAGTTATCCCGACCATAAAATCGTGTTCTACGCGAGTCGGTCCTATTACGAAGAACTGTTACTCGCCGGGGTAAAGATCTATCTATATGAGAAGGGATTCATGCATTCGAAAGTCATCGTGGTGGATGATGGATTAGCCACGATTGGGACGGCGAACATGGATTTTCGGAGCTTTCATTTGAACTTCGAGGTCAATGCGCTCCTCTATAACACGAACTCAGTCCATCAACTGAAACAAGACTTATATGATGATTTCGAAGGGTCTCACGAACTCGTATTAGAAGAGTTCGCGAAACGGTCATTCTTTATCAAACTCGTTGAATCATTAGCCAGAATGTTTTCACCATTGCTATGAGGAGGGAGCAAGATGCGGTTTGCAATCGATCGGGAAGGGGATATCATTGATTCCTTTACATTAAATCGGATGCAAGCAGAGCAACTTGCTCCTTTTCGATGTCCGACTTGTCAGGAAGTATTGATTGTGAAGCAAGGTGTGAAGCGACGGCTACATTTTGCGCATATCCACACCTGTGGGAGGGCTGAATCGGTCACGCACCATCAGGATAAATGGGCGGTGTGCCAGTGGCTTCAAGAGAAAGGCTATCCAGTCGAGCAAGAAGTGACGATTAAGAATCGTCGGGCTGACATCCTCACGAACATGGACGGGCAGCACACCGTGTTCGAAATTCAGGCATCTCCCTTGCGACCGGAAGAATACGCCGAGCGAACGATTGATTATCGACGAGCGGGGCTTGATGTCATTTGGATTGCGAGCGGTCTCGATTTGAGAAGCAATCAATCGTTTCAACCATGGATGCGTCTAGAAATGTTTCAGAGACATCGGTTGTTGACGGTGAGAAATGGGAGATTGTTACGCTTCAATGGATTTCCGATTTCGATTAAGTACGGAATCGGAAGCTGGGAAATCTCATCATCCGTGAACACGTCACCGTACGAAGCTTACTACCGGTTCGATGCTTTTGAATGGACAGAGATGATTCGTCGTAAACGGATGTCGCCTCTTTACCCATCTCCGTTAAATCGACGGCTCATATTGAATCGGCTCTATCCACTTGGTCTGTTACCCGCATTATTACCGACCGCCTGTTACCTTCCGCTATCATCGCTTTGGGGAATTCGTGTGCATCCGATTGATTTTCAAACCGTTCTTTATTTGAATCGCTACGAGTCACCTCACGATTCCGTGGAATGGAGTATTCAAAAAACGTGTCGACAATTTGGGGTGACACCGACAAGCGACTTTTCCCAGTCATTTCATGTACAATGGAAACAACTCTTGAATGCGAGTCGTCTATCCTGTGATGTCAGGTCATGGCCGCATCCGAAGCATTACGAGGAGGCCAGACATCACGATACACGTTTGTTTCAAGGACTTCAGCGATTGATCTTACAATCGACTAAATCATCGAAAAGGAAGTGGACGTATGTCAGAGGTATTGACTAGACAACAAGTTCCAGTGGAAGAAACGTGGAACTTAGAGACCATCTACAGCAATGACGAGGCTTGGGAATCGGATTTTCAAGCGTTAAAAGAGAAAGTACCGGAATTGATTGGATTTAAAGGACGCCTTGGGGAGTCGGCGGAGACGTTATACGAAGCGTTGCAACTTCGGGACGATCTCTCACGTCAGTTACATAAGCTATATACATATGCGCATATGCGCTATGATGAAGATACGGCGAATAGCCATTATCAAGCATTGAATGATCGTGCCGGCTCACTTGCTTCTCAAGTTTCAGCGCAACTCGCGTTTATGACACCTGAGTTGCTTTCGATTGATGAGAATCAGATTGAAGCCTTCATGGAGCAGAATGAGTCACTTCGCGTTTATCGTCATGCATTCGATGAGTTGGCACTTGAGCGTCCGCACGTATTGACAGAGGCAGAAGAAGCCATTTTGGCACAAGCCGGAGATGTGCTCGGTCAATCGAGCTCGACGTTCGGTATGCTCAACAACGCGGATTTGAAATTCCCGAAAGTGAAAAATGAAAAAGGGGAAGAAGTCGAGTTGACGCACGGTCGATATATCACGTTCCTTGAATCGGCTGACCGAAGCGTCCGCGAAGGGGCATTTAAAGCGATGTACGGGACGTACGCGCAATATTTGAATACGTTCTCCTCGACATTGTCAGGAAGTGTGAAGAAAGATAACTTCTATGCGACTGTGCGTAAATTTGAAAGTGCAAGACAGTCCGCACTCCACCATAATGCGATTCCGGAGTCTGTATACGACGGCCTTGTAGAAGCAGTGAACGAACGACTCGACTTGTTACATCGTTATGTCGCGTTACGTAAGCGAGCGCTCGGCTTAGATGAGTTGCATATGTATGACCTCTACACACCGCTCGTCAAAGATGTCGAGATGAAAGTGTCATATGAGGAAGCGAAACAATGGATGGTAGATGGTTTGGCACCACTCGGAGAAGAGTACGTCCAAATTGTCAAAGACGGTCTCGAGTCGCGTTGGGTCGATGTGCGAGAGACGCGTGGTAAGCGTAGCGGTGCTTACTCCTCGGGAGCGTACGATACGCAACCGTTCATCCTCATGAACTGGCAAGATAACGTCAATAACTTGTTCACGCTCGCACACGAGTTCGGACACTCTGTGCATAGTCATTACACACGCACATCGCAACCATATCCGTATGGCGATTACTCAATCTTCGTTGCAGAAGTGGCGTCGACGACGAACGAAGCTTTGTTGAATGACCATTTGTTGAAAACGAGAACAGCGAAAGAGGAGCGTCTCTACTTGCTGAACAATCAGCTTGAAACGTTCCGTGGAACATTGTTCCGTCAAACGATGTTCGCTGAATTCGAACACATGATTCATCAAGCTGCTCAAGAAGGCGTATCGCTCACTCCGGAGTACTTAAATGAAACGTACCTCGAGTTGAACAAACGCTATTTCGGAGACGAGATTGTCATCGATGAAGAGATTTCATATGAGTGGGCGCGCATCCCACACTTCTATTACAACTACTACGTCTATCAATATGCGACAGGGATTTCGGCATCTGCTGCACTGTCACAACAGATCATGGAAGAAGGGGAGCCAGCCGTACGTCGTTATATCGATAACTTCTTGAAGGCGGGTTCTAGTGACTATCCGATTGAGGTGCTGAAGGCGGCTGGTGTCGATATGACAACGAAGGAGCCGGTATTGAAGGCGCTCGATCAGTTCGAGGCAGTTCTTGATGAAATGGAATCATTATTGTTCTCGTGAACAATATGTGACAATGTGCACAAAGAGGTTGTCATGTGATTCTGTTCTAGGTATATTATAAGTGTGAAATCAATCACAAACCCCTTTATTGACCGTAAACTTTCTCCCATCTTGTAGGCCTTCCCCGGGCCTCAAGGTTCGATGTCTCTTGTCCCCGCTTGAGACGTCAAAAACCCCATGGCTCCCCGGCCATGGGGTTCTTTTTTATTTCGTTTGAGCCCACGCTTCACCGCTACATCCTGGCACAGGACGGCAACGCTGTTGCAGGGAGAGCTTCTTCAATTCGCGTTCAATCACTGTCTTCTCCATGTCTAGAATGTACGATAGCTCTGTGATGGTCGAAGCATCATAGCGTGCCAACACTTTGGCTACATCCCAATCGGTCGTACGGCTCGGTGCATAACCTAACAATTCAGTCATGACCGATTGATAGACATCGTACGGATATACCCCTTCAATCTTCAATGCTTCATCGCGCGTCACGAACGTGAGTGCGGGCAATGACTCAATCTCCCAATCTTTCAACACTTGATGGTCGACAGCTAATGCATTCAAGAGCTGGTTCGATTGAAGATCGGCTTCAAGTTCACTTAAATCAAGGCCATACTCTTCGAAAGAACGTGCAATTTCCCATAAATCGATTGAACCAAGTTGTTCACCAGAGAATAGATCATTCACATGCAAATGACGCAAGAAGCGCATCGCATGACGTTTCCCTTGTAATTCCAGCGCTTTGATCATGGTGAGAAGGCGAACTTCTTCCTGACATCCGCCAACACAGCTAGGAACGGTAGAGACCATTCGAAAACGAATCACATGTCCGTATTCAATCTCTAACTTTTTGATCAGTGTCATCACGTGAAAGTTCTCAGGACTTGAGATGTCCATAAAATAGAATAACTCCAATGGCTTATACGTTACTTGAATAGGAGTTTCTTCCAGTGAACAGGATGACCCATTACATTGTTCAAGTTCCATTTGTGTCGCCTCCTCTCGTCAAAAAACTCATTTAACTTTGTAAACTCATTGTAGCAACGAAAAAAAAAGGTTGGCAATGTATCTGCTCAACCTTCCAACCGACTCATTTTTAATTCCATGAATCGGACGATTTTATTTTTGGCGGGACGATAGGGGAGACCGTGTTTTGCAAGAAGTCCTTCGAACGCACGTTTTCCCTCTTCTTCATTCGTCACTTCAAATTCTATTTCATAGTCGCTCGTCTCCAAATAATGGCTTTCGTCCAAAACGAGTAGACCGTCTTCTATCTGTAACTCTGCCCGATTCGTCTCAAGTCGACCGAGGTGTTCGAGTGGTGCATTCAGCTGGAACGGGGCCAGTGCCTGTTTCATTTGCTCGTCATGAATGATACCGTACTTAAACAGATCCTCAGCCTCATCTTCTGTAATAGTGGCATGTGTCTCAAGCAATCCGACCTCGTTTGGTTGCTTCAACGTCAGCACTTGACCTTGATTCTTCTCGCGAATTCGAAGTGCCGCCCCGTTCGCTTTTAGCTGAAAGGAAGGGGTATCGAAATAGTCATTCGCTTGCCAACGAACCTGATCATCAAGCTGATAGGCACGTAGGAGTGTCTCATATTCGTCTTTCGTCAACATTGATTTAAATTCAATTTCCACTTCTTGGGTCATGAATCATCGCTCCATTCTATGAACAATTGTTCGTTTATGATACCATACAAACGGATACATACGGAAAGGACGCGTTTTTTCCGGAAAAGAACGAAAGTGGTGACAGCGTATGCAATCAGTGAACTGGGATCAGTTTTTAGTGCCGTATCAAATTGCGGTAGACGAGTTGAAAGTCAAATTGAAAGCCGTTCGTAAGCAGTTCAAATCCCAAAATGACCATTCTCCGATTGAATTTGTCACAGGTCGAGTGAAACCGGTCGGGAGCATTCTTGAGAAAGCGAAACGAAAGAATATCGCTGACCATGAATTGGCGACGGATATGCAAGATATAGCAGGATTACGAATCATGTGCCAATTTGTCGATGATATCGTTCACGTCTTGGATTTGCTACATCGTCGAACAGATTTTAAAATAGTGGAAGAACGGAATTACATTACCCATCAGAAAGATTCGGGTTATCGATCGTATCATGTCATCATCGAGTACCCGGTCCAAACGATTCACGGTGAAATCCCGACGCTCGTGGAAGTGCAAATCCGCACGCTTGCGATGAATTTCTGGGCCACGATCGAGCATTCATTGAATTATAAATATGATGGCGACATGCCTCTTGAAGTGCAGGAACGATTGAGACGCGCAGCCGAGGCGGCCTTTTTACTCGATGCCGAGATGAGCCAACTCCGCGTTGAAATTCAGGATGCCCAGCAAGTGTTTCGGGATAAAGAGATGAACGTGAAAACGGATGAAGACTAGGGGGAAACCGATATGCAGTTTGCGATTGTATCGAGGGGAGATACGCGATCAGCGGAAATCGCCCAGGAACTGACTGAAAAACTTCAAGCCGCCGGACATACATTATCGGAAGAACCCCGAATCGTAGTATCGGTCGGAGGGGACGGGACGATGTTACAGGCGTTTCATAAATACATCGACCGACTCGATGAAACGCTACTTGTCGGGATTCATACCGGGCATCTCGGCTTTTATGCCGATTGGCAGCCGGATGAGTTGGATGAACTGACGGAGATGATCACGAGTGAATCGTTCGAGCCAGTCTCCTATCCGCTCGTTGAAGTGCTCATTGACTATGAGAACGGAGAGACCGATCGTCGATTGGCGATGAATGACTGTACGATTAAGAACTACAAGCGAACGCTCGTCTGTGATTTATCGATTCGAGACGATTACTTTGAAACGTTCCGTGGAGATGGGTTATGTATTTCGACACCATCGGGTTCGACCGCCTATAATAAGGCACTCGGTGGAGCGATCGTTCACCCATCGATCGAAGCCATTCAAGTGACCGAGATGGCTTCGATCAACAACCTAGTGTATCGAACGATTGGCGCACCGCTTCTCTTACCAAAACACCATCAAGTGAAAATCAAGCCGCACACGAAAACCGAATTTGAATTGGCGTTTGACCATCAGGAAGCGTTGTCCTGGTCGGATGTCGTCTCGATTCGATGCGCGGTCGCAAAAGAAAAAGTGACGTTCGCTCGTTTCCGGCCCTTCCCATTCTGGCGCCGAGTTCGCGAATCGTTCATCGAGGAAGGAAAGTAACGAATGCAAGGGTTTACGATTCGTCGCGTTGTGGAGAAAGCCATCCCACTTCGCGACTTTTTAATGCAAGATATGGGCATTTCTCGAAAGATGCTCACGCTCGTGAAGCATGAAGGCGATATTGAAGTGAATGGCATGCACCGCACCGTAAGGCATGAACTCGAACCAGGAGATGAAGTAATCGTCCGATTCCCGCCCGAATCCCCATCACTCGACATGGTCGCTTCGGAAAGACCGATTCGAATTCTGTATGAAGACGATACGCTGTTGGCGGTCGATAAACCGGCAGGGATTGCCACGATCCCATCACGACTACATCCGACCGATACACTTGCGAACGCTGTACTTGGCTATTATCAACGCATCGGTCTGTCATCTGCGATTCATGTGATCAATCGACTCGATCGTGACACGAGCGGTGTCGTCTTATTTGCAAAGTACGGATTCATCCATCATCGATTCAGCGAACTTCAGAAAGCGAATGGATTGATGCGTACGTATAAGGCATTGGTCGAAAAAGAAGTGACGCCACAAACGATTGATGCACCGATCGGGCGTGCCGAGAACTCGATTATGGAGCGAGTCGTGACAACTGAGGGACAACGCGCCATCACGCACATCCTCGCATGTCAGCCGTTTGGGAGCGGCTCGTTATTGACGATTCGACTCGAGACGGGACGGACCCATCAGATTCGCGTGCATTTGCGCCATATCGGTCATCCGCTCATTGGGGACTCTATGTATGGGGGGACGGCTCGTATGCCCCGTCACGCCCTTCACAGCGCGTCTGCGCGATTCATTCACCCGATGACAGGAGATACGATTCAGATTGAGGCGCCGATTCCGGAAGATTTTCGAACTATATAAAGAAATCCCTCAAGGTTAGACCTTGAGGGATTTTGTCAATCATCATCAAACATATAGGTTTTTGATTTAGAGGCAACGTTCATGACGAGACCGATGGCAATCATGTTCATGATAATCCCTGTCCCCCCGTAACTGATGAACGGAAGGGTGAGTCCAGTGATTGGCAAGACACCGATCGTCATACCGATGTTTTGGAACACCTGGAACGTGAACATGGCGATAACGCCGGTGACGATATAACTTCCGAACGCGCTACTAGACTCTAATGCAATGTGAATCATCCGATAGAGGAATAGGAAGAAGACGATGATCACGAGAGCTGCGCCGATGAACCCATAGTGTTCTGCGATAACAGCAAAAATGAAGTCCGTGTGAGATTCCGGTAAATAGACGAGGCCCTGGCCGTATCCCACTCCGAACATCTGTCCAGAACCGATCGCCTGTAGCGATTTGATCAATTGGAATGCCAAGTCATCTGAATATTCGTATGGATATATCCAGGCCTGGAAGCGGTTGAGGGCGTGTCCAGGTACGAATGCTTGCAAGACTTCGAAATGGGCAAAGAACAGATACATGAACGTGCCGATGGTCAAAGCCGCGGCGCTGAAGAGACCGAGAAGCCACTTCCAACCGATTCCCGAGACGATGATGATGGCGCCGAGCATCGTCATCAAGACGAGCCCGGTCCCTAAGTCCGGTTGTGTCACAATCAGACCGAGCGGCGGGATGGCCACTAATACCAGTTTCACGAGGAGCCACGTATCGAGTTGTGACGAGCCATAACGTTTATTGTGCTCGTAGACGATAGTCGACATGGAAATCAATAAAAAGAGCTTCATGAATTCGGCCGGCTGGAAACTGAATCCAGGTACGTTATACCATCCATATGCCCCATTGATGTTCGGTACGAGCGACGTGTCACGAAGCGGAATCAGACCGACGAGCAGAAGTAGACCGAATGCGTATAAGTACCAATGGATTTTCCGGAGTTGCTCATATTCGATCGTCATGATTGCGAACATCGCAAAAAAGCCGATGACATAACGAATGCCTTGTTCAAGAGCGAAGTTGATATGTTGAAGTCGCGTTGGCAACATCGGTTGAGCGGTATAGATTGCACCGAGACTGATGATCATCAATAGGAAGACGATGGTCAACAGTGTCGTATCTAAACTTTTAAAATATGATTGTATACGGTTCATAATGGAGTCGAATCACCCTTTCTATACGTATTTTATCTTACCGCAACTTAAAAAAATCGCAATACGTAACGAGTCGGTTGACAAAACAGAAACCTTTCTGTAATCTGAGAACAGATATTATCACCAGGTACTAAAAAAGGGGAGTTTATGATGTCAATTTTTCCAACATTAACGAATAAAACGTACGTCGTCATGGGGATTGCGAACAAGCGCTCGATTGCATGGGCCATTGCCAAAATGCTTGATGAAGCAGGGGCGAAGCTCGTGTTAACGTATGCGGCAGAACGATTCAAATCGGGTCTCGAGTCACTCGCAAGTGAGTTGAAGCAAGAAGCGATTCTACTTGAGTGTGATGTGACGAATGACGAAGCGATTGATTCAACATTCCGTTCGATTCACGAACAAGCGGGTGAGATTCAAGGAATCGCGCATTCGATCGCGTTTGCTGACAAAGAAGCATTGCGTGGTGAGTTCTCAGAAATGACACGTGGTCAGTTCGCACAGGCGTTAGACATCTCAGCATATAGTTTGACGGCAGTTGTGAAAGCGGCGAAGCCTTACTTCGCACAAGACGCCTCGGTGATCACACTAACTTACCTCGGCGGCGAGCGTGTCGTTCCGAACTACAACTTGATGGGTGTCGCTAAAGCGGCCCTTGATTCGAGCGTCAAGTATTTGGCGAACGAATACGGTCCCCACGGTGTGCGTGTCAACGCCATTTCAGCTGGTCCGATTCGTACATTGTCAGCCAAAGGGGTCGGCGATTTCAACAGTATCCTTTCTGAACTTGAACAGAAGGCGCCGTTACGTCGAAACGTTTCGGCAGAAGAAGTGGCTTCGACAGGTCTCTTCCTCCTCTCGGGAATGGGAAGCGGCGTGACCGGCGAAGTTATTCACGTAGATAGCGGATACCATATTTTATAAGTTTGGGGAATGGCGCAGTGATGCGCCATTTTTGTATTACCTCGTGAATAAATCGGGTAAGGACCTATGAAGGAGGTCAGATCATGGGTCCTTATCAGATTGATTTTACTGTCGTGCAATACGTCAACCGACAAGTCCAGCCATCAGGTCGAGCGAGCATCGAACCGGTGACACGAATCAAGCGTGTCCAACGAATCCGACCTCGACGTGAAGAATGGCTTGAAGAAGAGCAAGAAAAAAACCCCGGTCGCTATGTCGACCGGAGCATATAAGGTTAGCCTCGGAAACGGAACGTCTCATAGACGTTCCATGTTTCATTTTCGAGTTCATACATGACGGCCATCCGAGTGATCGTCTCTTCGAAATGAACCTGCTCCATACGCATACGTTCGAGGACGTCGAACAGCTCTGCATCGGTCAAATCTTGACCAATCGTGATGTGCGGCAAGAATTCATATTTCGGTGCTTGGCTGAGCACGTCTTCGTGAAGTCGCTGTTGCAGAGCAGACAGTTCACGTGTCGGCAACACTTTTAAATACAAGACATTGTTCGTTGGTGCGAAAGACCGAACGCCATCGACTTTTAACTGAATCGGTTTAGTCGAATCCGCAACTTGTTGCAAGTACTCGAGTACTTTCGGTAAGTCTTCTTCTGATACCTCTGTCCGTTCTTTAATGGTCACGTGAGGTGAAATCAACGCGTATTTTGTGTCATAGCGTTTTCGATAAGAGTTCGCAAAATCTTGCACTTGTTTAGACGGAAATAAGACTACCCCAATCTTCATTCCTCTTCCCCCTTTGATCGTTTAACCTACATGTTAATGATGACCGATTTAATGTGGGAAGTCAAAGCAGGGTTCGTCTTTTTTCAATTTTTCAGTATAATGGTTATATCATATAGAGAGACGATGACTCTCTGAACGAAGGGATGTGAAGCGGGATTTCGATCCTGCGCCTATTATGAAACACGTACCACACTCACGTGACGTCCGAGAAGCGGCTCGTGCTCGTTTGCTCGAACGCGGGGTCACGATTGAATCGATTGCTGAAATCGTATACCAGATGCAGGCACCTTACTCGCCGCATCTTTCTTTAAAAGATTGTATGGATTCTGTCGAGGCGGTTCTTGACAAACGTGAACTACAACATGCGATTCTTGTTGGTTCAGAGCTCGACATGTTGGCTGAAAAAGGCCAATTATCTGAACCGCTTCTGTCGATTATCGCCTCAGACGAAGGTTTATTTGGAGTGGACGAGACGATTGCGATCGGTGCCGTCAACACATATGGTTCGATTGCCGTTACGACTTTCGGATACTTAGACAAGGCAAAAATCGGTATCATCAAACAACTAGACACGAAGATGGATGATGGGCAAGTGCATACGTTCATGGACGATCTCGTCGGTGCCATCGCTGCCAACGCTTCAGGACGATTAGCGCATCGATTGCGAGATATGGTCGATTTCGGAGAAGAAGAGATGCGTGAAAGAAAAGGGTTGTATTGATGAAGTGGACACCGCAAATGGTGGTCATCACCGGGACGGTCGCTTATGTGATCGTGTCGGTGTTTGTCGTTTTAGGGGCGGTCGATCCAATGAACACATTCGTATATGAATGGTTACAACCGCTACCGGATCGAGTGTTTGCCTACGTGACAGAGCTCGGGAGTGCACAGGTCATTGTGGGACTCTCCATATTAGGGTTGTTGTTTTGGTATTGGCGCGGGGACCGTATCGAAGCGTGGCGACTAGCGCTCGTTGGAATTGGGACACTTCTGTTTACACAGGTGCTAAAGCTCGTCTACGGAATCGATCGACCGCTCATTGATGCATCCCTTGATGCAACGACATACAGTTTTCCGAGTGGACACGCCTCAGGGTCGCTGGCCCTATATGGATTGACAGCTTATGTACTGTATCGAAAGAAACAGTCGAAAGTCGTCATCTTCATTCTCTTATGTCTCGTCCTCGCGGTTTCGCTCAGCCGTGTCATCTTGAACGTTCATTACTTCAGTGACGTGCTCGGCGGTTGGCTCTTTGCGTTGACGATGATTGCATTGTCTGAATGGATCATAAGGAGGAAAACGATTTGATCGTCGTGGTAGATGTAGAAAAATGGTTATTCGTTCAAAAAAAAGAAGCGGATGAAGCATCAGTTCCCACAATTTTAGTGGAAAAAGATCGAGATGGGGCGACGTGGTTCACCTCGATGAAAATTTTGTTTCAGTTAAAGAAATGGACGAGCCGACGTCGTTTTGTTCCCCTTTTACTGTGTGATGAGCAGACCTATCGCGCATATGAAGTATTTCATGTCGATGCTGTGCCATCATTGGCTCTCCTCGACGGGGGACGGACGTTACTAGTGGACAATAAACGAGATGAGTCGTTTGATGTTGTGCTACGGGAAAGTGGATTGGATACAGAAAAATCGATTTTATTGTTTGCACTTCAATATATTGAACAGATGACGAATGAACCTGTCGCTTTTGCCGGTGATGAGTCGATTGATGCGACGCGGATCGTCCCGGCAACATTGTTAGACAAGACGGATCGCTTAGAATCAGGACGTCGTCTATTTGAATGGATGCATGATGAAGACTTACGTAAGGAGAATCAACATGACTGATTGGGAAATGACATTTCAACAATTATTGGACGAACAAGTGGATGAAGTGAACGTGCCACGCGAAGATTTTTTATCCGTTCGAACCATTTTGATTGAGAAAGGCTGGCTCTTTCAAGTAGTAGGAGAGGCCAAGCATGGTGGCGTGACGATTTATCGCAGAAACCCGGTCACGGCGAATTCATCATTGGAAGAAACGAAGGAATGAAATGACTTCAGTCAAAACAACAAGGTCTGCCTCCCACATGGAGAGCAGACCTTGTTTTGTTTAAGCGTTTGAAGCGAGTTTGATTTTTTGTCGTTTCATCTTGTGTAGTAACCAAGCATAGAGGACTTCACAAGAGTTGTGAGGAAGGGTCAGCTCCACAAGAGGGTGAGCGTGACCAAATATAGTGAAGCGCGAATGGTCTTCGTCGAGCAGAGAGACTTGAATATCCGTCGCATCCTGTAGTGAAATGCGTTGTTCCCCTGCGTGAGCATCTTTAAGTTTCAGCATTTTTCCATTCGTCGCAAACTTGGTGAACGATGAGACTCCTTGTACTTTCAGTTGTTCCATTTCGTGTATCTATCCATCGCGTGATGAATAGATTTTCACCTCGCTTTCTCTATATTGCCTTCCATTCCTCCAGAAGGTTATTCCTAGTATAACGCCTCGTTCGAAAAAGAAAAGTGTTAATTTAACAAAAAATTAAGACAATTTGTTATCAATTTTTAAGAATAGCGTTCAACCCTGTCCAGTATAGGCATAAGGTTGAAACAATCGGTCTGAAAATAACAAAAAAGAACCTCATTTCCAGAGGTTCACAACTATTCATTACATGTATGACCTTATAATCGTTCAATCTGCCATGTACGACGACGGTACAACAATTGCCCTTTTAAGGCGATGGATTCTTTCTTCGCATCGAAGTCTTCTTCAAGAACAGACATGTCTTCATAACGGCCCGCTACATAGAATGAGATGACGATTTGTCGATTGAACAAACTGCGTTTCGTATGATCGAAATCGATGATCAGACCTTGAGGTGCCAAATCGAGTAATTCATCGATGACGGGAAGTGGAATCGGAACAAAACTGATGTTACGAATGTCACGATCGAGTTTACTTTGCAACATGTTTTGGACGAAATGATTGATTGTCGACCAATCGCGAATATAAAGACTGCTATGTCGATCGTTTGCTTCATTGAAGAACACAATCTCATTATCGAGCGAATCCAAGAACGGCTTCTTGATTCCGCGTTCCATATGACTTAAAAACAAGATTTCTGCAATTTCATGATCGGACAGAGTTTCGAGCGTATTGTAGTCCGGAAAATCGATCGCCGTAAACGTTGTTTGGTTATTCAAATACTTAGACGAGAACGAAGATAGTTCGTGCGCTTCAATATAACGGAAACGCGACCTCGAGGATTGTCTCATCCCTTTGATGTCCGTTCGACAAATAATCATCGGTCTCGTCACGGAAAGCGCTTCTGTTACATCCGCCAACGTCACACCATGCAGTGTGAAGCGTTGGACGTCCCGGTCTTGCTTCAAATAAAAGAGTTGTTTTGACATATGGTATCCCCTCAGTTTGACATACTACGATTATAGTAGCAAAAACACGTGTTTTCTGCCATCTTGAGACGGTACGAGAGGGTTGAGTTCGATACATTTGGGAAAATAGAAGTATAATTGAGGAAACGAATAGGAAAGGCGGGTTCCACATGTGGGGATTAAAACGGAGTTTTCCTGAGCTCGCTACGCCCCGGTTTATCCTGCGAGAGCTAGAACCGCGTGATGCTAGAGCACTTTATACCATTTTATCCACTGAGGAAGTGATGCGATATTATGGGTCGGACCCGTTGCTTGCCGTCTATGAGGCGAAGAACGTGATCGCTTACTTTAAGGATCAATTTCAGCAAGGGAAGGCCATTCGTTGGGCGATATGCGATCGGATGACGAACGAATTGGTCGGAACGATTGGATTTCATAATTGGACGCCCCAATATTATCGCGCCGAAATCGGGTTTGAGGTTTCTCCTCACTATTGGAGACAAGGGGTGGCTTTCGAAGCTGCTTCAGCTGTCATCCAATATGGTTTTGAAGAATTCAAGTTTCATCGAATCTCTGCGTTGGTCGCACCAGGGAATGAAGGGTCGAATCGACTCGTTCAAAAATTGGGATTTATTGAAGAAGGACTTCTACAAGATTATGCATATAGCCATGGCCGATTCATGGATTTGACGATGTATCGGCTACTCAAAACAGAATGGGAAGAAAAGGAGCACTCGATGATATGAAAGCACTCGTATTGCTACATGGGCTGTGTGGTTCTCCAAAGTACTTTGAACAGTTGGAACCGTTATTGAATGCCGAAGTTCACGCGCTCACATTACCTGGTCATGCCGGGACGGACGTGGGACCAGAAACGATGGATCAATTTGCGGACTGGGTCATCGGAGAAATTCGTCTTCGGGGTCTTGTCCGTCCGCTCGTATGTGGGCATTCTTTCGGAGGCTATGTGACGACTAACCTCGTGCGTCGCTATGGAACAGAAATATCGGGATTTGGATTGATTCACTCGACGGCGGCCGCTGATACAGAAGCGGCGCGGGAAAAGCGAAACGGTGCCATCAATCAAGTCATCGAAGAAGGGATCGAGCCGTTTATTGACGGAATGATTCCAAATGTCTTCTCAAGCGATTCCGACCCGGCGCTCATCCAACAAGCGATCGCAATCGGATATGAAATGACGGTCGAGGGAATCGTGAACGCGCAACAGGCAATCCGCGATCGTGAAGACGAAGTGGACACTGTTGAAACGACTGACCTCCCCGGCCTATTCATTTACGGCTCAAAAGACCCGAATATGAATGAGGAGCGGGCGTTTTTAGGTGCGTCACGACATACGAAAGCAATCGTTCCGTTCAGTCATATGGGGATGATGGAAGCCCCTGAAGAAGAAGCGAAAATCGTGAACGAATGGATGCGGGAGGTAGAACATGGAAACCTATAAATTAATCGCTATGTCAGGAAGTCTTCGCAAGAAATCTTTCAATACTGCTCTTTTGCATTCGATCATTGAACTGGCTCAAGAGGATTTCGACATTGAAGTCGTCTCCATCGAACTTCCACTGTTCAATGACGATTTGATTGATCCGGATGAACCGGAAGTTGTGGCCGCATTGAAGCAAGCTGTTCGGGAAGCTGATGGGTTATTGATTGTCACCCCTGAATATAACCATAGCATCCCGGGCGTCCTGAAGAATGCAATCGACTGGCTTTCGCTCGAGCCAGGAACGCCACTTCGGGATAAACCGGTCATGATCGCCGGGGCCTCGCCGGGCATACTTGGAACCGCCAGATGCCAAATCCATCTCCGACAAGTATTTGCCACAAATCGTGCAAATGTTTTACCGGGAAATGAAATTTTCATCACGCATTGTAAAGAAAAGATTGATGATAGAGGGTTGCATGATGAGAAGTCGATTAATCAAATCAACAAAACATTATTGGAATATCGTAAATGGATTGAATTTTGGAAGCGTAACGCAAAAAATTAACTTGAAGTCGCTCATGTTGTTTGATAGAAAGGAATTGTGAAAACAAACACAAGAGGAGCGACACCAAAATGGAAACTTACATCGAACTGTACAATGGCGGCGAATTGGGTGATCGGGCGGTAATGAACGATGGGATGACATTTGGACGGATGACGATTATTGAATTGTTCTATCAATCCAATCATATTTTTGGTTACGTGAAAGAAGATGGTGAAAAACGTTTCTTCCTTGAACCGATTTCAGAGGACGACACGTTTACTGTGGATGGGACGACGTATTCACTCCAACAGTTTATCGCGTTGTTTTAAGTAAATAGATGGTTGATCGAACGCAAGCGACTCGCTTGCGTTTTTTTGTCATTTTCGTCACGATGAAGAGTGAGGTGATGAGGATGAAACTAGTAGCAATCGAACCGACACCAAGTCCGAATAACTTGAAAATCATTGTGGACCCTCCGTTTGAAGGGAGAGGCACAACGTACGACAAAGCGAGTACGGATGCCCCAGCCATCATTCAAGAAATCATCGGGCTTCGAGGCGTCAAATCCGTTTACGCCGTGTCTGATTTTCTCGCTGTCGAGCGACATCCGAAACATGATTGGCATGACGTCATGAATGAGATCCGACGGGCGTTCGGGGAACAAGTTGAGGAAGTCGAATCCACAAAGATGGATACGGACTATGAACCGGTCCATGTATCCGTTCAATTCGTGCTCGATGTACCGATGCAATTAAAACTCGTCAAAGGGGACGAGGAAAAACGAATCGGATTGTCGAAACGATTCGTCGATGCAGCGATGGAAGTTCAAGCACAAGTGAAGAATGTCATTCAAGACCGTCGTTGGGTAGAACAAGCCCCACGTTATGGTGAATTGGATGAAGTCAGTGTCGTCGCACAAGAAGAATTGGAAGCGGCGTATCCTGAAGAGCGCATCGAGCGGATCGTGGCCCGAGCATTTGGTCGTGAAGCGGATTTTGAGGCGAACGCGAACCATCTTCAGTCGGATAATTGGAAAGATCGGATGGCATTCTTGGATGAACTCGAAATCCAACATGAAAACATGCCTTATTTCCGTCGTGCCTTGGAAGATTCCGTGATGGCAATCCGTCGACAGGCGGTCGTCATGATCGGGATGTTTGAAGAGCGACGTGAGGAATATGTCACATATATCGAACAAGCCTTAGTGGACGCTTCTCCTATTGTGCGGCGGACGGCTGGGGATACGGTCTCCGACTGGGCATTACCTCAGTCCCAACCTTCCATGATTGAGGCGTTAAAGGATAAAAACAAACTCGTACGTTGGCGAGCGGCTCGTTTCTTATTCGATTGTGGAGATGAGCGGGCTGTACCTGCCTTGTCGATTGCGGAGGAAGACCGCGAGTTCGAGGTCTCTTTACAAGCGCGACTTGCGAAAGAGCGGATCACGAGCGGCGAGACAGCACTCGGGACAGTATGGCAACAAATTTCGAACCGGTCGAAATGAGATTTCGTTCGACATGTATTGAATCAAATTGATTTACAATTTAAGGTAAAGAGGAGCGTCTGTAGTACGGATTGCTCCTTTTTTTCATGAAATCATATGCACATTTCCCCAATTGACTAACATTTGATGTAAACGTTTCGACAATAGGTAAAATGTCATTGTTGTGCTGTCGAACGATAGGACATATATCTTGGTTTCAGATTGGTACACTAGGTTTATCACAGATGAACAAAGGAGCCATACTTATGATATTGTTTGCAGAAACGCCTGAACTTGTAGCTTATAAGGAAGTAGTAGGAGAAACGATGGTCGTCACGTTTGAGTCGATGCACAGTGAGACGTTCTCTATCACGGCTCAAGTCCGGTCTGATCTCGATATCGCAGATTCATTGTTCATGACCGGTTGGCAACAATACATGGAACAAACTAAAGTTTCGTAAAAAAGGTAAATAATATAAGGAAAATCATTACAAACGTCTGCACATTGTATACACTAGTGCTATAGACGTTTTTTATTTTGTTGAGGAGAGTGGGATTCATGAAGAAAACTTGGTTGCTCGCCGTAGTGACGGCAATCTTATTAGTCGTAGCGGGATGTGGGAAAGAAGAGGCGAAACCGAGTCAAGTAAACAGTGATTCGTCTGAACCACCGGCTCCATTGACGCTCGACACGGAAATGGCATACGATGCTTCGGCAAAAACGTTATCAGCTACGATTTCGATGACAAACCCAAATGAGGAAGCAGTCGATGTAACGTTTAATTCGTCGCAACGTTTTCAGTTAGTTGTCAAAAAAGGGGATCAAACCGTATTTGATTACGGAAGTGATTATATGTTCACAGAATCTGTAATTGAGGAAAAATGGGAAGCGAATGATAAAAAAGTATTCGACGAAGTCTTTCCATTGACATTAGAACCAGGCGAATATTCGGTCGAAGTGATTGGGCTCGGTCAAGTTGACGGAGCACCTGAAATTGCTGTGACAGATGAGACGACGTTCACCGTTGAATCTACTACAACAGAAACTCCGGATGAAGGTACGTCAGAAACACCGGAAGAAACGCCTGCTACAGAGCCGCAGTCGGACGGCGCGTTCCGTGATGTACAAATTGACTTGAATGACACGATGATTCAAGTGAGCGGGTATACGGATGAGGTCGAGTTTGAGTGGTCTGTATCAGACGGACATAATGTTTACGCTCAAGGTGCAGCCGAAGTGACCGGCGGTGGTTTCTCGTTTGGGGTATTGCTCGATGAAGCACCGGCGAAAGATCAACCATTGTTCTTAGAGATGACACCAATCGGTGGAGAGGTCACATCATTTAAAGTTCAATAAAACCATGGCGGAAACTGTTGTTTCCGTCTTTCTTTTTGAGACGCTAGTTGACGGGGTATAAGGATTATCAGACAATAAAGCAAAATGAGAGCATAGTGGGAGGGTAATCCATGCAACAACAGATCATTGAATCAACACATGTCAAACCGACCATCAACCCGAAAGAAGAAATTCGTCAACGTATCGACTTCTTGAAAGCATATGTGAAACGGGCTGGTGCGAAAGGACTCGTCCTAGGGATCTCAGGCGGGCAAGACTCGAGCCTTGCCGGAAAGCTATGTCAACTCGCCATGGAAGAGCTTCGAGAAGAAACGAGTGACGAGTATACATTTTATGCAATTAGATTGCCGTATGGTGAGCAACACGATGAGCATGACGCACAACTTGCGCTTGAGTTCATTCGTCCGGACAAATCGTTCACTGTCAACATCAAGCCTGCTGTTGACGCATCGGTTGAAGCGTTTCACCGTGCAACGGGCCTCGAATTGAGTGACTTCCATAAAGGGAACACGAAGGCACGTGAGCGGATGAAGGCACAATACGACATTGCGGCAACATTCGGTGCCCTTGTGGTCGGAACAGACCATGCTGCGGAATATGTGACAGGATTTTATACAAAACACGGTGACGGAGCTTGTGACCTCACACCGTTGACCGGTTTGAACAAACGTCAAGGAAAAGCACTTCTCCATGAACTTGGAGCGCATGAGCGTGTGATTTATAAGGTGCCGACGGCCGACCTTGAAGATGGTCGCCCTGGACTTCCTGACGAAGTCGCACTCGGTATGACGTATGATCAGCTGGACGACTATTTGGAAGGAAAGACAATCGACCCGACAATCGCCGAGCGAATCGAGACAATTTTCAAACGTTCACGCCACAAGCATCACATGCCTGCCTCGTTGTACGACGAATGGTGGCAATAAAAAAAGGAGGAGCTGTCTCGAGACAGCTTCTCCTTTGTTGTTTCACGCTTTTTTAAGTGGGACGAACTGAATGATCAGGATGCAGGTGAAGGCGATGAAACTGAGGAGTGGGATGGTGACGAATCCAAAATAGTTGACCCAACGAATCAGGCAGTCGTTCGTACAGAAGGCTTCGCCGTTCGGGATCCGTTCTAAAATGACATGATACAGACTGATACACCATCCGGCACCGGCCATAATCCCTACGAACAAGCGGTTGACGTCTCGTGCAGTCAACATGATAGTCAAGTAGTAGATGGCTAGTGGATACATAAAGATGCGTTGGAACCAACACAGCTTACAAGGTAAAAAGAGCATGACCTCTGAAAAATAAAGGCTGCCGAGCGTCGCGACGGTCGCGACGATAAAGGCGAAATGATGACGTTGCATCAGATTTCCTCCTAACAATCAAATTGATGATTAAACATGATATGATACATTGAAACAAATACTTATTCAGTATACAATCTTTCAAACGATAGAGAAACAGGTGACGTGATGCAAGTTTCGGAAGTAGAAGTGTTAATTATTCTTGCGGAAGAATTGAATATGCGTAAAGCAGCCGAGCGATTGTTTGTCTCACAACCAGCGCTCAGTCAACGGCTCGTGACCATCGAACATCAGTGGGGGAAGAAGATTTTCGTTCGCTCCACAAGAGGGCTCGCATTGACGCCAGATGGAGAGAAAATCATCGAGTTCGCCAAAAAGATGTACAGTGAAGAACAAGAACTAAGGGGCGAACTGACGGCCAACCAAGGAGAAGTGTACGGAACGTTGAAAATAGCCGTCGCCTCCATCATGGGACAGTATTGGCTACCCAAGGTATTGAAGACGTTCGTCGAACGCTATCCGTCCGTCCGTGTCAAATTGGTCACCGGATGGTCGAGCGAAATGATGCGTTACATGCTCGAAGAGAATTTCCATATCGGAATCATCCGAGGAAATCCGGATTGGCGAGGGGAACGGATGAAGTTGTTCTCTGATTCCTTGCATTTGGTCGATCTGAAAATGACCGACCTCTCTCAACTAAAAAACAACGAGCGCTCGTTTATTCAATTCAAGAGCGACTCGACGTATTACCAGGAAATATTAGAGTGGTGGCAGGAACGATTTTCGAGCCCGCCTCTGACGACGCTTGTCGTCGACCAAATCGAAACATGCAAACAGATGGCGTTACACGGAATCGGGTTCGCGATTCTTCCGGAATCGACCATCAAAGATGTGAATGAGATGAATAAGATTCCATTGACGTCGTCGGGTGGCGTGCCGCTCGTCCGGGACACATGGATGCTTTCAACAGAATCGATGTTGGAGCTGGCGCAAGTCCAGGCGTTTTGGAAGATCGTCGAAGAAATTACGAAGGAGACTGAGTTATGAATTGGGCAATTGAAGCGAGAAGACAGCTGCATTTAATTCCGGAAGCCGGATATGAAGAGTTCAAAACACAAGCGACACTTGAGCAATTGATTCGATCGCTCGATTCGTCACGTGTTCATATCACGCACTGGCGAACAGGTCTTTTCGTCCGTGTAGATGGTCTCGTCGGTGAGAAGACGATTGGATATCGAGCCGATATGGATGGACTGCCCATCACGGAAGAGACGGGGCTAGAGTTCGCATCGATTCACGAAGGCATGATGCATGCATGCGGACATGATGTGCACATGTCAATCGCACTTGGATTAATTAAACGAGCGGTCGAGGAACCGCTTAACCATCACCTTGTCGTCTTTTTCCAACCGGCCGAAGAGGGACCGGGTGGTGCCGAACCGATGGCGAAATCAGAATTGTTCTATCACTTCCGCCCGGATGCATTGTTCGGCTTACATGTCGCACCTGAATATCCTGTCGGCATGGTCGCGTCACGACCGGGCGTGTTGTTCGCGAGTGCGCGAGAGCTCCATATCACCATTCATGGAAAAGGGGGGCATGGTGCTTTCCCTCACGCGGGAATTGACGCTGTCATCGTTCAGGCCGCTCTCATCATGCAACTGCAAACGATTGTGTCTCGTAACATTGACCCGATGGGAAGTGCGGTCGTCAGTATCGGAAAAGTCGCAGCAGGAACGAAAGAAAATATTATCGCCGATACGGCCAAACTGGATGGGACGGTCCGCGCCTTGTCTGACAAAGAAATGGTCGTGCTGGAAAGCCGGATTCGTCAAATCATCGCCGGAGTCGAGATGACGTATAACGTGCAAATCGACCTTGAATTCGGCAATCGGTATCACGAAGTCGTCAATGACGAACGTTATCTTTATCAATTCGAGGAAGCGGTTGAAGAAGTCGGCTATTCTTATAAAACATGTGTCCCTGCCATGACGGGTGAGGATTTTGGATATATGTTGAAACAGGTCCCCGGATTTATGGTTTGGTTAGGAGTGAACGATATGGGGTCAGGACTCCATCAATCGACACTCAACCCGGATGAACGTTCGATCGAAGTGGCCATCGATCTATTCGACCATTACTTCCGAACTGTCATGATTCAATAACACGAAGCGGTCTCGATTGAGCCCGCTTTTAGTGTGCCCAAAAAGGAGTGAACGAGTGAGAAAAAGGGAAACATTTATTCATGTAAAGCGACGATTTTGTGGCGATTGCTCAAATGTGAACATTTTGCGAACTCGAGCATTGAGACATTACAGCGCAATATAAAATCATTATGATGTAAGTATCGAAGGGTATTCATCTGTGATTGTCGTTTCATACATGGGTTCGAAGCGATAGAGAGAGATAGGAGGTAATCAATAGATGTTTCAAGATCCTGTCCTGATGAGTCGAGCATTGACGGCACTCACATTAGGTTTTCATGTGATTTTTGCCACACTCGGCGTCGGGGTTCCACTTTTAATTTTATTGGCAGAATTTTTAGGAATTCGTAAAAAAGACCCGAAATACACGCTCATGGCTCGACGCTGGTCGCGCGGCTATGTCGTGACGGTAGCGGTTGGGGTTGTGACGGGTACGGCCATCGGTCTGCAGCTTTCACTCCTATGGCCAAACTTGATGCGCGTTGCGGGTCAAACGATTGCGCTCCCGCTTTTCATGGAAACGTTCGCCTTCTTCTTTGAAGCGATTTTCCTTGGTATTTACTTGTACACGTGGGATCGATTTAAAAATCCGTGGCACCACATGCTCCTCGGGATTCCGGTTGCCGTCGGTGCACTGTTCTCAGGGTTCTTTATCACAACGGTAAACAGTTTTATGAACCAGCCTGTAGGGTTTGATATTGTCGATGGTCGATTGGCAAATGTCAGCCCGCTCGAAGCGATGTTCAGTCCGGCCATGCCGACGAAAATGGCACACGTGTTGACTTCGGCTATTTTAACATCCGCGTTCATTCTAGCTGCGATCGCAGCCGTTCAGTTGTTACGTCAACGCCGAAATCAACTCGACAAGATGTCAATCGAGTATCATAAGAAAGGTCTTCGTCTGACGATGACGGTCGCTTTGATCTTTGCGATCGCGACAGCGCTTGTCGGTGACTTCTCAGGTAAATATTTGGCTCAGTATCAACCAGATAAATTAGCAGCTGCAGAATGGCATTTCGAAACCTCCTCCGAGGCCGAATTGATTTTGGGCGGATGGTTAGAAGATGATGGGCAAGGTGGCTATGAAGTTCGAGGCGCCTTGAAGATTCCTTACGCCCTCTCTATTCTTGCAGGTGGTGTCCCGAACTATGAAGTGACGGGTCTCAATGAATTTGCGAAAGAAGATCAACCGCCGCTCTTCGTTCACTATCTATTTGATGCGATGGTCGGAATTGGGATGCTTCTCGCGCTCATCTCCTTCCTGTTCGTACTCGGACGATATATTAAACGTTTGAACCAGTTCAGCAAGCCGATGCTCTTTGCGATTGCAGCCGGTGGACCTCTTGCCATGGCGGCGATTGAGTTTGGTTGGTTCTTCGCTGAGTTTGGTCGTCAACCTTGGGCGTTATATGAGTTGATGCGTACGAGTGAGGCAGCTACGACATCAGCGAACGTCGGTTGGATGCTTGTCGCTTTCGCGATCCTCTACGCGGTACTCGGAACAGTGACTGTGGTTGTCCTATCACGCCTGTTCAAAGAGAATCCGGTAGGAAAAGAACTAAAACAATCCGAGCATCGTGGTGAAGCGATGTTTGCGGATGAAGTGTGATCGGAGGATATGACATGCAAATTCAAGAATTAGGGATTGCCGTCTTATGGACGTTTCTATACGGCTACCTCATCGTCGCATCGATTGACTTCGGTGCAGGCTTCTTCGCTTTCTATAGCCGCTATACGAAACGTGATCACTTAGTGAACCGTCTCGTCAAACGGTATTTGTCACCGACATGGGAAGTCACGAACGTATTCTTCGTGTTCTTCTTTGTCGGGATTGTCGGATTCTTTCCGGACACTGCTTATTACTATGGTACGGCCTTGCTCGTTCCAGCGTCTGTCGTGTTAATCTTGCTTGCGATTCGTGGTAGTTTTTATGCGTTCGCCAACTATGGGTCAAAGGAAAGCACGCTCTATATGTTCCTCTATGGGGCGACGGGATTACTCATCCCAGCTTCGATGTCGACGGTCTTAACTGTCAGCCAAGGCGGTTTCATCACGGAGACAGAGAACGGGGTCTTCTTTGACGGAGCGAAGTTGTTCACCAACTTCTACTCGTGGACGGTCGTCATCTTGGCGATTGTCTCCGTCCTCTATATTAGCGCCATGTTCCTCTTGTTCTATGCGGACAAGGCACGTGACCAAAATGCCGTCGAACTCGTTCGGAAATGGGCTCTATTTTGGAGCGTCCCGACAATTATCGCATCGGGTCTCGTCTTCTTTGGGTTGAAGTCACAAGCTGCGTGGCACTACGAAAGCATCCTAGGAGGGAACTGGTGGTGGTTTGCGATGAGCTTCTTGTTCTTCGTCATCGCCGTCTCCTTCGTGTATATGAAACGAAATTACGGGATTGCCTTCTTGATGGTCATGGGTCAGTTCTTCATGGCATGGTTCGGCTACGGATACTCTCACTTGCCATACATCCTGTATCCGTATATCGACATTAATGGAAGTGTCGTCAACGAGTCGATGGCGGTGGCACTTGTCATCGTATTCATCTTAGGGTTGCTCCTACTCGTTCCGGCGCTCTATCTCTTGCTCCGTTTGTTCTTGTTCGACAACGACTACGTACGAGGAAAACGCTCGAGTGGAAAAGCATAATGGCAAGAACGGGATTTCCTTTATTTGAAGGGAATCCCGTTTTGTTTTTTATATAGAGTTTTGAAGTGGAATCAGTTACACTGAACGAAGAATCAAGAAGAGAACATGTGTAGGAAAGGGATGTAGCATCATGACAGGTGAATTTGCAGTCATCGGGTTAGGACGATTTGGAGGGTCGATCGTCCGAGAATTGTCTTCAAATGGATATGACGTCCTCGCCATCGATTCAGATGAGGAACGTGTCAATGAGTTTATGGGATTGGCAACCCATGCCGTGATTGCCGATACAACAGATGAGAATGTGTTAAAGAGTTTAGGGATTCGTAACTTTGAACATGTGATCGTCGCCATCGGGGAGAATATTCAAGCTTCCATTTTGACGACGTTGATTTTAAAGGAACTCGGTGTCCAAATCATCACGGTCAAGGCGACGAACGATTACCATGAAAAAGTACTCCGTCGAATCGGGGCGGATAACATCGTCCACCCTGAGCGAGATATGGGCGTTCGAATTGCCAATGGGTTGATGAGCCAGAGTATCCTCGACTACCTCGAATTATCGAATGAACATTCGATTGTCGAAATTAAAGCATCGGACAAGTTATCGAACAAATCCCTCATCGATTTGGACTTGCGAGCGAAGTACGGGGTGAACATCGTCGCGATTCGTCGCGATGACGATGTCCTGATTTCTCCTCAAGCGGATGAGATGATTTTATCGGAAGATATTTTGATCATCATCGGGAAGGATACCGATTTGGATCGACTAGAGCGCACACTTCGTTCGAGATAAAAGAAAAGACCTTTGGAGCGATGCCGCGATCGTTGAATCGATTGATCCAACTCGACGGTTTGACTCCAAGGGTCTTTTTTAGATGAGCTTCATCGCCTTTAGGCCGTACTCGATTCCATCTTCAAGGATGGATTTCGTGACGAAATCCGCCACGTCTTTCGCTTCGGTGCGACCATTGCCCATGGCGATTCCTGTCCCTACATACTGAAGCATGGCCAAGTCGTTCAATGCATCTCCGAAAGCATACGTATTCTCCAGACGGTAGCCGTTGGTCTCAATAAAGTGACGGATGCCGTCTGCTTTACTGGCTCCCTTATTGATCACGTCCATCGCATGAGGATGCCAACGGATAAAATCGAACTCACGATAAGCATTGATATAACGATGCTCGTCTTCAGGCGTGCAGTACAGTAACGTCTGATACACATCCTCTTCTGCGTGGAAGTTCGGTTCGAATGAAGGGATCGGCATGTCGAGTTCGCCGAGCGATTGTTCAACGATGGCGTCGTTCGGTTTTGAAGCACCACCACGGTCCTGTCCCAAATAGACGAGAGTATGGTCATTTGAAGAAGCGTGCGTCGTCAAGCGACCGAGTGCATCTTTCGAGAGCGTGTTACGATAGACGATTTCACCTTTGTGCACGACAATCTGACCGTTGTAACAAACGAGACTATCAATCCCGACACGTTCTGGGATGTCGGATAGCATGGCCGGTCCTCGTCCCGTCGCGATGAACGTCTCGACGCCGTTTGCCTGAAGTGCTTGAATCGCTGAAATCGTGGAAGGCGGGATATAACTACCTTCATGTAAAAGCGTGCCGTCAATGTCGAAGAAAACAACCTTTTGATCTTCCATTTGATTCACCATTCTTTCTCTTTATCTAAAAAATATGTTTTCTGAACCCACTAAAAGGATAACACGAAATAGGGAAACTACCACGAATATCACATCGTTAGTGAAATATTGTCATGATATGAGCTATAATGAAAAAAGAATCTTACGGGCATATTCGAGAATCACTTATGTTTCACATAGATGTATTAATAATTGAAGTAAGGAGAGATTAAATGAAGTTTGTTAAGAACCACCAAACAGCCGTGTTCGCATTGGGCGGACTCGGAGAAATCGGGAAGAACACATATGTTGTTCAATTCCAAGATGAAATCATCGTCATCGATGCGGGAATCATGTTCCCAGAGGATGACTTGCTTGGAATCGACTATGTGATTCCTGATTACTCGTACTTGATTAAAAACAAGGACAAAGTAAAAGGGGTATTCATCACTCACGGTCACGAAGACCATATCGGGGGAATTCCATTCTTATTGAAGCAAGTACAATTGCCGATTTATGCGACGAAACTCGCGCTCGGATTGATCAAAGTTAAACTTGAGGAGCATGGGTTGCTTCGTGAGGCGGAGCTCCATGAGATTGATGAGGATTCACTCATCAAGTTCCGTAAGACGAGCATCTCGTTCTTCCGCACGACGCACTCGATTCCGAACTCACTCGGTGTCGTCGTCAAGACGCCACAAGGGAACATCGTCCATACGGGTGACTTCAAGTTCGACTTCACTCCGGTAGGCGAGCCGGCAGACCTTGCCAAGATGGCGGAAATCGGAAAAGAAGGCGTACTTTGTCTCTTGTCCGATTCAACAAATGCAGAAGTGGAAGGCTTCACGATGAGTGAGAGCGTGGTCGGTGGGACGATTAGTGAGACGTTCCGGAAAGCGGACGGTCGAATCATCTTTGCGACGTTCGCATCGAACATCTATCGCTTGCAACAAGTGGTCGATGCGTGTGCCGAGACAGGTCGTCATCTCATGATTTTCGGTCGTTCGATGGAGAAAGTCATGACGATCGGACAAGAACTCGGTTTCATCAACGTGCCAAAGGGTATGATTATTGAGGCGAATCAGATGCGTCACTACGACCCGAATGAAATCGCGATTCTTTGTACCGGATCGCAAGGGGAACCGATGGCAGCGCTCAGCCGTATTGCAAATGGGACGCACCGTCAAGTGTCGATCATTCCTGGGGATACGGTCATCTTCTCTTCTTCTCCAATCCCAGGTAACGCCATCTCGGTCGGGAAGACGATTGACCAGTTGTATAAAGCGGGAGCGGATGTTGTCTACGGTAAGTTGACGAACATTCATACGTCAGGTCACGGTTCGCAACAAGAACAGTTGTTGATGATTCGTCTTCTGAATCCGAAATTCTTCATGCCGATTCACGGCGAGTACCGTATGTTGAAAAAGCATGCTGAGCTTGCTGAATCGGTTGGAATCCCGAAAGAGAACAGTTTCGTTATGGATAATGGCGAAGTGCTTGCTGTCGACTCGGAGTCGGCTGCGGTCACTGGTAAAATTTCTGCGAACGCTGTGTATATTGATGGGAATGGAATTGGTGATATTGGGAATATCGTATTAAGGGATCGCCGCATTCTGTCTGAAGATGGACTTGTTGTTGTCGTCATCAGCATCGATGGCAAGACGCGCAAACTCGTCTCAGGACCAGATATCATCTCACGTGGATTCGTCTACATGCGTGAATCAGGTAGTCTGATTCGTGATGGCGAACGATTGTTGAAGAAAACCGTCGAACAAGGATTGTCCAATAAGCAGATGAAGTGGTCGGAGATGAAGCAACTCGTCTCAGACACCCTCACACCTTACTTGGCACAAAAGACGCGGAGACACCCAATGGTCCTGCCGATTATTATGGAAGTATGATTTGACGGGCTGTAGGAGACTACAGCTCGTTTTTTTCACCGCAAAAGAGGAGGGGGAGCTTATGGCGAAGAAAAAGGGGAAGAAAGGGTGGCTGAAATGGGGAGCCGCAATCATTGCGGTCATTTTTCTCATCACGCTCGTTTATCATCAAGTCAAACCATTACCGGAAGGCGTGTCGAGACAATCTGAACCGTACCTCATCACAGATGACCAAATCGATTTTCTTCATGATTTGACCTATCAAGGGGAAGATACAGAGATTGTCGAACAGGAGATATTTAGTGAAGTTGAACGAGCGATACGTGAGGCAAAAGAATATATCGTCATGGACTTTTTCTTATTCAATCCTTATTCGAATGAAGACCGACAATATCCGGACATTACATCGCGCCTATCTTCAGCATTGCTTGAGCAAATGAAACGATATCCGGACTTGAAAGTCGTCTTCATCACGGATGACATCAATACCAGCTATAACGGTCATGTTTCTGACCACTTCGATGTACTGGAGGAGGCAGGGGTAGAAGTCGTGTACACAAATCTCGATGCTCTTCGTGACCCGAATATTTTATACTCCACGTTTTACCGGATGGCGATTCAGTGGTTCGGCAATAGTCAAGACGGATGGCTACCGAACCCGATGGCCTCTTCGGCACCGGACATTACGGTACGTGCATATTTAAGGTTGCTCAATATCAAAGCGAACCATCGAAAAGTGATGGTCACCGAGAATGAAGGCTTTGTACTTTCCGCTAATCCACATGATGCCAGCGGATATCACTCGAATGTCGGTGTCCATTTAAAAGGACCGATTTTAAAAGAAATCGTTGAAGGTGAGCAAGCGGTCGCGACGTTCTCTAAAGGGGATGCACGGCGCTTCCCAGATGATGAAGCGTTGTCGAAGATTGAAAATGCGCCGAGCGAGGCACCGATGGAGATTCGTTATGTCACGGAAGGGAAGATTCAAGAGTCGGTGCTCGATGCAATGAATGGGGCGGACGATGGGGACACCATCTGGATCGGAATGTTCTATTTGGCAGATCGGAATATTATCCAAGCAATCGAGGATGCCGCCGGGCGCGGGGTGAAGGTGAACTTGATCCTCGATCCGAACACGAATGCCTTCGGTCGATCGAAATCAGGGTTACCGAACTTACCGGTGACGGCAGAACTGAACACCGTCAACCCGGAGCAAATCGAGATTCGCTGGTATGATGTCGCCAAGGAACAATATCATCCAAAAATCCTGTATGTGGATGGTGAAGAAAAGACCGTTGTCTTAGGATCGGGGAACTATACGACCCGGAACATGAACGATTACAACCTAGAGGCAGACGTCGAAGTGACAGGAGAAGTGGATACAGCCTTCTTTGATGAAGTGGACGAGTATTTTAATCGTCTATGGAACAATGAGAATGGCACGTATACGGTAGCGTATGATGAGATTCAAACCGATCTCCCAATCGGAAAGTATATGATGTATTGGCTCCAAAAAGTCACATGGACGATGACGTATTAAAAAAACAGCTATCCTCAAAATTTGGGGATAGCTGTTTTGACGTTAGTTCGTCTCGATTGGATTAAACTCATTCGTGTATTCGTATAAGAATTTCCCAGTCTCTTTCAAGACGTCACTTTTACGGTGAAGCGAGAAATGGTCGTACGGTACCGTTTCTGTCTGAATGTTATTCGTATACTCTTCCAGTAACAGAGAACTCGCCGGCTCAATCAAATTGAATTCACCGCCTCGTCCAGAGAAGGAGAGTACCTGAACGGACCTCGGCCATGTCTCAAGCTTAGACTGGAATGCCTGCAGTCCGTCTGAGTTAGGGGACAAATCACGGATGGCAGGGCTTCCGGTGTTAATGCCGAAGTTACTGGCAGATAATCCGAAGTTCGCAAGGCGTGTCCCGCCGAACGGGCTATCGAACGTTACAAACTTATCGACGATGTACGTCTCTTGATTCAAGATATAGTTGGCAGCGGCTACGCCACCCATGCTATGGCCAATGATATACATCCGATCGAATGATCGATTTCTCGTTTTTTTATATGTTTCAATGGCTGTATTCAACCACTTTGTCTGATTGTTCAAAGAAGCCTCTGCATCTTCGAACTCGATTCGGACAATCGGGCGAGTTGAACTAAAATCATATATTTCACAGTCGGCCTTGCCTTTGACAGTCACGGTACAAAGTGCTCCGTCAGTCGCTTGCCCACTTTGTTCCATCGCTTGAGAGAAACGGAGGAACGTCCGGTCTGTCCCGAGTAAACCATGAACTGCAAACGTAGGGATAAACTCATTCGTTTGAGTAGCTTGGCGAATCGCCTCGGATTGACGCTCGTTTGTCAACTCTTGTCGGAAGGTGACGATGATGAGAGCGAGTGAAAGTGAGACGATCAACAGTCCGAGGAGACGTGAACGAATGGATGTCTCTTTTGGGTTGCCAACATTCCGACGATATTTGCGCCAAATGAAGTAAGTCAATACGGCCGCTGCAATCAGAACGATTCCCGTCACGATCCAAGCTTTGACGTTCGGTACATGGGCAACTAGCTTCACGTTATTTTGCCGACCGCCGTAGACTTGCCACTCGACATGTTTCATAGAACGGAGGTCTAAGCCAGTTCCATCCTCAACGAATACGCCGGTCGGAACAGTCAAGTTAAAGCGAATGTCGGCTTGGCGGATATATCGTTCAGCCAATTTTTTGGGGGAGCCGGTTAGTTCAACACCGGGTAAGTCGACCCGATCGAGTCGGAGGTCGAGATTGGTTTGGAGTGTATATGAATCAAACCAAATGCCTTCCTGTTGCTCGATGTCGAACTGAATATCCGGAGGGACTAAAATACCGGCTGGTCCCGTTTTCCATTCCTCTTTAATCTGTTGCAACTCGTCGACATTTTTAAATGTCTTCTTTAAGACCATGCCTTCGTAGTCATCAGGACTTGAATAATCTTCTGTTTCATATCCGTTTTCTTCCGCCTGCTCTTTCCAAGTATCCCAGTCGAGTCTGAGATTGAGCAATTTCATGACTGGATGATCACGGAACGCGTAAGTCGTTTCAAGCGAAACAGATTGGTCATAGTGGACGGTCGCATCATAATTGATTCGCACACATCCACCGATTAAAAGAAATAAAAATGGGAATAGTAACAACAGTGCCCTTTTTCTCGAACTAAACATGTTAAATCGGTTCGCCGTATGTTTCTAACGGGTTCGACATATTAATCCGGTCATAGAACATGATCCCGTCTAAATGATCGAGCTCGTGCTGACATACGACAGCGCGCATTCCGCGCAGACGAAGCTTAATCGGCTTCCCGTCGCGGTCGAACCCTTCTAACGTGATTCGACGAAAACGAGGTACATTTCCTTTGACCACGCGATCGACCGATAGACAGCCTTCGCCGCCATTCAAAAATGTCTGTTCGACGGAATGACTTGTAATTTTAGGGTTGAAGATGGAGAGTTTAAACGTCTCTTCCTCTTCTTGTAGCAATACTGTGAAGAAACGACGATTTACACCGAGTTGAGGTGCGGCGATTCCGACACCACCTCGTAACTCGTATTTCTCGCTCATCTCTGGGTCTTGACTATTGACAAGAAACGTCTCCATCTCGTCGAGTAACGCCAAATCTTCTGTTGTTGGCGGAATCGAAACTTCGGCTGAACGCGCGCGAAGTCGCTCGTCTCCTTCGCGGATGACATCTTTCATGGTTAACATACACAACTTCCTTTCTATCGAACTTATATGATTGATTATATCATATTTAAACAGGAAGGAATGTGGATGGTACAGAAGGTGAAATGAAAATAATACAGTGGTGAAAAGGATGTCATATCCCTTGAATGTAAGCGTTTTATTTAGGTAAGCATATTTTTTGCGTTATTGAAACAACCCGTTTTATACTAACAAGGAAACGTCAGGAGAGGATAACTTTTCTGAATCACGTTAATACAGATTGCTTTTTTGGACAGATACACGTAAGATTTGAGATAGTGTTTGATCACAAAAAAGACAATTGTCTCATAGTTGAAAGGATGAGGTGAAACGAATGAACAACGTTCAGGTACTTCAAAACGTGGAAGAAAACTTCCAAACGTTCCGTATTCTCGACGAGAAGGGTGAGGTCGTCAACCAAGACGCAATGCCTGACCTAACGGACGAGCAACTTCAGGAGCTCATGCGCCGCATGGTCTATACTCGAATCTGGGACCAACGCGCCATCTCACTTAACCGTCAAGGTCGCTTAGGATTCTACGCGCCAGTGGCAGGTCAAGAGGCGACGATGATCGGGACGCAATACGCGCTCGACAAAGAGGACTGGATTCTTCCAGGATACCGTGATATCCCGCAACTCGTATTCCACGGACTTCCGCTTTATCAAGCGTTCTTGTTCTCACGTGGACACGTGGCAGGAAACCGCATCCCTGAAGGTGTCAACGTATTGATGCCACAAATCATCATCGGTGCACAAATCATTCAAACTGCGGGTGTGGCAATGGGCCTCAAACGCAACGGCAACAAAAATGTCGCCATTACTTACACAGGTGACGGTGGCTCATCACAAGGTGACTTCTACGAAGGATTGAACTTTGCAGGTGCATTCAAATCACCAGCAATCTTCGTCGTTCAAAACAACCGTTTCGCTATCTCAACTCCTGTTGAAAAGCAAACTGCAGCTAAAACGATCGCGCAAAAAGCTGTTGCAGCTGGAATCAACGGAATTCAAGTAGATGGAATGGACGTTCTTGCAGTGCTCGCAGCGACTCAACAAGCTCGCGTCGACGCACTCGAAGGAACACCGACACTCATCGAGTCACTCACTTACCGTTACGGACCACATACGCTCGCTGGGGATGACCCAACACGTTACCGTACAAAAGAACTCGACACAGAATATCAAGAAAAAGATCCACTCGTACGTTTCCGTCTCTTCCTTGAGAACAAGAAACTCTGGAACGAAGACATGGAGAACGAAGTGATCGAGCAAGCGAAAGCTGACGTGAAAGAAGCAATCAGCCAAGCAGACAAAGAACCAAAACAAAAAGTTTCGGACTTCATCAACAACATGTTCGAAGAACTTCCTTCAAACTTGAAAGAACAGCTTGAAGAATATACTGCAAAGGAGTCGAAGTAAGTTATGGCTCAAATGACAATGATCCAAGCGATTACTGATGCGATGCGCGTTGAAATGAAACGCGACGAGAAAGTACTTCTTTTCGGAGAAGACGTTGGTAAAAACGGTGGGGTATTCCGTGCGACGGAAGGTCTCCAAGACGAGCTCGGCGAAGACCGTGTCTTCGACACGCCACTCGCTGAATCAGGGATTGGTGGTCTTGCGATCGGTCTAGGTCTTACTGGATTCCGTCCAATCATGGAAGTTCAATTCTTCGGATTCGTATTCGAAGTTTTCGACTCAATCGCAGCTCAAATGGCACGTATGCGTTACCGTTCAGGCGGCGCTTACAGCCAACCAATCACAATCCGTTCACCATTCGGTGGTGGAGTTAAGACACCTGAGCTTCACGCGGACAGCCTTGAAGGTTTGATGGCTCAGACACCTGGTCTTAAAGTCGTTATTCCATCGACTCCGTACGATGCAAAAGGTTTGTTGATCGCGTCTATCCGTGATAACGACCCAGTCGTGTTCCTCGAGCACATGAAATTGTATCGTTCATTCCGTGGCGAAGTACCTGAAGGTGAGTACACAATCGAACTCGGTAAAGCGGATGTGAAACGTGAAGGTACAGACGTTTCAATCATCACTTACGGTGCGATGGTGCACACGTCACTCAAAGCAGCGGAAGAACTTGAAAAAGAAAACATCAACGTTGAAGTCATCGACCTCATGACAGTGAGCCCGCTTGATATCGACACAATCGTAGAGTCTGTTAAGAAAACAGGTCGTGCGATCGTCGTTCAAGAAGCACAACGTCAAGCAGGTATCGCAGCGAACGTTGTAACTGAAATTCAAGAGCGCGCAATTCTTCACCTCGAAGCACCAGTTCTTCGAGTAACTGCACCAGACACAGTCTTCGCATTCGCACAAGGTGAAGACATGTGGTTACCTGACCATAAAGATGTCGTTGCAAAAGTTAAGGAAGTTGTGAACTTCTAAGATCGTGTCGAATAAACGATGAGGGAGAATTGTCTCCCTTGTCGTGTTTACATGATGAATTGATGGGAGGAAAAACCAGTGGCAGTATTTGAATTTAAATTACCAGATATCGGTGAAGGTATTCACGAAGGTGAAATCGTCAAGTGGTTCGTAAAAGCAGGGGATACGGTCAAAGAGGACGATGTTCTTTTAGAAGTACAAAACGACAAAGCAGTCGTTGAAATCCCAGCTCCAGTCGACGGTACAGTCAAAGAAGTTAAAGTTTCTGAAGGTACAGTTGCTGTAGTCGGCGACGTCCTCATTACGTTTGACATCGAAGGCGACGCACCAGCAGGTGAAGAAGAAACACCTGAACAACCGAAAGCAGAAGAGAAGACAGAAGACGTAAAAGAAGATGTGAAAGAAGACGCGCCACGCGACGTTCAACTTCACAAATCTGAGCGTGTTATCGCTATGCCATCTGTCCGTAAATATGCACGTGAAAAAGGTGTCGACATCCGTGAAGTAAACGGTTCTGGCGACAACGGCCGTGTATTGAAAGAAGACATCGATGCATTCGCGAACGGCGAAGCACCGTCTGCAGAAGCTACAACAGAGAAAACAGAATCTGTAGCACCAGCAGCTGCTGCGAAAACGGAAATCAAGCCTTACGAGTCAGCGACTCCTGAACTTGAAACACGTGAGAAAATCCGTGGAATCCGTAAAGCCATCTCGAAAGCTATGGTTAACTCGAAACACACTGCACCACACGTTACACTCATGGACGAAGTCGACGTTACAAAACTCGTTGCACTCCGTAAAGATTTCAAACAAGTCGCGGCTGACCAAGGCGTGAAACTCACGTACTTGCCATTCGTCGTGAAAGCATTGACTGCTGCAGCGAAAGCATTCCCAACAATCAACGCTTCAATCGATGACGTGAACGAAGAAATCGTCTACAAAAACTACTACAACATCGGGATTGCAGCTGACACGGACAACGGACTCGTTGTACCAGTCGTAAAAGATGCAGACCGTAAATCAATCTATGCACTTGCTACAAACATTAACGAACTTGCAGGTAAAGCTCGTGAAGGTAAGCTCGCTGGGGAAGACATGAAAGGTGGATCGATCACAATCACAAACATCGGTTCAGCTGGTGGACAATGGTTCACGCCTGTCATCAACCACCCAGAAGTTGCGATTCTCGGTATCGGCCGTATCGCTGAGAAAGCTGTCGTGAAGAACGGTGAAATCGTTGCTGCGCCAGTACTTGCACTTTCATTCAGCTTTGACCACCGCCTCATCGACGGTGCGACTGCACAAAACGCTCTTAACATGGTGAAACGCTTGCTCGAAGACCCAGCACTTCTAATGATGGAGGGATAAGAACATGGTAGTAGGAGAATTCGCACAAGAAACTGATTTGCTTGTCATCGGTGCCGGTCCTGGTGGATACGTTGCCGCAATCCGTGGCGCACAGCTCGGAATGAAAGTAACTATCGTTGAGAAAGGCAACTTCGGTGGTGTCTGCTTGAACGTCGGATGTATCCCATCGAAAGCGTTGATCACAGCAGGACACAACTTCCAACACGCTAAAGGTCATGATTCAATGGGAATCACGTCTGACAACGTGTCAGTGGACTTCACAAAAGTTCAAGATTGGAAACAGTCAGTCGTTAACAAATTGACTGGCGGTGTTAAAGGTCTCCTCAAAGGAAACAAAATCGAGATCGTTCAAGGTGAAGCGTTCTTCGCGTCTGAAGACACAGTTCGTGTCATCACTGAAGACAGCTCAACTCCTTACAAATTTAAAAAAGCGATTGTCGCGACTGGTTCTACACCAATCGAGATCCCATCGTTCAAATGGTCTAAACGTGTCCTTTCTTCAACTGGCGCGTTGGCACTTCCTGAAGTACCGAAGAAACTCGTCGTCATCGGCGGTGGATACATCGGTATGGAGCTCGGTACTGCATACGCTAACTTCGATACAGAAGTTGTCGTTGTAGAGGGCGCTAGCGACATCTTGTCTGGTTTCGAACCACAAATGACGCAAATCGTTAAGAAGAAACTCAAGCAAAAAGGGAACGTCACAATTCACACGAATGCACTTGCTAAAGGTGTTGAAGAAACGGAAGACGGCGTAACTGTTAAGTTTGAAGTAAACGGTGAAGAGCAATCTGTTGAAGCGGACTATGTCCTCGTCACAGTTGGTCGTCGTCCAAACACAGGCGACATCGGTCTTGAGAACGCGGACGTTAAAATCAGCGACCGTGGAATCATCGAAATCGATGACCAGTGTAAAACATCGAACGAAAACATCTATGCAATCGGTGATATCGTTCCTGGACCACCACTTGCACACAAAGCATCTTACGAAGCGAAAATCGCAGCGGAAGCAGCAGCAGGTAAGCCAGCTTACCTCGACTACTCTGCAATCCCTGCAGTCGTCTTCACAGATCCTGAACTCGCAACGGTTGGTTATACAGAGCCACTCGCAAAAGAAGAAGGACTCGAAATCACAGTTTCGAAATTCCCATTCGCAGCGAACGGTCGTGCACTTGCACTTGACGAGCCAGACGGCTTCATGAAGCTCATCACACGCAAAGAGGACGGTCTCTTGATCGGTGCTCAAATCGCGGGTACGGGCGCTTCAGATATGATTGCTGAGCTTGGCCTTGCAATCGAGACTGGTATGACTGCTGAAGATATCGCACTTACAATCCACGCTCACCCATCACTCGGTGAGATGGCTATGGAAGCTGCTGAAATCGCAATGGGTATGCCAATCCACGTTGTAAAATAAGAACGTCAATAAAACCTCTCTCACGATTCGTGGGAGAGGTTTTTAATGTAGGTGACGACACGCTCGACTTCCTTGAATCCGACCTTCTCGTGAAAGCATTGACTGTCCTCGTTTTCAAGCTCGGTATCCGATGCCAGTTCGATACAACCGTGACGGGCCGCAAAGGTTGATGCAGTATCGACCAAACGAGAGGCGACACCTCGGTGGCGCTCTGATTCACTGACATAGATTCCTTCCACATAGGCGGTCGGGGACGTACTAGAACCTGGCACATAGTCATGCCGGAAACTGAGTTGACAAAAACCAACCGCCTTCCCATGTTCATTTGATGCGATGAAATAATGCATCTTTTTTGAGGCGAGACCGAGTTTGACTTCCATTCGTAATTCTTCGGTGGGGGCGTCTGGCCATAAATCGTGCATGAACTGGACAAGAGTTTCTACGTTTACCTCTGTTGCATAATCAATCTTCATTGTCATTCTCTCCTTAGGTTTCATACTTGTAGTATAAAGGAAAATACTTGTGAAGAGAAAAGGGAGGGAATCCTGATGGCATTCGATGAGGAGTTATTGTATACCGTGTCCGAGACGAGTCGGGTCCGATTTACGGGGATTGAAACAGAAGCCGCCCGTTATGATTTTGGTTTCGTCTATACACAGCAATTCATGGGCAAGGTGTTAGTCGTCTGTATGCAAACGGGTCAATCGGCCCTTCTTGATTTGCATGCGCTAGAAGAGCCGCGTCAATTGTATCCGATGCTTGGCATCAACTTGAACGACACAGAGCACGTCGCTGAATTTTTACGACTTTGCTTCGTCGAAAAAACACAAGCATCTGAAGAAATTGACACTTGAAAAAATGTAAGCGTTTTCTTATAATAGGCACTAGGGGAAGCAATTCGATCATCTACAGCCACCTTTTCTGAGATGACATAAAAAATGAGCCGGTCATCATGACCGGCTCATTTTTTATTTAGCGAATCGCTTTTGTTTGTTGGATGACTTTAATCATTTGCAGCGACTCATCTTCAAGACCTTGTACGGGAAGACCCGCTTCAATGTTGGCCATAATGTATTCGAGTGTCGACGTCGTAATCAATTCACCTGGAATGATGATTGGAATTCCAGGTGGATACACCATGATGAATTCCGCTGAAATACGCCCGACTGCGTTTTCGAGAGGGATCGTCTCCGTCTCTTCATAAAACGCATCACGAGGACTGAGCGCAAGTGGTGGAATCTCTGGGAGCATGATGGATAATGAGTCGTTCCCAGACTTTTGGTAAACAGAAACGACATCTCGCATCGCTTCAATCAACGCTTGAATCGTTGACTCGTCGTCCGCTGATGTGACGATGAAGAGCACATTCAATAAATCGGACATCTCGACTTCGATGCGGTGTTTGTCGCGAAGATATTTCTCGACTTCAAATCCAGTTACCCCAAGTTCACGCACGGATACGAGTACTTTCGTTTCGTCAAGCGCGTAAGTCGATTCAGAATGCAACTCGGCATGACCGTATACCGATAAGTTCGGCATGAGATTGATTGCCGTACGGGCCGTTCTAGCAAGCTCGAGTGCACGCTCATTCATCATGTGACCCTTTGTCGCTAACTGTCGACGTGCCGCGTCGAGAGAAGCGAGGAGCAAATAGGATGTTGACGTCGTTGTAATCATAGAGAGCATCGCGTGAATTCGTTCTGGCGAGACGAGTCCGCGGCGTACGTTCAAAATCGAACTGCCTGTCATTGAACCGCCAAGCTTGTGCACACTCGTCGCCGCCACATCTGCTCCCGCTTGCATCGCCGAGAGCGGAAGTTCATCGTGAAACGGGAGATGAACGCCGTGTGCCTCATCGACAAGTACAGGAACGTCTTGTGCATGCGCGACGGATACGATACGCTCTAAATCACCTGCGACCCCGAAATAAGTCGGGTTGATGACGAGTACGGCTTTCGTGTCCGGATGAAGTTCAAGCGCGCGTTCAACGGCACTAGCCGTAATTCCGTGGGCGATGCCGTATGTTTCGTCAAATTCCGGGTGGATGAAGACCGGGTGGGCACCCGTTAAGACGAGCGCGGACATGACGGATTTATGGACGTTCCGTGGCACGATGATTTTTTCGTTCGGGCCAACGACACCCATGATCATCGCCATGATGGCACTCGATGTCCCTTGAACGGAGAAAAAGGTCTCGTCAGCACGGAACGCCTCTGCCGCCAAGCGCTCCGCTTCAGCGATTGCCGCTTTTGGATGATGGAGGTCATCGAGTGGGGCAATGTTAATCAAATCAATTTTTAGGGCGTTTTCACCAATAAAGTCACGAAACTCCGGGTCCATCCCTTTTCCGCTTTTATGACCAGGAATGTGGAACGCAATCGGGTTTGAGTCGACATGTTCAAGCAACGTGTCAAATAGTGGCGTTTCGAGCTGAGTAGCACCTTTTAATTTCAATCGTAAATCCCCCTTGAATCAGTTTATTTATAAGATGAATAGTATCGTTATGATATATGTTGTTTTTAAAAAAGAAGCAACAAAAAAACTATAGAGATTTCTGGCTCAACTTGCAATAGTTTTTTTTGTTGTTACAATGGGTGTCGAGGTGAAACAATATGCAAATCAACTATCCGATCAATCCGGATTGGACGACTGACGAATTGATTGAAGTCGTCGAGTTTTATAACGTCGTCGCACAAGCCAATGAAGGTGGGGTGGAACGAGAGGTTTTTCTCGACTCCTATCGTGCCTTCAAGCAGATCGTAACATCTAAGTCGGAGGAGAAACAACTGAACGCGGTTCACGACGAACAGACAGGTTATTCCACGTATCGTACGGTTCAGGCGGCAATGAAGTCCTCGAGTAAAATGATCAAACTGTAAGACCGAGCATGCCCGAGCAAATTCAGGCATGCTTTTTTGTTATTTCTCCTTTAAATCGGGTACAGTTCATTAACACCAAATCAGGTTTAGGGACCTCGGAATTGGGAATATATCCATTAAGATAAAAAATTCAAAATAGTCAGACAATTATCTTTCTTTTTCGAATTTTATCTGATATACTCAATTCAACTCACTAAACCGTAACTTGTAGCTCAACAAAAGGAGTGTGGCATCTTATGAAACAAGTGATTGAGGCATTCAAAAGAAAAGACGCAGAAAAACGGATCCCGGTGCTGCGCTTAGAGATTGATTATGAATTGGCAACCCTCTTCGATGCGATGGCGTCACAAGATGATGCTACAGTTCAGGCTAGCAAGCATCGGTTAGAGAAGTACCGCCAAGAATTATTGCGTCTCGAAGCCTAACCATTACACACACATTCAACCAGTATTCCGAGCGGATACTGGTTTTTGTTTGGTACAATACAGTTGAGGTGATCACAGATGATAGAATGGTTTGCAGTCGACTTAATCAAACAAGCGGGAGAACTGATTCGTCGCGAGATTGATCAAAGTTATGAAGTGGAACGAAAGACGGGAAAAGGGGACTTGGTCACTGAAATCGACCGCGCGGTGGAACAACTGATTGTCCGTCGAATCCAACAAACATTTCCGGAACATCAGATTATGGGGGAAGAGGGGACGACAGATCAGCCAGAACAATTGACCGGTACCGTCTGGTTTGTCGACCCGATTGATGGGACGTTAAATTTTATTCATCAAAAACGTATGTTTGCCATCTCTATCGCGATCATGATAGATGGAGTCGTGGAATATGGATTCGTCTATGACGTCATGGCGGATGAGATGTTCATGGCGCGGAAAGGATACGGGGCGACGTTGAATGGTCGGACGTTGACGACCCTTCATGAACATCATGTCCGAGACGCGTTTTTAAGTATGAATGCGACGTGGGTCACGCCGAACCACCAGATTGCCCCGGAAATACTCGCTCCGATTGTACGGGACTCGATTGGGACGCGAGCTCATGGTGCTGCATCGCTTGAATTAGCCTGGCTTGCTGCCGGTCGCGTGGACGGCTACATCACCATGCGCAATATGCCATGGGATTATGCTGCTGGAAAGTTACTCGTTGAAGAGGTAGGCGGGCGTGTCGTTTCCTTATATGGTGAGCCGATTCGCTATGACGGAAAAACATCTGTCCTGGCTGGGAGCGATTCATTTGTAAATGACGTCATCAAACATTACGTCATCGCAAAAGGGGTCACGGCTGAAGTAAAACCGGACTTACACATCGTGGAACATGATTCGTATGAAGAAATCCGCGACTTACTCGTCTTGGCGAATCCGAATGAAGCGATGGTCCGGGAACAATTCGAGGAAGGTCGTACGTACAAAGCGTTACTCGGTAGTGAGATTGTCGGTGCGTATATGCTCGTTTCACACGAAGGCGATCGGGTTGAACTCGTCAATATCGCAGTGAAACCCGAACGTCAAAACCAAACGATTGGTCAACGCTTGTTACAAGACGCAGTGAAGCGGGCCGCCTTGATTGGTGGAAAAGAACTGCTCGTCTGTACAGGGAATTCAAGCATCATGCAACTGCGCTTTTACCAACAAGCTGGATTCCGATTCGATTCGGTGGAACGCGATTATTTTCGTAATCACGGGTACGATGACATCGAAGAAGATGGACTCGTTTTACGCGACCGCATCTGCTTGACTCGTCCGCTATAAAGGCAAGTTAAAAGGGTTACTCCGACATGATCCCGGAGTAACCCTTTTTTTATGATTGATGGTCTGAAAGAATGCGGCGACGCAATTGAATACCAAAGTATGTCGCTACGCCACTTAACACGAGGCTGCCCAAGATAATGGCGGCGCTCCCCTCGGCCACCCCGATTCCAATGCCGACGAATCCTGCGACAACGGCCGTTGCGATCAATACAAACATTAGCTGCATGGAGGTTCCTCCTTATTTTCTCTTCTCTTCCCTATTGTATGATAAAAAACACGAGATGAAAACGTTCACAGTCGATTCCACTCGACAAAGGTACTGTGACGTGTGCTATACTCTTAAAGTTGAAGAAAAGTTGAAATTTTTTAAATAAGAGAGGAATAACTACATGAACGTAAGAACAAACCTTCGTAACGTAGCCATCATCGCGCACGTTGACCACGGTAAAACAACGTTAGTCGATGAATTATTGAAACAGTCTGGTACTTTCCGGACGAACGAGGCAGTCGCAGAACGCGCGATGGACTCGAACGATATCGAGCGTGAGCGCGGAATTACCATTCTCGCAAAAAACACAGCAATCGATTATAAAGAGACGCGCATCAACATCGTAGATACACCAGGTCACGCAGACTTCGGTGGAGAAGTTGAGCGAATCATGCGTATGGTAGACGGCGTTATCCTTGTTGTCGATGCGCGTGAAGGCTGTATGCCACAAACACGTTTCGTATTGAAAAAAGCTCTCGACCAAGGACTTCGTCCGATTGTCGTCGTCAACAAAATCGATAAGCCGATGGTTCGTCCACTCGACGTTGTCGATGAAGTTGTTGATCTCTTGATCGACCTTGGCGCAGATGAAGATCAACTTGAATTCCCTGTCGTCTACACATCAGCAGTCAGCGGTTCAAGTTCGTTCGATCCTGACCCAGAAAAACAAGAAGATACAATCACGCACGTGCTCGACACGATTCTTGAAAACACGCCGGCTCCAGTGGACAACTCAGACGAGCCACTTCAATTCCAAGTGACGATGCTCGACTATGACAACTACCTCGGTCGTATCGGTGTAGGTCGCGTCTTCCGTGGGAAAATCAAAGTCGGTGAGCAAGTATCGCTTTGTAAGACAGACGGTACGGTGAAGCAACTTCGTGTCACGAAATTGTTCGGTTACTTCGGCCTCAAGCGCGTCGAAATCGAAGAAGCAAAAGCAGGGGACTTGATCGCTATCGCCGGAATGGAAGATATCAACGTCGGTGAAACGGTAACGCCAGTCGGTAAAGAAGAGCCACTTCCGCTCCTTCGCATCGATGAGCCAACGCTTCAAATGCGTTTCATGACAAACAACTCTCCGTTCGCAGGACGTGAAGGCGATTTCGTGACAGCACGTAAAATCGAAGAACGTTTGATGAAACAACTCGAGACGGACGTTTCACTCCGTGTCGAAAATACAGATTCACCAGACCAATGGATCGTATCAGGACGCGGTGAGCTTCACCTCGGGATCTTGATCGAGAACATGCGTCGTGAAGGTTACGAGCTCCAAGTGTCGAAACCACAAGTTATCATCCGTGAAGACGAGAGCGGCACGAAAGTTGAGCCGTTCGAGCGCGTTATCATCGACGTACCTGAAGAGTATACAGGTTCAGTCATGGAATCGATTGGTCTCCGTAAAGGTGAGCTTGCGAACATGAACACGAATGACAACGGTCAGACGCGTATGGAATTCCTCGTGCCATCACGTGGTCTCATCGGTTACCGTAACGAATTCTTGTCAGCGACACGTGGATACGGAATCTTGAACCATACGTTCGAAGAGTATCGTCCGTATATCGCTGCTGATATCGGTGGCCGACGTAGCGGTGTTATGGTATGTATCGAAAACGGGAAGTCGACGGCTTACTCAATCGGTGCCCTCGAAGACCGTGGAACAATCTTTATCGAGCCAGGTACGGATGTGTATGAAGGAATGATCATTGGGGAATGTAACCGTGACGTTGACCTTGCCATTAACGCCGTTAAAGGGAAGCAATTGACGAACATGCGTGCTTCTGCAAAAGACTCGATACAAGTCTTGAAACGTCCGCGCGTCTTTTCGCTTGAAGAGTCGCTCACGTTCTTGAACGATGACGAGTACTGTGAAATCACACCGGAGTCAATCCGTCTTCGTAAGAAAATCTTGAACAAGAACGAACGCGAGAAAGCTGACAAGCGTCGTAAACTTGGTAAAGAATAAGTTAGCAGAAAGGGGACGCTTCGGCGTTCCCTTTTGCATGGAATAGTGTAGAATGGATGTGTATGAAATAAAGGGGGACTCTTTGTCTTGAAAGCTTCTCAAACAATCGATATCACACAGATTGACGTTCCGTGGATCGCTTCGATGCTAGGTGTCGGCAGTGACCCGAATGACTTTTCCGTCGGGTTCAATGCACTCGTTGTCACGGTCATCTTACTGACAATCCTTGTCTTTAAACTTGGTTTTGCGAAACAATTGGCATGGTGGAAGTCGCTCATCGTCTATATTCTGCTTTCACTTGGAGCAGGTACGATGGCACTCGTCTTTTTCACATGGCCAATCCCGGAAGTGCTTGCCGTCATGGCAATCGTGTTAGCCATTTATCGTGGTCGCCTTTGGTGGAACCGTCGTCAAGATGCGGTAGAATCATAAAAAATACGGGCGTCTCTTCGGAGGCGCCCGTTTGCATTACCAATTTCGTTTCTGTCGAAATGTAGGATATAACTTGAACTGTCCAGATGCGGCGCGTTCAGCCGTTCGTTCGCTGATTCGCTCCTGACACTCTTGACACATATACGTTTTAGCCGGTTTGTTACGCAAGCGTTTTGCTTCAAACGACCATGAGTCGATGGTCTCGACTTTATCGCAAAGAGAACATTTTACACGCATCTTTTCACCTTCCTCTATACGATGAGTATAGCATGATTTCAACCGTTAAAAGCAGGGAATTGAACCGGTAAGGGAGAATGGTACAACCATACCCGGTTAAAAGGAGGGGAGTTGAATGGCGAGTAAGGCAACGTTTGAACTGACAGCTGCGCAAGAGCGCCTATTGAACGACATGCCGTTAACATTTCTCGTCGGTTTCGACGAGGCGAAGCGTTGGCCGATCAGCCATGCGATCAGTTGGGTGCAAGCGTTAGATGCTGTCACGGTCCGGTTCGCATTGACAAGAAATTCACATATCGTGACCATCTTGACGACAGAAAAGACGGCTGGCCTCATTTTTATCGAAGATGGTCAGTCCTATCATGTTTTACTCTCAGCGATTCGAGAGTTCGATCCGGCGGTTAAACCAAGCCTTCATCTTCGTTTTTTTGAAGGACATGTCGAAGAAGTGAGGAACATCTCGTTTTATGGAGCAGCTTACGCACAGCCCGAAATCACGAAAACGTATGATATTCGAGCGGCGGAAAAGCTTGACCGTGAAGTGAAAGAAAGTCTTCATTCTTGAATACCATCCTATATTCGAGGGGCGGCAAAGTCTATGAAAAAAACGTATGTACTCGATACGAACGTACTCCTACATGATCCGCTATCCTTATTTCAATTTGAAGAACACGACGTGGTCATTCCAGCCATCGTCCTAGAAGAGTTAGATGGAAAGAAACGAAACATGGATGAGGTCGGGCGGAATGCCCGTGAAACGTCACGTGTCCTCGACCAGCTCCGGACATCGGGAAAACTCCATGACGGGGTCCCGCTTGAAAACGGAGGACGTCTGTTTGTCGAAATCGGTCATGAACACCAGGTCGATATTCCGTTCGATGTCATGACAAACGATAACCGTATCCTACTCGTTGCCTTAAAGTTAATGAAACAATTCGAGCATGACGGAGGTCGAAAGGTCGTCGTCGTCTCAAAAGATATATTGGTCCGTGTCAAAGCGGACGCCATTGGAATTGATGCAGAAGACTATCTGACAGATCATATCGTTGACACGACGGACTTATACGCCGGCTATCGAGAGATTGAAGTCGATCAGTCGCTCATCGATGAATTTTATAAAGTTCGTCAATTGCCGACGACGGCCTTGACGAAACAAGTGCTATATCCGAATTCATTCGTCGTCTTGAAAAGTAATGTGTCGAAAGCGAGTGCGCTTGCTGTGGTCGATTCGCTTCAACCGATTTTACGACCACTGGCACTCGATGCAGATCATATTTGGGGAATTCATCCACGAAACGTTCAACAGCGGATGGCACTCGACCTGTTGCTTCGAGATGACATTCCGTTTGTCACCTTACTTGGGAAAGCCGGTACCGGGAAGACGCTCCTTGCCCTAGCAGCAGGGCTCTCGCTCGTCGAGGATGAACAGCGTTACAATAAGCTCGTCGTCGCTCGCCCGGTCGTGCCGATGGGGAACGATATTGGTTACTTGCCAGGGGAAATGGAAGAGAAGCTTCGTCCTTGGATGCAACCGATTTATGATAACTTGGAATTTTTATTTAATGCGAATTCAAAAGACGAGCTCGGGAATATTCTAGCCGGTATGAAATCGATTCAGCTCGAGGCGCTCACCTATATTCGAGGTAGAAGTATGCCGGACCAGTTCATCATCATCGATGAGGCACAAAACTTAACGAAGCACGAAATTAAAACCATTCTCACCCGAGTCGGTGAAAACTCGAAAATCGTACTCGTCGGCGACCCGTATCAAATCGACCATCCGTATTTGGATGAATACTCGAACGGCTTGACGTACGCGGTGGAACGCTTCAAAGGACAAAACGTCTTCGGACACGTGCAACTCGTGAAAGGGGAACGTTCGTCACTTGCACGATTGGCGGCTGACCTACTATAAGAAAGATACAAATAACGCCGAGCTTCGTGCTCGGCGTTATTTTGTATCGAGTTGTAACGACTGGACGTTCGTCCGTTCTAAGAAGGCATTCGAGATCATAATCAATCCCGTGATGATGAACAGGGCAGAAAATCCGAAGTGTGCCACGATTTGGGATCCAAATAGCGGTCCGAGTAGATTCCCCATGAACTGAGCGGACTGATTGTATGAAAAGATGCGCCCCGTCGCAGAGACCGGCGTATGCTGGCGCAGTAGCGATTGAACGGACGGCATCAAGGCGGCCGTTGCGAACCCGATTCCGAAACGCAACAAGATGAGTTGAGTCGTTGAGGTAACGAATGCTTGCGGAATCAAGAAGAGGCTATAGAGGAGCAGTGCCCAAAACAAGATGCGCTCCGCTCCGTGTCTGTCCGATAACCGTCCGAGACGCTGCGCCGAAACGAGAGCGGCCAGTCCCGGAGCGGAGGCGACAATCCCTGCCATGAAGGCGAGCGCGGTAGTGTTCGGATTCAATTCACGTACGTATAATGTCAAGAGTGGTCCGATGGATTGTGTCGAGAACTGAATGAGGAACGTTGTCACAAACAGACCGACAATCAACTGTGGATGTCGCAGTGAGGCGAAAATCGATTTCATCGACGCGAGTTCTTCGCGTTTCACTGGGACAAAATCTTCTTTTACGAACCAAAGCGTGATGAGGAACGTCAGGAAGAGTGCACTTCCGGTAAAGAGAAAAACGGATCGAAGCCCAATCCAGTCTGCGAGCAGTCCGCCGATGAGGGGACCGAGTAGACCACCAGTGATTCCACCGGTTGACAGGGTACCGAGCGCCCAGCCACTTTTCTCTTTTGGTGTCTGAGATGCGACTAACGTGATGCCGGCTGAAATAAATCCAGACACGGCCCCCATGAGTAAACGCAACCCGACGAGTTGATATACGTCTTGGACGAAGCTGATGAGGAACATGACGATGGCCATCCCGAGACTGGCTCGGATGAGCATCAGCTTTCTTCCTTTTCGGTCAGCCAAGCGTCCCCACATCGGAGAGACGATGGCGGCTACGAGGAACGTCGCGCCGAACGCAATCGCAGACCAAGTGACGACGTGGTCCGGATCCTTTACCCCGAGTTGTTCGATGAACAATGGAAGGAATGGAAGGACGAGGCTCATCGACGCGGCGGTCAAGAAGCTACCGATCCAAACAACCATTAAATTTCGTTTCCATAGAGGTATCGTAAGCGTCACGACCTTTCTTATTCAATTTGTAGTCAACACTCTATATACTACACTTTGTGAACTAAAAAGTCCAAAAAAAGAGAAGGTGTGACCCTTCTCATTGATTGCTTAATACGGTGATATGATTGACTTGGCGAATGACCTGATCCTCATATAATACATAGACAGGTCCGTCAGTAAGTACTTTTCCGTCTTTTGAAAATTGTAAATATACGCGCGATGCCTCGCTGAGCGATAGAGTCAATATAGTCTCACCGTAAAAACGGACATGTGTCGCGAGCTCAATCGGTTCGGCATTGTTTAAAAAAGGCGCGAGCGGCATGGCGAACGAGTCGCGTAATGCTGCATCCTTGTCTTGTCGCGACATCGGTTTGTTGTGGTCGATTCGAGTTCCTTGTGACAATCCGTCATCCCATGCTTTCCCCATTTTCGCATAGTATGCCTCACGGTCATTCTCCGTCACCGAGTCCAAATCTTCAATCTTTCGTTTTCGTTCGTCAAAAATCCATACGGTCGGGTCGATCGTCAGACTGTGGCGAACCGCTCCATCAAGTGGAAAAATCATGCTTATATCCCCCTTCATACACATTACACGTTTCATTATAGCGCTCTTTCTCGTAAAATGGAAAAGAGGAAGAATGTCGCGTTCATTCATACTGTACATTGAATTATGACGAAAGATAATGTACAGTTGAGTTATGACAAACAGTCTGTCATCGTACGGAGGAGGGGTCGTAGTGGCGACAAATTTGGCTGCAATCCAACGGGAGCAAGCGCTTCAATTACTCGAGGCGGATGCTGAAAAAATCCGTTGTCTGATTGAAGTACAGTTAGAAAACCTAAAAATGCCGAAGTGCCCGCTTTATGAAGAGGTGCTTGATACACATATGTTTGGACTATCGCGCCAAATTGATTTTGCGGTTCGTCTTGGACTCATTTCAGACATTGAAGGTAAAGGACTGCTCGATTCATTGGAACAAAAGTTATCTGCCTTGGCAGAAGCTTCAGAATTATGAACCTTATACTCAAACTGTGCAAGAGGCGCTGTTTGAGTATTTTTTTATAAGGGTTGTCGGATTGTTTTACATAAGGAAGTGAATACATGAAAACACGGTTTCGGTATTTTGATTTTGCGTTGTTTTTGTCAGTGCTCTTGCTCGTCGGGCTAAGCTCCATCATGATTTATAGTGCGAGTGTTTGGAATCGTGGGGATTACGCGAATAGTAGTTTATTCTATCGCCAGCTCGTCTACGTTGGCATTGGAATCTTTGTCTATTTGATTGCGACATTGTTCCGATATGAGATGTTTCGGAAAAAAGGCATTCGCCTCGGTCTTTATGCGCTTTCTGTCATCTTGCTGTTTGTCACGTGGGCGATGCCGCCATTGAACGGGGCCCGGGCTTGGCTCATCATCGGCGGAATGACCATTCAACCGGTCGAGATTGCCAAATTTGTCCTCATCATACTGCTTGCGAACTACTACCATGAACTATGGAATAATGAGTTGAAAGGACTCCCGGGTCGACTAGCGCGGGCCGCGATCACGAAAAAAGGGTTGCGCGCTCAAATCGGCGCCTTCTTTTTAGTGCCTGTCCTCTTTTACTTCTCGTTCTACGCCATCGCAATCAATGGACAGCCGGATATGGGTGGGTTATTCGTCCTCGGTTCCATCATGTTGCTCATGTGGTTCGGTGTCGGGGCGCCGCTTCGAATTTTGATTCCGGGGATTTTAGCTGGGATGGGTACTGTATTCGTATTGTTCACGACCATCTTCTCGGAGAATCAACGAAGTCGGATTGAGGTCGTGTTCAACCCGTTCATGGACCCGGAAGGATATGGACACCAATTGCTCATGTCGATCATCTCGATCGTACATGGTGGATTGACCGGAGTCGGACTCGGGAACAGTTTTCAAAAGTATGGGTATTTGCCAGAACCAGAAACCGACTATATCATGTCGATCATTGCGGAGGAGTTAGGGTTCTTCGGTGTATTGACGGTTTTGGTCCTACTCTTCTTCATCGCCTTTCGCGCGATTCATATCGCCAATCATGCGGATAGTCACTTTGCGATGTTCGTATCGTTTGGGATTGCCTCACAAATTATGATCCAGACGGCCATCAATATCGGTGCGATGTCCGGTTGGTTCCCAGGGACAGGCGTAACCTTGCCACTGGTCAGTTATGGGGGAACATCGCTTATCATGATGATGGGTGTTCTCGGGGTGCTCAGCAGTATCTCGATGCGTAACCGTCATCGAGAGGCGACACGACGAGAAGAAATTCGGGTGAAGTCAGAAGAAAACGTTCAACGTTCATCACTTCACGTCGTCAGGTAAGGAAACAAACAAACTTCATTAACGGGGGGATTTCATTTGAAACCAATTAAAAAGTTACTTGTTGCAAACCGTGGGGAAATTGCCATTCGCGTATTTCGAGCGGCGACAGAGTTAGGCATTCGAACGGTAGCTGTCTATTCACAAGAAGATAGCGGTTCCTTACATCGCTTTAAAGCCGATGAGGCCTACTTGATCGGTGTAGACAAAAAGCCGATCGATGCGTATCTCGATATCGAAGACGTGATTCGAATCGCTAAGGAGTCAGGCAGTGATGCGATTCACCCGGGATATGGTTTCCTTTCAGAGAATATTGAACTCGCACGACGTTGCCGTGAAGAGGGCATCATCTTTGTCGGACCGCATGAGTCACATTTACATGCGTTCGGGGATAAGGTACGAGCACGTCAGAGTGCGATTGCTGCGGGTCTTCCTGTCATTCCGGGTTCGGATGGACCGCTCACATCATATGAAGACGCGGAAACATTTGCGAACGAGCACGGATTCCCGCTCATGGTCAAAGCGTCGATGGGTGGCGGAGGCCGCGGAATGCGTGTCATTCGTACAGAAGCAGAAATGAAAGATTTGATTGAACGTGCAAAATCAGAAGCGAAGCAGGCGTTCGGTTCTGACGAAGTGTACATAGAAAAACTCGTCGAACGTCCGAAACACATCGAGGTGCAGATTCTTGGAGATGAGCACGGTCACATCATCCACTTGTTCGAGCGTGACTGTTCGGTTCAGCGCCGTCACCAAAAAGTCGTCGAAGTGGCGCCGTGTGTGACCTTGTCTGATGCATCACGCCAAGCGATTTGTGATGCGGCGGTCCAACTCATGCGTCACGTCGGTTACGTCAACGCCGGTACGGTCGAATTCTTGGTGACCGAGGACGAGTCGTTCTACTTCATCGAGGTCAACCCACGTATTCAAGTGGAACATACGATCACAGAGATGGTCACAGGCTTTGATATCGTTCAAACACAATTGATGATCGCGCAAGGTGAGTCGCTCCACGGCGATATGATTCAAATGCCGAAGCAAGAAGACATTAAACTTCTCGGTTATGCGATTCAATCACGTGTTACGTCTGAAGACCCAGGCAACAACTTCATGCCGGATACTGGGAAAATCATGGCTTACCGTTCTCCAGGCGGCTTTGGTGTCCGTCTTGACGGTGGAAATGCGTATGTCGGTGCAGAGATTTCACCGTACTACGATTCACTTCTCGTGAAATTGTCCACACATGGCATGACATTCGAACAAGCGGCCTCGAAGATGGTTCGAAACTTGAACGAGTTCCGGATTCGCGGAATCAAGACGAACATTCCGTTCTTGATTAACGTCATGAAGCACCCGAACTTTATCAATGGAGATTACAACACGTCATTCATCGATGAGACGCCAGAACTGTTCGTCTTCCCGAAACGAAAAGACCGTGGGACGAAACTGTTGAACTATATCGGGGACGTGACGGTGAATGGATTCCCGGGTGTCGGTCTGAAAGACAAGCCGATCAGCCGTTCGGTGCGAATCCCACATGACCTCCCAGCAGAAGCGAAGCCAGGGACGAAACAAATTCTTACAGAGCTTGGACCGGACGGCCTCGCCGATTGGATCAAACGTCAACCGGAATTGTTGCTGACGGATACGACGATGCGAGATGCCCATCAATCGTTGCTCGCGACGCGCATGCGGACACAGGACATTTTGAACATTGCCGAACCGACAAGCAAACTCATGCCAGAATTGTTCTCGGTCGAGGCGTGGGGTGGAGCGACGTTCGACGTCGCCTACCGCTTCTTATCCGAAGACCCATGGGTACGTCTCATGAAGCTTCGTGAGAAGATGCCGAACGTCTTGATTCAAATGTTGCTACGCGGTGCGAATGCGGTCGGATACAAAAACTATGCAGACAACGTCATTGAGAAATTCGTACACGAAGCGGCATATGCCGGAGTCGACGTGTTCCGAATCTTTGACAGTCTCAACAACTTAGAATCGATTCAATTGGCAATCGATGCGACACTTCCGACTGGGAAAGTGGCGGAGGCGGCCATCTGTTATACGGGAGACTTGTACGATGGCAACCGTCCGAAGTACCACCTTCCGTATTATATCGACCTCGCGAAGAAACTTGAGGCGAGTGGTGCGCATATCTTAGCAATCAAAGATATGGCCGGTCTATTGAAGCCGGAATCGGCCTATGCACTCGTATCGGCATTGAAAGACGCCGTGGACTTACCAATCCACTTGCATACACACGATGCTTCCGGTAACGGGATCTTCACCTATGCTCGTGCGACAGATGCCGGTGTCGATATCGTTGACGTTGCAGCGAGCTCGATGTCAGGGATGACGTCACAGCCTTCAGGTGGAAGTTTGGTCTACGCGCTCAACCACCACGAACGTCAGCCGAAGGTCGACCCGAAACAATATGAGATCATCAGTGACTACTGGCAAGACGTGCGTCATAACTATGAACCGTTTGAAAGTGATATGCGTGCCCCGCATCCATCCGTGTATGAGCACGAGATGCCGGGTGGACAATATTCAAACCTCCAACAGCAGGCGAAAGCGGTCGGCCTTGGAGACCGTTGGGGCGAAGTCAAGGCGATGTATGCCCGAGTGAACATGTTGTTCGGGGACATTGTCAAGGTGACGCCGTCATCTAAAGTTGTCGGTGATATGGCGCTCTTCATGGTCCAGCATAACTTGACGGAAGAAGATGTGATGACGCGCGGACACCAGTTGGACTTCCCGGACTCGGTCGTCGAAATGATGCGTGGTGAATTGGGGACGCCTCCAGGTGGATTCCCGAAAGATGTACAACAAGTCATCTTGAAAGGGGAAGAGCCATTAAACGTTCGTCCTGGTAAATTGATCAAGCCATATGACTTTGAATCGGCACGCCAAGAACTATTCGAAAAATTCGAGCGACCGGTGACGGACTTTGAACTTCTTGCCCATGCGCTTTATCCGAAAGTGTACGAAGACTATATCAAACATACAACGACCTACGGGGATGTATCGGTGCTCGACACGTTGACGTTCTTCTACGGATTAAACGTCGGGGAGACAATCCAAGTTGAAATCGAGACAGGAAAAACATTAATCATCAAGCTCGTACAAGTGAGTGCGGCGAATGAAGATGGCATCCGTCTCGTCTCGTATGAGATGAACGGGGTACCACGTGAAATCGAGATTAAAGATGTCAATGTCAAATCGGCAACGACAAGCCGTCCGAAAGTCGATCGTTCGAACGCCAAACAAGTCGGTGCATCGATGCCGGGGTCTGTCTTGAAAGTATTGGTCGAACCAGGAAGTCGCGTTCACCGTGGGGAGCAGTTGCTCGTCACAGAAGCGATGAAGATGGAAACGACAATTCAAGCGGCACAAGATGGTGAGATTAAGGCCATCCATATTAAAGAAGGCGACACAATACAAAGTGACGACTTGTTGATTGAATTTGTATAATCAAAAGAAGCATAGCGCGCTATGCTTCTTTTTTGTAGATGGGAGTGGAGATCATGAGACGAATATGTTGGTTCCGTTCAGATTTTAGACTGACCGATAATCATATGTTACACCGTGTATTGAAAGATATGGAGGAAGGCGATGACCTAGACTTCGTCTTTTGGTTGAATCCGAAATACTGTCACCCATTCGAAGTGCGGCATGACTATTTCTTCTCGACGATGCGAACGTTCATGGATGATTTAGAAGCGAAAGGGTTAGGGCTTCGTGTCCTCGTCGCGGAGACGGAGGATGCGTTCGTGAAACAGCTCGGCGAGATGGATGTGCTCTATTTTAATGCGGAGTATGTGGAACCGTTCAAACAGCGGGATGACCGTGTGATTGAAGCACTTAGTGAAGATGTAAAGGTAGTGCGACTTTTAGATCGTCATCTGTTTCATCCCGATGCGTTCCGTACAAAAAGTGGCGATCCCTATAAGGTGTTCACCCCGTTCAAAAAAGCGGCGTATGCCGAACAGCCACCCGCACCATATGAGGTTGATGTCGATCGTTTATCTCAGTACATCCGTTCAAAGAATGAACAACCGAGTGAACTGAAAGAGCTCTTCAAGCGATGTAAACGTGAATGGAAAGGGCTAGGGGAAACGGAAGCGAAGAAGCGATTGACCCGCTTTGTCAATGATCGCATGGTCGATTATGACGAGAAGCGTGACATTCCGAGCATCGCCGGGACGAGTCGACTATCTCCTTATTTACGGACAGGTGTGTTGTCGATTCGCACGATCGCCGAACAAGTGTTGTCGGCGAGACAATCAAAAGGGCGCGACACGTATTATGATGAGCTGTTGTGGCGCGAATTTTATTACATGGTCATGGCAAAGTTCCACGGATTGAAAGATCAACCGTTCAATGATAAATACAAGTCGATTGAATGGGAGGACAATGAACAGCAGTTCGAAAAGTGGTGTAACGGGGAAACCGGGTATCCAATCGTCGACGCGGCGATGCGTCAGTTGAACAAGACCGGGTGGATGCACAACCGCCTACGCATGATTGTCGCATCTTTCCTATCGAAACATCTCCTTCTCGATTGGCGAAAAGGGGAACGGTATTTCGAGCAAAAGCTGATCGATTATGAGGCAGCGTCGAATATCGGGGGATGGCAATGGGCGGCCTCAGTCGGGACGGACGCTGTTCCGTATTTCCGTATTTTCAATCCGACGACGCAATCCGAGCGATTTGACCCTGATGGGACGTTCATCCGGAAGTATGTGCCGGAGCTGAAACATATAACAGATAAATCGATTCACTTTCCGGACCCGTCAGAGCGAGACAACTATGCCATGCCAATCGTCGATCATAAAGAAGCGAGAGAGCGTGCCCTCGAACGATTTAAAGCATTGTAAACTAAAAAGCGCCGTGGCGCTTTTTAGTTTGGTTATCCGTTCATGTTTTTCAATTGTGCCCCGTCTTGTCGCGCTGTCGACCGATACGCGTGATAAGAGAGGTATGACAGGATACCGAAGTAGCACGTGATCAAGAATGCGTGAAGGAGCGGAACGTAAGTCGCGTGTCCCCCAAGAACGATCCATGCACCTGTACCGACTTGAAGCAGGATGAAGAAGAGAGACGCCATCATGCCGCGCTCAATCAATCGATTCATTTCTTTACGTGCCAAGTAAAGAACATACAACGTGTACAAGACGAGTAGCCCGGCCATCACACGGTGTCCCATCTGCACATACGACTCAAACGTCCACACTTCTTGTTCACAAATCGGCCAACCGACACAAGCATATGTAGCACCGAGGTGACGGACATAAGCTCCGGTGTAGACGACAATCATCGTATAGATCGAGAGACCGTAAAGATGAGATCTCAACCGTCTCGATACGACTTGATGCTCTCGGTCACCTTCGAATAACAGAATCGTCAAAATGAGTAACGATGCGAACGACACGAGAGAAATGCCGAAATGAAGGGCCAGGATGGCGTCCGACTGTTGCCAAATGACCGCGCCCGCTCCAATGATCGATTGGATGAGCATAAAGATAAATGCGAGAAACGCGAAGATTTTCACATCGACCCGATGTTTGACCGCGATGAACGTCCAAATGGCGAGCGCAATGATGAGAAGACCTTCGATTCCGGAGACTACCCGGTGACTGTATTCGATCATCGTTTCAACGCTTGGGTTGGTTGGGATTAATTTTCCATGACAGAGTGGCCAGTCCGTCCCACAACCATCTCCTGAATCCGTCTTCGTCACGGTTCCACCCATGATGAGGACAAGCATCATCCCGAGGGTGACAAACCCTGAGAAAAACGCGAGTTTTTTATGCATGCAATACCACCTGCTTCTAATCAAAATCCGTTAAAAATGTACCTTGTTTATTTATATTTTTTTCGCCATACTTATTATACGGCTTTCTGTTCAAAAAACGAAATGGAAAAGCTTGCAATCGTTATCAAAAACGTTATTCTAATATTAGTAAAGCACATAAGGTGTGACAAATATCACACTATTGACACAAAAAACTCGCTATTTTACAAGCATAAAGGGCGTATTTTATAAAAAAATATGGTATCTTTGTAGAGAGTTAAGTGTATTTTGTTCATATTGTGTTTTTTCTGTGAAGAGAATGCGAGGATTTCGTGATTATGTGGGGGGGTCAGTATGACAAAAGTCAACCCAGGGATGATGGTAGATGTAGAGTATACAGAATCAACGTCATTCCGAGATTACGTCGCCTTAGCGAAAATGGGAATCGTTCGCGCCAACCTGTTGTTGGTGTTTGCAGGATTCTTCGTGGCAGCGACGTACCAGAGCGATACGCCAGTCCTTTACTTGTTTGAAGTTTGGCCACAGCTCTTATTAACGATGTTAGGAAGCGCACTCGTGATTTCGGGGAGTTGTTACCTAAACAACTTTGTGGACCGAGATATCGATTACTTAATGGATCGTACGGACAATCGACCGAGTGTAACCGGCAAGATTTCAGGAGAGAAGATTCTACTCCTTGGATTGACACAACTTGCAATCGGAACACTTCTTTTGCTCCTTGTATCGTACGTCGCCGCAGTATTCGGTTTAATCGGGGCATTTTTTTATGTCGTGATTTATACGATGTGGCTGAAGCGTACGAGTACGCTCAATACGGTCGTCGGTAGTATTTCAGGAGCCGTTCCACCGCTCATCGGTTGGGCAGCACTCGATCCGACACTTCATATCGATGCGTGGCTCATGTTCCTTGTCATGTTCTTATGGCAACCACCACACTTCCTGGCGCTCGCCATGCGACGGACGGAAGAGTATCGAGCGGCAGGCATTCCGATGCTTCCGGTCGTGAACGGATTTGCCATCACGAAACGGCAAATCATCTGGTGGATTGCGACGCTGATTCCGGCATCGCTCTTATTTATGCACTATGGTCTTGTTTACTTGACAGTCGCAGCCGGTTTAGGGGGCTACTGGTTGTATCTCGGGTTGAAAGGATTCAACGCCGAGGATGAAATCAAGTGGGCAAACAAAATGTTCTTCTATTCATTAATTTATTTAGTCGTGTGGATTATCGCGCTGATTTTGACAGCACTCTGGTGATCGCACTCACTATATAGAAAACCATTACACATCATTTTGGGAGAAAGTGGGGATTGTTGTGAAATCATTTAAGAAGCTTCTGTTTGGCATCGTCCCGATGATGATGTTCGCAGTCCTGTTATCAGGTTGCGGTCAAGAGGGATTGTCTGCATTGAAGCCGATGGGAGAAGGGGCTGAGCTTCAGCTCCGCATCATTCTCATCAGTTTGGCAATCATGCTCTTCGTACTCATCATCGTCTCGGTCATTTACGTGTACGTGCTCATGAAGTTCCGTCGGAAAGATGAATCGATTCCGAAGCAAGTTGAAGGTAGCAGTACACTCGAGATGATTTGGACAGTCGTTCCGATTATCCTTCTCATCATTCTCGCTGTTCCGACAATCACGACGACTGTCGAACTCGCGAAAGCGAAAGAAGCGAAAAAAGAAGAAGAAATCAATGTTACAGCTAACTTGTACTGGTGGGAATTTGAATATCCAGAAGCAGGTGTTGTGACAGGGCAAGAACTCGTCATCCCAGTCGGAAAACGAGTCGGCATCAACTTGACGTCTAAAGATGTCATTCACTCATTCTGGGTACCAGCTTTATCTGGTAAGACAGATACGAACCCAGGACTTGATAACGAAATGTGGTTACATGCAAATGAACCAGGTACTTACTACGGGAAATGTGCTGAGCTTTGCGGTCCGTCACATGCCCTTATGGACTTTAAAGTCATCGCGCTCGAGCAAGAAGAATATGATCAATGGCTCGCTGACATGAAAGCCAAGCAAGACGAGAACGGTGAGAAACTCGTCGCAGACAACACGAACTTGACGACAGGTGAAGAAGTGTATGTCCAAAGCTGCTTAAGCTGTCACGGCGGCGGTAAAGTGGCACCAAGTTTGACGAACTTCGGTGATCGTGAATGGCTCGCAGGTTACCTCGAAAACAACGAGGACAACTTGAAAGAGTGGATTCGTGACCCGCAAGAGAAGAAACAAGGGGCTCTTATGCCAGGATTCAATGAAGGTCAAATCAGCAACGAAGAATTAGATGCACTCGTTGACTTCTTGTATGAGCAGAAGATTGACTAACGGGAAAAGGGGGATTTCACGTGGCACAGACCACTGCAATGCAGCAATCGCGTAAATACAATGGCATCATGGATTGGATTACGACGGTTGACCACAAAAAAATCGGTATTTTGTATTTGTTCTCAGGAATCTTCTTCCTCCTTCTCGGTGGAATTGAAGCATTACTGATTCGTTGGCAACTCGTCAAACCAATGAACGATTTCGTCAGCGGTGAGACGTTTAACCAGTTGATTACGATGCACGGGACGACGATGATCTTCCTTGCGGCCATGCCGATGCTATTCGGTTTCATGAACGCCGTCGTACCACTTCAAATCGGGGCACGCGACGTTGCGTTCCCATTCATTAACTCATTAGGTTTTTGGTTGTTCTTCTTCGGTGGAGTCATGCTTAACTTGAGCTGGTTCTTCGGAGCAGCACCAAACGCAGGGTGGACGGCTTACGCTCCACTTTCAACACAACCGGAAGCGACAGGGGTAGACTTCTACACTCTCGGTCTTCAGATTTCAGGTTTCGGTTCATTGATGGCCGGGATTAACTTCCTCGTCACCATCTTGAACATGCGTGCGCCAGGAATGAAACTCATGCGTATGCCACTCTTCACATGGACGACTTTCGTTGCATCGGCATTGATCGTCTTCGCATTCCCACCACTTACGGTCGGATTGTTCATGTTGATGTTCGAGCGACTCTTCGGAGCTGCTTATTTTGACCCGGCACTTGGCGGGAACGTTGTCATCTGGGAACACCTTTTCTGGATCTTCGGTCACCCGGAAGTATACATCTTGATCTTACCGGCATTCGGTATTTTCTCGGAAATCATTCCGACATTTTCACGTAAACGCCTCTTCGGTTACACGACGATGGTCTTCGCGACAATGCTCATCGGTTTCCTTGGATTCATGGTTTGGGTTCACCACATGTTCACAGTCGGTCTTGGTCCAGTTGCCAACTCGATTTTCGCTGTTGCAACGATGGCGATTGCCGTACCAACGGGTGTTAAAATCTTTAACTGGCTCTTCACACTGTGGGGCGGTCAAATTAAATTCAACGTCGCCATGCTTTACTCAGTCGCGTTCATTCCTTCATTCCTCGTTGGTGGGATGACAGGGGTTATGCTTTCAGTCGCACCGGCTGACTATCAGTACCACGACAGCTACTTCGTTGTCGCTCACTTCCACTACGTTATCGTAGGTGGGGTTGTATACGGTCTCTTCGCAGGACTTTACTACTGGTTCCCACTCATGTTCGGAAAAGCCCTTTCTGAAAAGCTTGGATACTGGCAGTTCTGGTTGTTCTTTATCGGGTTCCACTTGACGTTCTTCCCGCAACACTTCCTCGGATTGTTCGGTATGCCACGTCGAGTCTTCACATACCTCGATGGTCAAGGTTGGGATACACTCAACATGCTCTCGACAATCGGTGCATTCTTCATGGGTGTGTCAACGATTGTCTTGCTCGTCGCTGTTGTGAAAGCCTTCTTGTCAAAAGACCGCGTCAAACCAGACCACTGGGGAGACGGTCGTACGCTTGAGTGGACACTTCCTGTTCCGACTCCGGAGTACAACTTTGCACAAACACCACTCGTCAAAGGACTTGATACGTTCTGGCTCGAGAAAATGGCAGGCAACAAACGCGTGTCAGTCGCTGAGGAAGTTTCGGACATTCACATGCCGAATAACTCGCTCATTCCGTTCTTCATGTCACTCGGCCTCTTTATCGCAGGACTCGGTGCCATCTTCCAGATGGATAACACGGTCGTTGGTTGGTCATTGATTGGATTTGGATTAGGGATGACGTTCGTCTCGATGTTCCTACGTTCTTGGATTGACGATCACGGCTACTACATTCCGAAGTCACAAGTCGAAGCAGACTTGAAAGCGATTCGTGAGAAAGGAGAACAATAAATGGCACATGCAGTTGAAAAACACCCAGTGACCGGTATCCCGGCCAATCCAGAGAAAGCAACACTGGAAGGGAAAAATAAATATGTGGCCTTCTGGTTCTTCCTTGGTGGAGAGACAGTCCTCTTCGCCTCGCTCTTTGGAACATACGTTGGTCTCTTGAACTCTGGTGCGCCAGAGGAATTACGTTCGTATAACATTTTCGAAATGGAGCTCGTCTTCATCATGACGATGCTCCTCCTCACAAGTTCACTTACAAGTGTCCTTGCGATGATGAACATGAAAGCAAACAATCCAGGGCGTATGAAGCTTTGGTTGATTGTCACACTCCTTCTTGGTGCCGGCTTCCTTGGTGCTGAGATTTACGAGTTCATTCACTACTACCACATCGGTCACACGTTCACATCGAGCGCATTCGGTTCAGCCTTCTATACGTTGGTTGGTTTCCACGGTGCGCACGTAACGTTCGGTCTCCTCTGGATTACGACACTCTTGATTCGTAACTGGAACCGTCCGATCGATGTATACAATGCACCAAAGTTCTATGTATCGAGTCTATATTGGCACTTTATCGACGTTGTTTGGGTCTTCATCTTCTCAATCGTCTACCTCTTAGGGATGGTGAACTAATATGGAAAAACGAGTAATGAACGAATCTCACAAGCAGTTAGAGCTTGAAGTAAAAGCAGAGTCGAAACGTGAGTATCAGCTTCAATTGATCAGTTTCGCGATGATGATTTTACTCACATTCGTGGCATTCGGCGCCGTCTATGCGGAATTGATGCCGGTGTGGGCAGCAGGTGGTTTTTTAATCATCTTGGCGGTCATCCAAGTCTTCCTACAGTTATATATCTTCATGCATATGAATAACCGTGGGAACACGTGGATCGTTGGCATGATGTGGCTAGGTATCTTTGTTGCCATCATCACGGTCGCTGCACTCCGCTTACTCATTTGGTAATTGTGACAAAGGATTGAACATCTGTGGAAACACGGATGATTCGGTCCTTTTTCCTTTACTTCAAAAATGAATGAATAGTAATCTTGAAGTGAACGGTTTCAAAGGTTAGGGAGAGAAAGAAAAGGGGTGAACGGATGCTCTGGAATACGTCGGAGCTGCTCAATCAATTTGATTGGCTCACGTTATGGAGTCCGCTGTTCGGATTGCTCATGGTCGGGATTTATGTGTTATACGCCGTCGTGACAGAGAGAATGGCGAAGCGAGGATATGCCTCGACCACGTTATTACAAAAGTTTAGTATGTTGTTTGCGATTGTCTTGTATTACATCGGTTTTGGAAGTCCAATCGATGTCATGGCACATATCATTTTGTCGGTGCATATGTTCCAAATGGTGCTCGTCTATATTTTGGCACCGGCACTCGTCGTTTACGGTCTACCGTACTGGGTGTTTGAAAAAGTACTTAGCTTCAAATGGATTGGGCCGACGTTCAAGTTTTTGACGAAGCCACTGATTGCGCTTATTTTATTCAACGCATTGTTCTCGATTTACCATATGCCGGTCGTATTTGACTACGTCTTGACGAACTATGGCGTTCACCGTATTTTCCACGGTGCCCTTCTCGTCTTTAGTTTGACGATGTGGTATCCGGTCATCGTTCCACTCGTCTCAGACGAAGAGGAAGGCATGTCCGATTTGAAACGAATGGTGTACATTATCGCCAACGGGGTCTTATTGACACCTGCCTGTGCGCTCATCATCTTCAGTCAAACGACGCTCTATAATGCGTATACGGACCCGCAGACGTTTGCGACAGTCCTTGGCTACTGTCTCCCGAACGGTGACGTTTCTGGAATCGATTTAGAGGCGTTGATGGGAGCGACGAACAGCGCGCTCGAAGATCAACGATTCGGTGGGGTTCTCATGAAGCTCGGTCAAGAGATCGTGTACGGCTTCTTCTTCGGCTGGACGTTCTTCGGCTGGGTGCGTCGGACGAAATCGCTTGCTCTTGATGAAGGCATGTCATTCACTCCGCAAGAAACAAATGAAAAAAATTAAACAGAACATAAAGGGGAAACATTGATGAACTATCTTGCCTTAATTAGTGTGTCATTCATCGTCATCAGTGCGATTCTTGTCGCCATCGGATGGGTGATTATCGCAAAAGACCGCAGCAACATCGAAAAACATAAAAAGGTGATGACGGCCGCAGCGATTGCAGCGACGACGTTCTTCATCCTTTACGTCTCGCGTACCATTTTTGTCGGTAACACGGCATTTGGGGGACCGGATTCAGTGAAGCCGTTCTATCTTGGTTTTATGATTTTCCATATTCTTCTCGCAACCACAGGTGGTATCCTCGGATTGATTACGCTCTATCTCGGTTATAAAAACAAAATCGAGAAGCACCGGAAAATCGGTCCAAAAGCGTCAGTCGTCTGGTTCTTCACGGCCATTACGGGGGTGACGGTTTACATTCTTCTCTATGTGGCATATGACCCAGGTGAAACGACGAACGTATTCCGCGCGATAATCGGAGGATGATCCATAGAGAGGGAGAGCTGTATGAAACGGAATAGCTATTTGACGGTCGGTTTGACCGTCTTGACGCTTGTCGTCATCGGAGTAGCCGTGTATTTTGTTTTCTTCAATCAAGACGACCTACCCGTCATTCAAGAGCCAACCCCGTTCACATTAACGAACGCATTAAATGAAGAGACCTATAATTCCGACAACGGAAAAGTGAAGATTGTGACGTTCTTCTATACGAACTGTCCAGATATTTGTCCGCTCACGTTGCGTGATTTTATGAAACTCGAAAAAGAATTGAAAAAAGAGAACTTATACGGCTCGGACGTAGAACTCGTCGCGATCACGGTTGACCCGGAGGTGGATACCGTGCCCGTTCTGAAAAATTACGGAGAAGCATTCCAAGCAGAGCCGACTGGATGGAAGATGTTGACGGGAGACCAGGTAGACATTGACCGAATCACACGTCAGCTACAGTTCTATTATTCGAAGGCGAACAGCGGACTCGTGACGCATGCGACGACGATGTACGTCATCGACCGCCATCATGATGTCCGTGCTGTCGCGCAGATGGCGACGGCAGGGGATGAACCGGTCGATATCGAATCTATCATGGAGGACGTTAAAGTGCTCGCGAATGAAAAGGAGTGATCACCATGAACGATACGATGGCTGTGATTGGGAATGACTATTCATACGGAGACGTGACGATTGCGGAACGGGCGATTGAAGATTTGATCGCGTGTAGCGCGATTGAATTCGGCTTGAAAGAAGTGAAAGTCGTCTCTCGCTCGAAAGACCACTATGATTATCAAATCATTGCACCATTATCACTCGTCGAGGCAGAGCAATTGTATCGCTATGTTCGAGACCAATTCGATTTATTGCTCGGTCAAGTCGATGTGACATTGACCGTCATTGCAACCAATTAATATAAGCCCACAGAAGCGAATTTGCTTCTGTGGGCTTTGTTTTCATTCGTACTTTTTAGTGAGCTTGATAAAGGATTAATATCATATTTTTTTGTGGGTCATGAAAAAGTTCTGCAAAGAAGCAATGCCCATCTTGAAAGTCATCTAGGTCTGCTTCATTTGAAAGGACGATATGAGATTTGTATGACTCGTTCCATTGAGATCGAATATCGCTGATTGATTGAGGTTCTAATATATTTCGATCATGTATTTGATAAGTTGAGAGATAAAGAGTCTGGATAGATTCAGAACAAATCATTTGTTCTAATTCATTGATTGAATCAGGCAGAGGAAGCACTTCTAATTGGATGCGTGACGCCCCAGAGCATAAGATGTTGCCCTTTCTTTCAAAATAAATCGAGTGATTCAAGGTCGGGAGCCTCCGATCTAGTCAAAAAAACAAACCCCTTCGCTTATGCAAGGGGTTTGACTTCTAATGTTTCTGCGAGTGCTTTTAGACGGCGCTCACAGTCGCGGACGATTTCTTCTGGGAAGACTTCATCGTATTCAACACCGTGTGGATAATAATGCTTTCCTAAAATCGGTGTAAGCATTTTGACAACAGCGTGACGATCTTCGATTTGACCTTCGATCGCGTATACAGGTAAGCGAAGATAGAATGTTTCGCCAGTCGATTGTTTCTCATATTTCATGTCATACGTGGCACGCTCATAATCCCAAGCACCTTCACGGATGAAATGATGATGATCCATGATCGTCTCGAGCAAACCAAAACGGATTTCTTTTCCCTCGATGTGGAACTGCTCAAATTTCATCATAATCCCCCTTTTCGAATAAACCTCATATGTCATCATACCATATTCAAAAACGTTCTTGGAATAACGTGTGTTCAAATTGTGAAAAAAAGATGAACGATTAATCAGCCGAGTGAATTTAAGTATTCCTCGATTTTTTGAGGGAGTTTCACGCCAAGAGGTAGCAGTCCTTCTGATCCGAAAAAGACGTTGAATTCCAAAATGTAAAATCCTTCTTCCGTCACGATGACGTCAAACGCTGCGTGATTGATGGATAACGTGTTCGCGATCGATTGAACTTCTTGGACGACGTCTCCCGGGATATCTTCGTACGAGAAGTTAGCACCTTGAGCGACATTGTTTAAAAAAGCCTCGCTGACACGCCAATAGGCACCGACTACCTCTTCTCCAATCACGATGATGCGTAAGTCGCGATCGTTCGGGATGAACTCTTGGACATAGAACGTATCATGATTCTCGACGTATTCTAACCAGTCTTGGTCATTTTTGATTAACCATACCCCTTGACCCATTGAGGATTTGGCTTTTTTGGCGACGAACGGGTAGTGGAACTCTTCTAACACGCGTTCAATCGTGTATGGGTTCTTTCCATAAATCAATGTCTTCGGAATCCGGTGCGGATATGTCGCTTTAAAGGCGCGCGTCATCTCGATCTTGTCGTGCCCGAGGTGATAAGTCGCAGGTGATGGGAAGATTGCTTTATTCATCCCGTAGATGATGGAATTGACCATCCAATACTCAGGGAACAGGACGAGGTCGGCAGCGCGAACCTTGTCGAGCTGATCGAAATAATATTCGGGTTTCGCATAATCCGTCTTGATCCCGGCCGATCGGATCATATTAAAAGAAACTTTTTTCATACGTAGACGCATAGGTTGCGTCTGTTCACTTCCTTTCTACATGGAACGCCTTGCGGTCAACTTCAATTATAATGTGGATTGCTTACATAGGGAAACAATTGTGGTAAAATCATGGCAGAAAGGGTGAGGGGTATGATAATCACTGAACAGACGATTGCCCTGCTCGATCAAACAGAAGAATTGACCGATTTGATTGAAGCAAGCGAATCGTTTCAAACATATATTCAAACGAAAGCGGCACGTCTCGCATCACAAGAAGCAAAAGAGATCGAGCGTGAGTTCTTGAAGATGAAAGAGGACTATGAGTATGTCCAGCGATTCGGAAAGCATCATCCGGACCACGATCGCATCAAAAAAGAGATGCATCTCATCAAACGTCGTCTCGACGTTCAGCCAGAAATCGCTGCGTTCAAAAAAGCGGAACGAAGCTTGGATAAGTTGTTAGGGGAAGTGAGTGAACTATTGGCTCATTCGGTCTCTCCAAAAATCAAGGTCCCGACCGGCAATCCATTCTTTGATGAAGGTGGATGTTCAGGTGGAGGTAGCTGCGGAGGAGGCGGAAGTTGTGGATGCGCCGTCTAAGTTGAATGAACGGATTGGCTTCGTCGTATATGTGAATTCCTTGAAACAAGTGAAAGCGTTAAGACGTTATGCGAATCTTTACTTTGTCTCAAAACGAGAGAAGTATGCGTTTCTTTATACTGACCTCGAAGGTCATGAAGCCGTACTCGAACAAGTGAAAGCATTGCCGTTCGTGGAAGCGGTCGTTCGAAGCGAACGTCCATTCATTTCCGAAACGTACGAGACAAAATCGAAATAATCAAAAAGATGAAGGTGGCATCACCTTCATCTTTTCTGCTGGAGGGAAAGACATGCGTGTCATATCTGGAGAACGAAAAGGGACCCGTTTAAAGGCGGTACCGGGAACGGCGACACGGCCGACGACCGATAAAGTGAAGGAATCGTTATTCAACATCATCGGACCTTATTTTTCAGGCGGGAAAGCACTAGACCTTTACGCGGGCAGTGGTGGGCTCGGAATCGAGGCGTTATCACGAGGTTGTGACGAAGCCATTTTTGTCGATCGTCAACCGAAAGCCGTCCAAACGATTCAAGAGAACTTGCGAGCGACCCATTATGAAGTAAAAGGGAGAGTATATCGTCAAGACGCCAAGGCGGTACTCGAACAGCTCAAGGTTCAACAGGAACAATTCAAGCTCATCTTTATGGATCCTCCTTATCATGCGGAAGAACATGTGACCTTCTTACAGCTGATCGATGAGTCGAATCTCTTGATTGATATCGGCGTAGTCGTCTGTGAACACGGTAGCGACGTGACGTTACCGGAGCGGGTGGGACGATTTGAACGAATTAAAGAACAGCGATACTCAGATGTCATCACCATCAGTTTCTATGAGTACGCATCGGAGGAGTGACACGATGAAACGGATTGCGATTTGTCCGGGTAGCTTTGACCCCATCACGAACGGACATCTAGATATTATTGAACGAGCGGCGGCCATTTTTGACGAGGTCATTGTCGCCGTCCTTGAAAATTCAAGCAAAGCCCCATTATTTGATGTGGAGGAACGACTTGGACTGATCCGAGATGTGACGACACATCTGCCAAACGTGTCGGCTGACGCGTTCGGGGGATTGCTTGTCGAGTATGCCGCAGAGCGGGAAGCGGCGACGATCGTCCGTGGGCTCCGTGCAGTCTCAGATTTCGAATACGAGCTTCAAATCGCATCAATTAACAAGAAGTTGAATGAGAACGTCGAGACGTTGTTCATGATGACGAATAGTCAATATTCGTTCCTCAGCTCGTCGATTGTCAAAGAAGTGGCGAAATATGGGGCTTCGGTCAGTGAACTCGTACCGGAACAGGTTGAAATTGCCTTGCGTAAAAAGTATCAAGTGAGTTCGGGACAATGAAATCGTTAAAGATCGGTCTCGGTTTACTCGTCACAGTTCTTCTCTTCCTGTTCGTCCCACTTCCTTACTACATCTCTTCACCCGGAGCGGCGACCTCGATTGAAGAGTTCCTGACCGTCCAAGGTGGCGAAAAAGAGGATGGGGAACTGATGATGGTGACGATCTCCCAACGCCGTGCGACTCCGTTTTGGTTAGTGGAAAGTTGGGTGACCCCGTTCACGGAAGCGAATTTATCCAGTCGCTATTTATATGATGGAGAGAGTGAGGCAGACTATGAACGTCGCCAACAATTATTGATGGATTCCTCTCAACAAGCGGCAGTTCAATATGCCTATCAGTTAGCAGATCAAGACGTGACGGTCGATTTCGAGGGGATTTATGTATCCGCTCCGATTCCCGGATCTCTTGCGGCCAATGTGTTGAAACCTGGTGATGTCATCACGGCCATCGATGGGATGTCCTTTGCCACTCGCGTCGACTTTTTGAATCGCGTTTCGGAATTTGATGCGGGCGATGAAGTGGAGTTGACGATTGAACGAGACGGCGAAGAACGTGTCGTGCAAACGCTCATTCAGCCGATCGATCAAAGTGGAGATCGTGTCGGAATTGGAATCTATGAGCCACTTCCCGTTCAAGAAATCACAGCTGATCCTGAAGTCGATGTCGCTTTGACGAATGTCGGCGGTCCGTCTGCAGGATTGATGTTCACATTAGAAATCTTTGATCAATTGACGCCAGGTGACTTGGCAAATGGAAAACGGATTGCCGGAACGGGGACGGTCGATGAGGAAGGGAATGTTGGACCTATCGGTGGTGCTTGGCAAAAGATAGTCGCCGCCGATGAGGAGAAAGCGGAAGTCTTCTTTGTGCCGGCCGGTTCGAACTACGAAGAGGCGCTGGAATCACGAGACCGTCTCGACAGCGACATTGAAGTCGTCCCTGTCAAGACGGTCGAGGATGCGATTCGTTATTTAGAAGAGATGAACTGAGGGCGTTTCCGGTGCTCGATCAACGCATCATCGTGAAGCGGGAGTCGATATGCTTCGGTGACACGAGCTTCAAAATCGAGCCGGGCATCGAACTTACTGACGAGCGGCACGTCATCCTTCACATCTCGTAACGCAAGTCGTCCGAGATCATTGAAGGCGAGCGGTCTCACGTAAGGGACTTCGTCAAAGCGTGTCGGTGCCTCGTCTTTTAACCAGTGAAGCAGTACGGCGACGAACGCCCGCTGAATGGCGGTACGCGTGTAGCGGCGTGTCGACACGGCAGCAAGGGCACGTTCGAATGAAGGTTCGACTCCCGCCTGCTTAAGACGAGGTGCGAGAGAAGCATCAATTCCTACGAGCTCCGTCATTGTGTGGAGTGGCAAGGTTCTCAGTTTGAATTGTAAGACGGGCCAATAGTGTTCCCAATGTGTCATCGGTCGTGTCCGAAACATCGCTTCAGTTGATGCCGGGACGGCACGAACTTCACCGGTGCCTAAATAATGAGTCCGAATGCCTGTCGCCGACATGACATCCATTAATGAAGGGTCATGATAATCAGCCCCGAGCCGTTTGACTGTATGTAACTGAATCGATTTTGCTGCTTTGGCGTAATGGTAGCCCAAAATGTTGTTTGGTCGCGTCAAATCAAACGAGGGATAGACGGTCCGAAAAGCTCGACTCGAAGCTTGCGCGGACGAGTGCCCTTCTTGTAGCGCTTCTTTAAGCGCCTCTTTATAACGTGGCGCCTCTTCGACATGTGAACGGGCTGCATGTAGGATTGCATCTATATCCCCGCTCTCACTCCCGAACGATAGCGTCTGGCAACGGAGCTGTTCAGCAATCGAGACGGAGGCGCTAGCGAAACGGTCGGCGCGTTGGACCCCGTACTGGGTCGGTAACTCGATGACTAGATCGATTGCACCGCTCTCGACGGCAGCCTTAGCCCGTTTCCACTTGTCGAACGAGGCGGGTTCGCCCCGTTGAGTGAACTGGGCACTCATGATGGCAATCATGACATCCGCCCCGGTTTCGTGACGTGCAGTTTGCGCTTGATAATAGTGCCCGTTGTGAAACGGGTTGTACTCTGCAATAATGGCCGTCTTTTGCATGATTTACTCCTTTGCATTGTCGTATGGATTGGTGTAAGATGAGTAAGTACGCTTTGGCAAAGCGCCGTCGTCAACTGATTTTAGTGTAAAGAAAAAACATTGACAAAACAAGTTGGCCTATCTATAATTCATATTGTTGCAATTGAGGTGATTCGGATGAAATGGTCTATTGCACAGCTACTTAAGCTCCGAAACCAGGGTGACGGTTTTACAATCGATGAGATGGTAGAACTACCAGAGCTGACTCAGCTCCATCCGGATATCCGTTCGATTCGCCCGGTGCATGTGCACGGGGATGCATCGTTCACATCTAATCAAGTTACATTCAATCTGAAGATTCAAGGTGACCTGACGTTGCCAGATGCGCGAACGTTAGAAGATGTCACTTATGAATTCGATATTGAATCGCTCGAGCCTTTCTTTTTGGAGAATGGGCGTTATACGGAGCAATTCGATGACGTGAATTTGCCAGAAGGAAACACGATCAGTCTTGTACCGATTGTAAAAGAGCTCATCATGTTAGACGTCCCGATGCAAGTTTACGGGAACGAAACAGACAAAACTCAGGTTGAAGGAGAAGGCTGGACGCTTACTGACGAACAGCCCGAAGCCCAACCAAAAATTGACCCGCGTTTCGCGGGACTGGCCGACCTGTTCTCGAAAAAAGAGAACGAGGAAGGTTAACTTATCAAGGAGGTGGACAACGATGGCAGTACCATTCCGTAGAACGTCGAAAACTCGCAAACGTCTTCGTCGTACTCACTTCAAACTCAACGTACCTGGTATGAACGAGTGCCCGAACTGTGGCGAAATGAAACTTTCACACCGTGTTTGCAAATCTTGCGGACATTACAACGGTAAAGAAGTAACAAGCAAATAATGCTTGAAGGAGTGACCTGTTCTCAGGTCGCTCCTTTTTTGTTTGTCATTTTTGGGTCATGGCGAAAAGATGTGGTAAACTTTTTGTGCGAAAATAGTTCGAATAGGAGGAGGACCATGATGAACTCCATCAAACGAATTGGTATCATCGGAAACGGAGCGGTCGGATTATTGATGGCATCTTTGCTCGCAGATGATTACGACGTGACGCTCTACGGAAGAAGCGGGTCATCTGATCCACTTGTCATCACACGGACCGGCGTGACGGAAGGGACGGCACGTGTGTCGTTCCGTTCCAGTCAGACGCTTCAAGAAACGGACGAGGATCTCTTTTTTGTCACGACAAAAGCCCATCAAGTCGAGGAAGCGACGGCTCGCCTCTCGGGTAAGGTGCCCGTCTTTATTTGTTCGAATGGGATTGCCCATCTGGAATATGCGAAACGTCGAGGGTTTCATTTAGGTGTCGTCGAGCATGGGGTGACGAAGCGTGGTCATGAGGTTGAGCATCGTGGGCTCGGACGGATTCGGATCGGAAGCACATCGGTACTACACCCTCTATCATTTCAAGAGAGCCCACTTCACATTGTGTGGGAAGAAGAGATTGAGCAAGTCGTCATTGAAAAATTGTTTGCCAATGCCATCATCAATCCCATTACAGCGTTATGCCGGGTCCCGAACGGCGCACTCGCCGGCTCACCATATCGTGAAATCGCACAATCGATTTACGATGAGTTGATACCGTTGTTTGCGCAGCACGTCTCGTATTCCTACATCGAGACGATTGTCGAACGTACCGCAGAGAATCGCTCCTCGATGCTGCGCGACCTTGAAGAAGGTCGGCCGACCGAGGTGGATGCAATTTTGAAACCGGTGATTGAAAAAGCCGAACAAATGCAGATTTCTCTCACTGTCATTCCGCTATTACATAAACTGATTCTAGGAGCGAGCGCATCGTGTTAGTGTATATCGTTTCATTTCCACTCATCTTATGGTTTATGGTGTATATGATACTTAGAAAAATTATGCCGAAATCAATCAACTCATTCAAGCTCGCATGCGATGCCGGAGTCATCCTTTGGTTTTATGCATGCAGTATTTTACTTGAGGCCATCGTCGGGACAGATATGTTGCTGTTATTGCTCGCAGCGTGCTGTGCGATTTTCCCGATCAACGCGATTTGGCAGCGGATTCGTTATGAGGAAGTGCTGTTCACGAAGATGTTCGTCCATGGTTGGCGGTTACTCTTCTTGCTACTTGTCCCGACCCACGCCATTTTATTCGCGATCGGTATAGCCCAAGGCATGATTCGTTGATTGATTGAAAGGAAGTTGTTACACGTGAAGGTAGAAGCATTTGATGCGCTATATGCATCCACATCACCGATGATTCAAATCGATCATGGATATGGTCGCTGGCTCGATTATCGAGGGATGGATGAAATCGAGAAACGTGCCGAGGAGGTCTCAGGGCGCACCTATGAGCATCTGCCGGAGCTCGTCGAGATAATCAAGGGGCAACAAGAACAGTTCGGGGAACTTTCGGAAGAGTTGGAGGCGAACCTGGAGTTACTCGCTCAGCGAAAAGCGTATGTGATGGTGACGGGACAACAGGTCGGCGTATACGGAGGACCATTGTTTGCCGTATACAAACTGTTAGCGGTCATCAAACGGGCGAAGCAGGCCGAAGCGAAATTAGGGAAACCGGTCCTTCCTGTTTTCTGGATGGCGACGGAAGATCATGACTTTGCTGAAATCAACCATGTCTTCACGACACAGGCGTTTTCGAGGACGTTGAAAAAAGATGCCTTGTCATCGTTACCGCTTGCAGGAAAAGCATCGATAGGGGACTTAGAGTTCGAACGGGTAAAGCTCGAACTTGTTCAAATGGCGCAACGTCTGCTATTGAATGAAACAGAGACACCGTATACCTCGCATTTGTATCGTGAGTTGATTGACCTCATTCAAGCGAGTCGTTCGTTCGCTCATTTTTTCGGTGGCATGATGCGGCGATTCGTCGGGTCTGACTTTTTATTGTTTGACCCGCACGCGAGAGACGTACGGGATCTCGAACGACCCATGTTCCGACGTCTCATCGAGCATCATGACGCGCTTCATGAAGCGCTCGGTCATGCGTATGAAGAAGGGATGCCGTCGGTCGAATTGAACAAGGATGCGGCCCATCTGTTTTATCACGATGGGACGCGAGAGCTGCTCACAAAAGTCGATGGCGTGTTCACGACAAAGCGAGGGCATCGCTTCACTGAAGGCGAACTGCTCACAGAGATAGAGGCGCATCCGGAGCGTTTCTCAAATAACGTGGTCTCCCGTCCGCTCATGCAGGATTTCTTGTTCCCGACTCTTGGGTATGTGGCAGGTCCCGGTGAAATTGCCTACTGGCTCCAGCTTCGACCGCTCTTCCACGAGATGGGCTGGATGATGCCGCTTCTCTTGCCACGTCTTGGTGGGTTGATCGTGTCAAGAAATGATGAGAAGAAGCTTCGTCAAGAAAGCGTGACATTGGAGCAGTATATGAAGCAACCGCTTCCGGACCATGCCTTTGACGACGAAGCGTTTGAAGAAGAGCTATATGCGTACCGGACGCTCACGGAGGCCGTCAGTCATGAGGCAGGGAAACAAGGAAGACGATTTGAGGCGAAGTCGAGACATGTGCTCGAGCGATTGGCAGATGAGATGCGTGCCGAATCGAAGCGAGAACAATATCGCTTGAATGCACGACGGATTCATCTATCGACCCGACTGTTCCCGATGGATGCCCCTCAAGAACGTATCCTCTCGATGGTTCCGATATTAAATCGTCACGGACTAGATGTGTTTCAACGATTGAAACAGGCATATGAACAATCCGATTCGGAGCGATGTTTGTTCTATGTATAATCATTTTTTGGAGAGCTCTTGACATTTGTCAGGAGCTTTTTTTCGTTGTTACCTTTTTGTTTCCTCTTTTCACTAAAAACCTGTACGGACCTTGACATTTTTATGATAAAGTAAGTGTAATAAAACAGTTGAAATATGTAGGTTGAGAGGGTTTTTTGAATGTTTGAGCATGAAACGGTTTTAAAAATGGAGTCCATTGAGGGATTGAACATCAAACCAGATGGGGTATATGTCGATTGTACGTTAGGTGGAGCGGGTCATAGTGAAGAAATCGCAAAGCGTCTAACGACGGGTCAACTATATGCGTTCGACCAAGATGACGTCGCGCTCGCACATGCGAAAGAGCGATTGGCTCCTTATGAAGGCCGTGTGACGTTTATAAAGAGCAATTTCGTTCACTTGAAGGAAGAACTCGCCCAACGTGGTGTGACAAAAGTGGACGGTGTACTATTCGACCTAGGCGTTTCTTCGCCACAGCTAGATGAGGCGGAGCGCGGGTTCAGTTACAACTATGACGCACCGCTCGATATGAGAATGGACCGGTCACGGGACTTTTCAGCCTATCATGTTGTGAACGAATGGTCGTTCGGAGAACTTGCTCGTATTTTCTTTACATACGGGGAGGAAAAGTTTTCAAAGCAAATCGCACGAAAGATTGAGCAAGCCCGTGCCGATAAACCGATTGAGACGACATTCGAGCTTGTCGACTTGATTAAAGAAGCGATTCCTGCACCAGCTAGACGAAAAGGCGGACACCCGGCGAAGCGGACGTTCCAAGCGATTCGAATCGCCGTCAATGATGAGTTGAACGTATTCGACCGCGCCGTTCAAGATGCGATTGATTTACTTGCATTGAATGGACGCATCTGTGTCATCACGTTCCATTCGTTAGAAGACCGCATTTGTAAACAAGTGTTCAAAGAGCGAAGCCAGCATCCACCATTACCACCGGGGTTGCCGGTCATTCCGAAAGAATTTGAACCTGAACTCAAACTCATCACGCGTAAGCCAATCGTGGCGAGTGAGGGAGAACTTGAAGATAACCGTCGTTCACGCTCTGCTAAGTTGAGAGTGGCCGAAAAACAAAAATAACCGAGAGTGTAGGAGGGATACCTGATGCCAGAAGCTGCCCGTAAGGCGTTGCAGCCTCAAGTAACACCGAATCGAAATCCGATTCCGCAAGAACGACCAATACCTGCTCCAAAACGACGCACGTTGACCTTGTTTGAATCGATCCTGTATCCAGTGATGATTGGTTCAGTGGTCATGTTCGGTGGCATCACGGTGTCGAAGCACAATGAAGCGTATAATATTATGCGTGATACAGCAGCCGTCAATCAGCAGGTCGACGGGGTTGCAAAAGAAAACGAAGAACTAAAGTATGAAATCGCCCAATTAAGCTCGCCCGAAAGAATTTATGCGATTGCCGAGAAGCTCGGAATGAAATTCAATGAAAAGAATGTCAAGGTGATTGATTGATGAATTCTTTAAAACAGAGTAAAAAAAGAGTGGCGTGGGTAGCGATTGTCTGCTTCACCCCGCTCTTTTTATTTTTTGTTGGATGGTTCCTTTATTTATCCGTCACCCATACGTACAAAGGGGAGAACATGCTCGCATTCGCGGAAGAGCAACGGTGGAAAGCGGTCAGTACGTTAGAAGCGGAACGGGGCGAGGTGTATGATCGCTTCGGTCAACCGATTGCCATCAACATTCCATCATACCGGCTCGTTGCCGTTTTGAAACTCGGTGGTGAGCGGGTCAAAGGGAAGACGCTTATGCCCGATGAGTTCGCCGAAGCGGCAAAGCAATTGTCGACCGTGCTTCCTATGACAGAAGCCGATTTATTGAAACGGCTTGAACAAAATGCCGACCTTGGACAGATCGAGTTCGGTGTTCCCGGTCGTGACTTGACCGTAGAACAAAAAGAAGAGATTGAAGCATTCAATCTTAACGGCATCACGTTTGTCGAGGAACCGAAGCGCTATTACCCGAACAAAGTATTTGCTTCCTCGGTAATCGGATATGCCCAGAAAATTGACCAGAACGGTCGTATCGAACTCGTCGGTGAATTAGGGATTGAAAAGTCTCTGAATGATATTTTAAGTGAATCGTACGGTCTGTATCGATTTGAGAAAGATTTGGCAGGTCGTGAACTCGTATCGAGTGACGAGCAGTTGAAGATTGAACCGGAAGACGGGGCGGACGTCCAATTGACAATCGACCACAGAATCCAACAGTTGCTCGAAACGAAGATGAATGAGTTGTATGAGGAGTATGAGCCGAAACATGCGACGGCCATCATCATGGACCCGAAAACGGGAGAGATCATCGCACTATCGGACCGACCATCGTTTGATCCGAACACACGCGAGATTTCTTCGTACAGTAACTTCTCTGTTTCGTCTCGATTCGAACCTGGATCGACGATGAAGATCTTTACGCTCGCGGCAGCCATCAACGAAGGCGTGTACAATCCGAATGAGCTGTATGAATCCGGTTCATACAAATATGGCAAGACGGTCTTCAATGATTACAACATTACGGGATGGGGTACCATTCCTATGGTAGAAGGCGTCTGGCATTCGTCGAACGTCGCATTCTCGATTTTAGCGAACGAACGACTTGGTCTCAGTCGATATGAAGATTACTTTAAAGCGTTCAAGTTTGATCAGCGGACAGGAATCGATTTGCCTGGAGAGGTCAATAGTCAATTCGATTTCGAAAGTCCGATGAACGTCTTGATTACGGCATGGGGACAATCGACAGCGGTGACACCGATGCAAATTTTGCAAGCGACATCGGCCATCGCAACGGATGGGACGATGAAGCAACCGCACCTCATCAAGAAAATCGTCAACAGCGAGACCGGCGAAACGATTCGGACGACCAATCCGAAAGAAGTCGGTCAACCGATCACGGCGGAGACAGCCAAAAAGACACGTGAAGCGCTCGACGGTGTCGTCAATAGCGATGTGGGAACCGGGCAACTGTATGCGTTAGACAACTATCGTGTCGTCGGAAAGACCGGTACCGCTCAAATCGCCGAGAACGGAAAATATTTGAGTGGACAGTATATTCACTCATTCGTCGGGATGGCTCCGGAAGACGATCCGGAACTTGTCATGTATATCGCGGTGGACAGACCGAACAGTGACTCGTCTACGACCGGGCCACGAATCATGGCGCCACTTTTCAAAGACGTGATGGATGTCGCATTACGTTACCGGAGTGTCGAGCCTGAAAAACAAGAAAAAGCAGTCGAAGCCTCGACGAAGACAACGTCTTCTTATATCGGTCAAAACCGTGAAGAGGCAGTGAACGCATCGACGGAGAATTCCTTCAATCCGATCGTGTTAGGTGATGGAGACGAAGTGATTGCGCAGAGTCCTGTGAAAGGACAATCTTATGTCGTCGGTGAACGATTGTTGCTAAAAACGAGCGAGTCGTTTACGATGCCTACATTAAAAGGTTGGTCGTTACGTGACGTCAAACGTTTAGCGACCCTTTATCAATTAAATTTAGAAATCGACGGTACCGGATTTGTCACATCGCAATCGATTGGCAAAGGGAAACCGGTCAAAACAGGTGCCTCCTTGAAAGTGAAGTTGGAGACACCGTCGAATTAACGCACGAGATGAAGAGGGCTGCGGCTCTCTTTTCCTATGTAAGAGGAGGAAGTTTGTATGGAACAACTGACAGTTCAAAAATTGGCATCATGGTTTGGGATGGATCTACATGACGAGCGTCTCGTCGAACGGGTCGCCACAGATTCGAGAGATGCAAACGAGGCGGGTCTCTTCGTCCCAATCGTCGGGGCGCGAGTCGACGGCCATGACTACATCGAGGCGGCCGTTGAAAAGGGTGCGATTGTCACGTTCTGGGAAGAGGGTCGCCCTCAACCAGACAACCTGGTTGTCATCCCTGTGAAATCGACGGTCGAGGCATTGCAAACGGCAGCAGCCCGATATTTAGAAGAGATTAATCCGCTCGTCGTCGCCATTACGGGCTCGAATGGGAAGACGTCGACAAAAGACATGGTCGCTGTCGTGCTCGAGGAGAAGTTCAAGACGCATAAGACAGCCGGAAATTTCAACTCGGACGTCGGCTTGCCACTTACCGTTCTCAGAATGCCACTGGATACGGAAGTAGCCGTCCTAGAGATGGGAATGAACGGATTCGGTCAAATCGAGACGCTGTCAAAACTCGCCAAGCCTGATGTGGCGTTTGTGACGAATATCGGGGAGTCCCACGGTGAACAAGTCGGCGGACGGACAGGTATCGCCAAGGCGAAACTTGAGATCAAGGCCGGTCTCAAAGCAGACGGTCGCTTGATCGTCGATGCGGATGAGCCACTTCTTTCCGGTCAAGGCTATCGTGTCGGATACGATGAAACGGCAGACGGGAAAATTGAAGTGATCGAAACGACATTTGACGCATCGATCTTTAAATACAACGGGGACTTGTATGAACTAAAGGTGCTCGGTGCCCATCAGATTCGAAACGCAGCCTATGCAATCGCGTGTGGACTTGCGTTCGGTCTCGATCATGCGATGATTCAACGTGGCCTAGACCGAATCAAGTTGACATCGATGCGGATGGAAAAACAGATGTTCGGCGAAGCTCACCTCATTAACGATGCCTATAACGCAAGTCCGACGTCGATGATTGCAGCGATTGAGACAGTCAAGTCGCTTGAAGGATTCTCGAAGCGTGTGCTCGTCCTTGGAGATATGTACGAGTTAGGAATGGATGAACAACTGCAACACGAACAAGTCGGTGGCGCGGTGACATCTCCCGTGACCGATTGTATTCTTGTTGGAGACAAGGCAAAATGGATCGCGGATGGGATTCAAGATTCACGAGTGAACGTTAAAATGGTCCCGACGGTTGAGGAAGCGAAGGCGCTCCTTCATCATTATCAACGACCGGATACTGTGGTATTGTTAAAGGCATCTCGAGGACTGGCGCTTGAGCGTCTTGTTCAATAAATAGAGTAGTGAGGTAGCAACATGTTAATTAGTTTAATCGTATTAATCAGTTCATTATTAAGTGTCTTGATCGTGATGCCGCGAGCCATCCCAGCATTGCGTCAATTAAAGTTCGGACAAGAGATTCGTGATGAAGGTCCAGGTTGGCACCAGAAGAAGTCGGGTACACCGACGATGGGTGGGATTGTCATCCTGCTCGCCATCCTCGTCGGATTCATCGTATCCGTCATCTTCGGCGAAGCGGTCGCAGGATTCGGTACCCTTCTATTCGTTACGATGGCATTCGGTGTCATCGGTTTCTTGGATGACTACATCAAAGTCGTCAATAAACGAAACCTCGGATTGACGTCCCTTCAGAAGTTGATCGGTCAAATCGTGGTATCGGTATTGTTTGCATGGTTCTTGTCACTCGGAGGAGACCTCGATACATCAATCTCGATCCCGTTCACGTCGATTTCGTTCGATACTGGATGGTTCTATATCGCCATCGTCATCTTCTGGCTCGTCGGGTTCTCGAACGCTGTCAACTTGACGGATGGATTAGACGGACTCGTCTCGTTCTCGGCCATCCCGACGTTCACATTCTTTGGGATTTACGCCCTTACACAAGATGAACTTGGGATTGCTTGGTTCGCGTTTGGGGTCGTCGGTGCCTTGATCGGGTTCCTAGTCTTCAATAAGTATCCGGCTAAAATCTTCATGGGGGACACCGGTTCGCTCGCACTAGGCGGAGCCGTCGCTGGACTCGCTTTGATGTTGAAGCTCGAATTACTTCTCGTCTTCGTCGGCATCATCTTCGTCATCGAGACGTTGAGCGTCATCTTGCAAGTCATCTCGTTTAAAACGACGGGGAAACGACTCTTCAAGATGAGTCCGATCCATCACCACTTCGAAATGGTCGGGTGGTCAGAATGGCGCATCGTACTCACGTTCGGAGGCATCAGTTTAATTACAGCAGGTTTATCATTACTACTCATGTAAAAGGGTGAGACAGATGGAAAAGCAATGGCACGGTAAAAAAGTTCTTGTCCTCGGTGCTGCGAAGAGCGGTATTGCGGCGGCGACATATCTGCATCATGCGGGAGCAGATGTGACGATCAATACGGGGAACATCCCTCCGGAAGACGAACAGGAAAAAATTCAGGCGCTCGGGATTCAATCGGTGTTTAACGAGCATCCCCTCGCTCTGTTGAATGAGACAGAGGTGATTGTCAAAAACCCAGGCATCCCGTATCAGATTCCATTGCTTCAGGAAGCGATGTCTCGTCATATCCCGATCTATACTGAAGTGGAACTTGCTTATTTAGCAACGGAGGCGGAATTTGTTGCTATCACTGGCTCAAATGGGAAAACGACAACCACGACACTCGTTTATGAATTGCTCAAAGGTGGGGAGCGTCCGGTGCATCTTGCGGGAAACATCGGATTCCCTGCGATTGAAGTGGCGTCTCAGGCGAAGGCGGGCGATTTGATTGTGATTGAATTGTCGAGTTTTCAATTGATGGGGATTGAGTCGTTTCATCCTCGCTCGGCGGCACTACTCAATCTATCGGAAGCTCATTTGGACTATCATGGGGATTTTGATGCGTATGCGGATGCAAAAGGAAACTTGTTCCGTCGAATGACGAATGCAGATCAAATCGTCGTGAAAGTGACAGATCCGGAAGTGATGAAACGTGTCCCGGGAGAGATTGAACCGACTACGTTCAGCTTTGACCGGGGTGACGCTTCTGTCGTCGATGGATGGGTCACGGTTCGTGGTGAAAAAATCATGCCGGTAAATGAGTTGGCATTAGGCGGGGCGCACAACGTGGAAAATGTATTGGCTGCACTACTTTTAGTGGAACCATTCGCTATTCCACGTACGCATATCGAACGTGTGTTACGAAACTTCGGTGGCGTCGCGCATCGGACCGAGAGTCTCGGTGATGTGCTCGGACGTGCCGTCTACAATGATTCGAAAGCGACGAACAACGTGGCGGCGGAAGCGGCGTTACGTGGATTTGACGCCCCAATCGTCTGGCTTTGTGGTGGTCTCGAGCGTGGTGCGGACTTATCTTCGCTCGCCCCGGCTCTCTCAAACGTAAAAGCTGTCATCGCGTATGGTGAGACGAAAGAGCGTTTTAAAGAGCTCGGCGAGTCCCGACAGATTCCATCTTTCACCGTCGAGACGTTGGCAGACGCCGTTCCGCTCGCGTTTGAGCAATCCGAGACGGGAGACGTCATCTTACTCTCACCCGCTTGTGCTAGCTGGGATCAATTTAAAACGTTTGAAGAACGAGGCGAGCAGTTCGTTCAACTCGTCCGTTCATATGAGGAGGCGAACCGATGAAAATCATGATTTCTGGTGGTGGTACCGGTGGTCATATTTATCCGGCACTCGCATTGATTGAAACGCTAAAAAAACGTCACCCGGATTTACAGGTACAATACATCGGGACGGAGAATGGGTTAGAAGCTGATCTCGTACCGCGAGCCGGTGTCCCGTTCAAGTCGATTCAAATCGCAGGTCTGAAGCGTTCCCTTTCACTCGAGAACGTGAAGACAGCCTACTGGTTTTTGAAAGCCGTTCGGGCATTGAAAAAAGACATGACGGCGTTTAAGCCGGACGTCGTGATTGGGACGGGTGGTTTCGTATCCGGCCCCGTCGTCTATACGGCACAACAGCTTGGGATCCCCACGATTCTGCATGAACAAAACAGTATCCCAGGATTAACTAACAAATTCTTATCGAAGAATGCCGATCGGGTTGCCCTCTCGTTCAAAGGCTCAGATGTCCATTTCCCGGGTTCGAACGTTCGCTTGATTGGAAACCCGCGTGGTAGCGAAGTCTTGCAAACGGAAGTCGATGAGGCGTCCGTCCGCGAACAGTATCGTTTAGATGACCGTCCGATCGTCTTGGTGTATGGTGGGAGCCGCGGAGCCGAGGCAATCAACCGAGCGGTCGTGGAAGCGATCCCGTCGCTCTCAGAATTGCCAATCAACGTCCTTTACGTCACGGGGAAAGTGCATTTCGATGCGGTGTCGAAACAGGCGCCATCTTCTGACAATGTACACATCCATCCATACGTGTACGATATGCCATCTTTACTCGCCTGTACGTCACTCGTCATCTCACGAGCTGGCGCTTCGACGATTTCAGAATTGACCGCCCTTGGTTTACCGAGCATTTTGGTACCTAGTCCGTACGTGACAGCTGACCATCAAACGAAAAATGCTTCGGCCCTCGTCGAGAACGGGGCGGCCATCCTTGTGAAAGAAGAGGCGTTGACGGGTGTTACGCTCGTAGAAGCGATTCGTCAAGCACTCGAACAGCGTGATGAGATGGCGAACGCATCGCGTGCACTCGGTTTCCCGGACGCGTCAGATGCATTGGCCGACCTGGTAGAAGAAGTCATTCAATAAAGGAGTAGAACCCGATGGAACCAAGCCAACAAACGGTACGTAGTCTCGAAGACCGTATTCCATACATGAAAAAACAACGGCGTAAAAAAGCGAACCGTCGGATGTTCTCTGTACTCTCACTGTTTGGAATTCTCATCCTACTCGTGGTCTACATGCAGACTTCGATGTCGAATGTGAAAGAAGTGAAGGTATCGGGTCTTTACTGGTTAGAAGAAACGTACGTGTTTCAGGACATGAAGCTCGATTCATCGACGAAGTTTGTCAGTCTGTCCCCAAACAAGATGAGTGAACAGATGGAAAAGTTGCCTGGTGTCAAACGGGTAGAAATCGATCGTTCTTGGTATAACAAGGTTCAAATCACCGTGACAGAAGAGAAAATGATCGCTTATGCGAAAGCGGAAAAAGGAGATGTCGTCGTGTTAGCCGACGGTTCACTCCATCCGACCGGAGCCATCACCGATCCGCAAAAGCTAAAGGACGGACCACTCTTACGAGAGTTCAACACGGAAGCAGAACTCGAAAAGATCGCAAGTGAACTCGAGCGGGTCGATGATGCGACACGGGCTCGTATGTCAGAAGTGATTTTATCGAAACGAAAAGATGAGCCGACGCGATACGAGATTTTTATGAACGATGGCAACACGTTACTCACACCGACATTGAAGTTAAGCGAGACCGTATCAAAGTATGGAGAAATTTATGAAAACATCCCGAAAGGTGAGCGTGGGACCGTCGTCATGGATGGTGGTTTTTATTTTGTTCCATACAAGAAAACGAATGAATAATCAGTTATATTACAGTCCTTAGACACATAAGGGCTGTTTTTTTGTCGTTTGTAAACGAATTGATAACGCGAAACCGCTTAAATTGTAGGATTCTACCTTTTCTCACTATCTTATTTGTTGTAAACTTAGACGTGAGATATCTTGTCGAAACCAACAATTTTTTTGGATATCTGTATATGTGTCAAGCAATTGGAACAGAAAAATTATAGAGCGGAGGTGTTTCCCTTTTGGAAGCGAATGGTTATGTGGCCGCATTAGATATTGGAACGTCAGAGATTAAGCTCGTCGTCGGTGAATTGCTCGGCGGAACGCTTAATATTTTGGCAGAAGGGTGTGCACCGTCTGCGGGTGTAAAACGTGGCGCTGTCGTAGACATCGATAAAACAGTCCAAGCGATCAAACAGGCCGTTGAGCATGCTGAGACATCGCTAGGTGATCAAATTCGATCAGTATACGTTGCCATCGAAGGGGAGCATATCCAAATTGCCCCATGTCATGGAATTGCATCCGTGAAGCGAGAAGATCAAGAAATTACCGACGCAGACGTGATGGAAGTCATCAACTCGGCACAAGTGATGCGATTACCGGACGAGATGAGTGTCATCGATGTGATCCCATCTTCATTCACGGTTGATCAGCAAACCGGCGTTGTCGATCCACGGGGCATGTTAGGCTATCGACTTGAGATGCACGGGAAAATGGTGACCGGGTCGAAGACCATTTTACATAGTATTCGTCGTTCGATTGAACGGGCAGGATTACAACTCGAAGGTTTTATTCTAGGAAACCTTGCCCTCGGTATGAGCGCAGCTTCTGTAGATGAAATCGATTTAGGAATCGGGCTTGTCGATGTCGGACATGAAAAGACGACGGTCTCCGTATTTTATCGGGGAGATCTCGTCTACTCGTATATCCTCCCGGTCGGTGGAGATCATATGACGAGAGACTTGGTCTATAAACTCAATTGTAAATATCAAGACGCCAAAGTGGCGAAAGAAGAATATGGTCTCGCTCTTGAAGAAATGGCTGATGAGACAGAAGGTTTCTCCTACACGAACATCAATGGGGAAGTGGCGTTCGAACCACAGTCAGAAATTAGCTACGTTTTAGAAGCGAGAATAGAGGAAATGTTTACCCTTATGTTGAATAAGGTTCAAAAAGTAGGTGTTCCGATGCTGAATGGCGGATACTTACTTTGCGGTGGGGCAGCTGCTCTACCTGGTATTCAGGAGTTGGCGACTCGTATTATGGGCCAAAAGACGAGATTGTATCAACCATCGTCGATTGGTGTCAGACATCCAAAATACGCGACAGCCGTCGGCGTGTTGAAATATGTCTTGATGAGTGATCATCATGTTTCGAAATCTCAGCTTGAAAAACCGGAAGTTCGCCAGGAAACACTTCACAAGAAGCCGGAAGCGACCGATATTCATGTAGGAGAGAACGAATACGAGAGCGATCAAGAGTCGAAAAAAGGGTTTAGTCGTTTGATGGAAAAATTATTTGGCGTTTAAGCTGACGATGTAATACAACTTGGAAAATACGTAGGGGGATACCTGAATGATGTACTTTGATGAGGCGATTGACGCCGTAGCGAAAATTAAAGTAATTGGAGTCGGTGGCGGCGGGTCAAACGCCGTTAACCGCATGATTGAACATGGGGTACAAGGAGTCGAGTTCATCGCAGTCAACACGGATGCACAAGCGTTGAACATGTCGAAAGCCGACGTGAAGCTTCAGCTTGGTGCAAAATTGACACGTGGTCTCGGTGCAGGTGCGAACCCGGATATCGGTAAAAAAGCGGCTGAAGAAAGCCGCGAACAGTTGATTGAAGCACTTGACGGTGCGGACATGGTGTTCGTCACGGCTGGGATGGGTGGCGGAACCGGAACAGGTGCCGCTCCAGTCATCGCCGAGATTTCAAAAGAAATCGGCGCACTCACGGTCGGTGTCGTGACGAAACCGTTCATGTTCGAAGGACGGAAGCGTATGCAACACGCACAGCACGGCATTCAAGCGTTCAAAGAAAAAGTAGATACCCTCATTGTGATTCCGAACGATAAGCTCCTTGAAATCGTGGAACGCAACACACCGATGATCGAAGCGTTCCGTGAAGCGGATAACGTCCTCCGTCAAGGTGTACAGGGGATCACGGACTTGATTGCCATCCCGGGTCTCATTAACCTCGACTTCGCGGACGTGAAAACGATCATGACGGAGAAAGGGTCTGCCCTCATGGGTGTCGGTGTCGCGACAGGTGAAAACCGTGCCGTTGAAGCAGCGAAGAAAGCCATTTCGTCACCACTTCTCGAATCTTCAATCGAAGGTGCGAAAGGTGTCTTGATGAACATCACTGGTGGACTTAGCCTCAGCTTGTTCGAAGTGACAGAGGCGGCTCAAATCGTTCAAAGTGCGGCCGATGAAGAAGTGAACTTGATCTTCGGTTCGGTCATCAACGAAAACTTGAACGATGAGATCATCGTCACCGTGATTGCAACTGAATTCGCTGAAGAAGCACAAGGGACGAACCCGTTCCTTCAGCAGCCGAAAAAACAGCCTGAGGTTGAGAACAAGGAACCCCAACCAAAAGCAAATGAAGCGGCTCAACAAGACGAAGGGAACTTCCATCGCCCAGTGTATGGAGGAGACGTCCCAGACGAGACGATCAACATCCCTGCGTTTGTGAGACAACGCCGTAACTAAACAACTAGGGGTGCCGGTACTCGGCATCCCTTTTTCTAAAAGGAGAGACCGATGCAACTGCTACATACTTGGGAAACCGAAACAGCCCGTTATCATGCTTACGTGACGACACGAAAAGATGGACACAATGCGGGAAACGTCGGACTGCACGTGGGCGATGAAATCGACCGCGTCGTCGAAAATCGGCAACAGTTCTTTCAACAAGCTGGGCTCGCGTTAGAGGACTCCGTGTGGGCGGATCAAGTGCACGGCACAGCGGTCCAGGTCGTCGATTCGTCGGACAAAGGTAAGGGTGCGTTTCGATATGAAGAGGCGATTCCGAAAACAGACGGTCTTCTCACGACCGAAGACGCGCTACCGTTAGCCCTCGTCTTTGCTGATTGTGTGCCTCTCTTCTTCTGTGCGAAAGATCATGGGGTCATCGGCATCGCTCATGCTGGGTGGAAGGGGACGGTCGGAAACATCGTCAAGACCATGATGCAGATGTTTGCTGAGAAGGGAATCGAGGCGACCGATGTAGAAATGCTCGTCGGTCCGTCCATCTCAGGAAGTGACTATGAGGTCGATGGTCGTGTCCTGCATGCCGTCCGGGACGTTTCGCCGGTCGCATATGAACGGGCAGTGCGAAACGAATCGGGAGACCACGCCCTCTTGTCCCTTCAAACCGTCAATGAAGTATTGGCAAAAGAACATGACACTGCGGTCATGCAATCGAATTTAACGACTGGCGCGGACAGCCCGTTTTTCTCCTATCGAGACGGAGAGACGAAACGTCGGTTTGCGGCAGTCATCGTCAAGGAGCGGAAATCGTGAGTATTTCAGATAATGTAAAACAAGTTCAATCCATCATTTCATCACACGTTCAAGAAGTTGAGCCGACACTCATCGCCGTCACGAAATCCGTAGGCGTCGATGTGGCCAACGCTCTTTACGCAGAAGGAATTCGTGATTTCGGAGAAAACCGTCCGGATTCACTGCTCGAGAAAGTTGAAGGGATGCCGAAGGATGCCAGATTTCATTTTATCGGTACGTTACAGACACGAAAAGTGAGACAAATCATTGATTACGTCGCGGCCATCCACTCTCTTGACCGGTTGTCTCTCGCAGCAGAGATTGACAAGCGCGCGAACGGGACAATCGATTGTTTCGTTCAAGTGAACACGTCAGGAGAAGATTCAAAACATGGTCTCGAAATAGAGGAAGTCGTGCCCTTCATCGAGAACTGTAAACAGTATCCTCATATTCGAATCATCGGGCTGATGACGATGGCACCGTTCACTGAAGAAGAGTTCGTCCTTCGTGAAACGTTCCGCCGTCTCCGTCATCTACGTGATGAAGTGAAGGCAAATGCGTATGACCACGCACCATGCACGGAGCTGTCGATGGGGATGTCAAACGATTATCCAATCGCGATTGAAGAAGGCGCATCGTTTGTTCGTATTGGTACCGTACTTGTGCAATAATATATCTTAAGGAGGAATCCGTTATGTCAATCAAAAACAAAATGAAAGATTTCTTTGGACTCGAAGAAGATCCGAACAACACATATGATGAAGAAGAGTATGCTGTCGCAAATGCAGCAGCTCCTTCTACAACCGAAACATCGGTTGTCAGACAGGATGATCGTCCAAAATCAGCGAACAATCTCGTGGCGTTAAATACGAAAAAGAAAGACCGTTCGAAAGTCGTATTGGCTGAGCCACGTGTGTTCGCTGAAGCGCAAGACATTAGCGATCATTTGAAAGAAAACCGTGCTGTCATCGTCAATCTTCAGCGCATGTCAAAAGAGCAATCGCGTCAAGTCGTCAACTTCCTCTCAGGTGTCGTATACGCCCTTGAGGGATCGATGACTTCGATTGGACATAACACGATTCTGTGTACTCCGAACAATGTCGAATTGACTGGTTCAATCTCAAACTTGATCTCGGAGGATGAACTTCACAGTAAAGGGTGGTAACTGAATGGAAAACGTAATCCCTGCCTTAGGCAACACGTTGAGCGACTTACTTGGCATCTATAGTTGGGTCCTCATCGGCTATATCTTATTATCGTGGTTCCCGAACGCACGCGAATCTAAATTTGGTCAAATCTTATCGTTTTTGTGTGAACCGTTCTTGGCGCCGTTTCGCCGAATCATCCCGCCGATTGGTGGCATGCTCGATATCTCCCCAATCGTCGCGTTGTTCGTGCTTCGCATGGCACAAGCCGGAATCGCTGCGATCTTTGGGTGACGTATGAGCGTCTATGACCATTATCGACCAAGTGAACGCGCGTTCGTGGAACAAGTGCTCGACTGGGTACAACAAGTGGAGAATAGCTATGTGTTGAAATTGACGGATTTTCTCGATCCACGTGAACAGCAAATCGTCAAACAACTCGTCGGGAAACAACTTGTCATTCATGATGATGGCGGATTTGAAGGCGCGGAACGACGTCGTCTGATTTTAGCGCCGGATTACTATGAACTCAATCCAGATGATTTTGAGATTGAGATCCGTCGAATCGAGTACCCAACAAAATTCGTGGACTTGACGCATCGACAAGTGACAGGGACATTGCTGAACGCTGGACTGAAACGTCAAAAGTTCGGAGATGTCGTTCTTGACGATGAGATTGTACAATTTGCGACGACGCGTGAAGCGGTCGGGTTCATTGAAATGAATCTTGAACGTGTCGGAAAAGCGAGAGTTCGCATTTCTTCCGTGCCAAAAGACGAGGTTCTTGTCGTCCCTGCGACCGAATGGATCGAAGGGTTCGGCATCGTCTCTTCCTTACGATTTGATACGGTCGCAAGCGAGGTGCTTAACATCTCTCGGCAAAAAGCGCAGGCGCTCGTCAAACATGGCGACTGTAAAGTGAATCATAAAGTCATTGAAGACGCGAGCTTCATCCTTGAACCGGATGATCTTTTATCCGTCCGTGGATATGGTCGCATCAAATTGATGGAGATTCTCGGATCGACCAAACGTGAAAAAATTAAAATCCAGTATGGCACCATACGTTGAAATTAGGAGGAAAGTCGAATGGCGTTGACACCGATTGATATTCATAATAAAGAATTCTCTTCCCGTTTTCGTGGGTACGACATCGATGAGGTCAATGAATTTTTAGATCAAATCATTAAAGAGTTTGAACTATTGATTCGTGAGAATCGACGGTATGAAGAACTTGTCAACGATATGCAAGCCCGCATTGACTACTTCTCCTCGATGGAAGATACGTTGAACAAATCGATTATCGTCGCGCAGGAAGCGGCGGAAGAAGTGAAGAACAATGCTCAAAAAGAAGCGAGTCTCATCTTGAAACAAGCGGAACGTGAAGCGTTCGCTCGTGAAGAGGAAGCGGCGCGCAAAGAGCAACTTGCTGAACGAGAAGTCGTTCAAATGCTCAAGAAAGTCGAGTTGTATCGGACACGCTTCCGCGTCCTCGTCGATGCGCAAATGGAACTTCTCAACAGTACGGAATGGGAAACGATTGTCGGGGAACCGCCTGTGCAGACGGTTCTTGACGATAGAACAGAACTTGCGTATAATGACGACGAAGTCACACGTAATGAAGAACAACACGGATAAATGATCAACACGTTGAGTAGGACGCGTCGATCGAGTCATACCTACGAAGCGACTTAGGGACGGTGAGAGCCTAGGAGAAAGACTTGAATCGGTATCCCCTATGAGTCGTCACGCTGAACTGAAGTAAGCGTGACCGCCTGACCTCGTTATCGGTTACCGAGAGCGGTCTCATGATGATGAGACTAGTAGGGTGGTACCGCGAGTCAACCAACTCGTCCCTATCAGGGATGGGTTGGTTTTTTTGTTTTCTAAAAAATGTTGATGGAGGAGTTTCGATGAACTACAAAGACACGCTATTAATGCCAAACACAGAATTCGCGATGCGTGGGAATTTACCAAAGCGCGAACCAGCGATGCAAACAGAATGGGAAGATATGGACCTTTACAACAAGGTGCAAGAAAAAAATGCTGGGAAACCACAATATATCTTACATGATGGACCTCCATATGCGAACGGTGACATCCACATGGGACACGCGATGAACAAAGTATTGAAAGACATCATCGTTCGTTTCAAAGGGATGAACGGCTATCAGTCTCCAATGATTCCAGGATGGGACACGCACGGTCTTCCAATCGAGAACGCCCTTCAAAAAGCAGGCGTCAATCGTAAGGAAATGACAGTCGCGGAATTCCGTGAAAAGTGTGCAGAGTATGCGATGGAGCAAGTGAACTCGCAACGCGAACAATTCAAACGTCTCGGTCTTCTCGCAGACTTTGAGAACCCATACATCACGCTCCTTCCTGAATACGAAGCGGCACAGATTCGTTTGTTCGGGTCGATGGCTGAGAAGGGTTACATCTACAAAGGGAAAAAACCAGTCTACTGGTCGCCGTCTTCTGAATCGGCACTCGCGGAAGCAGAGATTGAATATTACGATAAAAAATCACCAGCCATCTACGTGGCGTTCCGTGTCGTGGACGGTAAAGATACGTTGACGTCAGATGATCACTTCGTCATCTGGACAACAACGCCTTGGACAATCCCGGCGAACCTTGGGATTGCGGTGAGTGACGAGTTGACTTACACGCGAATCGAACATGAAGGAAAAGGCTATATCGTCGCGGAAACGCTCGTCGAAGAAGTGACGGCAGCGCTCGGATGGACGGATTACACGGTGAGCGGGTCTTGGAACGGACGTGACTTCGAGTACATGACGGCTCAACATCCATTGTATGACCGGACGTCACTCGTCATCCTCGGCGACCACGTCACTGCGGATGCGACTGGACTCGTTCATACAGCACCTGGACACGGGGAAGACGACTATCGTGTCGGACAGGCTTACGGATTAGACGTCCTTTGCCCGGTGGATGACCGTGGCTACATGACAGACGAAGCCCCTGGTTTCGAAGGTCTCTTCTACGAAGATGCGAACAAACAAATCGGTATGAAACTTGAAGAGAACGGCTACTTGCTCAACTTGAAGTTCATCAAACACTCGTACCCGCATGACTGGCGTACGAAGAAACCGGTCATCTTCCGTGCGACGCCACAATGGTTCGCATCGATCAAAGATTTCCGTGAAGACATGCTCCGTGAAATCGAGGAAGTGAATTGGGTCCCTGAATGGGGAATGACACGTCTTTACAACATGGTCCGTGACCGTGGAGACTGGGTCATCAGCCGTCAGCGTGCTTGGGGTGTTCCAATCCCAATCTTCTATGCGGAAGATGGAACGGAAATCATCACGAACGAGACGATTGACCACATCGCGAACCTGTTCCGCGAGCACGGGTCGAACGTTTGGTATGAGCGTGAAGCGAAAGACCTTCTCCCTGCAGGGTTCACTCACCCGAACAGCCCGAACGGAGAGTTCCGTAAAGAACTCGACATCATGGACGTCTGGTTCGATTCAGGTTCTTCACACGCTGGTGTATTAGAAGAACGCGAAAACCTTCGTCGTCCGGCAGACCTTTATCTTGAAGGATCGGACCAATATCGTGGTTGGTTCAACTCATCACTCTCGACGGCCGTTGCGACGACTGGGAAAGCACCGTACCGGAACGTCTTGAGTCACGGATTCGTCCTCGATGGGGACGGACGCAAAATGTCGAAATCGCTCGGTAACACGATTGCACCGAATGATCTCGTGAAGCAGTACGGCGCCGAAATCGTACGCCTCTGGGTCGCATCCGTCGACTATCAGTCTGACGTACGCGCGTCACACGATAACTTCAAACAAGTGTCAGAAGTTTACCGGAAGATGCGTAACACGATCCGCTTCTTACTCGGGAACTTGAACGGGTTCGAGCCGTCGATGCGTGTCGCATTCGAGGATATGCCGGAAGCGGACCGCTTCATGGCGACGAAGCTCAAACAATTGCAGAAAAAAGTTGTCAAAGCATATGATGAGTTTGACTTTATGGCCGTGTATCACTTCGTTCATAACTTCTGTGTCAACGAGTTGTCATCGTTCTACCTCGACTTCACAAAAGATATCCTATATATCGAACGTGAAGACGATCTCCGTCGTCGTGCCGTTCAGACGGTCATGTACGATGCCGTCGTCCTCTTGACGAAACTATTGGCTCCAATCCTTCCACACACTGCCGATGAGGCATGGAAAGAAGTGCCTGGAAAGTCAGAAGCAAGCATCTTCTTGACGGATTTAGAAGAAGTAGATGCATTGACTGCTGACGAACAAGCGTTGCTTGAGAAATGGTCGAAATTCCTCGTCTTCCGTGACGATGTCCTCAAAGCGATCGAAATCGCACGTGGCGAGAAGTTGATCGGGAAACCGCTCGAGGCGAAGTTGATTCTCGCACCAAAAGCAGAGACTGCCGACTTGTTGAACACGATCGACAACGTCAGCCAACTGCTTCAAGTATCGCAAGTGGAGTGGGCTGAGACGGCAGACGTCGATTATGCGACGACGAAAATCACAGTCATGAAAGCAGATGGAGCCGCTTGTGCACGTTGTTGGACATACTCGACAGAGCTTGGACAAAACGAAGAGCATCCAGAGCTTTGCCCACGCTGTGCATCAGTAATCGGTTAAGACGAACCGGAGTGGCGTCCCCACTCCGGTTTCTTAACGGCTTGAAAGGAGACGCATATGAAACGATATTATGGATTGGCGCTCATCTTGATTTTGATCGATCAACTCACAAAATGGGTGGTCATTCAAACGATGACAATTGGTCAATCAATTGAAGTCATCCCGAACTTGTTATACTGGACGTCCTACCGCAATAAAGGAGCGGCTTGGGGGATGTTAGAAGGACAGATGGCGTTCTTCTTTATCATCACCATACTTGTCGTTGCCGGACTCGTTTACTTCTTGCACAAAGAGGTGAACGGCTATCAGCTCATCGGATATAGTGTCGGATTCCTGTTGGCCGGTGCCATCGGTAACTTTATTGATCGCTTGTTCCGTGGCGAAGTCGTCGACTTTGTCGATACGTATCCGTTCGGATACAACTTCCCGATTTTTAACGTGGCTGATATGGCACTCACGTTTGGTGTCATCTTGATGGTCATCGGGATTTTATTTGAAGAAAAATTACACAAAGAAAGGGGACAATCGTAATGGAATCGTATACTTTTGTCGCCGATGAAAAGGCAAGGATTGATAAGTGGGTCAGTGACCGTGGTGAATGGTCACGCTCTCAAGTACAGGAATGGATCAAGACGGGAGCCCTCCTCGTCAACGGTAGTGCAGTGAAAGCGAACTACAAGCTTCAAGTGGGGGATGAAGTGGAAGTGAACGTGCCGGAAGCGGTCGAACTCGAAGTATTGCCTGAAGACATCCCGCTCGAGATCGTCTTTGAAGACGAGGACGTCATCGTCGTCAACAAGGCACGCGGGATGGTCGTTCACCCTGCAACTGGACACACGTCAGGGACGCTCGTCAATGCGCTACTTTATCATTGTGATGACCTCTCGGGTATCAACGGTGTCAAACGTCCAGGAATCGTCCATCGGATTGATAAGGACACGACGGGTCTTCTCATGGTCGCCAAAAATGACTTGGCCCATGAATCGCTGGCGAGCCAGTTGAAGGACAAGACCATCAAACGCGAGTATATCGCGCTCGTCCATGGCGAACTCGTCCACGAACTTGGAACGATTGAAGCACCGATTGGTCGCGATACGAATGATCGTCAGCGAATGACTGTGACGGACCGGAACGCAAAAGAAGCCGTGACGCACTTCCGTTTACTCGAACGTTATAAAGACTTCACGCTCGTGGAGTGTAAATTAGAGACTGGACGCACGCATCAGATTCGCGTTCATATGCGTTATATCGGTCATCCGCTCGCCGGTGACCCGAAATATGGTCCACGCCGCACGATTGATTTGGGCGGTCAAGCGCTCCATGCGGCAACACTCGGATTCCACCATCCACGTACGAAAGAATGGATGGAGTTTGAGGCACCATTACCAGAAGACTTCAAGGCGGAACTCGCAAAATTGGATAAAATCGAGAAAACTCGTTGACTTCTGTCACATTCCGATTTATAGTCTAGGAAGCATAACACCTTTAAACCCAGTCCAGAGAGGCTGTGAAAGGATTGTGACCGCGGTCACATGTACGTCAATTCAACCCCGGCAGTCGTATGCCGTTTTTGATGAAGACTCCCTTTCCAGCCGGATGAGGGAGTCTTCTTTTTTACTGAAGTTTGGAAGGAGGAATCACGTGAAACAATCAGTCATTTTAGATGAGTCAGCCATCCGTCGTGCCTTGACCCGAATCGCACACGAGATTATCGAGCGAAACAAAGGAATCGATGACGTCGTCCTCGTCGGAATCAAGACGAGAGGCGAGACGCTCGCTGACCGACTCGCTCGCCGAATCGAGGAGATTGAAGGCAAGCCGGTCGCACTCGGCAATCTCGATATCACGCTTTACCGGGATGACTTATCGAAGAAGTCGTTAGACCCTGAAGTCAAAGCGACAGAGCTACCCCATGATATCAATGGAAAGACGGTCGTCCTCGTCGACGACGTCCTCTATACCGGTCGAACAGTTCGTGCCGCAATGGACGCGCTTGTCGACCATGGTCGTCCGGATTATATCCAACTCGCTGTCTTGATTGACCGAGGCCATCGGGAACTTCCGATTCGACCAGATTTTATCGGAAAGAACGTTCCGACGTCCAAGTCCGAGCAAGTCGTTGTCCGACTCAGTGAAGTCGACACGGCGGATGAAGTCACGATCCATCAGCAATAAACGCATACCTTTAAGGTGGTCCAGAGAGGCCAGGAAGGAGAATTCAATATGAAACAACCTGTTCTACACATCCACGAGCGTCCAGCTCACTTTCCACAATGGCTATTATTCAGCCTTCAACACGTCTTCGCCATGTTCGGAGCGACGATTTTAGTCCCGATTTTGACAGGATTAAATACATCGGTCGCCCTCGTCGCTTCCGGCGTGGCCACGCTCTCATTCTTAGCGATTACACGCTTCAAAGTCCCAACATACTTAGGTTCAAGTTTTGCCTACATCGCCCCAATCATAGCGGTCAGCCAGCAATGGGGTGTCGAAGCCGCACTCTTCGGCGGAATCGTCGCCGGGTCTGTATACGGGGTCGTTTCCTTGATCATCTATAAGACGGGCGTCAACTGGTTGCTCCGATTGCTCCCACCGGTCGTCGTCGGACCGGTCATCATGGTCATCGGACTCTCGCTTGCACCGGTCGCCATCGACATGTCGATGAATCAAGATGGTGCCTATAACGGAACGTTCATGACGATTGCCCTGCTTACACTTGGAATCACGATGCTCGCCATGACGAAGCTGAAAGGTGTCTGGGGTGCCGTCCCGATCCTCTTTGGAATCGTTGGAGGATACGCAGTCGCAGCCGCATTCGGCATCATCGATTACTCACCGATTCAACAAGCCAGCCTGTTCCAACTTCCTGACTTCACGATGGTGTTCGTCGACTACATGCCGATGTGGCAAGTCGGGGCCCTTCTCGCCATCGTTCCGGTCGCGCTCGTCACAATGACGGAGCACATCGGAGATCAGATGGTCACGTCGAAAATCATCGGACGAGAGACGATGAAAGACCCAGGTCTCCATCGCACGCTACTCGGAGACGGAGTAGGAAAAGCCGTTGCCTCTGCACTCGGTGGACCACCATGTACGACTTACGGTGAGAACAACGGCGTCATGGCCATCACACGAGTCTACAGTGTCTACGTCATCGCCGGCGCAGCACTCATGGCCATCAGCTTCGGATTCCTCGGTCACATTGAAGCGTTCATCTCGACCATCCCGAACCCGGTCAAAGGTGGAATCTCGATCCTCTTGTTCGGTGTCATCGCGTCGAACGGATTACGGACGATGGTGGAGAGCAAAGTCGACTTGGCAGAAAAGCGCAACTTGATCATCTCATCGGTCATCCTCGTCATCGGACTCGGTGGTGCGATGGTTCAAATCGGGAGCTTCCCGGTACAAGGCATGGCGCTTGCGACGGTCGTCGGTATTTTGTTAAACGCCATCTTACCGCATGAAGAAGACGATACAGCAGTCGAAGTCAACACAACTGAAGAAACGAAACAAGCAAGTAACTTTTAATTCGATCCCGTGAGGTCGGCAAAGTGAAGGCTCGTTTATTTGGGTGTACCCTGCCCAGATAAAGGCGTCCCTTCACATCGGTGAAGAGGCGCCTTTTCTCTTTGCCTCTAATAAAAGGAGGAGACGAACATGAATACGATGCAAACAAACGTGAAACCGGTCAAACACTTCGTCAGTTTGGACACACTTTCCCTTGAGGAGATCATGGGCATGATTGAAGAATCATTGCGCTACAAGCAAGGTGACCTCCCCCCACTATTTGATGGAAAAACGGTCGCAAACCTGTTCTTTGAAAACTCGACGCGTACGAAAAATTCGTTTCAAATGGCCGAGCGCCACTTGAACATGCAAGAGATTCCGTTCGATGTGACGACGTCATCGGTCACGAAAGGGGAGACGCTCTACGATACGTGTAAAACGCTCGAAGCCATCGGCGTGGACGCGCTCGTCATTCGACATCCGGAAGCGGGCTATTATCACGAACTTGTGGAGAAGTTGAATATCCCGGTGTTGAACGGAGGGGACGGGAGCGGGGAACATCCATCCCAATCATTGCTCGATCTCGTCACCATCTTTGAAGAGTTCGGAACGTTCCAAGGATTGAACGTCGCCATCTGTGGTGACCTCGTCCATAGTCGGGTCGCCCGCTCGAACGCAAGCGTCTTGAAGCGCCTCGGAGCAAACGTGGTCGGTTGTAGTCCTGCCTCTTGGTGGGATGACTCGATGGGGCTAGAGCGAAAAGAACTCGATGACATCCTAGGCGAATGTGACGTCATCATGTTGCTCCGTGTACAACACGAGCGCCATATCATGGGAGACGTCTTCTCGAAAGAAGCGTATCACACACAGTTCGGTTTGACGGTCGAACGCGTCGAGCGAATGAAAGCAGGCGCCATCATCATGCACCCGGCTCCGGTCAATCGGGATGTAGAGATTGCTGGAAGTCTGATCGAACATGAACGGTCACGCATCTTCCCACAAATGAAGAATGGGGTGTACGCCCGGATGAGCATCTTAAATCGAGCATTAGGAGGACAACAATGATACTTCAAAACGCGACATGGTATGACAAGGGAACGAAACGCACGACAAACATTCACGTGAAAGACGGAAAGATAAAATCACTCGACTATAAAGGGAAGACCACGGGACAAGAAATGCTCGATGCGACAGGTTATCTGCTCGCACCAGGACTCGTCGATGTCCACGTCCACTTGCGTGAACCAGGTGGCGAGGCGAAAGAGACGATTCGAACGGGAACGATGGCTGCCGCGGCGGGCGGGTTCACGACCATCTGCTCGATGCCGAACACGAGACCGGTTCCAGACGATCGCGAAACAATGGACGTCCTCCTTCAAAAAATCGAACAAGATGCGGTCGTACGTGTGTTACCTTACGCCGCTATCACGAAACGACAGCTCGGTGAAGAACAGGTCGACATGGAATCGCTCGCAGATGCCTTCGCCTTTACGGATGACGGTGTTGGTGTCCAATCGGCGGCGATGATGCGACAAGCCATGCGTGAAGCGAAACGATTGAACAAAGCAGTCGTCGCCCACTGTGAGGACAATACGTTGAAGGCCGGATCGGTCCACGAGGGCAAATTCAGTGAGGCGCATGGCATTCAAGGAATTCCGAGCCTTGCAGAGAGCATCCATATCGCTCGCGACGTTTTGATTGCTGAAGAGACAGGGTGTCATTATCATGTCTGTCACGTCTCATCCCGCCAATCGGTTCGTGTCATTCGGGATGCGAAACGAGCCGGAATCCACGTGACCGCAGAAGTGACGCCGCATCATCTCGTCTTGAGTGAGGATGATATTCCAGGACTCGATGCAAACTTCAAGATGAATCCACCGCTACGAAGCGAGGATGATCGACAGGCCCTCCTTGAGGGATTGTTTGACGGAACGATTGACATGATCGCAACGGATCATGCCCCCCATACAGTAGAAGAAAAGGCACAAGGGATAGAGCGGGCTCCGTTTGGGATTACCGGTTTCGAGACGGCCCTTCCACTTCTCTACACGACATTCGTGAAGACGGGCATCATGGAAGAGCGTCAGTTGCTCGACTGGATGACGAAACGTCCGAGCGACGTATTCGGTTTATCAAGAGGGGAACTGAAAGTTGGGGCGGATGCGGACCTGATTCTCATCGATACGGAAACGTCTCGGACGGTCGATCCTACGACATTTTATTCAAAAGGAAAGAATACACCGTTCGCAGGGGAAAAGCTTGTCGGATGGCCGGTCATGACGATGGTCGGTGGCGAAATTGTATATAAGGGGCGATTTGATGAAACGAACATTATGGCTTGAAGATGGAATGAAATTTGTCGGTAAAGGATTCGGGGCACCGGCTGATACGATGGGGGAAGTCGTCTTCCAGACAGGGATGACAGGATACCAAGAAATCTTATCGGATCCATCATACTGCGACCAAATGATTGTATTGACGAACCCATTGATCGGGAACTATGGCGTCAATCGTGAGGATTTTGAAACGACAATTCCGATGGCAAAAGCGTTGATTGTAAAAGAAGTATGCGATACGCCTTCGAACTTCCGTTCAACGGCGACACTCGATGCGACACTCACCCGCTTCGGCATTCCGGGGCTCTCGGATATCGATACACGGATGTTGACACGTCATTTACGAGCGAAAGGGGTCATGCGCGGTGTCCTCATCGATGGAGAGTTGACGTGGGACGAGGTACGGATCCGCTTTGATGAAGAATCGCCGAACGATCAAGTCGCACGCGTATCGACGAAGCGGACTTATGTGAGTACGGGAACCGGCCCTCGCATCGCTTTGATCGACTTCGGGGCGAAACTTGGAATCATGCGCGAGTTGATGAAACGAGATTGTGAGGTCGTCGTCTTTCCGCACGATGTGACGGCAGAGGACGTATTACGGTATGAGCCGGACGGTATCATGTTGTCAAATGGACCAGGAGATCCGAAAGACGTTCCGACCGCACTGCCGCTCATCGAGCAACTGATGCCGACGACACCGATGTTCGGAATTTGTCTCGGTCACCAGCTGATTGCTCTCGCAAACGGTGCAAACACCTTCAAGCTTCCGTTCGGACATCGTGGCGCGAATCATCCGGTGCTCGAGCTTGAGACTGGTGCCGTGACCATCACTTCTCAAAACCATGGATATGCGGTTGAGGAAACGTCACTGCTCGATACACCGCTCATCGTCACACACCGTGCGGTCAATGACGGAACGATCGAAGGGGTAAGACATCTCCATCACCCGACCTTCTCGGTACAGTATCATCCGGAGGCAGCACCAGGACCGTTCGACGCCAACGACTTATTTGACCGATTCATGCAACTCGTACAAGAAAACAAACAGAAAGTGGGAATTTGACATGCCAAAACGACCAGATATTCAGAAAATCCTCGTAATCGGATCAGGACCGATTGTAATCGGACAAGCAGCGGAGTTTGATTATGCTGGTACACAGGCATGTCTTGCCTTGAAAGAAGAAGGCTACGAAGTCATCCTCGTCAACTCGAATCCGGCTACCATCATGACGGATCCGACGACGGCGGACCGTGTCTATATCGAACCGCTCGAACCAGAATTCGTCGAGCGAATCATCCGGCAGGAACGTCCGGATGCACTCCTTGCCACGCTTGGCGGGCAGACAGGTTTGAACTTGGCTTTTGAACTCGACAAGCGGGGCGTCTTGCGAGATTGTGGCGTGGAGCTACTCGGGACGAAACTGTCTGCAATCGTTCAAGCGGAAGACCGGGAACAGTTCCGTAACTTGATGTTCGAACTTGGTCACGGCGTACCTGAAAGTGAGATCGTCCATACGCTCGAGTCTGCTTGGGGATTTGCGGAACGGATCGGGTACCCGATCATCATCCGACCTGCGTACACGCTCGGGGGAACCGGTGGCGGGATTGCCCATGACCGGGAGTCGTTCGAGCAAATCGTTGAATCTGGATTAAAGGCGAGTCCTGTGACGCAAGTCTTGTTGGAAAAATCGATTGCCGGGATGAAAGAAGTCGAGTTCGAGGTCATGCGTGACTCGAGTGACCAAGCCATCATCGTCTGTGCGATGGAAAACTTTGATCCGGTCGGAGTCCACACCGGTGACTCCATCGTATTCGCCCCTACGCAGACGCTGTCAGATCGGGATTATCAGATGCTTCGTAGCGTCTCTCTCGATATCATTCGGGCACTCGGGATCGAGGGTGGATGTAACATCCAATTCGCACTCGACCCAGACAGTTTCACGTACTACGTCATCGAAGTGAATCCACGTGTTTCACGGAGTTCAGCGCTCGCATCAAAAGCGACAGGCTATCCGATTGCCAAGCTGGCTGCGAAAGTCGCTGTCGGTTACAAGTTGTCAGAATTAAAAAACCCGGTCACCGAGACGAGCTACGCCTCGTTCGAACCGGCGCTCGATTACGTCGTCGCCAAAATCCCACGCTTCGCCTTCGATAAGTTTGAGTCCGCGGATCGCCGCTTAGGCACACAAATGAAGGCGACGGGTGAGGTCATGGCCATCGGTCGGAATTTAGAAGAGGCTTTGCTAAAAGCCGTTCGCTCGCTCGAGCTGGGGATGGAAGAACTTCACCTTCCACAACTTTCTGCATTAGACACAGAACAGCTCGAGCATGGACTCATTCATCCGACAGACGAGCGTCTGTTCATCGTCTATGAGGCCCTTCGTCGCGGATACTCGGTAGAAACGCTACACCAACTGACAAAAATCGATCGATTCTACTTACAGAAATTAAACCGGATCTGGCAAGCTGAGCAACAACTGATTAAGGAACCGTTGACATCAGAACGTCTGCTGGATGTGAAACGTCTAGGGTTCAGTGATGTGGCAATCGCGCGTATGCTGTCGATGGATACGGAAGCGGTTCGTACGAAACGGAAAGAATGGAACATTCGTCCCGTCTATAAGATGGTCGATACGTGCGCAGCCGAGTTCGCATCGGAGACACCGTACTTCTACGGGACGTATGAAGTGGAGAACGAAGCGGTGAAGACAGACCGGGAGTCCATCCTCGTCCTCGGATCAGGTCCGATTCGAATCGGACAAGGTGTCGAGTTCGACTATGCGACCGTCCACTCGATCGATACGATTCGCGATGCAGGATACGAAGCCATCATCATCAACAACAACCCGGAAACGGTCTCGACGGACTTCTCCATCTCCGATCGGTTGTACTTCGAGCCGTTGACAACAGAAGACGTGTTGGAGGTCATCGAGAACGAGAACCCGCTAGGTGTCATCGTCCAATTCGGTGGACAGACTGCCATCAACTTGGCGGCATCGCTAGAAGCGAACGGCGTGAAAATTCTTGGGACGACCCTCGAAGATATCGACCGTGCCGAAGACCGGAAGGCGTTCGAAGCCACATTGTCAGCGGAACGATTGGCTCAACCACCAGGAAAGACGGCGACAAATGTGGAAGAGGCCGTCGCTTGTGCGAACGAACTCGGCTATCCGGTACTCGTCCGACCATCGTACGTGCTCGGGGGACGAGCGATGGAAATCGTATATGAACAGTCTGAGCTTGAGCGGTACATGCGACATGCGGTCATCGCCTCAAAAGATCGACCGGTTCTCATCGATCGCTATTTAACGGGGATTGAGATTGAAGTCGATGCCATCTGTGACGGGACGGACGTCTATATCCCGGGGATCATGGAGCATATCGAACGTGCCGGCGTACATTCGGGTGATTCGATTGCCGTCTATCCGCCGCAACGACTCAGTGAAGAACTGAAACAAAAAGTCGTCGATTATACGATTAAGTTGGCGAAAGCGTTCCGCATCAAAGGTCTGCTCAACATCCAGTTCGTCTATGCGGATGACTTGTATGTCATCGAGGTGAACCCACGTGCGAGCCGGACGGTCCCATTCATCTCGAAAGTGACGGGGTTACCGGTCGCACGAATTGCTACGCAAACGATTCTTGGGACGAGTTTGAAAGAACTCGGTCTTGGGACAGGCATTCATCCTGAGTCGGACAGTATCTCGGTCAAAGTACCGGTCTTCTCGTTCGCGAAATTGAAAGAAGTAGACCCATCGCTCGGACCTGAGATGAAGTCGACAGGGGAGGTCATGGCGACAGATCGCACGCTCGAAAAAGCGCTCTATAAAGGGCTCGTCGCAGCAGGGATGAACATCGCCTTGAAAGGGAACGTGCTCATGACGATTGCCGACCATGACAAGGATGAGGCCATCGCCTTGGCGAAACGTTTCGACCGCCTCGGTTTCCGACTCATGGCAACGAGTGGGACGGCTGATTGTCTCGAAGCGGAACAGATGCGTGTTCGTCGAGTCGGGAAAATTCAAGAAGACGGTGAGACGATGCTCAGTGTGATCGAGCGAGGAGACGTCGACTTGATCATCAATACAACGAGTCGCGATGCACTCGTCACGAAAGACGGGTTCTTGATTCGAAGAACGGCCGCCGAGCAGGGCACGCTTTGCCTTACCTCGCTCGATACAGTCGAAGCGTTGTTACAAGTCATTGAAAGCCTGTCGTTCCAAACGGTCAGCATCCCGGCATTCACAACGTTCGGGGTGATGGTATGAGACATGACGTGACGATTGTCAGCAATCGACAAATCGCCAAAGCGACGATGGAAATGAAAGTCCGTTGCCCTGGGGTGGAGATCGCCCCTGGGACGTTCTTTCACATCAAGACGTCCGGTCTGTTACGTCGACCGTTATCGGTGGCGAACGTCGAGGGGGACGAAATTACCTTCTTATACAAAGTGATTGGGGAAGGGACAACTGAGCTTTCGGGGAAACGCGTCGGGGACACACTAGACGTCCTTGGTCCGCTCGGGAACGGTTTTCCCCTAGCGCAACATGGAAAGCGAGTCGTCCTGGTCGGAGGTGGGATTGGGGTCCCACCGCTTTACTACGTCAGACGCCGACTCCATGAGATGGGGATTGAAACGATTGCAATTCTCGGGTTTGATTCAAAAGAAAGCGTCTTTTATGAAGAAGCCTTTCGTGAACTTGGTGAGACGATCATCACGACAGTAGACGGTACTCACGGGGAGCTTGGCTTCGTCACTGGCCCCCTCGCACGCATCGAGGCGGATGTGTTGTTCAGCTGTGGTCCGGAAGCGATGTTAAAGGCAGTTGCCACTTCGCCCATTCCTGAACGATATCTCTCAATCGAGAATCGGATGGGTTGTGGCATCGGTGCTTGTTTTGCCTGTGTCTGTCAAGCACCGGGGGGCTATGTGAAAGTCTGTAGTGACGGTCCGGTATTCAATGCGGAAGAGGTGCTGTTATGAGATTGAATGTCGAGTTACCAGGTCTTCGTTTAAAAAACCCAATTATTCCGGCTTCCGGATGTTTCGGATTTGGAGAGGAATTCGCGAAACTGTATGACCTCTCCATCTTAGGAGGCATCATGATCAAAGCAGCGACGGAGGAATCGAGATTCGGAAATCCGACCCCACGTGTCGCCGAGACGGCACAGGGCATGCTCAACGCGATCGGACTTCAAAATCCAGGTGTCGATGCGATCATCGAAGAAAAATTACCATTCCTCTCAACGTTCGATACGGAGATCATCGCCAACGTTGCCGGTTCGACGCCAGATGAATACGTGGAAGTCGCCCGTCGAATCAGCGCCGACCCGACGATTAAAGCCATCGAATTGAACATCTCATGCCCGAACGTGAAATGTGGGGGCATGCAGTTCGGGACGGACCCGGTAATGGCCGCAGAACTCACGCGACTCGTCAAAGCGGCTTCGAGTAAGCCGGTCTATGTCAAACTGTCTCCGAACGTCACGTCGATCACGGACATGGCGCGAGCTGTCGAGGCGGCCGGCGCGGACGGCTTGACGATGATCAACACACTCGTTGGGATGCGAATCGATATCGAGACAGGACGACCGATTTTAGCGAACCGAATCGGTGGGTTATCCGGTCCGGCCATCAAACCGGTGGCGGTCCGGATGGTATATGAAGTCGCGCAAGCGGTCAACATACCGATCATCGCCATGGGCGGGGTTCGGACGGTAGACGATGTGCTTGAGTTCATTTACGCCGGGGCGTCTGCCGTTGCCGTCGGGACGGCGAACTTTGAAAATCCATACGTCTGTCAGGAAATCATTGAAGCGTTACCGGCACGACTTGATTCACTCGGAATCGAACATATTTTGGATGTGAGGGGGAAGGCCTATGCGCAACTTGTATCTCGCCCTTGACGTTGAAACGCGGGACGAAGCGTTTCATTTGTTAAAACGATTTTCAAACCGACCGGCTGTCAAAGTCGGGATGGAACTCTTTTATCGGGAAGGCGCATGCTTTGTCGAAGAATTGGTCGACGAGGGTTATCCGGTCTTTCTAGATGTGAAAGTACACGATATCCCGGAGACGGCACGCCGTACGATGCGACAAATCGGAAAGCTCGGGGTGGCTGTGACGAATGTCCACACATTAGGCGGCGAAAAGATGATGCGCTATGCGTTAGACGGGTTACGTCAGGCAAACGATACGACTCGATTGATCGGGGTCACACAGTTGACGTCGACAGATGAACGAATGATGCAGACAGAGCTCGGGATTGCCGGACGACTCGATCAAGCCGTTCTCAGACAAGCGACACTCGCGAAACAGGCGGGACTTGACGGAGTGGTCGCATCCGTCCAGGAAGCGAAAGCGATTCATCAGAAACTCGGGGACACGTTCATGACGGTCACACCGGGCATCCGACTCGGTGCAACCGAGGATGATCAAGTCCGTATCGCGACGCCGCATGAAGCGAGACTGGCGGGTGTTCACTCAATCGTCGTCGGTCGACCGATTACACGTGCGACTGATCCGATGGCCATGTACGATCAATTTATGAAGGAATGGGGACAAATGAATGAAACAAATCGCTGAGGCACTTTTACAGATTGAAGCCGTCACACTATCACCGACTGAGCCGTATACATGGTCGAGCGGATTGAAGAGTCCGATCTACTGCGACAATCGACTTACACTCAGTTTTCCGAATGTGCGTCAAGTCATCGTCGATGGATTGGTGAAGTCAGTGAATCCGACTGAAGTCGATGTGATTGCAGGGACGGCCACGGCAGGTATCCCTCACGGGGCGTTGCTCGCTGACCGACTCGGTCTCCCGTTCATTTATGTCCGGTCGAGTGCAAAAGGGCATGGGAAAGGTAATCAAATTGAAGGAAGACTCGAGGCAGGCGCTCGAGTACTCGTCATCGAGGATTTATTGTCGACAGGGATGTCGAGTATCGATGCGGCGAAGGCGATTCGTCAGGCGGGTGGTGACGTCATTGGGATTCAAGCCATCTTCTCGTACGGATTACCGGTTCTTCAGAAGAATCTAGCCGATGCAGATCTGACGGCAACATCGTTGACGACGTTCTCAGAATTGATTGAAGTGGCAGAGAGTACGGGCGTTCTAAACCGTTCGGAGCTCGATTCGCTTCGCGACTGGCAAGAAGATCCTCGTGCCTGGAGCGACCTCGTCACCTCTTAAGAATCCACCTTCGGGCGGATTCTTTTTCGATTCGGCATATGTCATACTTCATGGTAAAATAACGGAAGTGATTCGAAAAGGAGAGGCATATGGCGTATTCAAGAAGCAAAGAGAAGACATGGAACGCACGATTTCGTGCAATTCCAAAACATCGTAAAATCGCCTTCGGTCTCGTCTTGACCATCATCCCAGCGCTCTTTTTTGTGAATTTATTTGTATTCAGTCATCTATTAGCGCTAGGAGACCAGTATGAAGACCGATATCAAATGAAGAAATTGCGACTCGAAACAGACCATGGGAACGTGGAATTTGTTCGTAGTCCAAATGAAAAGGTACAGATTGAAGTGATGCAGACCAATTCGAAAGAACGGCGCATCAAAGTCAAATCAGTCGGGGACACGATCTACGTCGTCGAGCGATATGGCTGGTTCAGCTATTTCGGAAGTCGGGCGAGCGATGAACCGTCGCGCTATAAGATTAAAGTCGCTTTGCCGAGCTCGATGACATCGGTTCATCTAGGAGCGGAGCAGGTGACAGGACAAGGATTGAATGCGAAGACGATTGTCATGGATGTGAATGCCGTCAATTTGAAACAGATTGATAGTGATCGACTGCGGATTGAATCGAAAAGCGATACGACTATCGAATCGGCACGACTTGTGACCGGTGACATTCGGTCCTATCGTCATGCGACTGTCAGTGATGTCGTCGTCAATCAAGCGATGACCATCCAGACGGAAGCCGGGACGCTCAGTTACGCGCCGAAACATGCGACAGGACAAGTGAACGTGACGACGACTGGAAAAGTCTCGAGTAGCGACCGTTACGAAGAAGTCGAACCCGGTGTGTATCAATTGTCGACATCGAATCGACCGGTGGTGGAACTGATTTCTGAGACAGGGAAGGTCGAACTGAAATGAATGGAAAACGATACATCCCGAAAGTCGGGTTACGTACGTTAAAAACCGGAATCGCCGTCGCCATCACCGTCGCCATCTCGTGGTATATCTTCGGGATCTATTCAGGGATGGGGGCCATCGCAGCAGTCGTGGCGATGCAACCGACCGTCAAGCGGTCATCTAAAATCGTGTTCAGTCGTATATTCGGAACGGTCGTCGGTCTTATGTGTGGACTTTTCATCGTCTATTTGTTCGGTGTCAATCCGCTCTCGATCGGATTAGCCGTCATCGTTTCGCTCACACTCAACACGACGTTCGATAAGACCCATATGTCGACGTATGCAGCGTTTGCCATCGTCATGATGCTCGAAAGTCCTACATCGGACTTCTTCCATTATGCGTGGACCCGTTCGTTATTGACAGCGGTCGGTGTGTTCGTTTCACTCGGTGTCAATTACGCATTCATGCCACCCCGTTATGAGGACCGATTGTTGAACGAGGTACGTAAGACTTCTTCTTATCTGTTCCATCATTGGCGAGAGCTCGTCGGTTCCCCGACAGAACTGCTCGAGACGCGAGCCCGCATCCTTGGCCATCAAGAGCTTCATATGATGCTCCAAGAGGATATGAAAGTGACGAACGTCAAATTGAAGCATATGACAATCAAACAGTACCGATTGTTGATTCACCTTGAAGACAAGCTGGTCTTGTTGCTAGAGAGTCTCGCCGAGCATCGAGAAGCTTTCCTTTTGATGAGTGAGGAAGAGCGACAGGCGTTTGAGTCTGAGTTCTTATACTTACTGGCACACCATCACGACATTCTCTATACATGTGACAAGCCCTATTCACTCTTCAAACTTCCACATGAAGATTTATCCGTTTCAGAAATTTTATACGGGCATTTGCTCGACTATCATGAACAGCTCGAGGCGTTCAAGCATGATCCGAAAACGTGAACCCTCTACACGTAGAAGACCCGCCATGATCATGACGGGTCCAGCTTGTTGACAAATAACATGTTCGAACTCGTCCTTCCGGCGCCCGTTTGTCTTCTTCCAAGGCCTCGACGACCGAAGAAAAGCTCGATACTTACTTCGAATCGATGTATCAGGGGAAAGGGAAGGTAAACGCCGAGCCCGCCCGTCATCAATCCCGCGATCATCCGCCTCGGCCCGCCGTTCAACATCCGTTCCGTTCGTCAGACCGTGAAGGATGGATTGTGTCGACTTGTTGATCATCAGATCCACCCCTGTGTGTTCTTCTCACACCATTATATGGGATGAAGGACAAAAGGTGACCAAGAACGGGCAGGCGAGACTCCTGAGGGAATAGCAAGCAAAGGGAGACCCAGCAGTGACGCAGTCGCGATGCGGCTCCCTGCTTGCCCCTAGGAAAGCGAGCCGTGTCCGGGTTGGGCATATAAAAGACATTAGACCTATACTTTGTCTATAGTCTGGACCCGCCATCACGATGGCGGGTCTTCATGTTCACGATTGTTTCAATGACTTCATCAATTGCTCATCCGGAGTCACGTAGACGGTCTGTTGATCCGTGTAGATGACGAACCCGGGTTTCGCACCGCTCGGTTTTTTCACGAAGCGGGCGCGTGTGTAATCGACAGGCACGCCACTCGATGCGCGTGCCTTCGAGAAGTAGGCGGCGACTGATGCGGCTTCAAGTAATGTCGTTTCATCCGGTTCGGTCGAACGAATGATGACGTGAGACCCTGGGATGTCTTTAACATGAAGCCAAATCTCGTCACGGCGTGCGAATTTGAACGTCAGATGGTCGTTTTGCGTATTGTTCTTCCCGACAAAGAACTCTATTCCGGTCGAGGACGTATACGCTTCAAGCGAAATCTTCGGATTCGCTTTTTTCTTTTGTCGTTTTTGACGGATGTAGCCTTCTTCTGCGAGTTCTTCGCGAATCTCAAGAAGGTCGGACGGTGACGCGACGTCAAGTTGGGCGATAAGCGTCTCTAAATATTCGATTTCTGCATCGTTCAGCTCAATCTGTTTCTTCACTTCCACTTTTGCGACTTTTAATTTGTTGTATTTCTTATAATATTGCTGCGCATTCTCATTCGGTGTTTTGAGTGGATCGAGTGGAATGGAGAGGATTGCACCGTTTTCGTCATAATAATCGACGACTTCGGCGACGCGCATCCCTTTCTCGAGTTGGAATAAATACGTCGTCAACAACTCGCCGTATTTTTGTAACTCATCTGCCCGTTCTGTCGCTTTCAAATCATCCAAAAGGCGGCGGCGTTTTAATTGATTCTTTTCGAGTTCTGATTTCAAGAGCCGTTCCACATCGTGTGCTTGTTGTCTCACACGGTCACGGTTCGCTTTTTCATAGTAGAAACGGTCGAGCACTTCTTTACTCGATTCATACGTTTCCTCGGATTCGATGTCCCCGGCTGTCAACGCGATCGGAGCGAACCGTTCTTTGCCGTTCGCAAGTTGTTGGAAAACGTAGGGTCCATCGAGTTGACGAAGAACGTTCTCAAACGCTTGTTGTAAGGAGTCGCGATTCGGCGTTTTTGCGAGATGAACAACTTCCTGTGCGATTTGCGGACTGACGCCGGCGAACGTGGCGACAATCTGTTTATCAAGCTTGCCGGCGTTCCAATCGATTCGTTTCAATCCTTCTGTCATCTCCGTCAATGGGTCGAACTTGTGTTGTTCCGGCGGAAGGAGATAGTCACTACCCGGCATGATGGTCCGATACGTGTTTTGGGAAGGCGGGAGATGCTTGATGGCATCTAATATTTTGCCTTCTTCTGTCGTCAAGACGACGTTCGAGTGGCGTCCCATCAATTCGATGTATACTTTCTTCAATTCTTCATCGCCGAGCTCGTTACGAGAGCGGACCGAAATGACGATGACACGGTCTCGTCCGATTTGTTCGACCGCCGTGATGAATCCACCTTCTACATGTTTGCGGAGCATCATGCAAAACATCGGCGGTTCTTGTGGGTTTTTAATCGGTGTATCCGTCAACTGAAGACGGGCATACATCGCGTTTGCTGATATCAAGAGTTGCGCGTTCTGACGATTCGAGCGAATTTGAAGCATCAAATCGAGCGAATACGGTTGATGTACCTTGTTGATTCGCCCTCCGACGAGCGATTGTAATTCTTGTACGACACGATATGTCATTAATCCATCATAAGCCAATGATCTCATCACCTTTGTTCATTTTCTGTCTCTACGTTATCAGAAAAACAGAAAATATGGTACGATGGAGTAGGAAATCCGAACTTCTTCTTGCCGGGACAATTGATTGACTGCTATTATAATTAAATGTGATGTTAGAAGATGGAGGGCTTGCAGTGAATTTTAAAGAACGAGGATTATTAATCGTTTTGTCTGGACCGAGCGGTGTCGGAAAAGGGACCGTTTGCCGTGCTCTTCGCGAGGAAGAGGACAACAACCTTCAATATTCGGTGTCGGCGACGACCCGAAAACCACGTGAAGGGGAAGTTGAAGGGGTGCATTACTTCTTCAAATCGAGAGAAGAGTTCGAACGGATGATCGAACAAAAAGAACTGCTTGAACATGCCGAATTTGTCGGTAACTATTACGGGACGCCTGTAGAGTGGGTGCGTGAAACGCTCGAAAGCGGCCAAGATGTCATTCTTGAAATTGAGGTGCAAGGGGCGTTCCAAGTGAAGGAACTTCTCCCAGAAGCCGTCTTTTTATTCTTGGCACCACCAAGCCTTCAAGAACTTCGCAATCGTCTCATCGGACGAGGCACGGAGTCAGAAGAAGTCATTAAGCAACGCCTGCTCGTCGCGCGTGAAGAAATCGAGTTGATGGACGCCTACGACTATGTCGTCACGAACGACGAGGTCGACAAAGCCATCGATCGAATTAAAGCGATCGTGACAGCCGAGCATTGTAAACGTGAACGTGTTGCGTCACTCTATAAAAAAGCCATGATGGAGGTCATTTAATGTTATACCCTTCGATTGATGCCTTACAACGTACTATCCCGTCAAAATACACGATCGTTACGGTCGCTGCAAAACGGGCGCGTCAGATTCAAGATGGAAAAGCACCGAAAGTCGCCGAGCCAAAATCATATAAGCCGGTCGGTCAAGCGTTAGAAGAACTATTTTCGGGTGATACGACAATCATCGTGAACGAAAAAAACAACGGATGAAGTGTGACCCAAGTCGTTTGCGACTTGGGTCTCATTGTCTATAAGGGGGAGTTTGGGAATGGTGAAGGATCGTACTATTTTGTTATGTGTGAGTGGTGGCATCGCCGCCTATAAGGCGTGTGCGCTCACATCGAAATTGGTTCAAGCCGGAGCGAATGTTCGCGTCGCGATGACGAAGTCGGCAGAACAATTCGTGGGTCAGGCGACCTTCCAGGCGCTCAGTCGCAACCCGGTCTATACGGACGTGTTCGAAGAGCATGACCCGACAAAGATTGCACATATCGATGTCGTCGACTCGAGCGATTTGATTGTCGTGGCCCCGGCGACGGCAAATACGATTGCAAAATTGGCGAACGGGATTGCGGATGACTTTATTACGACGTCCATTTTGGCTGCGAAGTGCCCGGTCATCATCTCACCAGCGATGAATGTGAACATGCTCGAACATCCTGCCACACAGCGCAACATCGAGACGCTAAAATCATACGGCTATCAGTTGATTGAACCCGGTGTCGGCAACTTGGCTTGCGGATGGATTGGCGGGGGACGTCTGCCTGAACCGGAAGACTTGGTTCGCATCATCGAAAGCCAATTCGTTCCGAAACTATATCTTGGAAAAGATGTCTTGATCACGGCTGGCCCGACTGTCGAACGCATCGATCCCGTCCGTTACTTATCCAATGATTCGTCTGGAAAAATGGGCGTCGCACTCGCTGAGGTGGCTCGAGACATGGGCGCCCGTGTCACGCTCGTCCATGGCCCGCTTCAAGTTCCTGTCCCAGATGGCGTGACAGCGGTTCCCGTCAAGTCAAGTGAGGAGATGCTGCGCGAAGTGACGAGCCGCTTTGAGGCTTCAGACCTTGTCGTGAAATCGGCGGCAGTTGCGGATTATCGTCCGAAAACGGTGCATTCGGAAAAACATAAAAAAGTTCACGGTCCACTCATGATCGAACTTGAAGAAACGACAGACATTTTAAAATCACTCGGTGAGAAGAAGACTCATCAAGTGTTGGTCGGATTTGCTGCTGAGACGGAACGACTCGAGGAGCATGCGGCAGCTAAGCTGAAGCGGAAAAACGTCGATTACCTCGTGGCGAACGATGTGTCTGGCAGTGACGTTGGATTCGGGGCGGACGACAATGAGGTCGTCTTGTTCCATGCAGACGGGACGACACATCGACTTCCGAAACAGTCGAAGAAACAGTTAGCGTTCGAGTTGCTCACACACTTTAAGGAAGCGGTCCGATGATTGCACATGTACATGTCGATGCACCGGTGATCACGATTGATCGTCCGTTTGATTACGAAGTACCTGAACAATTTGAGGCTTTGATTGAACCGGGCATGCGCGTCTCTGTCCCATTCGGGTCCCGTCGTCTGCTCGGGATTGTCGTCGGTACGTCAGATGGGACGAGAGATGGATTAAAACCGTTAGAAGCGCTGTTAGATGAGGAATCTTCACTCACCGATGAACTGCTCGCTTTATCCATTCATGTGAAAGAGACGACACTTTGCTTTCGTTCATCCGCCCTGCTCGCGATGCTTCCGGCCGCGCTCAAGGTGAGTTATGACAAAGAAATCAAAGAAGGGTATGTGCCTGATGGGGTCCGCCTCGGAACGCATTTATCGGAGTATCCAAAAGAAGTCCAATCGGTCATTCTTGGACTCGCTAAAAAAGGGGAGCTGATCTTAGCGCCCGTCTTAAAAGAAAAGAAGACTGTTAAGACCGACGTCGTCGTCGAGCTCCTCGATGCAACGGTCGTGCCAAAACGTGCGAAAAAGCAACTTGAAGCGGTCAACCTACTAAAGGAGACCCCACGCATGTATTGGTCGGCACTACGTCAAATTGGTCTGACTCGTCCACAACTGCAAAAACTTGCCGACCTCGGAGCGGTTCGATTGACCGAGGTCGAGTTGAACCGTGACCCGTACGCGACGATCGAGCAAGTCGAGGAATCGGTTCAATTGAACGACAGTCAGGCAAGTGCCGTCTTGGCCATACAGGAGGCTGAAGCAGGTGAGACGTTACTCGTCCACGGTGTGACGGGGAGTGGGAAGACCGAAGTCTATTTAGAATCAATCGGACAAGTCATCGATGAAGGCAAGCAGGCCATCTTACTCGTTCCTGAAATCAGTTTGACCCCGATGATGGTCAAACGCTTCAAGCGTCGTTTCGGCGATCGGGTCGCCGTGTTGCACAGTGCTCTGTCTAAAGGTGAGAAGTACGACGAGTGGCGTAAGATTAAACGGAATGAAGTCGACGTCGTCGTCGGTGCCCGTTCTGCCATCTTTGCCCCGCTCGACCGACTCGGTCTGATCATCTTAGATGAAGAGCACGAGACGACGTACAAGCAAGAAGAGAACCCGCGCTATCATGCGCGCGATGTTGCCATCTGGCGGGCTCGTTATCACGGTTGTCCTGTCGTGTTAGGCAGTGCGACCCCGTCACTTGAATCGTATGCCCGGGCACAAAAAGGCGTCTATCGCTATTTGCATTTGAAAGAACGGTATGGCGGTGAGATGCCACCGGTCCACATCATTGACATGCGCCGAGAGTTGGCGAAGGGCAATACGACGATGTTCTCGGAAGAATTGTTCCAAGGGATTCTCGACCGGATCGAGAAAAAAGAGCAGTGCGTCATTTTATTGAACCGTCGTGGATTCACGACGTTCGTCATGTGCCGGGACTGCGGGGAAGGCATGACATGTCCGCATTGTGCCGTCAATTTGACATATCATCAATATGGAGATCGGTTGAAGTGTCACTACTGCGGTTACGAGGTCGGTATGCCTTCGACGTGTCCATCCTGCAATAGTAAGAAAATCAAACAGTTCGGGTCGGGCACACAAAAAATCGAGACGGAACTGTTGAACCGGATTCCAGAAGCGCGCATCATCCGAATGGACCAGGATACGACGTCTCGAAAAGGTTCACATGAGCAGTTGTTGCGTCGTTTCGAAGAAGGGGAGGCCGACATCTTACTTGGCACGCAGATGATTGCCAAGGGGCTCGACTTCCCAAACGTCACCCTCGTCGGGGTACTCGCGGCGGATGCGACACTCGGGATGCCTGACTTTCGGGCGACCGAACGCACCTTCCAACTTGTCACGCAAGTGGCAGGAAGAGCCGGGCGCGGAAAACTTCCGGGTGAGGCGTTCGTCCAAACGTATAACCCGGACCATTATGTGATCGAGACTGCGAGTGAACATGATTATGAGACATTTTTCGCCAAAGAGATGGGACTCAGACAAGTCGGAAATCATCCTCCTTACTGGTTTTTAACGCTCGTCACGTTTTCGGCGGAAAATCCCCTTGTCGCCAAGGCCGAGGCAGAATTGTTCGCATCAGACTTTTTACAAGCGCACGTGGAGAATAGTCGCTTGAATGGACCGATGCCGGCACCGTTATCGAAATTGAAGAACGCCTATCGTTATCAAGTATTCATTAAAACGAAACAACCCGATACGCTTTACGCCGAGCTGGCACGATTACAGCAAGCGAGAGCCAAAGCAATCAGCAAGAAAGAATATCAAATGAGTATCGATGTGAACCCATACGTATTCATGTGAGGTGGAGAGACATGTATAAAGTAGTAGAAGTACCTAATGACATTTTGCGCGTAACGTGCGAACCGGTGACAAAGTTTGATAAAAAATTGCGTCAGACTGTCGACCGATTGTTTGATACGATGTATGAGTATGACGGAGTTGGTGTCGCGGCACCGCAAGTCAATTTGAACCAGCGGCTCGCGGTCGTCCATACCGATGATGAGACGGGACCGCTCGTCTTGATCAACCCGGAAATCATTGAAACATCCGGTCGAGAAGTTGGACTAGAGGGATGTTTGAGCATCCCAGGCGAATTCGGATTCGTGGAACGACATGAGTCGATCGTCGTCAAGAATCAAGATTTGAAAGGGCGTACACATACGATTCAAGCGAGTGGCTTTTTCGCTCGTGCGATTCAACATGAGATGGATCATTTGGATGGCGTCTTGTTCACAGACAAGCTCGCCGTCCCGAACCCTGGAAAAGACAAACGCATCGTCTTCATGGGGACGCCGACGTTCGCCGTATCGGTACTTGAGCGACTGCTTGAAGAAGGATACAATGTCGTAGGTGTCGTATCGCAACCGGATAAACCGGTCGGGCGAAAACGTGAACTTAAGCCGACTCCAGTAAAAGAGTGTGCGCTTCGTCACGGTATTCCCGTGTTGCAGCCTGAAAAAGTGCGCACAGACTATGCAGACATTTTAGAGCTGAAGCCTGATTTGATTGTGACGGCGGCGTACGGACAAATCGTGCCGACCGCCTTACTAGAAGCCCCGCCTCACGGAGCCATCAACGTACATGCCTCCCTCCTTCCGAAATATCGCGGAGGTGCCCCGATCCATCAAGCCATTCTTGATGGGGAGTCGGAGACAGGTGTGACGATCATGTACATGGTCGACAAGTTAGATGCAGGGGACATGATTGCCAATACCATCGTACCTATTGAAGAGACGGATACAGTCGGGTCTTTATTTGATAAACTGGCTGTAGCAGGAAGCGATCTTCTGATCCGTACGCTTCCGGCCTTCTTGGAAGGGTGGATTGAGGCGGTGCCTCAAGACGAGCGAGACGTGACGTTTGCTCCGAACATCAGCCGTGAGCGTGAACAGATTGATTGGACGAAGCATGGCGAGTCCATCTACAACCATATTCGAGGAATGAATCCATTCCCGACGGCCTATTCAACGCTTGAAGGCGAACGAGTGAAATTGTTCATGGGAGAAAAAACGACAGGAACGGGACAGTCGGGAGAAGTCATTCGTCTGGAAGAAGACGGATTTGTCGTGGCGACAGGGAACGACGTCGCAATCAAAGTGACCGATTTGCAACCCGCAGGTAAGAAACGGATGGATGGTGCAACTTTCATGCGTGGCGCCGGACAAAAGCTACGGATTGGCGACCGATTAGGAGGAACTCATGAACGTACGTGAAGCAGCGCTTGATACGCTGATGAAAATTGAACAAGGCGGCGCGTATTCGACGATTGCCGTCAATGATACATTGAAACAAAAAAAAGTTGCCCCAAAAGATGTCGGTCTCTATACCGAACTCGTATATGGGACGCTCAGTCGCAAAGGGACGCTCGATTATATTTTGAAAGACCGCATCCGTTCGCCGAAGAAGCTAGACAAGTTTGTCCTCCCGCTTCTTCGGATGAGCGTTTATCAACTCTTCTATCTTGATAAAGTACCCGACCGGGCCGTCCTACACGAGGCGGTCGAAATCGCGAAAAAACGAGGTCATCACCTCGGAACGAGCAAATTCGTAAACGGGGTGTTACGAAATGTGCTTCGGGAAGGGTTTCCGGACTTTAGTGGCTTGACCGATGCAGAACGAATCGCCATCGAGCACAGTCATCCGGAATGGCTCGTATCAGATTGGATTGAGTTATATGGTGTGGAAACGGCAGAAGCGATTTGCCGATTAAACAATGAACCTGCTCCTGTTACGATTCGGGTCAACCGAAAGCGCATTTCAGTGGATGAGATGATGAACCGGTTGGCTGATGCTGGCGTCATGACGTCACGTTCGGAACTGTCGGCAGATGGACTCGTCGTAGAGTCTGGGAATGTCCATGGGACCCCATTTATCGAGGAAGGTTTCCTATCGATTCAAGATGAAAGCTCCATGATTGTCGCGGATGCACTCGGTGTGTCGAAAGACGATGTCATCCTAGACGCATGTGCCGCACCAGGCGGCAAGGCGATGCATACGGCAGAGCGGATGCAAGGTGGGTCGCTCACCGCGCTTGACCTTCATCCGCACAAAGCAAAATTGATTGACCAACAAGCGAAACGTCTACACATCAATGGAGTGACCGCACTTGCCCTTGATGCTCGTTTAGCAGGTGAACGGTTTGAAGAAGAGAGTTTTGACCGGATTCTTTTAGATGTCCCTTGTTCGGGCCTTGGCGTCATTCGTCGAAAGCCGGATATTAAATGGACGAAGGACAAAGCTCAACTCGAAAACTTACCAAAGATACAAAGACAAATCATTGATGCCGTATTGCCACTGCTCAAACCAGGTGGTACGCTAGTTTACTCGACATGTACAATCGACCCGTCTGAAAATGAGACGCAGGCTGACTATATTCTGTCGAAAGGGTTGATGTGGGACGAAACGCTCAAAGGTCGTCTCCCACAATCTGTTCGTCCGATGATGGAATCGGACCGTGCTGAACTAAAATTATTACCGACGACATTCGGGACCGACGGCTTCTATATCGCCGCATTTAAGAAAGAGGTATAAAACATGAATCCAAAAGCAGTAGAAAAGAATCCACTCGTAGGCGCAAAACCGTCACTTTATTCGTTGACGTTCCCCGAACTTGAGGCATGGGTGATCGAGGCAGGAGAAAAGGCATTCCGTGCGAAACAATTATATGATTGGATGTACGTCAAACGGGTCACGACTTTTGATGATATGACCAACGTTCCGAAAGCGCTTCGCGACAAATTAGAGGCATCGTTCCAATTGACGACGTTAAAAGAATTGGTCAAGCAGGAATCCCAAGACGGCACAATCAAGTTCTTGTTTGAACTTCAGGACGGGTACTCAATTGAAACGGTACTCATGCGTCACGAATACGGAAACTCGATTTGTGTCACGACACAAGTCGGTTGCCGGATCGGATGTACGTTCTGTGCCTCGACACTCGGCGGCTTGAAACGAAACTTAGAAGCCGGGGAAATCACAGCCCAAGTGCTCGACGTACAACGTGCATTAGACGCGACAGGAGAGCGCGTCGACTCTATCGTCGTCATGGGAATCGGCGAACCGTTCGATAACTACGATGAGTTAATGCGTTTCTTACGTACTGTCAACCATGACAATGGACTCAACATCGGAGCACGACACATCACGGTATCGACGAGTGGGATTGTTCCGAAGATTTACAAGTTTGCCGATGAAGGTATGCGAATCAACTTCGCCATTTCACTTCACGCACCGACGACGGAATTGCGTACTAAGCTCATGCCGATCAACCGTGCCTTTGACTTGGACAAGTTGATGGATGCGGTCCGTTATTACACAGAGAAGAGCGGACGTCGCATCACGTTTGAATATGGACTCTTTGGTGGTGTCAACGATACGGAAGAATATGCCCATCTCTTGGCAGACCTGTTAAAAGGAATCAAATGTCACGTCAACTTGATTCCCGTCAACCATGTACTCGAACGTGACTATGTACGGACACCGCGAGCTCAAATCTTTGCCTTCGAAAAAGTGCTCAAAGACCGCAATGTGAACGTGACAATCCGTCGCGAGCAAGGGTCGGACATCGATGCCGCTTGTGGACAGCTTCGAGCGAAGGAGCGCGAACAAGAAACGAGGTAATCAGAAAGATGGAATTAGCATTTCGAACAGATCGTGGACAAGTACGCACACAAAATGAGGATGCAGTTTTAATCTTAGGTGATGCCATAACCGGGATTGCCCTGGTTGCAGACGGAATGGGTGGGCATGCAGCGGGAGAGGTCGCGAGTCAAATCGTGATTGAAGAGTTTAGACGGGCGTTCCCGTCTCTCCCGGCAACCCCTGTCGAAATCGAACGATGGTTCCGCCACCACATCGATTTGGCGAACGATCAAGTGTTGCAATTTGCGAAGCAGTCGAATCTTGTCATGATGGGAACGACTGTGGCAGCTGTTTGTTGGAATGAAGAAACGGTGGTCATCGTCCATATCGGAGATAGTCGCGTCTATGCGCTCCAGGCGAATGAGTTAAGACGTCTTACGGAGGACCATTCTTACGTCAATGTGCTCAAACAACTCGGTGAATTGACGGAAGAAGAGATGCGGGTTCATCCGAAACGAAATGTCATCACCCGGGCAATCGGTTCAAGCGAACAAGTCGAACCTGACGTGCAAGTGCTCGCTGACCCTGAGTTTGATGTGATTTTAATTTGTACGGATGGATTGACGACACACATGACCGATGTGGCGATTCAACACGTATTACAACAAACGGCATCCGCCGAACAAAAAGCGGAGCAACTCATTGCAGAAGCCAATCAATTGGGAGGAAGCGACAATATCACGGTCGCCCTCGTTCAATTCACAGATAGAAAGAGAGGATGAATCCGATGCGAAGCGGAGAACGAATCAACGATCGTTATCGGATCGAACAACAAATCGGCAGCGGAGGCATGGCAAATGTCTACCGGGCTCATGACGAGATCTTAAACCGAACCGTCGCCATCAAGGTGTTGCGATCTGAATTCTCACATAACGAACAATTTATACGTCGGTTCGAGCGAGAAGCCCATGCGGCTACGAGTCTGAACCATCCAAACATCGTGGCGATTTATGACGTCGGCGATGAAGAAGATTTGTACTATATCGTCATGGAGCATGTCGATGGGGTGACGTTAAAACAATATTTGCAAGAGGAATACATATCTGTCGATGAAGCGCTACGCATCATGGGACAGATTTGTGATGCGATTGACCATGCCCATGCGAATCGAATCATTCACCGTGATATCAAGCCGCAGAACATGATGATCGATCAGCACGGTAACGTGAAGGTGACCGATTTTGGGATTGCCGTGGCGATGTCGAATGCGACGTTGACGCATACGATGTCCGTACTCGGCTCGGTCCATTATTTCTCACCTGAGCAAGCGCGCGGTAAATTTGCTGATGAAAAGTCAGATATTTATTCGCTCGGTGCCGTACTGTACGAATTGTTGACAGGTCGTGTCCCGTTTATTGGCGAGACACCCGTCGCCGTCGCCCTTCAACATTTGCAAGATGACCCGATTCGACCGATGGACTTGAATCCGAATATTCCACAGGCACTCGAAAACTGCGTCATGCAAGCATTGTCGAAGTCACCAGGTGCCCGTCATGTTTCGGTCGCAGCCTTTAAGAAAGACTGCATGACGGCATTAAGCCGTGAACGCGCCAATGAGCCGAGACGTGTTCCGGCCAGTCAGGATGAGTTCGATCAAACGCTCGTCATGACACCGGTCATACCTGAAGAAAAACCAGAGACGCCAGTAACACCGACTCCGGTCACAGCGTCTAGTGAGCAAGAACCTGAAGCGGTGACTCCAGTAAAAAAGAAGAAACGCAAATGGTGGATTTGGATTTTACTCGTGTTGATCCTGATTGGAGGGAGCATTGCGGCATACGTGGTCGCCGATGAAATGTCACGAGCCGTCGTTCCGGATGTCGTTGGAATGAGTATCGGAGATGCCACTTCTGAACTTGAGAATGCCGATTTCGTCGTCGAAGTGACGGAGCGGGCGAGCGATGACGTCGAAGAAGGTGAGGTTATTTCGCAAAACCCACAACAAGGGCGTAAACCAAAACGAGGCACGACGGTGACCATCGTCGTTTCGGCCGGGAAAGAAACCGTCGAAATGCCGAATGTGGAGGGATTGTCCCAAACAGCAGCTGAACGCATGTTAAAAGATCTGGCATTCAGTGACCTTGAAATCAAAACAGAAGCTTCGGAAACAGTCGCTAGCGGAGATGTGATTTCGCAATCCCTCGACCCAGGCGAGGAAGTCGTTCCTTCAGAAGTGACGGTGACGCTCGTCGTGTCGACAGGAAGCAACAAAGTCGAACTGTCGAATCTCGCGGGATATACGTTTGACGAGGCATCGACTTATGCCGATCAAAACAAGTTAAAAATCGTGAGACGGGATGAGTTTTCGACAAGTGTTCCTAAAGGTCAAATCATCCGTCAACTTCCAACGGCGGGTACGGCAGTCGATCCGGGAACGGAACTTACGGTCATCGTATCGGAAGGGGTTGAACCGACGGACGTCTCCATCGAACGTGAAGTGAGCGTCGAAGTCGAGCAACCGGACAAAGACAAGAAACCGAAAGCCGTCGAGGTCGTGATTCGCACGGTCGATGCGCGCGGTGAAATTGAAGTGTTACGGGATAACATCACAGAGACGACAACGTATTCGTATACGCTCGTTATTGCCCCGGACGAAGTCGGGACCGCAACGATTGAAGTCGATGGTGAAATCGTCCGAACGGATTCAGTCACATATGCACAGGCCAAAGAGGCACAATAAAGAGGTGACGGTGTCGTCACCTCTTTTTTAAGGGAGGTAGTCATATTGAAAGGAACGATTATTCGCTTACAAGGCGGGTTTTATGATGTGATGACCGAGTCGAATCAAGAGATTCGGTGTCGGGCGAGAGGGAATTTTCGGAAACGAAACATCTCGCCTGTCGTCGGGGATGACGTGGTCATTCAAGATCAGGAAGATGGGACGGGCTATATTTTAGAGGTGGAGGAGCGTCAAAACCATCTCGTCCGCCCACCAATCGCCAACATCGATCAGGCATTTCTACTTTTTTCTGTGAAAGAACCGGCGTTTTCTTATCATTTGCTTGACCGATTCCTCGTATTGATCGAATCCAAACAAATTCATCCAATCATCGTGTTAACGAAGATGGACCTACTCAGTGAAGAAGAGACCGGACCGATTCAAGAGGCGGTCGCCCGCTATCGTACCATCGGATATGACGTGATTGAGACGTCGACGGAGCTTTCGGATGGGGTCGATCAAGTAAGGGGACTCTTCAAAGAGAAGACGAGCGTGTTTGCCGGTCAAACAGGTGTCGGGAAAAGTTCACTCTTGAACGCGGTCGCGCCTGAACTCGAATTGGCAACGGGGAAAATCTCAAAATCACTCGGCCGTGGGAAACATACGACACGTCACGTCACGCTCATTCAATTGGCCGACGGGCTTGTGGCGGATACGCCAGGATTTTCAAGTCTTGAGTTCCCGCAAGAACTCGAGGCGGATGAACTGAGATGGTGTTTCCCGGAGTTTGTGGAACGACATGACGATTGTAAGTTCCGGGGATGCGTCCATATCAATGAACCGGGGTGTGCCATTAAACAAGCCGTTGAAGATGGCAAAATTGCTTCAACTCGTTATGAGAATTATGTTACCTTTATGGAGGAGTTAAACGATCGTAAACGGAGGTATTGACAGATGATTAAAATCGCACCATCAATTTTAGCAGCCGACTTTGCCAATTTGGAAGCGGAAGTGAAAGCCGTTCAAGATGCGGGGGCAGATTATATCCATTTTGACGTGATGGATGGGCAGTTCGTGCCGAACATCTCGATTGGACTACCGGTCCTCGCGAGCTTGCGCAAAAAATCAGACATGGTTCTCGATGTGCATTTGATGATTGACCAACCGGAACGCTATGTCGAAGATTTCGTCAAGGCGGGGGCAGACATTGTGACGGTTCACGTGGAAGCAACGAACCATTTACATCGAGTCTTGCAGCAAATCAAAGCGGCAGGGGCGAAATGTGGGGTCGTCTTGAACCCGCACACCCCGCTCTCTACGATTGAACATATCCTTCAAGACGTCGATATGGTATTACTCATGACCGTCAACCCAGGGTTCGGTGGACAAGCGTTCATTGAATCCGTCGTACCGAAAATTTCGGCGCTCAGTCAGCTTCGCAAAGATCGTCAGCTCGATTTTGAAATTGAAATCGATGGTGGCGTCAATGAAGAGACGGCGAAACGTTGCATCGACGCAGGGGCTGATGTCCTAGTTGCCGGTTCGGCCATTTACAATCAACCGGATTATAAAGCCGCCATCGATAGCATTCGTGGCGCATCTCGTGTATAATCGACGGTAGAACAACAAGATAGAGTCGCAAGGGGTGTCACAATATGTGGCTGAGAGGCATACGCTAACCCTTTGAACCTGTTCCGTTCACACGGACGTAGGGATGTGGCGAAAATGCACGTTGCGAATCCAAGCAGCATGGCGTTTACGTCATGCTGCTTTTTGTCGTTCACACAATAAAGGAGGAAGAAAGATGAAATCACGTTTTAAATTACAAGCACTCATCGAAATTTCATTGTTCGCGGCGCTTGGACTAGTCTTTGATTTACTGATCCCATACCGTTTGCCACAAGGAGGGTCAATCAGTCTGGCGATGCTCCCGATCTTTGTGATGGCGTTTCGTCACGGATTGAAAGGGGGACTTGCGACTGGTGCGCTCGTCGGGACGCTTCAACTCTTGTTCGGAGCCTATATCTTTACGCCAGTTCAGTTCTTGCTCGATTATACGGTCGCGTACGGACTTGTCGGCGTGGCCGGCGTCTTTGCCGGACGTGTGAAACAGGCCGCTGGTCAAGGCGCGACGAAGACGCTCGCTACCTATTTGGTGATCGGCGCATTGATCGGGTCGGCGTTGCGTTATGCGGCTCACGTCATCTCAGGGATTGTCTTTTTCGCTGAGTATGCGGAGGGTCCGGTCGTGGCTTATTCACTTGGCTATAACGCAACTTATATGGTTCCGTCGTTTGTCATCTCAGCCATCGTATTAGTCTTACTCTTCACGACAGCTCCGCGATTCACGCGTGTCGCGACACGGGACATTCGTCAATGAACATCTTGATCGTCGCGGCGAGTCCGGAACCTATTCCGGACTTACCGCGTGATGCCGATTTTGTCATCGGTGTCGATGGCGGATATCAGAGATTATTAGATGAGGGGATTGATGTCGACGTCGTGGTCGGGGACTTTGATTCGTTTGTCGGAACACCTCCTGAGGAAGCGCTACGTTATCCATCTGAAAAGGATGTGACCGACCTCGAGATTGCGCTTCAGTTGGCAATCGATCAAGGGGCGACCCAGATGCACGTGTACGGGGCACTCGGTGGTCGAGTTGATATGACGTTCGCGAACGTCGGTCTACTCGAATCGTATCCGGGGATGGTTCTTCATGGGACGGGTCAAACGATTTTTCTCGCTCGGCCAGGAAGTTATGAGATTAAAAAACTAGATGAACATTACTTGTCTTTCATGCCTTGGAAAACCGCTACGATTTCAATTGATGGGGTCAAATATCCACTCGACCGTCATCCGGTCCATAGCGCGCAAGCGTTGACTGTATCAAATGAGTGGAGCGAAGAGCGTGCCTTGTTGACGGTCCATGAGGGAATGGTCCTTGTCATGCTCGTCAAAAAATAAGCAAAAAAAATCCCATCGGCGAATGCCGCTGGGATTTATTCGTTCGTGTATAAGTATTATACGCGTTCAACGAGACCTGATTTAAGTGCGCGAGCTGAAACCCAAACGCGTTTCGGTTTACCGTCAACGAGAATACGAACTTTTTGTACGTTTACACCCCAAGTACGTTTTGTCTTGTTGAGTGCGTGCGAACGGTTGTTACCTGATTTAGGTGATTTACCTGTTACGTAGCATTTACGTGCCATGCGTTTCCCCTCCTTTTTTATGTGGGTTCGTCCTAATAGACACTCGTTTATATTAGCACGGCTTTTTTCCCGATGCAACTAGAAAATCATACCATGACAAGAAAAAAACTTGACATTACTCTCAAGGATTTGAATAATGAATGAGGTTATCGCCTTAATTGACCGAGATTCTGGAGCAGGTTCTTTTAATAACTAGGTACTTATTGTAGAATGTACATTAGGAATCATTCCGAATAAAGGAGGCTACTCCATATGGCAATTGAAATGAAGACAACATATGGCAATATTGACATCACAAGTGACGTCATCGCGACACTCGCAGGTGGTGCGGCGATGGAATGCTTCGGTGTGGTCGGCATGGCTTCACAAGCACAATTGAAAGACGGCATTGCTGAATTGTTAAAACGTGAAAATTACGCGCGTGGTGTCGTCGTACGTCAAGAGGATGAGGACGTACATATCGACATGCACATCATTGTAAGCTACGGGACGAAAGTATCGGAAGTCGCATACAACGTGCAAAGCCGAGTAAAGTATACACTCGGAGAAACTTTAGGATTAAACGTTTCGTCGGTAAATATATTCGTTCAAGGCGTTCGTCTGACGAATGACTGACGAAAACGGAGGAGGATTTGGTGTGGGTTTAAATCGTTTAGATGGCGTGGCGCTCTCAAACATGATCGCGAACGGAGCGGCCAATTTGAGCCAAAACGCAGATTATGTAGATTCGCTTAACGTCTTCCCGGTTCCAGACGGAGACACGGGAACGAACATGAACTTGACGATGACGTCAGGTGCGAAAGAAGTAGCAACCATGAACACATCTGATGTCGCAGAGGTATCATCAAAGTTCGCTCGTGGACTCCTGATGGGAGCACGCGGAAACTCAGGCGTTATTTTAAGCCAGTTGTTCCGCGGTTTCGGGAAAGCCGTTGAAGGAAAGACGGAACTCACGACAATTGATTTTGCAGAAGCACTCAAACGCGGTGTCGATACGGCATACAAAGCGGTTATGAAACCGGTTGAGGGAACGATTTTAACGGTTGCTCGTGAAGCAGCTGATGAAGCGCTCCTTGCGTCTGAGTCGACAAGTGATTTCGCAGAGTTCATGAAACGAGTCATCGTCGAAGCAAAAGCTTCGTTAGACCGTACACCGGACTTATTACCGGTGTTAAAAGAAGTCGGCGTCGTCGACTCAGGTGGTCAAGGACTTCTCGTCATTTACGAAGGATTCCTCGCGAGTCTTGAAGGAAAGGAACTCGAAAAACCACATACACCGGTGATGGATGCATTGGTCGAAGCAGAACACCACGCGCATGCGGCACAAGGATTCATGTCGACAGAGGACATCGAATTCGGTTACTGTACGGAGATCATGGTCCGTTTCCAAGAGGACAAGCTGAAAGATACACCGTTCAACGAAGATGCATTCCGCAACGAGTTGTCTGAACTCGGGGATTCTCTTCTTGTCGTCGCGGACGAGGAACTCTTGAAAGTTCACGTTCACGTCGAGACGCCAGGTGAAGTCATCACGAAAGGGCAACGTTTCGGTGAACTCGTCGCGGTCAAAATCGAGAACATGCGTCAACAACACTCGACGATTCTTGAAGAAGAACACGGTGCCAATCAGCACGGTGTTCAACAAGCGGAGAAGCCGAAAGCACCATTTGCCATCGTAACGGTCGCAATGGGTGAAGGCGTCAGCGAACTGTTCCGTTCACTCGGGGCGGCCCACGTCATCGAAGGTGGTCAGACGATGAACCCGTCGACAGAAGATATCGTCAAGGCGATTGAGTCGGCACATGCGGAACACGTCTTCATCTTCCCGAACAACTCCAACATCATCATGGCGGCTGAACAAGCGGCGTCTGTCGCACCGTGCGGCGTGTCGGTCATTCCGACGAAGACCGTCCCACAAGGTCTCGCTGCAGCCATCGCATTCAATCCTGAAGCGGATGTCGAGATGAATGAACAAGCGATGAAAGCGGCAGCCGCGACAGTGAAGTCCGGCCAAGTGACATACGCTGTTCGTGATACGAGCATCGATGGCGTTGAAATCAAAAAAGATGAGCACATGGCGATTGCTGAGAAGAAAATCGTTTCTTCATCTCCATCGAGCTTAGAAGCGGCTAAACGATTAGTCGATGCGCTCATCGATGCAGACGATGAAATCGTCACGATCTTAACAGGAGAAGGCTCTTCTGCATCGGACGTAGAAGCGTTGACGTCATATATCGAATCGGTGAACGACGAGATTGAAATTGAAGTTCACGACGGCAAACAACCGCTTTACTCTTATATTTTTAGTGTGGAATAAGCTGTTTCGAATCCCTACCTTCTGTATAATGAAGGTAGGGATTTTTGAAAGGGGGAAAAATTGATGAAATATCGTAGTGTGTTTGACATCATTGGTCCGGTCATGGTCGGACCGTCGAGTTCGCATACAGCAGGTGCTGCCCGCATCGGCTTGATGGCCGGGAAGTTGTTCGGGAGAACGCCGCGTACGGCGCACATCACATTTTATGGGTCGTTTGCTGACACGTATCGGGGTCACGGTACGGACGTGGCGATCGTCGGTGGAATCATGGGATTCGATACATTCGATCTGAGAATCCCACAGGCGTTAGATATCGCCCGTGAAAAAGGAATCGAGGTCATCTTTGAGACGAGTGATCTGTTGACGGATCATCCGAATACGGCCCGGGTCTTGCTCGAAGATGATTTTGGCACATTTGAGATTGTCGGAATCTCAATCGGTGGGGGAACGATTGAGATTACGGAACTGAACGGATTCCCGTTGAAACTGACAGGCGGGGGACCTGCACTCGTCGTCTTGCACCATGATCGATTCGGGGCCATCGCGGCTGTGACCGGTGTGTTGGCGAACCACCAATTAAACATTGGACATATGGAAGTGAGCCGCCATGAAAAAGGGATGCAGGCGTTGATGGCGATCGAGATTGATGAGACCATTCCTGCGGAAGTGATCGCAGAGCTGGAACGGTTACCGCAAATCGAACGGATAGCTATTTTTGGGGAATGAGGAGAATGTGTGATGTTTAAATCAGTAGAAGAATTAGTGACGATTGCAACAGAACGGAACATCCCGATTTCTGAAGTGATGATTGAGCAGGAGATGCACGTCAGACGTGCCAGTCGCGAGGACATCATCGGGATGATGGACCGAAATCTTGAAGTGATGGAGGAGGCGGTCGAACGCGCACTCCAAGGTGTCACGTCGGTTACGGGATTGACGGGGAATGATGCCGTACTCATGCAAGACTATATTCGTTCGGGCAAGTCGCTCGCTGGGGACCTCATTTTAGATGCCGTCTCGAAAGCGATTGGGACGAACGAAGTGAACGCGGCGATGGGACGAATCTGTGCGACGCCGACGGCGGGGAGCGCGGGCGTCGTACCGGGAACGTTGTTTGCGGTAAAAGATCGCCTTGAAATGGACCGCGACGCGATGATCCGTTACTTGTTCACGTCAGGTGCGTTCGGATTCGTCGTGGCGAACAACGCCTCGATTTCAGGGGCGGCTGGTGGATGTCAGGCCGAGGTCGGGTCGGCGACGGGCATGGCAGCCGCGGCCATCGTTGAAGCAGCTGGCGGGACACCGGACCAGTCGGCTACGGCATTTGCGATAGCCCTAAAAAATATGCTCGGTCTCGTCTGTGATCCTGTGGCGGGGCTGGTCGAAGTTCCATGCGTCAAGCGAAACGCCATGGGCGGTGCCAACGCTATTGTCGCAGCAGATATGGCGCTCGCGGGGATTACCTCACGTATTCCTTGTGACGAGGTCATCTCGGCGATGCATGAAGTGGGACAAATGATGCCGACCGCCTTAAAAGAGACCGCAAAAGGCGGACTTGCCAATACACCGACGGCTCGTCGCCTCGAACGAAATATATTTGGAGCGAAAGAAGATGCAAAACAATGATCGACTGACGACGCTGAAAGGGGTCGGGCCAGAGATGGCCAAAAAGTTAGAAGTGATGGGACTTGTTCGAATCGAGGACGTGCTGGAGCACGTCCCGTTTCGTTATGAGAATTATAATAGTGGGACAGTGACGACGGCTGTTCACGGTGACCTCGTCAAGTGGAGCGGGACTGTCCAAGCCGAACCGCTCGTTCGCTACTATAGTAAAGGAAAGAATCGTCTCCAGTTCCGCTTGCTACTCGAAGACCGATACGCCGTCCAAGTGACGATGTTCAACCGTGCCTTCTATAAAGAAAAATTGGTGATCGGGGAGACGGTGACGGTCAAAGGGAAATGGGACATGAACCGGATGACAATCAGCGCGACCGACCTTGAATTTGGTGCCCCCTCAGGCGGATTGCAACCGATTTATTCATTACGAGCCGGACTGACACAAAAGAATTTCAGTCGGATTGTGAAGCTCGCTTTTGAGCAGGTGAACGATTTGCCCGAACAGGTCCCGCAAGCCATTCGCGACCGCTATCGATTAGTTGACCGGATGACGATGCTACGTGGGATGCATTTTCCAGATACAGTGGAGACATATAAACAGGCGAGACGAAGCTATGTTTATGAAGAGTGTCTCATGTATCAGTTGAAATTACAGGCGTTTCGGAAAATGGAGCGGTCAGGAAACGGTCGGGCCCTTCACCTCGATAAGCATCAATTGAATGAATTCGTCAAACGGCTCGCATTCCCATTAACCGGAGCCCAGACAAGGGTCATCCGTGAAATCGTATCTGACCTTGAAAGACCAGAACGGATGAACCGATTGTTACAAGGGGATGTCGGGAGCGGGAAGACCGTCGTTGCCGCGATTGCCTTGTATGCGACTGTGACAGCCGGGTATCAAGGAGCTTTGATGGTGCCAACAGAAATCCTTGCCGAACAACATGCGACATCGTTACAGGAATTATTTGAACCGTTTGGCATCACGATTGCCCTCCTGACGAGCTCGGTGAAAGGGAAGGCGCGCGAAGCCCTACTGACGGCAATCCGATCGGGTGACGTCGACATCATCGTCGGGACGCACGCGCTCATCCAAGGACCGGTCGAATTTTCGAATTTACATTTGGCGATCACAGATGAACAACATCGATTCGGTGTCGAACAACGGAAGAAACTTCGCGATAAAGCTGAATTCGCGGACGTCTTATATATGACCGCGACACCGATTCCGAGGACGCTTGCCATCAGTGCGTTCGGAGAAATGGATGTTTCCACAATCGATGAGATGCCAAAAGGACGAAAGCCGATTGAAACGTATTGGGCGAAACACGACCAAATCGATCGTGTGCATGCAATGGTCGATCGGGAACTCGCACTCGGCCGTCAAGCGTATGTGATTGCACCTCTCATCGAGGAGTCGGATACATTAGAAGTGGAGAGTGCGACGGCACTGTATGAGCTATTGAAAGAGCGCTTCTCGAACTATGGCGTTGGCCTGATGCATGGAAAGCTATCGAGTACAGAAAAAGACGAGATTATGAAATCATTCGCCGATAATGCGACACAGATTCTCGTCTCCACAACAGTCGTCGAGGTAGGGGTGAACGTCCCGAACGCCTCTCTAATCATCATTCATGATGCCGAACGTTTCGGTCTCGCGCAATTACACCAGTTGAGAGGGCGTGTCGGTCGTGGTGCGCATCAATCATTCTGCATCTTGGTAGGAGACCCGAAATCGGATGTCGGGAAAGTCCGTTTGAAGACGATGACGGAAACGAACGATGGCTTTGTATTGGCAGAAAAAGATTTAGAGTTGCGTGGGGCTGGTGATTTCTTTGGAACCGCACAGAGCGGTCTCCCGAGTTTCCGTGTCGCCGATCCCGTTCTCGATTTGAAAGTGATGGAAGTGGCCATGCAAGATGCCGTGAAACTTCTCGGAAGCGACACCTTTTGGCATGACGCCCAGTATGAAGGGTTACGTGGCTATTTGAAACAACTCGACCTTCTCGTTGGGGAAAGGTTAGAATAGTACTTGAAAATGACGACTAAAGAATATATACTGCTATTAGTACCAGGTATTAAGTTCTTTAGCGATTAGTTTAGGAGGGAACTGAATGCGGGTACCTAAGAAAGAGCGGCAACGCTTGTTACAAGAAACGATTGAGCATAACCCGTTCATCAAAGACGAAGAACTGTCAAAGCAGTTTTCTGTCAGCATCCAAACAATTCGACTCGACCGGATGGAATTAAAAATTCCGGAAGTGAGGGAACGGATCAAACATGTGGCTTCCGAACATCTCGATGAAGTCAAATCGCTTTCAATGAGCGAGGTCATCGGTGATATGATTGACTTGAAGCTAGATGACTCTGCGATCTCAGTCCTCGATATAGAAAAAGAACACGTCTTTAGCCGCAACGAGATTGCCCGTGGACATGTCTTGTTCGCGCAAGCCAACTCGTTAGCGGTGGCGCTCATCAATGATGAATTGGCGTTGACCACTAAAGCGGACATTCGCTTCAGTCGCCAAGTTCATCTTGGAGAGCGAGTCGTTGCCAAGGCTCGTGTGATGAAACTACGAGGGGACGGGAGAACGGACGTCACAGTTGAAAGTTATGTCGGTGAGGAGTGCGTCTTTGATGGCGACTTCACGATTTACCGACGTGGTGAGGAGGAGCAAGCATGAAGTTAGCGATTGATGCAATGGGTGGCGATCACGCACCGAAGGCGATTGTAGAAGGTGTGAAACGGTTCGTCGCGCAATATCCGAATGAACCGATGGAACTCTTTTTAGTCGGTGATGAGGTGAAAATTGCCTCATACGGTCTTGATGACCCTCGAGTAACGGTCGTTCCAGCCAGTGAGATCATTACAGGCGAAGACGAACCGGTACGGGCGGTGCGCCGTAAGAAGGACAGCTCGCTCGTCGTGGCAGCTCAGCTCGTCAAAGAAGGAAAAGCGGATGCTCTCGTGTCTGCCGGGAATACCGGCGCATTGATGGCGGCGTCTCTTTTCATCATCGGACGGATCCCAGGAATCGAGCGTCCGGCATTATCTCCGACGTTCCCTACATATACTGGTAGTGGTGTCGTCGTCCTGGATGTCGGAGCGAATCCGGATGCAAAAGCTGAACACCTCGTCGACTATGCGATTATGGGTTCACTGTATGCGGAACATGTGCGTGGCATCAAGACACCGCGTGTCGCCCTTCTCAATATCGGGACAGAAGCGGGTAAAGGAAATGCGCTGACAAAAGAAGCGTTCCCCCTCCTTGAACAGGCACCTGTCTATTTTGTTGGGAATGTCGAAGCGCGTGAAGCGATGTCAGGTGACGTGGACGTCATCGTGACCGAAGGATTTGCCGGAAACATCTTGTTAAAGGGTGTGGAGGGCTCCTCTTCGATGCTCATGAAGATGATGAAAGAACAATTCACGAGTGACCTTGTATCTAAACTCGCCGCTCTCATCTTAAAACCGAAATTGAGACGATTAAAAGAAACGCTGGATTATCGCGAACACGGGGGAGCCGGATTATTCGGGATCAATGCGCCGGTCATCAAGGCGCATGGGTCGAGCGATGCACTCGCCATCATGAGTGCGTTGAAACAGGCGAAAATCATGGTAGATCACGATGTCGTGGAAAAAATCAAGCGTGCCAAAGCCATAGACTAAGCGAAAGCAGGTGGAGATATGGGGAAAGTAGCATGGGTGTTTCCGGGGCAAGGTTCTCAAGCCGTTGGAATGGGACAAACCTTTTTAAATCACCCTGAAGCGCTTCAAGCAATCGGACGTCGACTCGGGTTTGACCTCCTTGAAGTCATGTCATCCGGGTCGAAGGAAGACCTACAAGAAACGGAAGTGGCGCAGCCGGCCATCGTGGCGCACGCCTCGCTCCTCGCGCAAGCCTATGCGAAGAGCGGTGCGGCACCAGATGTCGTCATCGGGCATAGTGTTGGTGAATATGCGGCGCTCGTCAGTGCGGGTGTCATCGATCTTGAAGAAGCGACCGTTCTCGTCCGGGCGCGTGGACAGTTGATGTCTGAAGTGAAGGATGGAACGATGGCTGCAGTCGTCGGGATGACCGATCTTCAAGAGGCGCTTCATATCACTGAAAAAATCAGTGCGAGCGGGAATTTAGTTCAAATCGCCAACTTGAATTGTCCTGGTCAATTCGTGATTTCAGGGCATGTCGACGCGGTCGAACAAGCGGGCGTGGAATTGAAGGCTGCCGGTGCGAAGCGGGTATTGCCGTTAAACGTATCTGGAGCGTTCCATAGTTCCTACATGATGCCGGCGGCAACGCGTTTCCAAGATGTCCTCGCCTCGTCACCGTTTGAAGCGGCTTCCGTCGACATGATTTCGAACGTGGACGCGGAGGTGCATCGTGACCCTGAACAGTTGAAGGCGTTATTGACGAAACAACTGTATTCGTCTGTCCGCTTTGAAGATTGTGTACGCAAGGCGATTGCAGACGGCGTAGACACGTTCATCGAGTTCGGCCCATCTTCACCGCTTTCAGGATTGATTAAACGAATCGACTCGAACGTTTCGATTCAAAAGGCGACCACGCTCGAAGAAGTCGCCTCGTTAGGAGGAGAAGTACGTGCATGATCAAGTGGCGATCGTGACAGGGGCGTCCCGGGGAATCGGGGCGGCCATCGCGAAGCGTTTAGGGGAAGACGGCTTTCGGGTCGTCGTGAACTACTCGGGTAGTGAACAAAAGGCGAATGATGTCGTGGCCATGATCACGGAGGCAGGCGGCGAAGCCATCGCCGTGAAAGCAGATGTATCGAATGCTGACGATGTCAAAGCGCTCGTCAAGACGACAGTCGATACGTTCGGACGCGTCGATTGTCTCGTCAACAATGCAGGAATCACCCGCGACGGGTTACTCATGCGGATGAAAGAAGCCGATTTCGAAGATGTGCTATCGACGAACTTAAAAGGCGCCTTTTTGACATCACAAGCCGTCACGAGACCTTTGCTCAAGTCGAAAGCAGGTCGAATCATCAACATCGCCTCGGTTGTCGGGATTACCGGCAATGCAGGACAAGCGAACTATGCGGCTGCAAAAGCAGGGTTGATCGGATTGACAAAATCGGTGGCGCGCGAACTCGCGGGACGTCACGTGACGGTCAATGCCGTCTGTCCAGGGTTCATTCAAACGGATATGACCGATGCCTTGACAGATGCTCAACGAGAGGCTACACTCGAGCAAATTCCGTTCAACCGTTTCGGACAGGTGGAGGATGTGGCGAACCTTGTCTCCTTCCTCGCATCGGAACAAGCGGCTTATGTGACCGGGCAGACGATTGCCGTCGATGGCGGCATGACGATGGCGTAAAAGAGAACTTTACCAACAGACTGACATTTAATATACTTACCTTTGGAGGGATTTTATCATGACAAAAGAACAAATTTTAGTAGACGTACAAGAAGCAGTTGCTGAGAAGCTCGGGAAAGACGTATCTGAGATCACAGCAGAGAAATCGTTCAAGGATGACCTTGGTGCGGATTCACTTGAAGTAATGGAAATGGTGATGGACCTCGAAGACAAATTCGACATCACGATCGAAGACGAAGACGCTGAGAAGCTCGCGACTGTTGGCGACGTAGTGGCTTACATCGAAACAAAATTGTAATCAAGCCATCCCACCGCTCGGTTCCGGGCGGTGGGCTTGTGCTTATTCATGGAGGGAACTATGACAAAAGACAAACGACGGTTTGACCGTCAAGGGTCGGCGCAGCGACGTCGGCGTCAGGAGATGGAACGAGCACGCATCTTGGAATTATTTAAATCATTGGAAGAACGGTTAGACGTTCAATTTTCGAATCACGACTTGTTGATGCAGGCGTTCACACACTCATCTTATGTGAATGAGCAACGCGGGTTACGAAAAGACAATGAACGTTTAGAATTTTTAGGGGATGCTGTTTTAGAACTGACCGTATCTCGCTTTCTCTATGAGACTTATCCGGAGCGCTCCGAGGGGGAATTGACGAAATTACGAGCGGCGATCGTATGTGAACCGTCACTCGTGAATTTTGCGGAAGCTTATGCTTTCTCTGACTTCATCTTGCTTGGGAAAGGTGAAGAGTTGACCGGTGGACGAAAACGTCCGGCACTGCTTGCCGACGTGTTCGAATCCTATATCGGTGCTCTTTATTTGGACCAGGGAATTGAGGCCGTCGAACGATTCCTCGCCGAAGCGGTTTTTCCGAAAGTCTTAGCGGGAGTATTTGAAGAACAGACCGATTTCAAGAGCCAGTTACAGGAGAGCGTTCAACGGGAAGGACTCGGACCTGTTTCGTATGAAATCATCGAGGAACGCGGACCGGCGCATAGCCGGGAATTCGTCGCACATGCACGCCTCAGCGACGACATCGTCGGTGAAGGGGTCGGACGTTCGAAAAAAGAAGCCGAGCAATTGGCTGCTAAAGAAGCGCTTATTGCCTTTAATCGGCGCTACGCAGATTTATAAACGAAAGGAGTGGACCGCTTGGGGGTCCACTCCTTTTTCATGTCAATTGACCGAGTTCTTCGACGATACCATCGACTTCCGACAAAGAGAGCGAAGAGCGTGTCATCACGTACTCGTAAATCTCTTTCACCGCTGACGGATCAGCCGCATTATATTCTTCCGCTTTGATTGCACCGCGGTTAATAATGTTCATTTTATCCAAAATGGCTTCAATCATCTGTTCATTCGTCATCTGTATTCCCCTTTCTACAGTTCTTTTTAGAATAGCATGATTCGGGCATTTTGACGAACTGTTAACTGTGGTAAAATATACAGATGAATGCTTACTGCGGATAGGATGGTCACGATGCACTTAAAACGAATCGAACTCGCTGGCTTTAAATCATTTGCCAAGCGAATTGAATTAGATTTCCGTCCCGGCGTCACGGCTGTAGTAGGGCCGAACGGGAGCGGGAAATCCAATATATCGGACGCTGTTCGCTGGGTACTCGGAGAACAGTCGGCCAAATCACTTCGTGGTGCCAAGATGGAAGATGTCATCTTTGCCGGAAGTGAAGGAGAGAATCACCGAAATGTCGCCGAAGTCACGCTCGTCCTCGATAATCGAGACGAACAGTTGCGTCTCCCATATGAAGAAGTGAGTGTGACCCGTCGCGTGACCCGAAGTGGGGACAGCGACTATTTTATGAATAAAAAACCATGTCGGTTAAAAGATGTGATTGATTTATTTATGGATACAGGTCTTTCACGAGATGCGTTCGCCATCATCGGTCAAGGGCGGGTCGAACAAGTCATTTCTGGGAAACCGGAAGATCGCCGTGCCGTCATTGAAGAGGCAGCCGGTGTATTGAAATATCGTCAGCGGAAAAAACAGGCTGAACGCAAGTTACAGGACACCGAATTAAACTTGTCCCGAGTCGACGACATTCTGTTCGAGTTGGCGGACCGGGTCGAACCGCTCCGTGAACAGGCTGCACTCGCGCGGGAGTACAAAGTCGCCAAAGCGAGGCATGATGAACTCGAAACGGGAATCATGGGCGCAGAAATTCAATTGCTCCAACAGGAGATTGAACAAGTGTCGGCACGTCACGTGGAATCGGTTCAACAGTTATCTGACTGTGACCGTTCGGTACGTGACCTCACGGAGGAACGTAGCGGGCTCGAAGCAACGCTTGCTGAGCTGCGTGAAGAATTGACAGAGCTCAACCAAAACGAACGGGAGCACTCGACCTATGTCGAGCGCTTGACGGGTGACATCAAGCTCGCAAAAGCACAAGAAGAACATGGTGCCGAGATGAAAGAACGACTCATCCGTCAACGCGAAGAAGTACGTGCGGAGATGACCGAGCTTGAAGCGCGGTTGAAGGTCGTTCGTGAAGAACTTGACCAAAAAGGAAACACGTTGAAACAAACGACTGCGACGAGAGAGACGCTTCAACAACAGTTGACAGCCGCCTCTCGTGATTTCAATGCTGAAATTGAAGCGTTACAAAGTGAGGCGTTTGAACTCGCGACAACGAAAGCGACAATCGGTAACCAACAAAAGCGGGAACAACGAGATATCGATGTCGCCGTCGAGTCGAAAGAACGCCTTCTTCGCGAGAACAAACATCGTCTCGAGGATCGTTCCTCGCAGGAAGCGACGCTTTTGACGACTCGAGAACAGTATGAAGTGGTGCAAAGTCGCTTTGAACAACTGAGTAAAAAAGAAACGGAACTTCGGGACGAAGAGATGTCAATTCGTGAAAAACGTACCCGAGCCGAATCGTCTTATTACGATCTCGAACGCCGCCGTCAGAAGACGGAAGACCGAATCGAGATGCTCGAACGGATGAAGCAATCGTATGAAGGCTATTTCCATGCGGTCAAGTTCGTCTTAAAAGACCGCTCACCAGGTGTCCTTGGTGCTGTCGCCGAATTGATTCGTGTCCGTCCTTCGTATGAAGCGGCAATCGAAACGGCACTTGGGCAGACACAGCAGCATGTAGTCGTACAAGATGAGTCAGTGGGGCGCCGTGAAATTGACAAATTACGAAAAGCCAACGCAGGACGGGCGACATTCTTGCCGATGACGACGATCAAACCGAGATTCGTGCCGAGTGACGTGTTCGATCGACTCGACTCGATGAACGGATTTGTCGGGGTGGCGTCGGAACTCGTTGAAACAGATGCATCATACGAGACGTTGAAAAAGTCGTTGCTCGGTTCAGTGCTCGTGGCGGAGACACTTGAAGTCGCGAACCGCATCGCCCAATCGACGGGTTATCGTTTCCGTGTCGTCACGTTAGAAGGGGACATCGTCAACGTCGGTGGTTCGATGACGGGTGGTAGTCGCAAGCAGGGCGTGGCCCTGTTCACGCAGTCGCGCGAATTGGATGACTTGAAACAAGGTCTCACCCAAGGGCTCGCCATGTTGCATGAACAAAAAACACGTCTTCAAGAGTATACAGAACAGTTGACGGACATTACGCGTCAATTATCTGAACTTCGGGATGAGAAACGTTCCGTTGAAACGAACCTCCGTGAAGTCGAGTCAGCCTACCGTACTGCGGAACGTGCCTCGCTCGATGCCAAGTCACAACTTGAACTGTTCGATCATGAAATGATGCGCTACGAGCGGACGATCGAGACAGCGACTGCCGAATTAGAGCGACTGACGATTGAATTGGCCGATACGGACCGCGCACAAGCTGACATTCGTTCTCGTCTCGAATCGCTTCGGGCCGAGCAGGCGAAAAGTGCTCAGAGCACGGGCCAACTGGAATCGATGCTTCGTCAAAACGAGCTCGATCTTCAGCGGCACACGCTCGAAGAAGAACGGGTCCGATATGAATTGGACCGTTTGACGACCGAACAAAATCGTCTGCAGGAACGAAGCGATCAGATGGAGCGTGAACTGACGCGGCTCGAGAGTGGAGAAGTCGTGTCGTCTATGGAACTTGAGGCGACGCTTGCTACTGCCAAACTGGATTTCACAGAAATTCAAGAGCGGCTTCAAGAAGTGACGGCAACACTCAAGACGAACGAAGAGGCGTATCGGATCATACGTCAACGGGTCGATCAGGCAACGGAGGCAAGACGTCAAGCAGAAGCTGTCGTCCGAAAACTCGAAACGGCAAAACAAGAGTTCGAGCTGAAACGACAATGGAAGCTCGATGCATTAGAAGAGAATGGACTCGTTGCAGAACTATTGCCGGCACTCGAGATCCCACTAGAAGAGGCGAAAGAGGAGTTCAAGTTGCTCGTTCGTCAAATCGAAGAGATCGGACCGGTCAATCTGAATGCGATCGAAGAGTTTGATAGTGTCCATGAACGGTTCACATTCTTATCCGAGCAACGGGATGACCTCGTCAGTGCAAAAGAGGATTTATATGAGATCATCGCCGAGATGGACCGCGAAGTGACACGCCTCTTCAAAGAGACCTATACGAGCGTCCGGGCGCACTTCAAACAGACGTTCACCGAGCTCTTCGGTGGCGGGGAAGCGGATTTGAAATTGGTCGACGAATCGGATTTGTTGAACACAGGAATCGAAATCGTCGCCAAACCACCGGGTAAAAAGTTACAGACGCTCAGTCTGTTGTCTGGTGGGGAGCGTGCGCTGACGGCCATCGCCTTATTGTTTGCGATTTTGAAGACGCGTCCCGTACCGTTCTGTGTCCTCGATGAAGTCGAGGCGGCCCTTGACGAGGCGAACGTGCATCGTTTCGGAGAATACATTCGGACGTTGTCGATCGACACGCAGTTCGTCATCATCACGCACCGTAAAGGCACGATGGAAGCGGCGGACACACTATATGGCGTCACGATGCAACAGAACGGGGTGTCCGAGGTATTATCGGTCGAACTGTCTGAAGCAAAACGTGTCGTTGAAATGGATGAAGAGATGGAGGAATCACGTTGAGCTTTTTCAAGAAATTAAAAGAGAAATTGACGACATCTACCCAAGAGGTGTCACAGAAGTTTACAGAGGGGTTGACGAAGACACGTGACGGCTTTGCAAGTGCCGTCAACGACCTCGTCTATCGCTTCCGCGAGGTGGATGAAGATTTCTTCGATGAACTCGAAGATTTACTCATTCAAGCGGACGTCGGCGTCACGACGACGATGGACCTCGTCGAAGATTTGAAAGAAGAAGTGAAGCGACGTAATCTGAAGGACCCGGTCGCGGTGCGTGACGCACTCGTCGAAGTGGTGGCGAACCGCCTCCAAGAGGATGAATCGGACCGTGAACTCAATATGCAGGACGGACTCACGGTCATCTTGTTTGTCGGCGTCAATGGTGTCGGAAAGACAACGACCATCGGCAAGCTGGCGCACCAGTTGAAATCTGAAGGGCGTTCCGTCATGCTCGCGGCAGGTGATACGTTCCGTGCCGGCGCTATCGAGCAACTTCAAGTATGGGGAGAACGTGTCGGGGTACCCGTCATTCGTCAAACGGAAGGATCTGACCCGGCTGCAGTCGTCTTTGACGCCGTTCAGGCTGCCAAGTCACGCAACATGGACGTCTTGATTTGTGATACGGCGGGACGTCTTCAAAATAAGGTCAATCTAATGAAAGAACTTGAAAAAGTCAAACGAGTCATTGAGCGGGAAGTACCGAACGGACCGCACGAAGTATTGCTCGCATTAGACGCGACGACGGGTCAAAACGCCATGGTTCAAGCGAAAGCGTTCAAAGAAGCGACGAACGTGAGCGGAATCGTCCTCACGAAGCTCGATGGGACGGCCAAAGGCGGAATTGTCCTAGCGATTCGGAACGAACTCGATATCCCGGTCAAGTATGTCGGCCTTGGAGAGAAGATTGACGATTTACAGGAGTTTGATCCAGAACAGTTCGTCCTTGGATTGTTCGGTGACGTTTTTGAAGACAAGAACGAGGAAGCTTTGACAGAAAAAGAGGACACAAACGAGGACCTCGCCTAAGTTTTGCTGTTAAGAAAAAAACTTGACAAGTACTAGGCACGGCTGTACTATAGGTAGTTGTAAAGGGATTTCACTTAACATGTGGAGGTGAAAGGTTTGACGCTCGAAAAAACGAATCGCATGAACTATCTCATCGATTTCTATCAAGCGCTCCTCACACCGAAACAGCGCAACTATATGTCTCTTTATTACCTAGATGACTACTCGCTCGGAGAGATTGCGGAAGAGTTTGAAGTCAGCCGTCAAGCGGTCTACGATAACATAAAGCGTACAGAAACGATGCTTGAACAGTACGAGGAAAAGCTAGCCCTATTCGAAAAGTTCGAACAGCGCCAGCAACTTCTTCAGACCCTCAAACGTCAAGTCGAGCTCACCGATGACGTGAGCGCCACGATTTCTGCGCTTGAGAATTTAGAGTAGGGGGCTGAAGCATGGCATTTGAAGGATTATCAGAACGATTGCAATCGACACTTTCAAAAATGCGCGGTAAAGGGAAAATCTCGGAGGCCGATGTCAAAGAGATGATGCGTGAGGTACGCCTCGCCCTCCTCGAAGCCGACGTCAACTTTAAAGTCGTCAAGCAATTCGTCAATGACGTGAAGGAGCGCGCCGTTGGTCAGGATGTCATGAAATCATTGACGCCAGGTCAACAAGTCGTCAAAATCGTTCACGAAGAGTTGTCGAACTTGATGGGAAGCGATGTCGTCCCGATCACATTCAGTCAGAAACCACCGACAGTCGTCATGATGGTCGGTCTGCAAGGGGCAGGGAAAACGACAACGACCGGGAAGCTAGCGAACTTGATTCGTAAAAAGCATAACCGAAGTCCTCTTCTCGTCGCGGCGGACATTTACCGTCCGGCGGCAATCAAGCAGCTCGAGACACTCGGAAAACAACTCGATTTACCGGTCTTCTCACTTGGTGATCAAGTGAAGCCGGAAGAGATTGTGACGAAGGCACTCGAGTACGCAAAAACAAATCATCACGATTTCGTGTTGATCGATACGGCCGGTCGCCTTCATATCGATGAGACGCTTATGGGCGAGCTCGAAAATGTGAAGACGATTGCCAAACCAAATGAGATCTTCCTCGTCGTCGATTCGATGACGGGTCAAGATGCGGTCAATGTGGCCGACAGTTTCAATGAGAAACTCGGAATCACCGGGGTCGTGCTCACAAAGCTCGACGGAGATACACGAGGCGGGGCAGCCCTTTCGATCAAGGCAGTCACGGGAGCGCCGATTAAATTCGTCGGTCTCGGAGAAAAGTTGGATGCCCTCGAACCATTCCACCCGGAACGCATGGCGTCACGGATCCTTGGAATGGGGGACGTGCTCTCGCTCATTGAAAAAGCCGAGACACAGATGGACCAAGACGCAGCGAAGGAGCTTGAAAGCAAAATTCGTGACGCGTCATTCACGTTCGATGATTTCATTGAACAGTTGGCCCAAGTGAAAAACATGGGACCAATTGATGAATTACTTTCGATGTTACCTGGTGCAGGTAAGATGAAAGGGTTGAAGAACGTCCAAATCGACGAGAAACAACTCGATCACGTCGAAGCGATCATTCGCTCGATGACGAAACATGAGCGCGCCAATCCGGAAGTGCTCAACGCGAGTCGTCGTAAGCGGATCGCAAAAGGGAGCGGTCGCTCGATTCAAGAAGTGAACCGTCTCATCAAACAGTTCGATGACATGAAGAAGATGATGAAACAAATGTCAGGACAAATGAAAGGGAAGAAAAAAGGTCTCGGCCTTCCATTCTTCTAACAAAATCTTTTGTCAGTCGAACGAAAAAGCTGTATACTATAAAAGTTGTCAATTCTTAAACACATGATGGAGGTATATTACCATGGCAGTTAAAATTCGTCTTAAGCGCATGGGCGCAAAAAAATCACCTTTCTACCGTATCGTTGTAGCAGACTCACGTTCACCACGTGACGGTCGCTTCATCGAGCAAGTTGGTCACTACAACCCGGTTGCAAAACCAGAAGCAGAAGTTCGCATCAACGAAGAACTCGCTCTCAAATGGTTGGCAGACGGCGCGAAGCCATCTGACACAGTACGCAACTTGTTCTCTAAAGCAGGGATCATGGAGAAATTCCACAACGCGAAAAACGCGAAGTAATGATGTGGCCGACCTTTTCTGAGGTCGGCCTATTTTGTTGAGGAGGGAAAAAGATGGACTGGTTATATGTAGGGAAAATCGCCAATACGCACGGCCTAAAAGGGGAAGTGAAGATTTTGGCGGCGACAGACTTTCCAGAAGAGCGATTTAAAAAAGGAAACACGTTGTTTCTTGATGTCGACGGAACGAAACAAGAAATGACGATCACGACGTATCGTCCTCATAAGCAGTTTCACCTCGTCACATTCAAAGGGTTTGACAATATCAATCTCATTGAAAAATATAAAGGGCTGAAACTATATGTCCACGCCGAACACGTCCACGACTTGGACGAACACGAATATTATTATCATGAAATCATCGGCTGTGAGGCTGTCGTGGATGGGGAAGTCATTGGTGTCGTCGACGACATCTTTGAAACGAATGGAGCGAACGACGTATGGGTCATCAAACGACCAGGAAAGTCGGACGCGCTCATCCCTTATATCGAATCGGTCGTCCAAGAGATTGATGTCGATGCGAAGCGTGTCGTCATCACGCCGATCCCTGGAATGATTGACGATGAAGATTGATGTATTGACGTTGTTCCCCGAGATGTTTCATGCGCTCGATCACTCCATCGTCGGTCGGGCGAAGACGCTCGGGCAAGTGGAGATGTCGTTCCTCAATTTTCGGGACTTTTCAACGAACAAGCATCATAAAGTCGATGATTATCCGTACGGCGGTGGAGCGGGCATGTTGCTCACGCCGCAGCCGATCTTTGATGCATTTCATTCCCTTGAGGCGAAGAGCCCAAGGGTCATTCTCACGACGCCTACCGGAAAACCGTTCAATCAACGAATGGCCGAAGAATGGGCCAAGGAGGAACATCTGGTCTTTCTATGTGGACATTATGAAGGGTTCGACCAACGGATCCATGATGAACTGGCGACCGACGAGGTGTCGATCGGTGATTTCGTTTTGACAGGTGGAGAGCTCGCGACGATGGTCATGATTGATGCGACCGTAAGGCTCATTCCGGATGTACTTGGCGATCAGGCGAGCCATGAAGACGACTCGTTCTCGACTGGTCTCTTGGAATACCCTCACTATACACGACCGGCTGATTTTCGTGGATTGACCGTGCCGGAAGTGCTCTTGTCGGGAAATCACGCCCGGATCGAGGCATGGCGCCGAGAGCAATCGCTCGAACGCACGTATCGACGACGTCCGGATTTGCTCGAACATGTCGAGTTGACGGATGTCGATAAAAAGTTTCTGCAATCGTTGCGCGATTGAGAAATATATGCTATGTTTGAGCATGTGGGTTAAACCCATCGATTACCGATGTTCCGCTATTGGATGCTTGGGCATATGAAGATATGAACATTGAAGAAAAAGGAGATATGATTCATGAACACACAAAAACTGTTCCGTGAAATCACAGAAGAACAATTCAAATCGGACGTACCTGCTTTCCGTCCTGGTGACACAGTACGTGTCCACGTTAAAGTTGTAGAGGGAACGCGTGAGCGTATCCAGATCTTCGAAGGTGTTGTAATCAAGCGTAAAGGTGGCGGCATCAGCGAAACATTCACAGTCCGTAAGATTTCTTACGGCGTAGGTGTTGAGCGTGCATTCCCGCTTCACTCACCACGCGTTGCACAAATCGAAGTCGTACGCTACGGTAAAGTTCGCCGTGCGAAACTTTACTACCTCCGTAACCTTCGCGGTAAAGCAGCACGTATTAAAGAAATCCGTCGTTAAGATGGGAATTAAGCTTGTCGCTTGCGACAAGCTTCTTTTTTTCTAGTACAATAAGTTCAAATGGATAGAGGAGTGAGTGAAGTTGAAAGAAGTGTTTAGTTGGCTAAAAGCCATCGTGGTCGCTCTTGTCATCGCGTTCGTCATCCGGACGTTCATCTTCGTTCCTGTCATCGTTGAAGGAGAGTCGATGATGCCGACACTCCACAATGCGGATCGAATGATCGTCAGTAAAATTTCGAACTATGTTGGGGAGCTAGACCGAGGTGATATCGTCGTATTCCATGCGACTGAATCAAAAGACTATATTAAACGTGTCATCGCCATCCCAGGCGACACGCTCGAATATCGAGATGATGTACTTTATATTAACGGTGAAGCGGTCGAAGAGCCGTATTTAGACGAGTTTCGTGCCCAGATGAACGGGTTCCCGTTGACGGAGAACTTCACACTCGAACAAGTGACGGGTGAGTCGGTCGTTCCAGAGGAATCATACTTCGTCATGGGAGACAATCGTCAAAACTCGAAAGACAGCCGTGAGATCGGATTTGTGTCGAAAGAGGAGATTGTCGGCAAGACGAACTTCATCTTCTGGCCACTCGATGATGTTGGCACGGTAGAAGATTAAGGTGGTGCTTTTTTGGCAATTCAATGGTTTCCTGGCCACATGGCCAAAGCAAGAAGACAAGTAACTGAAAAATTAAAGCTAATCGATGTCGTCATCGAACTCGTAGATGCACGCGTGCCTCAGTCGAGTCGCAACCCGATGGTCGATGAGATTACAGCGGGAAAACCCCGTCTCATCGTCTTGAACAAAGCAGACATGGCCGACCCCGTCGTGACGGAGGCGTGGTTACGTGCCTTGAAACGCGAAGAAGTCGAGGTTGTCGCTGTCGACGCGAAGCATAGCAAAGGCTTAAAACAGCTCATCACGGGTGCTCAGAAGTTGATGAAAGAAAAGCATGACCGGATGCGTGAGAAGGGGCGTAACCCCGGACCGATCCGTGCGCTCATCATCGGAATCCCGAACGTCGGGAAGTCGACGCTCATCAACCGTCTCGCTGGACGAAACATTGCTATCACGGGCGACCGTCCTGGTGTGACGAAGCGTCAACAGTGGATCAAGATGAAAGGCGGCGAGATGGAACTGTTGGACACGCCGGGGATTCTCTGGCCGAAGTTCGAGGATCAACTTGTCGGATATCGTCTAGCCGCGACCGGCGCCATCAAAGACGAGATTCTCAACTTGGATGATATCGCCTTGTATACGGTTCGCGAGTTGCATGCTCGTTATCCGGAACAATTAAAGGAACGATTCAAACTTGAAACGTTACCCGAGGACGGCGTGGAGCTCCTTGAGTTGATCGGGAAAAAGCGTGGTCTCATCAGTGGTGGTTACGTCGATTTCGAAAAGGCGAGCGAACTACTTTTAAATGAACTACGACATGAAAAAATCGGACGGATCTCCCTTGAGACACCGGCTGATCACGAAATGGCGTAAAGCCCTGTGCACACAGGGCTTTTTTGAATAGGAGGAAGACCGTGACGATTCAACAGATTAAACAACAACTAGAGGACATCCGATATGAAGAATGGGTATACATCTTCCCGACCTTGTCACGAGACCCTCGAGCGGGCGTGCAAACGTTGCTACGGCAAAAACAGCGCCAATTCGAGCGAGAACGGGCGTTACAGGACGATTTCGAACGTCGCATGACGTATGAACGTGAATGGAAGGCGGAAGGCTTCACTCGAATTGTCGGAGTCGATGAGGTCGGACGGGGGCCGCTTGCGGGACCGGTCGTGGCAGCGGCGGTCTTGTTGCCGGATGGGTTCTACCTCCCGGGATTGAATGATTCAAAAAAAATGACCAAAGCGGCGAGGGACGCGGCATACGCACACATCATCGAGGTCGCAGAGGTCGGTGTCGGGATCGTCGAGCCCGCGGTAATCGATGAGATTAACATCTATGAGGCGACGAAGCTTGCGATGACAGAGGCGATCCATCAAGTCGGAGAAGTAGACGCCCTATTGATTGACGCCATGAAACTCGAGCTCGACATCCCTCAACAGTCATTGGTTAAAGGGGACACGCTCAGTGTGTCGATAGCCGCGGCAAGTGTCGTCGCTAAGGTGGTAAGGGACCGGATGATGGAAGAATATGATTTGACGTATCCTGGATACGGATTTGCGAAAAACGCAGGATATGGAACAGAGACTCATTTAGAAGGGTTAAGACGCCTTGGGGTGACTCCGATTCATCGCCGTACGTTCGCCCCCATCAAGCATATGTGAAAGGAGTGGTCACGTTGCGGATCGATCATCAAGGGGTGATGCCGTTCAAAGTGACGGAACAGACGTCACGCCCGCTATTACTAGGGAACACAGTCGTCGGAAAGGTGTTGCAGCTCTTACCTGGCAACGAGGCGGTCATGCAACTGCCCCAAGGGATTTTCCGGGTCGGCGTCAATGCGAACGTGAAAGAGAACGTCACGTATAAGCTGGTCGTCACGGACGTCGAACCGAAGCTCGTCTTGAAAGTCGTCACGCAAGCGACGGAATCGCTCATGGCTGCCAAGTCGCCGCTGCAAGCGTTAGGAGAACAGCTCGGACGCTTGATGCGGGAGCCGATGCTGACGCCAGAATCCGTGAAGGCGGCCGGGAAAAACGCGTTAGAAAGCGGCGCAGGTCAGGATGTAAAGGCGCTCGTCGGGGAACTGTTCAAAGCGAAAGGTGAGCCGAAGTTCGAGCAGTTCGTGCGTGCGCAGGAAGCGTTCAACGCGAGCCAAAGCCCGCCGTTCGTCGCCCAAGCATTTCACATACCGCAATTGGGTCCGTTTGAAAACGTTCAACTTCGTCTAGAGGCCCCGAAACGAGAGACGATGGACTCGGATCATGCGCGGATCGTCTTGTTTCTTGAAACGCCGCGATATGGTGAGACCGGGATTGATGTGTTGATTCAAAAGCGTTACGTGTCCGTACGTGTATTCAATGAGCAACACGATTTGGCTCCATACGTCCGTACATACGAACCACTTTTGAAAGAAGGCCTAAAAAAGGTGTCGTTCGAACTGTCTTCATTTTCGTATGAAGCGAAGCGTGAACATGTTCCGGCTACGTTCGCGCCACTCGGAAAGGTGGACCTCCAAATATGAAAGACCAGAAGAAAGCGATTGCGCTCTCCTATGAGCAGTCGATGGATGCGCCGCACGTCGTAGCGAAGGGAACGGGAATCGTCGCCGAGCGGATGCTTGAGATTGCTTTAGCGAACGGAGTTCCTGTTCATGAAGACCCAGCGCTCCTCTCGTTACTGTCGGCGTTGAACATCGAAGAGCAAATCCCGGAGGACGTTTATCAGGTCATTGCCGAACTTTTTGTGTTTCTTTATCAGATGGAACAGGATAAAATTTGATTTGTCTAGGGATATATGTGAAAAAAAGATGAAAACTTAAAGCAAGAACGATAGACAGCGCTTTCAGTTTTTCGTTACAATAGACGTGCCGATATTAAAGGGGACTAAGGGGGAAAACATATGAATATCCATGAGTATCAGGCGAAAGAATTGTTAAGAGAGTTTGGGGTAGCCGTTCCGACGGGTTATCCGGCCTTTACTGTTGAAGAAGCTGTGGCAGCTGCTGCGAAGCTTGAAGGTGAAGTGAAGGTAGTAAAAGCTCAAATCCACGCAGGTGGCCGCGGTAAAGCGGGTGGCGTTAAACTTGCGAAGACAGATGAAGAAGTGAAGCAATATGCTTCAGAGATTCTCGGGAAAACGCTCGTGACACACCAAACAGGTCCGGAAGGAAAAGTTGTCCAGCGTCTCTATATCGAAGAAGGTTCCGCGATTGACCAAGAATTTTACTTAGGACTCGTGCTTGACCGTTCGATCGGCCGAATTGTCATCATGGGTTCATCTGAAGGTGGAATGGACATCGAAGAAGTCGCTGAACATACACCAGAGAAGATTCATAAAGAGATCGTCGACCCGGTCGTGGGCTTACGTCCATTCCAGGCGCGTCGTCTCGCATTCAAAATGGAAGTCCCGACGAAACTCGTCAACAAGTTCAGTGACATGGTCATGAAGTTGTACAAAGTGTACGTCGAGACAGATTGCACAATCGCGGAAATCAACCCGCTCGTCACGACGAAAGACGGTAACGTCATCGCGCTCGATGCGAAGTTGAACTTCGATAGCAACGCGCTCTATCGTCACTCGGACATCCTTGCGCTTCGTGATACGACGGAAGAAGACCCACGTGAAGTGGAAGCGTCGAAACACGACCTCAGCTACATCGCACTCGACGGAAACATCGGTTGTCTCGTCAACGGTGCCGGTCTTGCGATGGCTACGATGGATATCATCAAGCATTACGGCGCTGAACCCGCTAACTTCCTCGACGTAGGTGGCGGTGCGACGAAAGAAAAAGTAACAGAAGCATTCAAGTTGATCTTGTCTGATGACCAGGTCAAAGGGATCTTCGTTAACATTTTCGGTGGAATCATGAAGTGTGACATCATCGCAGAGGGGATTGTCGCTGCGACGAAAGAAATCGGACTCGACTTACCACTCGTCGTTCGCTTAGAAGGAACGAACGTTGATGCCGGGAAGCGCATTCTCGATGAATCTGGACTTGCGATCACGACGGCCAACTCGATGGCTGACGGTGCAGAAAAAATCGCAGCACTTGTTCGATAAGGGGGAAACGACATGAGTATTTGGGCGGATAAAGATACGAAAGTAATCATTCAAGGGATTACAGGGAAGCAAGGTCTGTTCCACGGTGAACAGATGCTCGCATATAACACGAAATTAGTCGGTGGTGTCACACCTGGTAAAGGTGGCACGACGGTCCTCGACAACGTTCCAGTCTTCAACACCGTGTCTGAAGCGGTCGAAGCGACTGGTGCCAATGCATCGATCATCTATGTTCCACCTGCTTTCGCAGCAGATTCGATCATGGAAGCGGCTGATAGCGGCATCGAGCTCATCATCTGTATCACAGAAGGAATCCCAGTTGTGGACATGATTCAAGTGAAACGCTATCTCGAGGACAAACCGGCTCGTTTAATCGGACCGAACTGTCCTGGTATCATCACACCTGGAGAAGCGAAACTTGGCATCATGCCTGGCTACATTCATACGAAAGGGCACGTCGGAATCGTATCACGTTCTGGGACGCTCACGTATGAGGCGGTTCATCAGTTGACGACAGCAGGTATCGGACAATCGACAGCTGTTGGAATCGGGGGAGACCCGGTCAACGGAACGAACTTCATCGATACGCTTAAAGCGTTCAACGAAGATGAGGACACGAAAGCGGTCATCATGATCGGGGAAATCGGTGGAACGGCTGAAGAAGAGGCAGCTGAATGGGTAAAAGCCAACATGACGAAACCAGTCATCGGTTTCATCGGCGGCCAGACGGCTCCTGAAGGCAAGCGCATGGGACATGCGGGCGCAATCATCTCAGGTGGTAAAGGGACGGCTGCTGAGAAGATCAAGACATTGAACGCGAATGGAATCGAAGTCGCTGAAACACCGGCGGTCATCGGTGAAACATTGATTCGTGTCTTGAAACAGCAAGGATTATACGAAGCGTGTGTCACGGGTCAACCGACGACATAAGAATCTTGAGGGATGCTTGCATCCCTCATTTTTTTAAAGGAGAGTTTGTGATGAATCAAACAATAGCTCGGTTTGCTGCAGCGCGAATGCCAGTTGAGTTTGTGCATCATTATTTGAACGGAACACTCGGGGCACATCGCACACAATTTTCTGAATATGTCTGGAGACGGGCCGAACGAGCCTTCCAAGCACCGGAATCGTATAAACATTTCGTCACATGGGAAGATGACTTGTTCCCGAAACGGTTACTCGACATCCCTAACCCACCATATTGCTTGTTTTATCATGGAGATTTAGAGGTACTACAAGAAAGAACGACTGCGATGGTCGGAAGTCGTGAGTTGAATCGTATCAGTCAATCGCTCGTGAATCACTATCACTCTTTAATAGAAGAAACTGTATCTGTTTCAGGTGGCGCCCTCGGAATCGATGGGCTCGTCCACGCCCATGCCCTCCGCACGCATCGCCCGACCGTGGCGGTACTCGGAGCTGGACTGGACCGGCTCTATCCGGCGGCGAACCGAGACATTCTTTTACAGATTCCGCAAGAGGGAGTCTTGCTAAGTGAATATGTACCAAACACGCCGATTCAAAAATTTCAATTTTTGGAAAGAAATCGTTTGGTCAGTGGTCTTGGTGATGCGTTGGTCGTTATACAGGCGAGACGAAAGAGCGGGACGATGAATACGGTCGGACATGCCCTAGAGCAAGGAAAAACGGTATTTGCGGTACCTGGTTCACCCCTTGATCCACTCGCAGAAGGTCCGAACCGATTGATTGAAGAAGGTGCGATTCCATTGACGAATTCCGATCAAATTATTCGAGATCTCAAGATTGTACGTTGACAAACCGGTGAGAACATGAATATTATGGTAGGGATTTAAATGACCTCTAAAAGGGGAGCAGATGTATGGCAAAATATCTGGTGATCGTCGAATCACCTGCGAAAGCAAAAACAATTAAACGTTATTTAGGTCCGAATTATATGGTCAAAGCTTCGATGGGGCACGTGATTGACTTGCCTAAAAGTCAACTCGGTGTAGACGTCGAACACGACTTTGAACCGAAGTATATTACCATCCGTGGTAAAGGACCGGTATTGAAAGAATTGAAGACAGCAGCGAAAAAAGCGACAAAAATCTTTCTCGCGGCCGACCCCGATAGAGAAGGGGAAGCGATTGCTTGGCATTTAGCACGCGCACTCGGTGTCGATGAAACGACAGAATGTCGTGTCGTCTTTAACGAAATCACGAAAGATGCGATTAAAGAATCGTTTAAACATCCACGTAAGATCAATCACGATCTCGTCGATGCACAACAAGCCCGACGCATTTTAGATCGTCTTGTCGGATACGGGATGAGTCCATTATTATGGAAGAAAGTCAAAAAAGGATTGTCTGCAGGGCGAGTTCAATCGGTAGCCGTGAAGATGATTATCGACCGTGAACGTGAAATTAACGCGTTCGACCCGGAAGAGTACTGGACGATTAAACTTGATTTAAATCATGATGGGGAAACGTTCGAGACTTCATTTTACGGAAAAGATGGGAAGAAGATGGAATTGAAGTCTGAAGAAGATGCACAATCTGTCCTCGATACCATCGATGATACGTTTAAAGTCATTGATGTAACGAAGAAAGAACGGAAGCGGAACGCTTCGCTACCGTTCACGACCAGTTCATTGCAGCAGGATGCTGCCCGTAAATTGAATTTCCGTGCGAAGAAGACCATGATGCTCGCGCAGCAATTATATGAAGGAATCGATCTCGGCAAAAAAGAGGGTACAGTCGGTCTGATTACGTATATGCGTACCGACTCGACACGTATCTCTGATTTGGCGAAGACGGAGGCGAAGGAATATATCGAATCGACATTCGGTGAAGAGTATGTCGCCTTACAGAAACAAAAAGAAAAGAAATCAGCGAATGCCCAAGACGCGCACGAAGCGATTCGTCCGACTTCGGCACTCCGCGACCCAGCTTCCTTGAAGCCTTATCTGTCACGTGACCAGTTGCGACTGTATAAGTTGATTTGGGAACGATTGATTGCGAGCCAAATGGCGCCAGCCGTTCTCGATACGGTCAAAATCGACGTCGAGTCGAACGGGATGATTTTCCGTGCGAACGGGTCGACAGTCAAATTCCCTGGTTTCATGAAAGTGTATATCGAGTCGAAAGACGATGACATTGAGGACACGAACCAAGAGAAGGAAGGATTATTGCCACCTCTCGAAGTGGATGATACCGTGACGTTTGAAACGATTGAGCCGAAACAACACTTCACACAACCGCCACCTCGTTATACAGAGGCGCGACTCGTTCGAGCGATGGAAGAACTCGGGATTGGTCGTCCGTCGACGTACGCGCCGACACTTGACACGATCCAACGACGCGGTTATGTCGTTCTCGAGGAGAAAAAGTTTTTACCGACTGAACTTGGAGAACTCGTCATCGAGATGATTGATGAGTATTTCAACGACTTCATCACGGTCCAGTTCACGGCCGACATGGAGACCCTTCTTGATTCGATCGAGCATAAGGAAGTCGAGTGGACGGAAGTCGTCGCTCCGATTTATCGTTCTTTCGAGAAACGATTGAAGCGTGCTGAAGAAGAAATCGAGAAAATCGAAGTGAAAGATGAACCTGCCGGAATTGATTGTGAAGTCTGTGGGTCACCAATGGTCATCAAGATGGGACGCTACGGCAAGTTCATGGCGTGCTCGAACTTCCCGAACTGTACGAACACGAAACCGGTACAAGTCGAAATCGGTGTCCCGTGTCCGAACTGTAAGGATGGACAAATCGTGGAACGTCGCAGTAAAAAAGGTCGTCTCTTCTATGGTTGCTCGAACTATCCGGAATGTGAATTCGTCTCATGGGATAAACCGGTTGCGAAACCGTGTCCTGTATGCGACAGTTTGATGGTCGAGAAGAAAATTAAAGACGGCGTGAAATATCAATGTACGAACTGTACCCACACCGAGGTACATCAGCAAGAGGAGGATTAATGTTGCAACAACGTGTAACTGTAATCGGAGCTGGATTGGCCGGCTCCGAAGCGGCTTGGCAACTCGCTAAGCGCGGTATTCAAGTAGATTTGTATGAAATGAGACCGGTTCGTCAAACACCGGCGCACCACACGGATCAATTTGCGGAGCTCGTTTGTTCGAACTCGCTACGTGCGAACGGTCTTCAAAATGCCGTAGGTGTCTTGAAAGAAGAAATGCGTACGCTTGACTCGCTCATCTTAAAGGCGGCGGACACGGCAAGTGTACCTGCTGGGGGTGCCCTTGCCGTCGATCGTCATGAGTTTGCCGGATTCATCACCGAGAAGCTAAAGAACCACGAGAATGTCACAGTGCACAACGAAGAGCTCAAAGAGATTCCTGAAGGGATCGTCATCGTGGCGACTGGCCCGTTGACCTCCCCTGACCTCTCTGCATCACTCAAGGCGTTCACAGGAGAAGATTATCTCTACTTCTATGACGCGGCAGCACCAATTCTAGATGGTGATACGATTGATCGGGATAAAGTCTATTTGAAGTCTCGTTACGACAAAGGTGAAGCCGCTTACTTGAACTGTCCGATGACAGAAGAAGAGTTTGATGTGTTTTACGAAGAGTTGATCAAGGCAGAAGTCGTTCCGCTAAAAGAGTTTGAAAAAGAGATTTACTTTGAAGGATGCATGCCGTTTGAAGTCATGGCCGAGCGTGGGAAGAAGACGCTTCTTTTCGGACCGATGAAGCCGGTCGGATTAGAAGACCCGAAGACAGGAAAACGTCCATATGCCGTCGTTCAGCTTCGTCAAGACAACTCGGCGGGCACACTGTATAACTTGGTAGGCTTCCAAACACATTTGAAGTGGGGCGAACAGAAGCGCATCATCCGTCTCATCCCGGGACTCGAGAATGCGGACATCGTCCGATACGGTGTCATGCACCGTAACACGTTCATCAACTCACCGAGCTTACTCAAGCCGACGTATCAGGCGCGTACACGTGACACGCTCTTCTTCGCCGGTCAGATGACAGGGGTAGAAGGATATGTGGAGTCGGCAGCGTCCGGGCTTCTAGCTGGGATCAATGCGGCGAAGATGATCGCAGGTGAAGAACTCGTCGTTCTCCCGCGTGAGACGATGCTTGGTTCGATGGCGCATTATATCACGACAGCCGACGGGAAGCACTTCCAACCGATGAATGCAAACTTCGGATTGGTGCCATCACTAGAAGACGCTCCGAAAAAGATGAAGAAACAAGAACGGTACGAGCGTTACGCGAACCGTGCGTTAGAAACGATCCAACAGTATAAAGATCTTTGAACAGGAGAGCCATTTTTTGGCTCTTTTGTTTTGAAGTAAAATTTCAATTGTGTATTTTGTTTCATACTTTGAAAATTTTCAGATTATTGAACGGCTATCTATTGTCACCTTACATTCTGTATGCTATGCTAATTTCGATTTGACGAGAACATGCGTTTTTACGAGTCATCGAGGAGGCGATAAAATGGGATTTTTAGAGGATCGACAATCCTTTTTGCGCTACTGCCAAATTGAACGTCGACTGTCTCCTCATACGAAACGCTCCTACGAGCAAACGCTCGACCAGTACGCCGCATATTGCCAATCGACGCATCAAGATCCCTACGATGCTCAGACGGCGCGGCGTTATTTATATGTCCTTTATGAGAAACAATTGGCCGCGTCCACGGTGTCCCAAAAAGTATCTTGTTTCAAGCAATTCGGGAAGTTTATGGCAAGAGAACAAGGTGGAGAACCGTTGTTCCACGACCTGACCTCACCGAAAAAGAGACAGTCCTTGCCGACCTTTGCCGTCCCGACGGAAGTCGAGCAACTGTTGGAGGCTGCCTCGAGGCAGGAAGATCCTTTTTTACAGGCGAGGGACGTCGCCATCGTAGAAGTGCTCTATGGGACGGGAATCCGCGTCGCTGAACTGTGTGGGATGAACCTTTCCTCGTTCGATGAGGTTTTATCCTTTGTCCATGTGATGGGAAAAGGGAAGAAAGAACGATACGTCCCGATCGGGCAATATGCCGTACATGCTTTGCAGCGTTATATCGAATTACGCAAAGGTGTCGGGCTCCCGACAGAAACCGCATTATTTTTGAGTCAAAAAGGGAATCGGATGACAACAGACCAAATCCGCTATGTCATGAAACGTTTGAGAAAAGACAGTGGGGTACATAAACCACTTACCCCGCACTCGTTGCGACACAGCTTTGCGACGGATTTGTTAGAACGGGGAGCGGACTTGCGTGCCGTCCAAGAGTTGCTTGGGCATGAGTCCTTGTCGACGACCGGGCGGTATACCCATGTATCGACCGAACGACTTCGGTCGATTTATCAAGCGACACATCCAAGAAAGTAGGAGGTTACGATATGTTTCATGCAACAACGATTTTTGCAGTTCGACACAATGGCCAATGTGCGATGAGTGGAGATGGCCAAGTCACATTCGGGAATGCCGTCATCATGAAAAACAAGGCGAAGAAAGTCAGACGCCTTTATGGCGGGAAAGTCGTTGCCGGTTTTGCAGGTAGCGTAGCCGATGCTTTCACATTGTTTGAAAAGTTTGAATCGAAACTTGAAATGTATAACGGTAACTTGCCGCGAGCAGCGGTAGAACTTGCGAAAGAATGGCGTGGGGATAAGATGTTGCGTCAACTCGAGGCACTATTGATTGTGATGGATGCCGATCATCTTTTGCTCGTCTCTGGGAATGGAGAAGTGATTGAGCCGGACGATGGAATTCTTGCAATCGGATCCGGTGGGAACTACGCCTTAGCGGCAGGTCGCGCACTCGTACGCCATTCTGCTGAAAAGTCTGCTGAAGAAATCGCGCGTGCCGCTCTTGAAATCGCTGGTGAGCTTTGCGTGTATACAAATGATCAAGTCATTGTAGAAACGATTGGAGGCGCTGCTGAATGAACCGAGAGTTGACACCTAGACAAATCGTAACGGAGTTAGACCGTTTTGTAATCGGACAAAAGGATGCCAAGCGAGCAGTTTCGATTGCTCTACGAAATCGCTATCGACGTCAAAAGTTAAGTGCAGACCTTCGCGATGAGGTTACACCAAAAAATATTTTGATGATCGGACCGACCGGGGTCGGAAAGACCGAAATTGCTCGACGGTTAGCTAAGCTTGTCGGTGCACCGTTTGTGAAAGTAGAAGCAACGAAATTTACGGAAGTTGGTTACGTCGGTCGTGACGTCGAGTCGATGGTGCGCGACCTCGTTGAGGCATCGGTTCGTCTTGTCAAAGAAGAGAAAAAAGAAGATGTGAAGGAGCCGGCGGAACGTGCGGCGACGGAACGCCTTTTAGATGCGCTACAAGGAAAAGCAAAAGCGACACCTACTGCATCGAATCCGTTCGAAGCGTTGTTCGGCGGACAGACACAACAGCCAGAAACCACGTCGGACACATCCAATAATGACCGTTCGCAACTTCGACGCTTGCTCGAACTCGGTGAACTCGAAGAACGCGTGATTGAAGTGGAATTAGAAGAAAAGCAGACGATGGATTTGTTTCAAGGTCAAGGGATGGAAGGTTTGTCGAATCTTCAGGATATGCTCGGTCAAATCGTTCCAAAGAAACGGAAACAACGTAAGCTGACGGTTCGTGAAGCAAGACCGCTTCTCATTGCTGAAGAAGCAGAGAACTTGCTGGACTTGAACGAAGTCCACGATGAAGCCGTGCGGCGCAGTGAACAGATGGGTATCATCTTCGTGGATGAAATCGATAAGATCGCCACAAAATCACAAGATCACGCCGGAGTATCCCGTGAAGGGGTGCAGCGTGACATTCTTCCGATTGTAGAAGGATCTACGGTCGTCACGAAGTATGGACCGGTTAAAACGGATCATGTTCTTTTCATCGCGGCCGGTGCATTCCATATGGCTAAGCCGTCTGACCTGATTCCAGAGCTACAAGGACGCTTCCCAATTCGTGTTGAATTGAGCAGCTTGACGGAAGAAGACTTCGTCAAGATTTTGACGGAACCGTCACAGGCACTCATTAAACAATATACGGCCTTGTTAGAATCTGAAGAAATCACGGTCCGTTTCACGCATGAGGCCATTGAAGAAATTGCGAAAATTGCGACACATGTCAATCGGGAGACCGATGACATCGGTGCACGTCGCCTCTATACTATAATGGAGCGCGTTTTAGAAGATTTATCATTTGAAGCGGCAGATATGCCACAAACAACCGTAGAAATCACACCAGCTTACGTACAAGCAAAAGTCGGTTCCATCGCCGACGATCGTGATTTGAGCCAATATATATTATAAGATTCTGTATGCACATACAGGGAGGAAATAGAGAATATGAACTTACTAGAAAAAACACGCCAATTAAACACAATGCTTCAACAAGAGGCAAGTGCGCACGTTGACTTTAAAGAAATGGCGGACAAAATGCGTGAAGTCCTTGAGTCCAACACGTTTATCGTGAGTCGTCGGGGACGACTTCTCGGTTTTGCAATCAAACAACAGATTGAGAATGACCGGATGAAAGCATTCTTAGTCGATCGACAGTTCCCGGAGCCATATGCTTCGAACTTGTTCAATGTGAAAGAAACGACAGCGAACATCGATATCGATAGTGAATATACAGCATTCCCAGTCGAGAACCACGATCTATTCCTCAACTCCATGACGACGATTGTTCCAATCATCGGTGGAGGAGAACGTTTAGGTACGCTCGTACTCGGTCGATTGGCGAATGAATTCACAGAAGATGACCTCGTTCTCGCGGAGTACTCTGCAACTGTAGTTGGAATGGAGATCCTTCGTGAGAAGGCTGCGGAAGCAGAAACGTCGGCACGTAAGAAAGCAGTCGTCCAGATGGCGATTAACTCGTTATCGTATTCAGAGCTTGAGGCAATCGAACATATCTTCGAAGAGCTTGGTGGAAACGAAGGATTGCTAGTTGCTTCCAAAATTGCCGACAGAGTGGGAATCACGCGTTCGGTCATCGTCAACGCACTTCGGAAATTAGAAAGTGCAGGGGTCATTGAATCACGTTCTTTAGGAATGAAAGGAACGTATATCAAGATATTAAATGACAACTTCTTGTTTGAATTGCAAAAACTGAAATCAAACTGAAATACAACTTTCGATGTGTAATTTCCATTGAAAACACTTTTAAAAGGGACTTTATTCCTAAAAAACCGCTTTCCTTGATAAGGAGGCGGTTTTTTTTAGTACAAAAGTAATTATTTTCACCTTTTGACGTGATTTCGACAAAAAGATATTAAGCCATTTACCTATGTTTTAAAAAATATCTTTCAGAACTGTTACAGATTTGTTTCAATGAAATAGTAGATTTTCCAAATGAGGTATATTTAGTAGTCATTATATGAAAGTGAGTGAACGCCGTGAATTGGATTGGTAGTGACTATCAATTACTAAAGCAAGCCATCAACCATTCAGTCCTTAACCAAAAGGTCATCAGTCATAACCTTTCAAACATTGATACGCCGAATTTCAAAGCCAAACAGGCTGTGTTTGAGCAGACGCTTCAGAGTGAGATGCGACTCAAGCTGCAAGGTGGTCGTCCGAGTGACTCGACCCAGTCGAAGGTCATCGATCGTGCTGGTGGCGCCATGAGGAGTGATGGCAACAACGTCGACTTGGATTATGAAATGAGTGAGCTGGCACGAAACCAACTCCAGTATGAGGCGATGATGGAGCAATTGAATCGTAGGCTCGGGGGATTAAAATCTGTTATTCGGGGAGGTCGTTAATCAATGGGAATGTTTGATAGTTTTCATATTTCAGCTTCAGCGTTGACGTCACAACGGCTACGAATGGATACCGTGTCGGCGAACATCGCCAACGCTCAGACGACTCGCGGGAGACTCGTGGACGGAGAGTGGCAACCATACACACGAAAGATGACCGTGTTGCAAGAAGCGCCATTCCGGAAGCAAATGGATGCCGTTAATGGAGGGGTGCAGGTATCTCAAATCATCGAAGACGATGCACCGTATAAATTGGCTTATAACCCGAATCATCCCGATGCGGATGAGCGAGGGTACGTACAAATGCCGAACGTCGATCTCTTGAAAGAAATGGTCGATTTGATGGGTGCGACTCGTTCGTACGAAGCAAACATTGCAGCGATGAACGCCTCGAAGGCGATGCTCGTAAAAGCGATGGAGATTGGTAAAGGATAAGGAGTGTTAACGGATGCAAATTAATCCAATTCAATTGATGAGCCCAGAACTCACGCCATCACTGAATAAAACGAACCCATCTCAATTTGGGTCATACTTGAATGAAGCGATGAACGCATTGAATGAGACACAACAAGCGACTAGTCAAGCCCGTAAAGATTTGGCGGTCGGGAAAGCTGACCTTCATCAGGTGATGATTCAAAGTGAAGAGTCGTCGATTGCGATGCAACTTGCCATCGAGGTGAGGAACAAGGCTGTTGAGGCCTATCAAGAAATGATGCGAATGCAAGTTTAATTGTAGAGGATGACAAGTTGCGATGAATGAACAATTAAAAGAACGATTCAAATCCATGACCGGTGCATTAAAGGCGATGCCAGCGAAACGTAAACTCGTATGGGGCATCTCGATCGCGGTCATACTAATCGCGGCCCTCGTACTCACATTCTTCCTTTCAAGGCCAAACATGGCACCTCTCTATACAAACTTGTCTGCTCAAGAAGCGGGCGAAGTGACAGAGAAGTTGACAGCAGACGGGGTACAGTCGGAAATCAAGGCGACTTCGAACGGTGTGAGCGTGTATGTGCCGACTGAAATGGTCGATCAGTTGAAAGTGAGTTTGGCTGCTGCCGGGATTCCAAAGTCCGGCTCGATTGATTATAGTTTCTTCAGCGAAAACGCAGGGTTCGGAACGACAGACCGTGAGATGGCTGTCATCGAACGTAGTGCGATGCAGACGGAGCTAGAGCGACTCATCACACAGATTGAAGGAATCAATCAAGCGAAAGTCATCATCTCACTTCCTGAGAAGTCTGTCTTCTTGGCAGAAGATCAAGGTGAGCCTACCGCGTCCATCGTCTTGAACATCGGAGCGGGGACGAATTTAGAACCAAACACAGTAAAAGGTCTCTATCATTTGATTAGTAAGAGTGTCCCGAACTTGAAACCGGAAAACATTTCAATTATGGACCAATACTTCACGTATTATGATCTCGACCAGACTGTTGTTGCTGGAGGTTCCTCGTCAGATCCATTGGCGTTGAAGCGACAAGTCGAAAAAGACGTACGTCAACAAATCCAACAGATGCTCTCGGTTCTACTCGGCGAACGGAGCGTACTCGTTTCCGTCACAGCAGACATCGACACGACACAAACGGCTGAAGAACAGAATCTTGTCACACCGGTCGATGAAGAAAACATGGAAGGCATCGTCACGTCTGCCGAGCGGATTGCTGAAGCATACACTGGCGGAACAGGTACGGCGACAGAAGCGACGGGAACTGGTGAGAACGACACAATCAACTTCCCGGCAGCGACTGGCGATGGCACAGAAGAAAGTGAAAAGAATCATGAAATCATCAATTACGAGGTCAACCGCATCACGAAGCAGATTCAAAACGCACCATATACGATTCGTGACCTCGGAGTCCAACTCATCGTTGAACCACCAGATGGCGCAACAAGTATCGATCCGCAGTTAGAAGGCGACCTCGAGACGATGATGTATTCCATTATTCGGACGTCGTTAGCGAAGACGGATGAAGCCATCACGGATGCTGAACTCGAACAGAAAGTTGTCGTCGTGTCGAGACCGTTCGCTGAAGTGGAAGAGGTTGCAGCAACAGAGCAACCGACACCTTGGTGGATGTATGCGGCAGCGGCGGGTGCAGTCGTAATTCTTGCCTTGATCTTCTTCGCGATGCGTAGACGGAAGCAAGAGGTTGTGGAAGAGACGAACGAATGGGAAGTTCCATATGAAGATGAAGTACCTGACCTAGACCTCGAAGAGCGAGGCGAAGGTGCAGTGAAGAAGAAACAGTTAGAAAAATTAGCTGAAAGTAATCCAGAAGAGTTTGCTAAACTGCTTCGTACTTGGATGTCTGAGGAGTGAGTAACGTGAACTATGCAAAACAATCGAATCGCGAAAAAGCAGCGATGCTCATGATTTCCCTGGGACCTGAAGTGGCAGCGAACGTCTACAAACATCTTTCAGAAGAAGAGATGGAACAACTGACGCTTCAAATTTCAGCGTTAAAAAAAGTGTCCCCGGAAGAAAAGGATAGTATTCTCGGTGAGTTCCATGAACTCGCCATGGCACAAAGTTATATCACTCAGGGTGGAATCGGGTTTGCGAAAACTGTCCTTGAAAAAGCAGTTGGTGAAGACAAGGCGATGGCATTGATTCATCGTCTGACTTCCACCTTACAGGTCAGACCGTTCGAGTTTGCACGAAAAGCAGACCCGAAACAGTTATTGAACTTTATTCAAAACGAGCATCCTCAGACGATTGCGTTAATCTTAGCGCATTTAGAACCGGTCAAGTCAGGGCAGATCCTGTCGGAACTTCCACCTGAGATTCAATCGGAAGTCGCGAAACGGATTGCGACGATGGATCGACTCAATCCAGACGTCATCCATGAGGTGGAGCAGATTCTAGAAAAGAACTTGTCACAGACAGATATGCAAGATTATGCCCAGTCGGGTGGAATCGAGGCGGTCGTCGAAGTCTTGAACGGTGTCGACCGGACGACGGAACGCACCATCCTCGATGCGCTCGAAATCGAAGATCCAGAACTCGCAGAAGAAATCAAGAAGCGAATGTTCGTCTTCGAAGATATCGTCACGCTCGACTCTCGTGCGATTCAACGAATCATTCGCGAAGTGGCGAACGACGACTTGTTGCTTGCACTCAAGGTCTCTTCAGAAGAAGTCAAACAAATCATCTTCAAGAACATGTCTCAACGTATGGTTGAAACGTTCAAAGAAGATATGGAATTCATGGGGCCGGTGCGGTTGCGTGACGTCGAAGAGGCACAGAGTCGAATCGTCGGAATCATTCGTCGTCTAGAGGACGTCGGTGAGATTGTAATCAGTCGAGGTGGAGGAGATGACATCGTTGTCTAATGTAATTAAACGCCAACGTGCAACATCGAATACCCCGCAACGAATTGAATCGAAGCGATTAGAGACACCCGTTATAGAACCGAATGACGGAATCGATCATGGGGATGTCATCCAATCACGCTATGAGAAGTTGAAGCAGGACGAAGAAGCGTTCCAACAGTTTCAGCAGACGGAAGTCGAACAGTTGGAGCGGTTGAAGCAACAAGTGTTTGAAGAAGCGCGTTCAGAAGGATACCAAGAAGGTCTCCTTCAAGGTAGGCAGGATGGATTGGCTGAATTTGAAGAGATCACGACGCGTTTGAATTCCATTTCGACCGAACTCGAACTCTTATTTGAAGAAAAGTGGAGGCGAGCGGAAGAACAACTCATTGAATTGGCCGTTACAGTCAGTGCACACGTGACGACAGACCTTGTCCGAAAAGATGAAGAACTGTTTGCGACGATGATTCGTGATCAGATGTCACACATGATCGATGCCGAAGCACTTACAATCTTTGTTCATCCGACACGTCTTGCCTCGATTCAGCGATTCGAAGCGATGTGGCGGACAGTAGAGACACCTCCTCTGAAATATCGAGGGGACGGATCATTGGATGAGACAGCAGTTCGAATCGAGTCGCCACATCGTGGCAATGAAGTCGATTTGACATATAGTTTCGAACGGATCCAAGCCAAAATCGAGGAGGTTCTAGCGGATGGCGCTTATTGAGCAGGTTCTCGGCTCGATTAAACAGTCTACAGACGGCGAGTTCACACGAAAAATCGGTCGAGTTTGTCGAGTCATCGGCTTGATGATTGAGTCGAACGGACCGAGTGCGTTTGTCGGAGAGCGCTGTTTGATTGTCCTTCCTTCGAATGAAACAGTCGAAGCTGAGGTCGTCGGATTCAATGAAGAGCGCGTCCTTCTCATGCCATACGGTGAAACCACACAAATCGCGCCTGGCTGTCTAGTCAAAGGAACGGGGAAAATGCTTCAAGTTCCTGTAGGGGAAGAGTTGATTGGTCAAGTGCTCGATGGTTTAGGGCGTCCCCTGTCAGGTGAACGACTTGTGACCGGTAAGCGTTATGATGTTCAACGCAAACCCCCTAACCCGTTGAATCGACCGAGGATTTTGGATGCACTGTCGACCGGTGTCCGGATGATCGATGGGCTGTTGACTGTAGGTAAAGGGCAACGGGTCGGTTTGTTCGCCGGCTCCGGTGTCGGGAAGTCGACCTTGCTCGGAATGATTGCCAAACGTTCTTCAGCCGACATTAACGTCATCGCCTTGATTGGAGAACGGGGCCGGGAAGTAAAAGAGTTCATCGAAAAGGAGCTCGGACCAGAAGGCATGGCTCGTTCCGTCGTGATTGTAGCGACAAGCGACCAACCCCCGCTTGTTCGGTTGAAGGGAGCTTACACGGCGACCGCGATTGCCGAGTACTTCCGGGACCAAGGGAAAGAAGTGGTCTTGATGATGGACTCGGTGACACGATTTGCGATGGCGCAGCGTGAAATTGGTCTCGCGACGGGCGAACCTCCGACATCGAAAGGGTACACCCCGTCCGTATTCGCCATGTTGCCTCAACTACTAGAGCGAAGCGGGACAGCGGCATCAGGGTCGATCACTGCGTTCTATACGGTCCTCGTCGACGGAGATGATATGAATGAACCGATTGCCGATGCGGTGCGTGGGATTTTAGACGGACACTTCGTCATGGACCGGGCGCTCGCAAACCGTGGGCAATTCCCGGCAATCCATGTACTGAAATCAATCAGCCGGGTCATGAACCAAATCGCTTCTCCGGCACATAAGGAGGCGGCCCAAACGTTCCGCAGCTGGCTTGCGACCTATATCGATGCGGAAGATTTAATCAATATCGGAGCGTATAAAAAAGGCACCAATCCTGCGATTGATACTGCCGTGGATAAATATCCATACTTGTTGACGTTTTTAAAACAATCGATTGAAGAAGATGCTGCTTTCGAACAGACGATGACCCACTTGTCACATATCGCACGAGGTGAATCATGAACAGACTCATATTAGAACGAATCATGCCGATTGCGGAACATGAAAAAGAAGATGCCGCCATAGAAGTCAGAGGATTTAAGGCAAGACTTGAGACAGAGATGGAGAAGCTATATGACCTTCTTCTCATGTATGAGTCGCTCATCAAACACCAAGACGAACAATCTGGAAACATCGACCTTCTCATGTCGCAGTATCGAGAAAAGACGCGAGAGCAAGTGAAACGTCAAATCGAAACGCAACAGCTCGTCGTACAACAGGCCCGCAATCGCTATCATGCGTCGCAAGAACGATTGCTCGGTAAAGTGGTGGAAGAAAAGAAATACGTGACGCTACATGAAAAGGTCAGCATGCAAGAGATGACGGTAGCTAAACTTACAGAGCAACAAATGATGGATGAACTTGCTGTGATTCATCATGGGAAAGGGAAGTAGCATGGCAAAAGAGAACAATAAACGAGGCAAGCAAATGATCGTGGCGTTAGTCCTCATTCCAGCAATCTTCATCCTAGTCGGTGGGATCGTCGTCATGAACTATGCGATGGACCGTCCGCTCTTATCCGTTCCCTTATTGGAAGTGAACGAGGACGAGAAAACGGAAGAATCAAAAAAAACGGAGACGCAGGTGAATGTGACGGGAATCGATTCGGACGCAGCGAACCGATTAAAAGCGGCGAACAGTGAGATTGAAAAACTTCGCAACGAAAATGTGGAATTGACGAACGAAGTAAAGGCTAGACAAGAAGAAATCACCGATTTGATTCGTGAACGAGATCGACTCGTCTCGGAACTAGAGGCAGCGTCAAAAGAAGAGGAATCATCATCTGACGTCGCTAGCGTCTATGAAGAAATGTCAGCCAAACAGGCGGCAGCCATTATGGGTGAACTCGAAAGCCCTCAAGTTGCTGAACTGTTGAAGGAACTATCACCTAAGCAACAGGCAGACATCTTAGGACGAATGAATGCACAACAGGCTGCGGTTGTGACGCAGCTTCTCCAATGAACACAAGAAGGGAGGGCCAACATTGAATATCGCTTTATTGACGCAAGCCATTCAAGGATCGATGGCTCGTACTGGAACAGTGGAGGGAGAATCACAGGGAGCAGGTGGATTTTTAAGCCTCCTTTCTGCGATGCTTGCCCCAATGCAAGGCTCAGGGGAGCAGGCAGAACTTCCTCAACTTGAAGAAGGTGTGCTTCCTGAAGGATCAGTCGATTTGGAAAAAGTGGCACAGGAACTCGAAACATGGTTTCAAAAGCCTGATACATTGAAGTGGCTAAAATCACTGCCACAAGATGCGTATCGGACGTTTATGGATGCATATGTAAGTTTACTCGGTCAATTGTCTAATCCTTCGCCTGAGACTGAAATCCCGTCTTCGGTTTTACCGGCGATTGTACAGACGACGACTACGCCGAAAGTCCATACTACGAAGCAAACAGAGGGAAATACTCAGACGACCAACATTGCACTGACTCAACAAGTTCCAAACCAAGAACTTGCCAAACAGGTTCAAACGATGCAACGGATCATCACACAGTATAAAGGACCAATCGAAGGTACATTGAAAGAAGTTCCCGTCTTGCCAAATGTTGAAACCTTAAAAATCGCAAAACCTGCGCTACAGCCAAATAACGTAGACTGGATGCCGAAAGGGATGAACTGGTCAAGACCACAGATTGACGTGGACACGGTCATGTATGCCTCAAAAGGATCCCTTCCTGAAAATTTACAAGCTCGGATTGAAGCGGCTCTTCAAAAGGCACCGTTCAAAAGTGGGGCGGACGGTTCAAAAGTATTCACCGTACGATTATATCCGGAGCAGTTAGGGGAACTCGTCGTTAAGCTAGAGCGGAAGAATGGAGAACTTGTCGTCAAGATGTTTGCCAGCAATCAAGAGGCGAAACAACTGATTCAATCGCAAGTTCAACAGTTGCAACAAACGTTGACACCCCATTCGCAAAACGTTCGGGTCGAGGTCAACTTGACACAACAGGCACTCGATTCTAAAGCAGCCTTGTCAGACGGTTCCGAGCAATCGGAACAAGAACAACCACAAGAACAGCCTAAAGGAGGGTCTGAAGATGACGAGCATTCAACCGAAGACGAATGATTATACATTGCCAGATCAGTCGCTCCCAAAAGCGACAAATCAATACGATAAAGACATGTTTATGAAGTTGCTTCTCGCTCAAATCGCGAACCAGGATCCGATGTCACCTATGGAAGATAAAGAATTCATCGCACAGATGGCACAGTTCTCATCGCTCGAACAAATGCAAGCCATCTCAAAACAACTTGACTCAGTTCTCGTCGACCGTCACATGTCGTCGATTTCTGAATACAGTAGCATGATTGGGAAAACGATCGACTTCACATCGGAAACGAGTGAAGAGACGACGAAAGGGTCGGGTCGAGTCGTTTCCATTTCTCGTAACGACTTAACCGGATATATGGCTGATCTTGAAGACGGCACATCTGTCAGCGTGTACGATATCACATCCATCAAATAAGCATAGGAGGAATACATTATGTTAAGAGCAATGTACTCAGGAATCAGTGGATTGAAGAACTTCCAATCAAAGCTAGACGTCGTCGGGAACAACATCGCCAACGTCAACACGTTCGGTTATAAAAAAGGTCGCGTCACGTTCAAAGACCTCGTCAGTCAACAAGTCGGGAGTGCGTCCGCTGGGAATGCGACAACGGGTGGTATTAACCCGAAGGAAGTCGGTCTCGGGGGTACGATGGCGACGGTCGATAACGTCTATAACCAGGGTGCCATGCAAAACACAGGACGCGCCCTCGATGTTGGGATTTCAGGGGAAGGTTTTTATGCGACGATGGTCAATGGTCAACTCCAATACACGCGCGCTGGGAACTTTTATACGGACAACCAAGGTAACTTGGTGACGGGCGACGGGACGTATCTTGTTGGGTCACTCACTAGTACGTTGCCAGTTGCTGCAGGAGTAACAGCGACCCCAGCTGAAACAGATTTCACAGGTCCAACAGCAAATTTAGATCATTATGCGGCAACTGATACGTCAGCGAAAACAAATCGTTACGGACGAATTAAAATCCCAACAGATGCAAAATCGCTCTCAATTAGTAAAGACGGGCAAGTCAGTTTTGTAGCATCTGACGGTGAGCTTCGCATCGCTGGTTACATCGTCACGTCGAATTTCTCGAACAACGCCGGGTTATCAAAAGTCGGAGCCAACAACTTCGTACAATCGCAAAACTCCGGTGTTCCACAGTTTGGCGTACCTGGTTCTGACGGTCGTGGAGAACTCGTCTCAGGCGCACTTGAAATGTCAAACGTTGACCTTTCGGAAGAGTTCACTGAAATGATCGTGGCACAGCGTGGATTCCAGGCGAACACACGAATTATCACAACATCGGACGAGATCCTTCAAGAACTCGTTAACCTGAAACGCTGATGATTCGCGTCACGGCATTTCGCGGTGAGGAGTTCGTGCTGAACGCTTTGCTCATCGAAACGGTGAAGGCAGAGCCCGACACGATCATCCAATTGTTTAATGGCAAAACGTATCTCGTAAAAGAAACGAAAGATCAAATCATTGAACGAACTGAAGCCTTTTACCGCTCAATCGGTTTAGTCGGAACGATGTTCACAAGAGGTGAAGAAGATGAGTGAAGAAGAAAATAAAAAAGGTGGCGGCCTAAAGGTCGTAATCATCCTGCTTGTCGTCCTGCTCGTCATGGGCGGTGCCGGATTCATGACGTACAAATATGTCTTCGGTGATAACGTCACTGCTAAAACGAAACCGGTCACAGCTGAAGAGTTGGCAGAACGGAGTTTCATGACCGATGATATGACGACGAACATTCAAGACGAGCGTTTCATCAACGTTCAATTTACGATCGTCACAGATTCGGCTGAAACGAAAGAGAATTTAGAACTACGTAAATTCCAAGTGCACAATGTCATTTTAGGTGACTTATCCGGGATGACGAAAGCCCAATTGGCAACAAAAGAGGATATGCAAAAGTTCGAACAAACATTACGAGAACAACTTAACGGACTGCTTGAAGAAGGTGAAGTCCAACGCGTCTATATGACGAAGAAAATTATTCAGTGAGGTGGCATCATGGGAGAAGTACTGTCTCAACAAGAAATTGATGCCTTACTATCTGCATTAAGCAGTGGGGATGTCGAAGCAGACTCCTTTCTCGCGCAAGAGGAAGAGAAGAAAGTTCGACAATACGACTTCAAGCGAGCCGTTCGATTTTCTAAAGACCAAATTCGTAGCTTAACTCGGATTCACGAGCATTTCACACGGATGCTCACGACATTTTTCTCGGCCCAACTTCGCACGTACGTTCAGTTTTCGGTCAACTCGGTCGAACAATTACCGTACGATGAATTCATTCATTCCATTCCGAGCATGACGATGATCAACTTGATTGAGGCGCCACCGTTAAACGGGCGATTCATCATCGAGGTCAATCCGAACATCTCGTACGCGATGTTAGACCGATTACTCGGTGGTCCCGGTGTCGAGATGGATAAAATCGAATCGTTCACCGAAATCGAGATGCGGATCTTGACGCAATTGTACAAACGGGCGTTTTCGACATATGGGGATGCTTGGGAATCGATTGCTGAGATTAAAGCAGAAATGTCAGCCGTGGAAGTGAATCCGCAGTTCCTGCAACTCGTCTCACCAAACGAAACGGTCGTCTTGATTTCAATCGGTGTGACAATCGGTGAAGTGAGCGGAACGATTAACGTCTGTCTGCCATTCGTCACAATCGAACCGGTATTGTCCAAGCTATCGAGTCATTACTGGATGCAGGAAGCGAATCGACGCAATGCGAGTCAATCGAGTAAGGAACCGCTTAAAGCCCAATTGATGAACTCGACGGTCGAGGTCGTATCCTTACTCGGTGAGACGACGATCACATTTGGAGATTTGTTGCATCTAGAAGTCGGAGATTGTTTGGCACTCGATCAATTAGCAAAAGAACCCCTGTCCGTCATGGTGGGGGAAAATAAAGTATTTAAAGGGCAAGTCGGTGTGAGCGGGAAGCGAATGGCGGTTCAAGTGCTTCACCGTGTGAAGGAGGAAGAGCAATGAGTGAGATGCTGTCACAAGATGAAATTGATGCGTTATTACGCGGGACAAGCGACAATACGCCGACGCCAGAAGTCGATGCGAAAGAAGAACATTTAGATTCGATGGAGAGCGATGCACTCGGAGAAATTGGGAATATTTCATTCGGGAACTCGGCAACGGCCTTGTCAACATTACTACAACAAAAAGTTGAAATCACTACACCGGTTGTCAGTGAAGTGAGAATTGAAGCGTTACGCGAACGCTATCCCACTCCTCATGTGGCGCTTCGAGTAGGCTACACAGAAGGAATCCAAGGGGAGAACGTCCTCGTCTTGACTCGCGAAGATGCGGCCATCATCTCTGACCTCATGTTAGGCGGGACCGGAGAGAATGTTGATCCGGAGAGCCTTGATGAGATTCGGTTGTCGGCAGTTCAAGAAGCAATGAACCAAATGATGGGGGCGGCCGCAACGTCTTTATCGACGGTATTTTCGAAGAAGATTGACATCTCGCCACCGCTTGTCGAAGTGTTCGATGCGACGAAGAACCAAACCATCATCGATCGCCTTGAACTTTGGGAGACGATGGTACTCATCGAGTTCAATCTCAAAGTAGGTACGTTGATTGATTCAACAATCGTTCAGATCGCACCGATTCAATTTGGAAAGCAATTGGTCGATGAGTTGATGAAAGCTACAGGGGAAGCCCAGGCAGCACCGGAACCGGTGAAAGCGCAAGCGGAAGCGCCAAAACCACAACCGCAAGCCCAACAACAAGCGCAACCAGTCACCCCGCAACCAAGTAAACAAAAATCGATGCCGGAAGTGGCAGTTAGCCAAGCGGAATTCATGCCGCTCCAATCACCGGCATCGCAAGAAGCGGCCCCGGCGAATCTTGGGTTGTTATACGATGTCCCGTTAAACGTGACAGTAGAGTTAGGAAGAACGAAGAAATCCGTTCGGGAAGTACTTGAGTTATCACAGGGCTCCATCATCGAACTCGACAAACTAGCGGGTGAGCCGGTAGACATTTATGTCAACCAACAGCGAATCGCTAGAGGAGAAGTCGTTGTCATTGAAGAAAACTTTGGGGTACGTGTAACAGAAATTATTCAACCGCATGAGCGGATCGGAATCGTTTAAGGAGGAATTTAGAATGAGTGCAAAAGTATTAGTAGTGGATGACGCAGCGTTCATGCGTATGATGATCAAGGACATTTTGACAAAGAATGGATATGACGTAGTAGGTGAGGCAGAAAACGGCGCGGACGCTGTCGCGAAATACCGTGAACTCACACCGGATCTCGTCACACTTGATATCACGATGCCTGAGATGGATGGACTCGCAGCATTGAAAGAAATTCGTAGCTTCGACTCGAATGCGAAAATCATCATGTGTTCAGCGATGGGACAACAAGCGATGGTCATCGATGCCATTCAAGCTGGAGCAAAAGACTTCATCGTCAAGCCTTTCAATGCAGAACGTGTCATCGAAGCAGTTTCTAAAACGGTCGCACAATGAAGAAATGGTGGTTGATTATTCTCCTCGTGGTCGGGCTCTCTGCTCCGGCCACGGTTGAGGCCGCCACCGTAGACCAACAATTCGAGCAACAACAGACAGATGAACAGGAAAGTAACGTTCCAACGACAGCGTCAACCATTGGCAATGGCGTGAAAGTCGTGTTGAGTCTCGTGGTCGTGGTCGGCGGATTTATCGTCTTGATGCGTTGGCTCAGTTCTAAAACACAAGGCGTGAAAGCGACTCAACATATGAAACATCTCGGAGGCGTCCCGCTCGGAAAAGACCGTTCAGTCCAGCTCGTGAAGCTCGGTGACCAAGTGTATGTACTCGGTGTCGGCGATTCGATTCAACTGATCGATCGACTCGATGCGGACACGATCGAGGAAGAGCAAACGGAATCCTTGTCACTCCGAACGTCAAATTCGAATGCATTTTTAGACACCTTTAAGAAACAACTCGCTCAGCTAGAAGAAGTGAGGAAGAAATCATGACGACGTTTGAGCAATTGATCAATTTAGAAACACCGGACAGTACGTCGACATCCATCAAGCTTTTGATTTTGTTGACATTGCTGACGCTCGCACCATCCTTTTTAATCTTGATGACTTGCTTTACTCGGGTCGTGGTCGTCTTGTCATTCATTCGACCGGCACTCGGTACACAGCAAACGCCACCGAACCAATTGATTGTCGGATTGGCACTATTCATCACACTGTTCGTCATGTCTCCGGTTCTCTCGGATTTGAACGAGAACGCATTGAAACCGTACCTCGATGACAAGATCTCACAAGATGAGGCGTTCGATGAGGCAAGTGGGACGATGAAGGAGTTTATGTCGAAATATACAAGACAAGAAGATTTACAACTGTTCTTAAAGTATGGGAACTACGAGCAGCCGGAGACACTTGATGATGTGCCGCTCCTCGCTTTGGTGCCTGCTTACGCGATCAGTGAGTTGAAGACCGCTTTCCAAATCGGCTTCATGATTTTCTTACCGTTTTTGATCATTGATATGGTAGTCGCAAGTGTCCTCATGTCGATGGGGATGATGATGCTTCCACCGGTCATGATTGCACTGCCGTTTAAATTATTGTTGTTTGTATTGGTCGATGGCTGGCACTTGATTGTGGAATCATTGCTTAGAAGTATGTAGGGGGAACGGACATGACACAAGAAATGGTCATCTATTTGGCGACAGAGAGTGTGTGGACCTTATTAAAAATATCAATGCCACTTCTGCTCATCTCACTGATCGTCGGTCTCGTGATCTCGATTTTACAGGCCACGACTCAAATTCAAGAACAAACGCTATCGTTCGTTCCGAAAATTATTTCGGTCTTCATCGGTCTCGTCATCTTTGGACCGTGGATGCTTCAACAGATTGAAGGATTCACGCGTTTGATCTTTGAGTTGATGGTTGAGGTTGCATCGAAATGAATGCGGTCGACTTCATCAGTATGTATGGGTTAACGTTCGCACGACTGTCTGGCTTTTTTGTCAGTGTCCCGTTGTTCTCGACGAGACAATTACCGGTCATGCACCGCGTCGGATTCAGTGCGTTTTTAGCGTATTACGCGATGTTCACACTGACCGAGCCAATCCAGATGACGAATGCGTTCGTCCTGCAAGTCGTCTATGAAGTCATGATCGGACTTTTACTTGGACTGTTAATCAACATCCTATTTTTTGCACCACAAATTGCCGGTGGGGTCATTGATTTACAGCTCGGATTAGCGATGGCTTCGGCATATGATCCGATGTTTGGCGGTCAATCGCCATTGATTGGACGATTTTATTATATTTTTACGCTGTTCATTTTGTTAACGAGCAACCTGCATCTTCTGCTGATTGATGGCATTTATTATAGCTTTCAAATCTATCCGCCTGGTCAACCGATGATCAACTTTACCGAAGCCTCTTTGATGATGGCCGTGAAAGTCGTCACCATGACCATGATGGTCGCGTTGCAATTGGCGTTGCCGATGATGGCTTCCTTGCTCCTTGTTGACTTAGCTCTCGGATTTTTAGCGAAGTCAGCGCCACAGTTCAATATCTTTGCCATCGGATTTTCATTTAAACTCATCGCCGGCTTTGCCGTCATGGTTTTATTGATGGGACTGACATTGACAGGGATCAGTCAGTTCATCCCGCTATTACAAGAAGTGATGCACGACTTTATGCTCATATTAGGAGACGCCTCATGAAGAAGCCTCTATATCCTTTATCGGTCAATCTACAGTTTTTTGCAGGCGAAAAGACAGAAAAAGCGACGCCGCGTAAACGGGAAGACTCCCGAAAGAAGGGGCAAGTCGCCAAATCAGCCGATTTGACTGGAGCGTTCGCACTTTTTGCGATGTTTCTCATGTTATCTTTTTTCGGTCCCGTGATTGGGCAGCAATTGCTTTCTTTAATCAGCGATTTACTCAGCCCAGAGTATTTATTGTTTAACGTGACGGGCGGCATGTCGGATATGGTCGTCGACTTAATGCTCCGTGTCGGTTTGATTTTGGCTCCGTTCTTTGTCGTTGCCGTCGTGTTTGGGATTCTCATCAATTACCTACAAATCGGAACGTTATTTTCTTTAGAAGCCATTCAACCAAAGCTTGAGCGGATCGACCCGATCAAGGGGGTCAAACGCATCGTCAGTATGAAAGCGGTCGTCGAATTTTTAAAGTCCTTATTCAAATTGTTAATCATCCTGACAACCGCTGTCGCTGTCCTTTGGAAAAATCAGAAAGAACTGTCTCGGATGGCCGTCGAACAAGTTCGTGAATCGATTGTCGCACTCGCGAGTATCACGATTGAACTCGGTCTTTGGGTAAGTGTCGCCTTGCTCGCACTTGCACTACTCGATTTATTCTACCAACGATTTGATTTCGAGAAATCGATCCGAATGTCTAAGCAAGATATAAAAGATGAGTACAAAAATACGGAAGGTGACCCACTCATCAAATCTAAAATCAAACAGCAACAACGGGAAATGGCGATGCGACGGATGATGCAAGAGATACCGAATGCCGATGTCGTCATCACGAACCCGACCCATTACGCGGTCGTCATTCGATATGATGACACGAAAGATTTTGCGCCGCTCGTGGTCGCCAAAGGGGTCGACCGGGTCGCCTTTCATATTCGAGATGTCGCAAAAGAACATGACGTGGCCATTGTTGAAAATAAACCACTCGCGCGCGCGCTCTATGCGCAAATCGACATCGGTGAAGTGGTAGACGAATCGTTTTATCAAGCCATTGCGGAAGTACTGGCATTCGTCTATCAAATGAAGCAACCGTCTTGAGGAGGAGTATGTGTTGGCAGTAAAAGCGAAAGACTTTGCAATTTTGATTGGTGTGTTGATGATTGTCATCATGCTGATCATCCCGCTACCGGGGTTTTTATTAGACTTTTTAATCATCGTAAATATTTTGATCGCCATCATGATTCTACTTGTGGCGATGAATGCCCGGGAAGCACTTGACTTCTCCGTATTCCCTTCTCTCTTATTGATTGTGACGTTGTTTCGTCTTGGTTTGAACGTATCGACGACCCGTTCGATTCTATCTAAAGGTTATGGTGGGGAAGTCATCGAGACGTTCGGTGATTTCGTCATCGGTGGAAATGTCCTTGTCGGATTTGTCGTCTTTCTGATTCTTGTCATCATTCAATTCGTCGTCATCACGAAAGGAGCAGAGCGTGTATCGGAAGTATCTGCTCGCTTCACACTCGATGCGATGCCGGGGAAACAGATGGCCATCGATGCCGATTTGAACTCTGGTTTAATTGACGATAAGGAAGCCCAGATGCGTCGCCGTAAAATTCAAAGCGAGGCGGACTTCTATGGATCAATGGACGGGGCATCGAAGTTCGTTAAAGGAGATGCCATCGCTGGTATTATCATCGTTACGATCAACTTGATCTTCGGGATTATCATCGGTGTCGTTCAAATGGGATTACCAGTTGGAGAAGCGTTCCAAACGTTCTCACTCATGACAATCGGGGATGGCTTGGTCAGTCAAATCCCAGCACTTTTGATTTCGACCGCGACCGGGATTATCGTGACCCGTGCCGTCTCGGATGGAAACTTAGGGGAAGACGTAATCGACCAGCTCGGTCAAAACCCATCACTCCTTTATATCGCCGGGTCGATTGTCTTCATGCTTGGTTTTGTATCACCGCCCCTACTTCCTGTGACGATGATCATTGCCGGAACGGCATTCTTCGGCGCCTACACGATGCGTCGAAATATCCGTCAGGCAACGGAAGAGCCGATGCTCGAAGAGGAACCATCGACAGCGCCGACAGAATCAGTCGTCTCGCTGTTGCAGATTGACTCGATTGAATTTGAATTCGGGTATGGCTTGATTCCGCTTGCAGATGAGTCTCAAGGCGGTGACTTGTTAGACCGCGTTGTCATGATTCGTCGTCAACTCGCACTCGAGCTTGGCTTCATCTTACCGACGGTCCGGATTCGCGATCACTTGCAGTTATCACCGAACGCATACCGAATCAAAGTCAAAGGGAACGTCGTTGCAGAGGGAGAGCTATTGCTGGATCATTACTTGGCGATGAGCCCGGGCATCGAAGACCCTGAGGTATATGGAATTGAAACAACGGAACCAGCATTCGGTCTTCCTGCCCTTTGGATTGATGAAGAAACACGAACTCGGGCAGAAATGAGCGGGTATACCGTCGTTGATCCGCCTTCTGTTGTCGCGACTCACTTGACCGAGACGTTGAAGAAACATGCGGCAGATTTACTCGGTCGGGAAGAGACGAAACAACTCGTCGAGCACCTGAAAGAGACGCATCCGGTTCTCGTAGAGGACGTGACGCCGTCAGTCCTTTCGATTGGCGAAATTCAGAAAGTGTTGCGCCACTTACTCCAAGAAAGTGTTTCCATTCGAAATTTGCCGCTTCTGTTTGAGACGATGGCAGACTACGGAAAAGTGACGAAAGATGCGGAAATCTTAGGAGAGTATTGCCGTCAAGGCTTGTCCCGTCAATTGACCGATCAAGTCAAACCACCTGAAGGTCCCCTTTACGTCGTGACACTCGGCGGACAGACGGAACAGACGGTGCAAGATGCGGTTCAGAAAACGGAGTTCGGGAACTATTTGGCGCTCGACCCAGAGCAAGCTCGAGAGATTATCGAGCGCACTGGCGAACAACTGTCGATGTTTGAACGATATGGGGCATCGGCTGTGATTTTATGTTCCCCAACGATTCGTCTGTTCGTTCGTCAATTACTCGAACGGTATTATCCAGATGTGCCGGTATTGGCTTATAACGAATTACTCAGTTCCGTCGAAGTGAAAAGTATTGGGGTGATTTAACATGCAGATTAAAAAGTTTACGGCGAAAACCATGGCTGATGCGATGGCGAAAGTGAAACAAGAGCTCGGAGACGAAGCGGTCATCCTCAACTCACGACAAGTGAAGACAGGATGGTTCGGTCTCTTTGCGTCAAAGCAAGTGGAGGTCATCGCAGCCCTCGAAAAAGAGCAAGTCGTCACAAAGCCACGACAGCCTGTCCCTGTTCGGACAGCACCAACACCATCACAACCTGTCATCCCGCAAACATCACCACGTGTGATTGGAGGAGCGGCACCGAGACTACACGCCTCGTTGCAACATGTCGAATCGCTGCTCTCGACAGAATCCTTTGCCGATGAGTCGTGGGAGGAAACGCTGAACGAACTATACTACACGACAAAATCTGTAGAAGAAGCTGAACGTTTCGTTTACGAACAAGTCAAATCGTCGTTCATTGAACCGCCTGAAGCGAAGCGATATGTTATGGTCGTTGGACCGACGGGGGTCGGCAAGACGACCACGCTCGCCAAACTTGCGGCGCACTTCAAGCTGACGGAAGGCAAAACGGTCGGATTGATCACGACCGACACGTACCGAATCGCTGCCATCGAACAGTTGAAGACGTATGCTGAAATCATGAGTATTCCGGTGGAAGTGGCATATGACTTTCATGACTTCAAGCGTGCCAAGCAATTGTTTGCTCGTAAAGACATCGTGCTAATCGACACGGCGGGACGAAATTTCCGCGATCCGGCTTACGTCGAACAGTTTCATGAACATCACGACTTCACTGAAACAAGCCTTTCGCTCGTTTTGAGTTTGACATCCAAAACGAAGGACATGGATATGATCTATTCGCAATTCGAGTCATTGCCTCTTAGCTCACTCATTTTTACGAAGGCGGACGAGACAAGTGATATCCACGCGATGTACCGCATGGTGAAAAAGAGCGGTCTTCCGGTCGCCTGGATGACAGACGGCCAAGAAGTGCCGGACGATCTGATTCGGGGGAATGCGGACGCACTGACGAAACGACTGTTTGAGAAAGAAGGGTGGGCAAGATGGACCAAGCAAGGCGTTTAAGAGCAATCAATGATGCCCATCCGACGACAATCGCCTTTGCGAGTGGGAAAGGTGGGGTCGGAAAGACGAACGTCTGTGTAAACACGGCCATCGCCCTAGCTGAACTCGGAAAACGAGTGTTGATTGTCGACTTTGACATCGGAATGGCCAATGTGCACATCTTGATGAATGCCATGAAGTCCAGAACGATGATCGAGACCGTCAAAGCTCGTATTCCATTGGCTGCAGCTGTTCAGAAAAATGTATATGGTGTCGATATATTACATGGAGGGAGTGGGCAGGACCAACTCGTCCATCTCTCAGATGATGACATGCAATTTCTCATGCGAGAACTCGAAGTATTGACCGAATATGATTATGTCCTGTTCGATATGGGGGCTGGAGCGACGGACACTTCACTCCAGTTCATCGCGGGTTGCGATGAGATGTTCTTGATTTTGACTCCAGAACCTACCTCGCTAATGGACGGTTATGCATATACGAAACTGGTGCACCATCAGTACCCGGACTTACCGCTTGGCGTCATCGTCAACCGAGCCCAGTCCGGTGAGGAAGCCCTTCAATGTTTCGAACGGATGGAAGTCGCATGTAAACAGTTTTTAAATAAGACGATTCGATTCCTCGGCTTTCTACCAGACGACTCATCTGTCAGAAAGGCAGTCATCGCCCAAGTCCCGTTTTATCAATACAACCGAAAGAGTGATATTAGCTGGCGCCTCGAACGAATTTTGACAACGCTTACGGGTACGCCTCCGAAACCACGTCACTTGATGGACCGTTTGATGGGGAACTTACGAAAACAGTGGAACCGAGTATAACGACAGGGAGGTAAATGAGATGGACGTGAATGAATACTTAGGGTTGTTTTTAGATGAATCCCAAGAACATATCCAATCGATCAACACACAGTTACTTAAATTAGAACAATCGGGTGGTGCGGATGTTGTACAGGAGATCTTCCGGTCCGCGCACACGCTAAAAGGGATGTCTTCGACGATGGGGTACGAACGCGTTGCCAACTTGACACATGAGATGGAGAGCGCGCTCGACCTCGTCCGTGGCGGCAAAAAGGAAAGTAACCAACTCTTGTTGGATACGATGTTCATCGCCATGGAACAGATGGAAGACATGATTGCGGACATCGAGAGCGGAGGACAAGGCGCGAACGTGGATGTATCAGAAACGGTCGCCGCATTCCAATCCTTCATCGGTGGGAAAGAAGTCGCAGTCGAAAAAACGTCAGAGACGAGCACGTTTGAGATTGATCTATATACGAACTCGGTCATCGAGCAAGCCAAACAGACAGGCTTTGAGGCGTATCAAATCACAGTCAAACTGTCTGACGCGGTCGTCTTGAAAGCGGCCCGTGCGTATATGGTATTCGATCGCCTTCAAGAACTAGGTGAGGTCGTCAGCACACATCCGGAGACAGAAGAAATCGAACAAGAGCAATTTGACTTATCGTTCGACGTCTTATTCTTGTCACAAGAGACGGCAGAAGTGATTGAACATGCCATCGCTCAAGTCTCGGAAGTGGAGCGCGTCGAAGTCAATACGTATACAGAAACAGCGGTCAGTGAGCCAGAAGTCGCTGTGACAGCGGAGACGATTGCACCTGAACCTGTCGTTCAAGCTACCTCGGACAAGGAAGAAGCGAAAGATACGAAAGAGCAAGTAGCCGCTCAAGCACAAGCAAAAACGATTCGCGTCAACTTAGAACGAATTGATCGTCTGATGAACTTATTTGAAGAGTTCATTATCGACCGTGGACGACTTGAGCGCCTGGCGGACGAAGTCGGTCAACCAGAATTGAATGAAACGGTCGAAAAAATCAAGCGGGGAACGAACGAGTTACAATCACTCGTCTTAACCCTCCGGATGATGCCAATCGAACAAGTGTTCAATCGCTTCCCACGAATGGTGCGTTCGGTCGCAAAAGAGATTCATAAAAAAGTCCAGTTGGACATTTCAGGTGCTGAAACAGAACTCGATCGCACGGTCATCGATGAAATTGGCGATCCGCTCGTCCACTTGATCCGTAACGCCATCGATCACGGCATCGAACGTCCGGAAGTACGTCTTCTAGCCGGAAAACCGGAGCAGGGCATGCTTGCACTCCGTGCGTATCACGGCGGAAACCGAGTCTTCATTGAAATCGAGGACGACGGTGCCGGCATCAACGTCGACAAGGTTCGCTCGAAAGCGTTGGAGCGCGGCGTGATCACAGATGAAGAAGCGACGACGATGTCTGAGAACGAATTGGCGATGCTGATCTTTGCTCCGGGCTTCTCGACGGCAGACGTGGTCACTGACTTGTCAGGACGCGGTGTCGGACTCGATGTCGTCAAAAATAAAATCGAGTCACTCGGTGGCGTCGTTTCTTTAGAGACGGTTGCGGGACAGGGCACGAAGTTCCAAGTCAGCTTACCGCTCACCCTCTCGATCATCTCGGCGATGCTCGTTCAAGTGGGAGAGGAATCGTATGCGATTCCATTGACATCGATCCTTGAGACGACATTACTTGATGAAGCGGACATTTTGACAGCACACCGTGAGCGAGTCTTCGACTTCCGTGGTCAACTGGTCCCACTCGTCTACATGAAAGAAATGTTTGGCATCGAATCAGAGACGAAGTCGCAATTCCCGGTCGTCGTCGTTCGAAAAGGCAACAAACTCGTCGGCGTCGTCGTCAACGATTTGATCGGTCAACAAGAAATTGTCATGAAACCGCTCGGTACGTATCTTGAAGGGATTCCAGCTATCTCTGGTGCGACCATTCTTGGTGACGGTCGCGTCGCCCTTATCGTAGATAGTAACGATCTCTTTTAAGGAGGAATATTGATGGAACAGAAATGGGTAGTCTTTTCACTTGAAGAAAATACGTATGGGATCGACGTACAGTCGGTCCGTTCAATCGAGCGACTTCAGCCGATCACACGAGTGCCGAACGCACCGTCACATGTGAAAGGGGTCATCAACCTTCGTGGTGTCGTCACGCCGGTCATCGACCTTCGCTTGCGACTCGGCTACGAAGAAATCGAACCAACGGATGAAACGCGCATCCTGATCGCCTCGTTGAATCAAGGAGATGCCGGATTTATCGTCGACCGTGCGAATGAGGTCGTGGAAAGCGATGAAGTACGAATCGAACCGATTCCGGAATCGAGCCGCGATATGCTCTCGGCACATCTGACAGCCATCGCAAAAGGAGAAGATAAACTCTTCTCCTTACTCGATGCGAATGCGTTGTTTGAGGAACAGTATGCTGAGTGAGTTTGAACAAGACCTGTTAAAGGAACTGGGAAATATAGGGTCTGGACATGCGGCGACTGCCTTGTCGGCAATGCTTTCGAAACCGGTGAACATTACCGTGTCTTCTGCCGAAATGGAACCGATCACCTATTTACCAGAGCGAGTCGGCGGTCCGGAACGACATGTTGCCTCGGTCTTGTTGGAGTTAGATGGTGATATTCGTGGAATGATCCTCATTTTGTTCGCCGTGGAAGATGCCGAGCAAATGGTTTCGACCTTGATTGGGATGCCATATTCATTTGATTCTTTTGATGAGCTCGGCCAATCGGCTTGGGAAGAGGTCGGGAATATTATGAGCGGTGCTTATGCGCGAGCGCTAGGTGACTGGTTACAGACACCGATTATGATTCAAGTGCCGGCAACGGCCATCGATATGGCAGGTTCGATTGTTGAATTTGTCGTCACGTCTGTACAACCTGAGGAAGACGCGGCGCTCTATATCGACACGACATTTATGATTGATCAAAAAGTAAGTGCAGGACATGTGTTGTTCCTACCAACACATGGGTCGCTCAAACGGATTCAAGAACGGTTGCTTGGCAATGGCTGATGTATTAAAAATCGGCATTGCCGAATGGAAGCAGACGACCGCACCAAATCGGTTACGTACAGCCGGACTCGGGTCATGTGTGGGTGTCATTTTATATGACACCCGCCTCCAACTGGCAGCGATGGCACATGTCATGTTGCCGGACTCGACGATTGCTCGTAAGAACCAGACGATTGAAGTAGGAAAATACGCAGATACAGCCATTGATACACTCGTGCATTCATTGAAACGAGAAGGGGCCACGCGGCTTCAAGCAAAGATGGCAGGCGGCGCTCAGATGTTTCAGTTTAAATATGAGAACGAGGCGATGCGAATCGGTGAGCGAAACGCCGAGGCCATCCGCCAAGCATTAAAAGTCCATCGTATTCCGCTCGTGGCAGAAGATTGTGGCGGACATAACGGGCGGACAATCGAGTTTGATGTCGCAACATCTGTCTTATCGATTCGGACGGTGAGCGTGGGTACGAAAGAACTATAAGGGGGGATCGACATGACGACTCATCTTACACAGTTGTGGGATCGCTGGAATATGGACCGTGATATGGATACAGCAAACGAATTACTAGCACATTACGAGTTTCTCATCCACTACCACGTACAACGGATGATCGTGACGCTTCCAAAGAGCGTCGAACGCGACGAATTGAAAAGTTTGGGTTACATGGGATTGTACGATGCCCTTATGAAATATGATCCAGAGCACAATAATAAATTTGATACGTATGCTGCGTTTCGGATTCGTGGAGCCATTATCGACGGTTTACGAAAAGTGGATTGGTTACCTCGGTCGGTTCGAGAAAAAGTGAAAAAAATCGATCAGGTGGCAGAACAGCTTGAACAGTCGTTACATCGTGCTCCAACGAAGAGCGAGTTAGCTTCGGCATGCGACTTACCGATTGCAGAAATCGAACGAACGATGGCGGAAGGGTACTTTGCCAATATGTTGTCGATTGATGAGGCCGTGACGTTGCAAGAAGAAGGAAAAGTCATGTCTGTCACGTATTTCGACCCGGATTCTGAAAAGCCAGAAGATACGTTGTTGCAACGCGAATTGATTGATGTGCTGGCAGCAGAAGTCGACCATTTATCCGAAAAAGAACGACTCGTCGTCTCTTTGTTTTACTTTGACGAACTGACGTTGACGGAGATTGGGGAAGTGCTCGAACTGTCAACATCACGGATTTCGCAAATTCATTCCAAAGCGTTGAAGACATTAAAACACGCGCTCGGTCGGTCCTATTTAGAAGAAAAGACATCGTAAGGAGATGAACAAGTGTATATTGTATATGTGATCACAGCTTGTTTGGTTGCTTACGGTTTTTTATTCGGCTACCGACAAGTCCAAGCGCTTCAGGAACGAGTCGAACGGCTCGAACGAGAGAAGCAAGAGACCGAAACGTTGCTTCTTTCATTCATGGAGTCGATGAACGACCTCGTTGTTCAAGAACCCGTTGAACGTTCGAACGTGGTTCAACAGGAAGAAGCTTCATCGCTCCCTGTCAATGAGTCCGTTCAAACGGTCGTAGAGGCGACAGAAGAGACGACCCCGTCCGCGTCAATCGACGTGGACGATGTCTTGTTGCGACATTCCGTGCGGGACGCTGCCCGTATCCTCGGAAAAGGCGAGGGCGAGCTTGCGCTTTATGCGAAACTTCGTAAAAAGTGAGAGTTGCCGGATTTCGTGACATATGCTATAGTAATTCTCGGTGTTAAACACATCACACACGTCTCGGGATGATATTCCTCGGTGCCGAAAGGTCGGAATACAACAATGAACGAGGCGGAGGACTTTTTTAAACCACAAGGAGGAAATTTATCATGGCAGTAATTTCAATGAAGCAATTGCTTGAAGCTGGTGTACACTTCGGTCACCAAACACGCCGTTGGAACCCAAAAATGGCGAAATACATCTTCACAGAGCGTAACGGGATCTACATCATCGACCTTCAAAAGACGGTCAAAAAAGTAGACGAAGCTTACAACTTTGTTCGTGAACTCGCGGCAGAAGGCGGAAACGTCCTCTTCGTTGGTACGAAAAAACAAGCTCAAGATACAATCAAAGAGGAAGCAATCCGTTCTGGGATGTTCTTCATTAACGAGCGTTGGTTGGGTGGAACACTCACTAACTTCTCAACAATCAAAAAGCGTATCAACCGCTTGAAGCAACTCGAAAAAATGGAAGAAGACGGCACGTTCGAAGTACTTCCTAAGAAAGAAGTCATCATCTTGAAGAAAGAAATGACTCGTCTTGAGAAGTTCCTCGGCGGAATCAAGGACATGCCTGGTGTGCCTGACGCCCTCTTCATCGTTGACCCACGTAAAGAGCGTATCGCAATCGCGGAAGCTCACAAATTGAACATCCCAATCGTTGCGATTGTCGACACAAACTGTGACCCAGACGAAATCGATTATGTAATCCCAGCGAACGACGATGCAATTCGTGCAGTTAAATTGCTCACTTCGAAGATGGCTGATGCAATCATCGAAGCGAAGCAAGGTGAAGAAGAAGTTGCTGAAGAAGCTGTAGCGACAGAAGCTGAAGCTACAGAAGCTGAGTAATCAGTGAGACAATAGGTGATAAAGGGAAAGCCTTTTATCACCTTTTTTTAGGACATGTATTCAAAAAGCCCTGTGCTTTTTCTTAAAATTCGTTAGTTTTACAAGGAGGAATTTCCGATGGCAGTTACAGCAGCAATGGTAAAAGAACTTCGTGAAAAAACAGGAGCAGGAATGCTCGATTGCAAAAAAGCACTCGTTGAAACAGACGGTGACATGCAAGCAGCAATCGACTTCCTTCGCGAAAAAGGAATCGCTAAAGCAGCAGCAAAAGGTGATCGTATCGCCGCTGAAGGTTTGACAGCAGTAGCAGTTGAAGGCAACAAAGCTGTGCTCGTCGAAATCAACTCAGAAACAGACTTCGTTGCGAAGAACGAGAAGTTCCAAACACTCGTGAACAACGTAGCAAAAGCAGTACTCGCATCAGGCGCAACAACTGCAGAAGCGGCACTCGCGGCTGAGTACGAAGCAGGTAAAACACTTGAAACGTACATCCAAGAAGAAGCTTCGACAATCGGAGAGAAAATCTCACTCCGTCGTGTAGCTGTTCTTGAAAAAGCTGACGATGCAGTATTCGGTACGTACCTCCACATGGGTGGTCGCATCGGGTCAGTCGTTGTAATCGACGGCACATCTGACGAAACAGTTGCTAAAGACGTTGCAATGCACGTTGCTGCAGCACGTCCACTTTACGCGACACGCGATGAAGTATCAGCTGAAGAAATCGACCGCGAGAAGAAAGTCTTGACTGAGCAAGCACTTAACGAAGGCAAGCCTGCTAACATCGTTGAGAAGATGATTGCTGGTCGAATGAACAAGTACTTCGAAGAAATCTGCCTCGTTGACCAAACGTTCGTAAAAGACAGCGACTTCAAAGTTGGTAAGTACGTAGAATCAAAAGGCGGAAAAATCAACTCGTTCGTACGCTTCGAAGTAGGAGAAGGTATGGAGAAACGTGAAGAGAACTTTGCTGAAGAAGTTATGAACCAACTTAAAAAATAATCTGTGTCACAATCTGTGATACAACTAAAATTGGGAACACGTCTGTATAACCTTGAGTTAGTTCGTTAAGGGAGCGTGTTCCCTTTTTTCAAGCAAGAGGAGGCAAAGTTATGGAACCGAAATATAAACGAATTGTGTTAAAATTGAGTGGAGAAGCGCTCGCTGGAGATCAAGGTTACGGGATCGACCCTAACATTGTAAACTCAATCTCAAGTCAAATTAAAGAATTGATCGAGATGGGTGTAGAAGTCGCCGTTGTTGTAGGTGCCGGAAACATTTGGCGTGGAAAGACGGGTAGTGAACTCGGGATGGATCGGGCAAACGCAGATTACATGGGTATGCTCGCAACTGTATTGAACTCACTTGCTCTTCAAGATAGCCTTGAAACGTACGGTGTCCAAACGCGCGTCCAAACATCAATTGAAATGCGACAAGTTGCTGAACCATACATTCGTCGTCGCGCAATGCGTCATCTTGAAAAAGGACGCGTCGTTATCTTTGCGGCCGGCACAGGAAACCCATATTTCTCAACGGACACGACAGCTGCTCTCCGTGCGGCTGAAATCGAAGCTGATGTCATCTTAATGGGTAAAAACAATGTGGACGGCGTCTATTCAGCTGATCCGAAATTGGACGCAACGGCAGTGAAGTACGATACGTTGTCTTACCTTGACGTCTTAAAGGATGGACTTCAAGTCATGGACTCGACAGCAACGTCACTTTGTATGGACAACCACATTCCATTGATTGTATTCTCATTGCTTGAAGAAGGTAACATTAAACGTGTCGTTCTCGGGGAACATATCGGGACGGTAGTAGGAGGAGTCAATTCATGAGTGTCAAAGAAGTATTGAAAACAGCTGAAGAAAAAATGGAAAAAGCGCATTCTTCACTTAAACGTGATTTTGGAACGCTTCGCACTGGCCGTGCCAGCGCATCGATTTTGGATCCTGTCCAAGTTGATTACTATGGTGTCCCAACACCACTCAATCAAGTGGCAAACATCAATACACCAGAAGCGCGTCTACTTTTAATTCAACCATGGGATAAGTCGATGGTTTCTGAAGTAGAGAAAGCGATTCAAAAGGCAGACCTCGGCTTGTCTCCATCATCTGACGGTACGGTCATCCGTTTGGCGATTCCTGCATTGACGGAAGAACGTCGTAAAGAATTAGTTAAAGTCACGAAAAAATACGCAGAAGAAGCGAAGGTCGCTGTCCGTAACGTACGTCGTGATGCAAATGAAAACTTGAAGAAACTCGAGAAAGATGGCGAGTTAACAGAAGACGATCTCCGCGGATATGCAGATGACGTTCAAACGTTGACGGATTCGTATATCAAGAAGATTGATGAATCTGCAGCAATTAAAGAAAAAGAAATCATGGAAGTGTAATCACGGAAGTGGTATACCAAAAAGCTGTGTGGGGACCCTTTTTCTGAGAGGGTCCTTCTTTCATACAATCAGGAGGGTAACAGAATGTTTAAATGGGTGAATCCTAAAACGAAAATCGAGGCGGAGTTAAGTGTTCCTGAGCACGTAGCCATCATCATGGATGGAAATGGGCGCTGGGCCAAAAAACGTGGTCTCCCTCGCATCATGGGTCACCGGGAAGGGATGAAGTCCATCCGGGAAGCGGTACGAACAGCGCAGGAACTCGGGATTCGGTCTCTGACGCTTTATGCGTTCTCTACAGAGAATTGGACTCGTCCGGAAGAGGAAGTCTCATTCTTGATGAAACTGCCGAAACAGTTTTTGGAGACCGATTTGAAAGAACTCCACGAACAGAATGTACGGGTGCTCGTTGCGGGAGATACGTCGAAACTCCCACGAGAGACACGAGAAGCCGTTAACGAGGCGAGAGAACGGACCGTTGCGAACACAGGGTTGAACCTTGTCTTCGCACTCAACTACGGGGGACGAGATGAGCTCGTTCAAGCGATGCGTAGCATTGCAGCAGACGTTCAGTCCGGTTTGGTTCAGGCAGACGATATCGATGATCGTATGATTGGTGAACGACTCATGACACACGTTCAAGATGTAGATCTCGTTATTCGGACGAGCGGTGAGCAACGACTCTCTAACTTTTTATTATGGCAAAGCGCGTATGCTGAACTTCATTTCACAGAAGTATTGTGGCCGGAATTTAAGCGTGAGCATTTTGTAGAAGCGATTGAATCATACAACGCGCGCACGCGACGTTTTGGTGGGGTGTAACATGAAGACACGTATTATTACAGGACTATGGGCAGGAGCCATCTTCATCACGGTGATTGCGCTTGGAGGCAATGCCTTCGTTTCATTGATGGGGATTCTGGCACTCATCGGATTGAGTGAATTCACGTTGATGCGACAGCATAAGCTGTTGGCGTTTCCGTTCTTAGTGACAGCGCTCCTCGTGGCGTTCCCGTTCCTCTTATTATTGCTTAAGACTCAAGTTGTCACGGATGAACTTCCGTTCTCGATTGAACAATGGCTCGTCTTAGGGCTCGTGTTGTTGCTGTTTTGGACAGTGGTCACGAAAAACCGATTCACGTATGAAGATGCCAGTTTTTACTTCGTCTCAGCCGTCTATTTGGTCGTCGGTTTCTCTAGTTTTGCGTTAGTGCGGCTCTCTGAGGACGGCCTATCGAAAGTGCTGCTAATCTTGTTTATGATTTGGGCGACAGACTCGGGAGCGTATTTTACCGGAAAAGCATTCGGGAAAGCCAAGTTATGGCCATCGATTAGTCCGAATAAGACGATTGAAGGGGCGATTGGGGGCATTGTGTCTGCGATTGTACTCGGTATCATCTTCGTCTGGATTGATCCGATCTTGCCGATGATCGAGGTCGCCATTTTAGCGATTGTCGTGGCGGTAGTCGGACAGCTCGGGGATTTGGTGCAGTCTGCTTATAAGCGCCAGTACGGAGTCAAAGATTCAGGTCATCTGTTACCGGGACATGGTGGCATTTTAGACCGGTTTGATAGTATGATTGCGGTCTTTACCGTCATTTGGGTGTTTAATCTGCTTTAAAAAGGAGTGTCGAGATGAAGCGAATTAGCTTAATTGGGGGGACTGGTTCGATTGGCGTTCAAACTTGTGACGTCATCGAACAGCACCCTGACCTGTTTGAACTTGAGGCGTATGCGTTCGGAACGAACGTCGAGGTCGCCACGGAATGGATCAATCGACTTAGACCAAAATATGTGTCGGCAACGAGTATCGAAGTACTCGAACAGTTGAAGCCGCATCTTACATATGAACCTCTCTATTTTATTGGACCGGAGGGGCTGAAGGAGTGTGCGACGGCAGAACGGGCTGACATCGTCGTGACGGCAGTCGTTGGAGCAGTTGGACTTGAACCGACGCTTGCGGCGATTCAAGCAGGGAAAGATATTGCACTCGCCAACAAGGAAACACTCGTTACCGCAGGACATCTTGTCAAAGCGGCCGTGAAAGAACATGGGGTCAACCTGTTGCCTGTCGACAGTGAACACTCCGCGATCTATCAATGTTTGAACGGGGAACGAAGAGAAGATGTATCCAAAATTATTCTAACGGCATCAGGCGGTAGTTTCCGTGATCGTTCACGCGATGAGCTGGCTGATGTGACTGTTGAAGACGCACTGAATCATCCGAACTGGTCAATGGGAGCAAAAATCACCATCGATTCGGCGACGATGTTCAACAAAGGCTTGGAAGTCATCGAGGCACACTGGCTGTTCGATATCGATTATAATGATATTGAAGTCATCTTACACCGTGAATCGATTATTCATTCGATGGTCGAATTTAAAGATGCTGCCGTGATGGCCCAGCTTGGAAACCCGGATATGCGCGGTCCGATCCTTTATGCGCTATCGGGACCGAAGCGGCTTGAAATCGAGGGGAATAAGCGGTTAAACTTGAAGGAAATCGGAAAGCTGCATTTTGAAGAGGCTGATTTCAATCGTTACCCGGCACTCCGGTTAGCGTTCGAAGCAGGAAGAGCCGGTGGTTCCATGCCGACCGTCTTGAATGCAGCCAATGAAGTGGCAGTGGACCTATTCTTGAACGGTCAGATCACGTTTTTAGAGATTGAACGACTCGTCGAAGATGCGATGGCTCGACATGAGGTCATTGCCGAGCCGACGCTCGCGCAAATTCTAGAAGTTGACCGAGCAGTACGTCAACAGATTCAGCAAGGAATTGAAGGTGGGGAATAAATCATGACGACTTTTATCGCCATCGTTTTGATGTTTGGCGTTCTCATTTCGGTACACGAATGGGGACACCTCGTCATGGCGAAACGGGCAGGCATTCTCTGTCACGAGTTTGCAATCGGATTCGGTCCAAAAATTGTTTCATTCCGTAAAAATGAAACGCTCTATACCATTCGTCTTTTACCAATCGGTGGCTACGTCAAAATGGCCGGAGAAGATTTTGAACCGATTGAAGTCCGTGCGGGTCAGCATGTCGGACTCCGGCTCACCGAACAGGGGACGGTCGATCGTGTCTACTTCCAACCGGACACGGCTACAGATGTCCATGTCGTCGGAACCGTCGATAAGTTCGATTCGACACATGAGTTGAAAGTGCAACTTCTCATCGATGAGGAAGTGCGTGTCTATTCATTAGAGCGAGACACACTCCTTGTCGACCAAGGGATGGAAATTCAAATCGCACCGTATGATCGAACATTTGGAGCCCAGTCGGTTTGGAAACGTGTCTTGGCCATCGCAGCCGGTCCGGCGATGAACTTCGTCTTGGCGTTCATCTTGCTCATTATTGTGGGGCTCGTTCAAGGAACCCCAACGAACGACGGTCAAATCGGTACGGTTCAACCGGATTCAGCCGCTGATGAGGCTGGTTTGATGAGCGGGGATGAAATCGTATCGATTGAAGGTGAGCCGATTACCGATTGGCTCGACTTACGATCTGCTTTAGAAGACCGGGCGGACACCCCTACGGAAGTCACGTATGTCCGTGATGGGGAGGAAGCAACTGTCACCCTCACACCACAAGCAGTCGAACAAAACGGAGAGACGGTCGGAATCCTTGGTGTCACGAACGCACTCGAGCGATCACCGGTCAAAGCCGTGACGACGGGAGCGGAAACGACATGGACGATGTCGACGCTCATCTTCTCTGCGGTCGGTGATTTGGTGACAGGACAAGTCGGTGTCGATCAACTAGCAGGTCCGGTCGGGATTGTACGGATGACAGATGAAGTAGCGGCGAGCGGTTTGATCATGCTGTTGAACTGGACAGCGCTTCTCTCCGTCAACCTTGCGATCTTCAACTTGCTCCCATTGCCAGCGTTAGACGGAGGACGTTTGATTTTCCTCTTGTTCGAAGCGGTACGCGGACGTCCAATCGATCCGAAAAAAGAAGGATTCGTCCACTTTATCGGATTCGCACTCTTGATGATTTTAATGTTGATTGTCACTTGGAACGACATTCAATCATTCTTTAAATAAGCTGTTTGTAGAGAAGGGAAACGTTGAACTGTATGAAACAATCTAGATTGCTCATGCCTACATTGAGAGAAGTTCCGGCTGACGCGGAAGCGGTCAGCCATCAACTCCTCGTCCGTGGAGGATTCATCCGTCAAAATGCGGCAGGAATTTATTCTTATCTTCCACTCGGACATAAGGTGTTACACAACATCCAAACAATCATCCGTGAAGAGATGAATCGTGCCGGTGCACAAGAGTTATTGATGCCTGCCATTCAACCGGCGGAACTTTGGGAAGAGACAGGACGTTGGGGCATTTACGGTCCTGAATTGATGCGCTTGACGGACCGTCATGACCGTCGTTTCGCACTCGGTGCGACACACGAAGAATTGATCACATCAATCGTCCGAGACGAGCTCAACTCGTATAAAAAACTTCCGATGAACTTGTACCAGATTCAAACGAAGTATCGTGATGAGCGTCGTCCACGTTTCGGGTTGCTCCGCGGACGTGAGTTCTTGATGAAAGACGCCTACTCATTCCACGCGACACAAGAAGACTTAGATGAAGAATATACAAACATGTATAATGCGTACTCACGCATCTTCGACCGCACAGGACTGAAGTATCGTCCGGTCGTCGCGGACTCTGGGGCAATCGGCGGGAAAGATACGCATGAATTCCAAGCGCTTGCGGATATCGGGGAAGACACGATTGTCTACACCGACACGTCGAACTATGCGGCGAACATCGAGATGGCCGAAACGCTCGACCGTTATGAGATGCAGCAAGCTGACGTTCGTCCACTCGAAAAAGTGGACACGGAAGAGAATCGTACGATTGAAGATGTGGCGGCATTCTTGAACGTGGATCCGAAGACGACAATCAAATCTGTCTTGTTCAACGTGGATGGCGAAACCGTCATGGCAATCGTTCGTGGCGACCACGAAGCGAATGAAGTCAAAGTGAAGAACGCACTCGGTGGACTCGACATTCAACTTGAAGAAGAAGCGAAAATCGTTGAGTTGTTCAACTGTGCGCCAGGTACACTCGGACCGATTAACGCTCCGGTCAAAGTCGTTGCCGACTATGCGGTCAAGTACTTAGTGGATGCAGTCTGTGGTGCCAACGAGGCGAACACACACTACACGGGTGTAAACGCTGCGCGCGACCTTGCCGAGATGACATACCACGATTTACGTTTCGTTGTCGAAGGCGATTTGGCACCGGATGAGTCCGGTCCGGTTCGTTTTGCTCGTGGGATTGAAGTGGGACAAGTATTTAAACTCGGGACACGATATTCAGAAGCGATGGGTGCGACGTTCCTCAACGAAGAGGGTCGTGCCGAACCACTCATCATGGGTTGCTACGGCATTGGGGTGTCACGCACACTTTCAGCCATCGTCGAACAACATCACGACGACCGTGGAATCGTTTGGCCACGTAACGTGGCGCCGTTCGATCTCCATTTGATCGCAATCAATGCAAAAGATGAGACGCAAGTCGAGTTGGCGAACCGTCTTTATGAAGAGCTTGGTCAAACATACGATGTCTTGTTCGACGACCGAAAAGAACGCGCGGGCGTCAAGTTTGCAGATGCAGATTTGATTGGACTTCCGATTCGCGTGAACGTCGGGAAAAAAGCCGGCGAAGGCATCGTTGAAGTGAAAGTACGTGCAACAGGTGAAGTGATTGAAACGTCAATCGATGAATTGAAAGAAGTCATCGCTTCAAAATTTAGCGAAGTTCATTAATGGATGAAGGTGACAGCGGAGGCGGTCACCTTCATTTGTCGAATTGGCATAAAGGGGGAAAGACGGACCCGTGGAAGCAAATCAAAAGATGCAATTATTATTAAGTGACCTTGGGATCACGACCGAGACGGACCTGTTTGATCAGGCCGAACTCTCACGGCTCGTCGTCAACAAGAAGCGACGGACGTGGACGTTTTATTTTTCATTTCCAAAAGTATTGCCATACGACGTGCATCAATTGTTCATGAGTCGATTAGAAAGCCGTTATGCGACGTTCGCGGATGAGGTGTACGCTCGGTTCTCGACAACAGCTGGTGGAAGTGAGCAAGACTATATCGACTATTGGCCGCGAATCGTCAGCGAGTTGAGCCAAGTTTCTGGTGCGATGCGCAGTTATTTCGGTTCCGTTTCGCCACGATTCGAGCAGAACAAACTCATGATCCCGGTGCGTTCCGCACCTGAGGCGAGTTATGTGGACAAAGAGCTCTGTCAAGAAGTGCAGGCGCTCTATAGTGCCTATGGGTTCACGAAAAAGCCGTGTCAGGCTCAATTTTCAGAAGACGCTGAGGCGAATCAGGCCCTTCGCGAACAGGTTGTTCAAGAAGACATCGAACAAGCGAAAATGGCACTGGCTGCTCAATTCGCCAAGGCAACAGAAACGAATGACGAACCGATCACAGAAATCCGGATGGGTGCGCTCATTAAAGATGAGATCGTCCCAATCAAGACGATTATCGAGGAAGAACGACGTGTCGCGATTCGTGGACTCGTCTTCTCGGCAGAACGGAAAGAATTGAAGAGTGGGAAGAAACTGTTCACGTTCAAGATGACGGATTACACCGACTCATTGATTGTGAAAGTATTTGCCCGCGATGACGATGACGACCGTATGCTCAGTGCCGTCAAAAAAGGCATGTGGATTCAAACAGCTGGGCGGGTCGAAGATGATTCGTTCATGCGCGAACTATGTATGATGGCATCTCAACTTCAAGAAGTGAAGGTCGAACCGCCACGTGACGAATGGGAAGGCGAGAAGCGTGTCGAACTTCACGCGCACACACAGATGAGCCAAATGGATGCCGTCACAAACGTCTCGTCGCTCGTCGCCCGTGCTGCGAAATGGGGACATCGTGCCATTGCCATCACCGACCATGCGGGAGTCCAGGCGTTCCCAGAAGCGTATTATGCCGGGAAGAAGAACGACATTAAAGTGTTATACGGAGTCGAGGCGAATGTTGTCAACGATGGTGTCCCTGTCGCCTATCATGCGACCGATGTGGCATTGGACGATGCGACATACGTCGTCTTCGACGTCGAGACGACGGGACTTTCTGCCGTCTACAATAAAATCATCGAACTCGCTGGGGTTAAAATCAAGGACGGGGAAATCATTGACCGGTTTGAGGCGTTCGCCGACCCGAAACATGCCTTGTCAGCGACCACGATTGAATTGACTGGGATCACGGATGACATGGTCCAAGGTCAACCGGACCCGGAAGTGATCACGAAACAGTTCGTCGATTGGTGTGGCGACAGCATTCTCGTCGCCCATAACGCGTCATTCGATATGGGCTTCCTTGAGGCGACTCTCCGTAGCGGAGGACATGAACCAGATAATTATCCGGTCATCGATACGCTCGAACTTGCTCGAACGTTGATGCCGACGTTGAAGAATCATCGACTCAATACACTTGCGAAGCGATTCGATATCGAACTGACACAACATCACCGTGCCATTTATGATGCGGAAGCAACAGCATATTTGCTCATGAAGCTACTCGATCTCGCTAAGCAGATGTTCGAGATGACGACACATCGCTCGTTGAACGCGAAAGTCGGGAGTGACGTATCGAAGATTCGTCCGTTTCATGCGACTATCTACGCTAAAAATAAAAAGCCAGGACTTCGTCATTTATATGAGCTCATCTCCTTATCTCACATCGATTACTTGTATCGGATGGCACGCATGCCACGTTCTGAGCTCGTGAAGCGACGGGAAGGACTGTTGATTGGTTCGGCTTGCGATAACGGGGAGATTTTTGACGCCGCCTTGAACAAGTCGGATGATGAACTCGAGAAGATGATGTCGTTTTACGACTTTATCGAGATTCATCCGCCGGCACTCTACCATCATTTAATTGATAAAGAGATTGTGGCGAATGAGTTAGAACTCCGCGAAATCATTAAGCGTATCATTCGCGTCGCCGAGAAGGCCGAGTTACCGGTTTGTGCGACAGGGAATGTGCACTATCTAGATCGGTCCGACCGGTCTTATCGCGAAATTTTGATTCGTACCCAAGGTGGGGCGAACTTTATCAATACGCGTAAAGAATTACCGCATGCGCACTTTCGGACGACGAAAGAAATGATGGAAGAGTTCAAGTTTTTAGGTGACGATTTAGCGCGTGAAATCGTCATCACGAATCCGAATGCGATTGCCGACCAGATTGAGTCGATTCAAATCATCCCGGATGATTTGTATACGCCGAAAATTGAAGGTGCGGATGATGAGGTTCGGAATATGAGCTACGACATGGCTCGCTCCATCTACGGGGACGAGCTGCCTGAGATCGTGGAGGCGCGTCTTGAGAAAGAGCTCAAGTCGATTATCGGTCACGGGTTCGCCGTCATTTACTTGATTTCGCATAAACTCGTTAAAAAATCACTCGATGATGGGTATCTGGTCGGGTCGCGTGGGTCGGTCGGTTCGAGTCTCGTCGCAACGATGACGGAGATCACCGAAGTCAACCCGCTACCACCTCACTACGTCTGTCCGAACTGTCAGCACTCACATTTCTTCAACGACGGGTCGGTCGGGTCGGGATATGACTTACCGGACAAGGAGTGCCCGGAGTGCGGCACGTGGTACAAAAAAGACGGTCATGACATTCCGTTCGAGACGTTCCTCGGTTTCAAAGGGGACAAAGTACCAGATATCGACTTGAACTTCTCAGGTGAATATCAACCGCATGCCCACGCCTATACAAAAGTGCTGTTCGGAGAAGAGTATGTGTATCGTGCCGGGACAATCGGAACGATTGCCGACAAGACGGCTTATGGATACGTGAAAGGCTATGCGACCGAGAACGATAAGATTTACCGGAACGCCGAGGTGGACCGTCTCGTGTCCGGGGTCACCGGGGTGAAACGGACGACAGGGCAACACCCAGGGGGGATCATCGTCGTACCGGACTACATGGACATCGCGGACATTTCTCCGATCCAGTATCCGGCGGATGACAATTCTTCTGAGTGGAAGACGACTCACTTTGACTTCCACTCCATCCATGACAACTTATTGAAACTCGATATTCTCGGGCATGATGACCCGACCGTCATCCGGATGTTACAGGATTTGTCTGGTATCGATCCGAAGACGATTCCGACGGATGATCCGACTGTCATGAAGATTTTTTCTTCACCAGAAGTGCTTGGGGTGACACCGGAACAGATTGAATCGAAAACCGGGACACTCGGGATTCCAGAATTCGGGACGAAGTTCGTCCGTCAGATGCTTGAAGAGACAAAACCGTCAACGTTCTCGGAACTCGTTCAAATCTCTGGTCTATCTCACGGAACAGACGTCTGGCTCGGGAACGCGAACGAATTGATTTATAACGGGACGTGCGAACTGAAAGATGTCATCGGTTGTCGAGACGACATCATGGTCTATCTGATTTATGCAGGCCTCGAACCATCATTCGCCTTTAAAATCATGGAGTCCGTCCGGAAAGGGAAAGGACTCACGGAAGAGATGGAGTCCGAGATGCGGGAGAATGACGTGCCGGAATGGTATATCTCGTCTTGTAAGAAAATCAAGTACATGTTCCCGAAAGCGCACGCGACTGCCTACGTCTTGATGGCGGTTCGGATTGCATACTTCAAAGTGCATCATCCGATTCTGTACTACGCGACGTACTTTACCGTTCGGGCGGGAGATTTTGACTTGTCCGCAATGATTAAAGGTCCTCAGGCCGTACGGAAGGCGATGTCGGATATCCGAGAAAAAGGGTTCGATGCGACGGCGAAGGATAAAGGACTGCACACGGTCCTTGAACTGGCACTCGAAATGCTCGAGCGGGGTATGAAGTTCCAAAACATCGACTTGTATCGGTCGAGTGCGACAGAGTTCTTGATTGAAGACAATACGCTGATTCCACCGTTCAACGCGGTCGATGGCCTTGGAACGAATGCGGCGAAAGCAATCGTCGAAGCGAGAGAAGAAGGACAGTTCCTTTCGAAAGAAGATTTGCGGAAACGTGCGAAACTTTCGAAAACGGTCATCGAGACACTTGATACGATGAAATGTCTCGAAGGTCTGCCTGATGAGAACCAACTCTCATTCTTTGATTTTGGGGTGTAAGTTGCGATTTATCGGGAAAATATGATATATTGGTATCGAACAAAGTTGGATACTACGACGGAAAGGAGTAGGGAACCCTACTCCTTTCTTGTATGTAAAAGCCAGAAGGAGGGATGAGAGTGTCCAAAATAACAGAAGTCGTTGAATCGATTGCGTTGCCGATCGTAGAACGGGAAAACATGGAATTGGTCGATGTGGAATTCGTTAAGGAAGGTCCAGACTGGTTCTTGCGCGTCTATATCGATAAGCCGGGGGGCGTCGATTTGGACGATTGCGTCAATATCAATGAACAGCTCTCGGAAAAACTAAACGAAACCGATCCGATTGAACAGGCTTATTATCTTGATGTCTCGAGTCCTGGTGCGGAGCGTCCGCTGAAAAAGCCGAGCGATTTTGAACGTGCGGTAGGCAAAAATGTCTACATGAAAACGTTCGCTCCGATCGATGGTGCCAAAGAGTTTGAAGGAATTTTGACGGCATATGATGGGGAAACGGTCGTGATCGAGACACGCATCAAGACAAGAAAAAAAGCGGTATCGCTACCGGTTGACAAAATTGCACAAGCCCGCTTAGCGGTCACGTTTAGTTAAGGAGAGGGAAGAAGATGGGTCCACAATTACTCACTACAATCGATCAGATTGCCAAAGAAAAAGGAATCGACAAAAATATCATTATCGATGCACTCGAACAAGCGCTCATTTCTGCGTATCGTCGCAACGTGGCGAACCCGAACGAGCACGTGAAAGTCGAGTTTGATCAGGTGACGGGGGATATCCGTGTCTACGCTTTGTTAGAAGTCGTAGAGCGCCTCACGCAACCGGACCAACAGCTCTCACTCGAAGAAGCACATGAAATCGATCCGAACTATGAGCTCGGCGATTTCCATAAAGAAGAAGTCACACCGAGTGATTTCGGACGTGTCGCGGCGATGACGGCAAAACAAGTCGTCACACAGAAGATGCGTGAAGCGGAACGCGAACGCATCTACAACCACTTCGCTGACAAAGAAGATGAAATCATGACAGGAATCGTGGAGCGTTTTGACCCACGCAACCTTTATATCGGTCTCGAAAACAACATTGAAGCTGTATTGACACCGAATGAACAGATGCCGAACGAGTCATACCAAATCCATGACCGTATCAAAGTATACGTGACAAAAGTAGATTCAACGACGAAAGGTTCAGGTGCAGCGATTCAAGTTTCGCGTACGCATCCGGGACTTTTGCGCCGCTTGTTCGAACTCGAAGTTCCTGAGATTTCAAACGGGACAGTCGACGTGATGTCAGTATCGCGTGAAGCGGGTGACCGTTCGAAAATCGCTGTACACTCGGATATCGTCGACCCGGTCGGCGCATGCGTCGGACCGAAAGGACAACGTGTTCAAACGATTGTCGACGAATTGAACGGCGAGAAAATTGATATCGTCCGCTGGTCTGAAGACCCGAAAGAGTTCGTTCGTAACGCACTCAGCCCGGCTCAGGTCGTTGCGGTATATGTCAACGAGCCAGCAAAATCGACGACAGTCGTCGTACCGGACTATCAATTGTCACTCGCAATCGGGAAACGTGGTCAAAACGCCCGTCTCGCTGCGAAATTGACAGGATGGAAAATCGACATCAAGAGTGAAACGGATGCCGAAGCACTTGATTTGTTCGATACGTTCGCTGAAAAAGTTGAATCAGAACCAGAAATTGTTCAAAATGAAGTAGAACAAGACTTATCAGATGCTACAGTTGAAACGACTGCGGTGAAAGAAGAGGAATGACCATGAAGCAAAAGAAACTTCCTTTGCGTAAGTGTGTGGTCACACAGGAAATGCTCCCGAAAAAAGAATTGATTCGTGTCGTTCGGACGCCTGAAGGTGACGTGGTCATCGATCAGACGGGTAAAGTGAACGGTCGTGGTGCTTACTTATCAAAAGATATCGAAGTCGTTCGTCAAGCAGAGAAAAAACGGACGCTCGACCATCACTTGAAAGTAAAGACGAGCGACGACTTGTATGAACAGTTGAAAGCTGTCGCAGGTGGCGAATCATGAGCCAGTGGGAATCATTGTTAGGCCTTGCTGCTCGAGCGAGGAAAGTAACGATGGGAGAAGAGTTTGTATTAAAGGATGTACGAGCAGGTCGTGCCAAGCTCGTCATTCTAGCCGGAGATGCAGGTGCCTCGACGAAAAAACGAGTCACTGACAAATGTGCGTCTTATCAAGTGCCATTGATTGAAGTGAGCGATCGCTATACAATCGGTGCCGCACTCGGTAAAGACATGCGTGTCGTCGTATCGGTGACAGAATCCGGATTTGCGAACAAGCTTAAGCAACTTCTCTCTTAACTATTAACGGAGGTGGATGCTTTGGGAAAACGCGTCTATGAATTTGCAAAAGAACAGAATGTAACGAGTAAACAAGTCATTACTCAATTAGAAAAATTGAACAAACCGGTGAAAAACCATATGGCCGTCCTCGATGAGGAAACGGTAAAACAATTGGACCGTGTGTTCAATCCTGAAAAATATCGTGCTGAAAAACAAGCGGAAGCGAAAGCGACGTCAACATCGAATGAGCCGAAGCAAGAGAAAAAAGAAGCACAAGCGTCACGTCCACAAGCGGGACAACAAAACCGTGGCGGTCAAAACAATCGCGGTGGACAAAACAATCGCGGTGGACAAAATCGTAACGATAACCGAAACAACGACCCACGCAATAAAAAACGTGGAAAAGGGAAAGGCAAAGGCAAGCCGGTAAAAGCAGCTGTGCCACAAGAAGCCGATCCAAACTCGAAGACAAGTCAGCGTAAAGCAGCACGTCTCGCGCAAGAGGCAGAGATGGGCAACGTCATCAAGTATGACGATGTACTCAGCGTGTCTGACCTTGCTTTAAAAATGAATAAAAAGCCAAATGAAATCATCATGAAGTTGATGGGTCTCGGTGTCATGGCAACCATCAACCAAACGCTTGATGATGAAACGGTTGAATTACTCGCTGCAGAATTCGGCTTTGAGGTTGAAAAAGAAGTTGTTGTCGATGAGACAGACTTTGAAACAGTTGAGATCGACTTCTCACAATATGACCTTGAAGAACGTCCAGCTGTCGTTACCATCATGGGTCACGTCGACCACGGGAAAACGACACTTCTTGACTCGATTCGTAACACGAAAGTCGTCGCAGGAGAAGCGGGCGGAATCACGCAGCACATCGGTGCTTACCAAGTTGAAGTCAACGATAAGAAAATCACATTCCTCGATACACCAGGTCACGCAGCCTTCACAACGATGCGCGCCCGCGGTGCCGAAGTGACAGATATCGCAATCATCGTCGTTGCGGCTGACGATGGCGTCATGCCACAAACAGAGGAAGCAATCTCGCACGCCAAGGCAGCGAACGTTCCAATCATCGTGGCAGTCAACAAAATGGACAAAGAAGGGGCAAACCCTGACCGTGTCAAACAAGAGTTGACAGAGTTCGGTCTCATCCCTGAAGAGTGGGGCGGCGAAACAATCTTCGTTCCGATTTCTGCTATTAAAGGCGAAGGGATCGATGAATTGCTCGAGATGATTCTCCTCGTATCTGAAGTCGAAGAATATAAATCGACACCAGACATGCCAGCTCGTGGTTCAGTCATCGAGGCGAAACTCGACAAAGGACGTGGACCGGTCGCGACACTTCTCGTTCAACACGGTACACTTCGAATCGGAGACTCAATCGTCGTCGGTAGCACATTCGGTCGTGTCCGTGCGATGGTCAACGATATCGGTCGCCGTGTGAAACAAGTCGGACCATCTACACCGATTGAAATCACTGGTTTGAACGACGTTCCACAAGCGGGTGACCAGTTCATCGTCTTCGAAGATGAGAAGAAAGCACGTGCAATCGGGGAAAAACGTTACCAACGTTACCTTGAGTCACAGCGTCGTGAGTCGGCGAAAGTAAGTCTTGATGATTTGTTCAGCCGCATTCAAGAAGGTGAAGTGAAAGACTTGAACGTCATCATCAAAGCAGACGTTCAAGGGTCAGCCGAAGCATTGGCTGGTTCACTCCGCAAGATTGATGTCGAAGGCGTCAAAGTTAACATCGTTCACCAAGGTGTCGGTGCAATCACGGAAGGTGATGTCATCCTCGCTTCAGCTGCGAATGCTGTCATCATCGGATTCAACGTCCGTCCTGATGGAAACGCACGTTCGATGGCGGAACAAGAGAACGTTGAAATGCGTCTCCACCGCATCATCTACAACGCAATCGAAGAAATCGAGAGCGCGATGAAAGGGATGCTTGACCCAGAGTTCGTGGAAGAAATCACAGGTCAAGTCGAAGTCCGTGACGTCTTCAAAGTTTCGAAAGTCGGTGCTATTGCAGGTTGTTATGTGACAGAAGGTAAAATCACACGTGACGCCGGTGTCCGTGTCATTCGTAACGGAATCGTGATTTACGAAGGTAAACTCGATACGCTTCGTCGTTTCAAAGATGACGTGAAAGAAGTGGCGACTGGTTATGAGTGTGGGATTAAAGTAGAGAAATTTGATGACATCAAAGTAGACGATGTCATTGAAGCGTTCGTCATGAAAGAAGTCGAACGTAAATAATGTGAGGAGGGATCACGTATGAAAATTCGTGCCCAACGTGTTGCCGAGCAAATGCGTAAAGAAATAACAGATGTCTTGTTACGGGAAGTCAGTGACCCGCGTACAAAAAACGCTACGATTACGAGCGTTGATGTGACAGGTGACTTACAGCAAGCAACAGTCTATTATACGGTGCTTGGTGATGAGGAAGATGTGAAAGCAGAAACGCAAGCTGGTCTCGATAAGGCGAAAGGGTTTATCCGTCGCGAAATCGGGAATCGCATCCGTCTTCGTAAAACACCAGAGATCTCGTTTGAATATGATTCTTCAGTCGCATATGGTAGCCATATCGATTCGTTGATTCGTGATTTGAACAAAGATTAATAATTTGAAAGGGGAGACGTCGTTCTCCCTTTTTTATATGGAGGGATGAAATTGGAACCGAACGGAGTGCTCGTACTCGATAAAGATGCTGGCATGACGAGTCATGACTGCGTATTTAAATTACGAAAATTGTTCCAGACGAAAAAGGTCGGTCACACAGGTACGCTTGACCCGGAAGTGACAGGCGTATTGCCCATCTGTTTAGGGCGCGCCACAAAGTTATCGCGTTTTATCACAGATGAAGGGAAGCGTTACGTGGCCGAGGTGACGATTGGTACCGCCACGATGACCGAGGACGCGCATGGCGAGGTCGTCACGCAGAAGTCAGTCACACCGAACGATTTGGATGCAACCCAGATTGACGAGGCGATGCGCCAATTGACAGGAATGATTGAACAAATCCCGCCGTACTACTCGGCGGTCAAAGTAAACGGGAAAAAGTTGTACGAGTATGCTCGGAAAGGGCAGACCGTCGAACGACCTCGGCGGACGGTCGAGATTCTTCGTCTGGAGCGGACGAGTGAATTGATATTCGAAGCGGACGTCTGTCGATTCCGAATGGAAATCGACTGTGGGAAAGGGACGTATATTCGAACGCTCGCCGTTCAGATTGGGGAGAAACTCGGTTACCCTGCCCATATGAGCGAACTCAGACGGACGAGCTCAGGAACGTTTGATGAAGCGACCGCGGTAACACTCGGAACGCTTCAAACACTTGAAACGGTCGAGGAGCGAATGGCGTATGTCATTCCTCTCGAAGATGTGATCAAACGCTGGCCAATGATCACCATTCCAAAGAATCGGGAACGCTATATTCGCAACGGCGGGAAACTGAACGGCGTTTCGCTCGAATTTGAGTTATTTACTGTCTATAATGAAGAAGGAATCCCTCTTGCTTTATATCGAAGACAAGAAGGAACGACAGACGCTACAGTCGAGGTCATGTTGGCTATCGACTAAGGGGGAATTTGACAGTATGGAAACAAGACATCTCACTTATCCAGAAACACCCGACGTGTATCCGTCCATTATGGTACTCGGTTTCTTCGACGGTGTTCATAAAGGGCATCAAGCTGTAATCCATCATGCCAAACGGGTGGCAGCGGAGCACAACCTGCCGGTGACGGTCGTCACGTTCGATCCTCATCCGAAACAAGTACTCTCCAATAAACCGGATGCGGTCCGCTATATTACACCGCTGTCCCGGAAACTGAAGCGCATCGAAGCGCTCGGGGTAGAGCGTTGCCTCGTCTTGACATTCACAAAAGAATTGGCCAATTTGTCCCCGCAACAGTTTGTCGATGATTATTTGATCGGTGCCGGAGCCGTGCACGTGACAGCTGGTTTTGATTACTCTTATGGAAAGTTTGGAGAAGGGACGATGGAGACACTTCCATACCATGCGCGTGACCAATTCACGACGTCTGTCGTCACAGAGCAGACGATGGATGGGGAAAAAGTGTCATCTACCCGCATCCGTAAACTCTTGGCAGAGGGACAGGTCGATGCCGCACATGAACTCCTCGGTACGCCATACGTGATCTGTGGCGAAGTCATTCACGGTGATGCGAGAGGGCGTACCATCGGTTTCCCGACTGCGAACGTGTTGATGGACGCTTCATACGTCATGCCACGATTAGGTGTTTACGCGACTCGCGTCACGCTCCCGGACGGACGGACGTTCCGTGCGATGACGAATGTTGGACGTCGTCCGACGTTTTATGAGACGGGATCGGTCTCGGTTGAAAGCCATCTCTTCGACTTCTCAGAGGATTTATATGGACAAGTCATCGAAATCGAGTGGATCCAATATATTCGGAACGAGCGCGCGTTCGACGGGTTGGATGCGCTAGTCGCTCAACTGAAAGAAGATGAGGTGGCAGCCCGCTCAATCCTATCTTGACTTTCAAGAGCGGGTACGCTATCCTTGTCAAGTACGCAAAGTACACCGCTTCGCTTGGCTGGTCGATTCACCAACGCCGGCTCGGCAACGCGGCAATTTTTCATTAAATGGAGGTGGAGAGGCAATGGCACTCTCAAAAGAACGTAAAAACGAAATTATCGCGGAATACGCGACAAAACAAGGTGACACAGGTTCACCAGAAGTACAAGTGGCTGTGTTGACTGAACAAATCAACACATTGAACGACCACCTTCGTACACACAAGAAAGACCACCACTCACGTCGCGGTCTCTTGAAAATGGTTGGACGTCGTCGTAACTTGCTTACGTACCTTCGTAACAAGGACGTTACACGTTACCGTGAATTGATTCAACGCCTCGGTCTCCGTCGTTAATCGATCGAGACTGTTTAACGGGCTGGGACAACGTCCTAGTCCGTTTCTTCTTTTTTAAGGAAAATGATTAGACATTCGTTGGAATGAGTTACATAATAAACTAGATAAGGTTTGAGAGGAGAATGTACATGTTAGGTACGAAACAAGTATTCTCTACAGAGTGGGGCGGACGCCCATTGTCTGTAGAGGTCGGCCAACTTGCGAAGCAAGCAAACGGTTCGGCACTCGTGCGTTATGGAGATACGGTTGTCCTTGCGACAGTGACGGCTTCAAAAGCACCAAAAGATTTAGACTTCTTCCCGTTGACGGTCAACTATGAGGAGAAACTTTACTCGGTCGGTAAAATTCCAGGTGGTTTCCTTCGTCGTGAAGGTCGCCCGGGTGAAAACGCGATTTTGACATCACGTCTCATCGACCGCCCGATTCGTCCACTCTTCCCAGACGGATTCCGTCATGATATTCAAGTCATGATTTACGTCATGTCAAACGACCCAGATTGCTCGGCTGAAATGGCAGGTATGCTCGGAACGTCGATCGCGCTCTCGATTTCTGACGTACCGTTTGACGGTCCAATCGCTGGCGTGACAGTCGGCCGTGTGGACGGCGAATTCGTCATCAACCCGACGACGGCTCAGTTGGAGAAAACGGACCTTGAACTTCAAGTTGCAGGGACATCGACAGCCATCAACATGGTTGAAGCAGGTGCGAACGAAGTACCTGAGGACGTCATGCTCGAGTCGATCTTGTTTGGACATGAAGAAATCAAGCGTTTGATTGCATTCCAACAAGAAATCGTAGAAGCTGTCGGAAAACCTAAATTCGAATACACGGTCTCGAAATACGATGAGGCACTTACTGCTGAACTCGAAGCAGCCCGTCCTGAAATCGTAGAAGCGGTTCAAGTGGAAGAGAAACACGCTCGTGACGAAGCCATCAACGAAGTGATTGCGAAGTATGTCGCGATGTATGAAGCGCGTCTTGCGGATGACCCTTCAAAACTCGGCGAAGTTTCAGGCATCTTGAACAAGTTCGTCAAAGATGAAGTCCGTCGCTTGATCACGGTCGAAAAAGTCCGCCCAGACGGACGTCGTCCAGACGTGATTCGCCCGCTCGCATCAGAAGTCGGATTACTCCCACGTGCACACGGTGTCGGTCTCTTCACACGAGGTCAAACACAAGTCATGTCTGTTGCGACACTCGGTGTCATCGGAGACGCACAAATCATCGATGGAATCGGTCTTGAAGAGAACAAGCGCTTTATGCACCACTATAACTTCCCGCCGTTCTCAGTCGGTGAAGCTCGTCCGGTCCGTGCGCCAGGTCGTCGTGAGATCGGTCACGGAGCACTCGGTGAGCGTGCGCTTCTTCCAATTATTCCGAAAGAAGCAGACTTCCCATACACGATTCGTCTCGTTTCGGAAGTACTCGAATCAAACGGTTCAAGTTCACAAGCTTCGATTTGTGGGTCGACACTCGCATTGATGGATGCAGGTGTGCCAATCAAAGCGCCAGTCGCCGGGATTGCCATGGGTCTTATCATGGAAGGTGAACACTACACGGTCTTGACAGATATTCAAGGACTTGAAGACCACCTTGGGGATATGGACTTCAAAGTAGCTGGAACGAAAGACGGGATCACTGCCCTTCAAATGGATATCAAGATTGCCGGAATCACGCGTGAAATTCTAGAAGAAGCGCTTGAACAGGCACGTGTCGGTCGTTTGCACATTCTTGACCACATGCTTGAGACGTTGGATACACCACGTACACAATTGTCGAAATACGCACCGAAGATTGTGACGATGACAATCAATCCGGATAAAATCCGCGACGTCATCGGACCAGGTGGGAAGATGATCAACAGCATCATCGACCAAACGGGCGTCAAGATCGACATCGAACAAGACGGTACGGTCTTCATCGCCTCGACGGATCAAGAAGGAATCGATCTTGCCATGTCTATGATCGGTGACATTGTCCGTGAAGTCGTCGTCGGTGAAGTATACGATGCTACCGTACGTCGTATCGAGAAATTCGGCGCGTTCGTCGAGTTGTTCAAAGGGAAAGATGCGCTCGTACACGTATCCGAATTCAGCCTTGAGCGTGTCGCGAACGTCGAGGATGTTGTGAAGCTTGGCGATTCGATTCAAGTCAAAGTCACTGAAATCGATGACAAAGGTCGTGTCAACGCATCACGAAAAGCGCTCATCTTAGAAGGATTGTCTCCTGAAGAGCGTGAGGCATACGAAGCGAAACGGAAGGCAGCACGTGAAAGCCGCCCACCTCGCGATAGCCGTCCGCCACGTCGTGACGGGGACCGTCGTCCACCGCGCTCGACAAATTAATTATTCTGGCCATCGTCTTGGTGCGATGGCCTTTTTCATAGGAGTGAGAATATGGAATGGATGACATTAGAGAACGGTGTCCGAATCATCATCGAACCAATCGAAGGTTCGCTTAGCACCTCGACCGGGGTATTCATTAAAGCAGGGACACGTACAGAGACGTTTGAGAACATCGGCATCAGTCATTTGATTGAACATATGCTGTTTAAAGGGACAGCATCGAAAAGCGCGAAAGAGATTGCTTCCTTTTTCGATGAGCTCGGTGGAAGCGTCAACGCCTTCACCTCGAAAGACCATACATGCTTTTATGTGAAGACGCTCGATGAACACGCGGTCATGGCGCTCGACGTCCTGACAGACATGCTGTTTGAGTCAGTAATCGATATGCAGGAGTTGGAGAAAGAAAAGCGTGTCGTTGTGGAAGAGATTAAAATGTATGAGGACACGCCGGAAGATCTCGTTCACGAACTATTGGCCATTGCGGCGTATCGAGACGATATACTTGCCCAACCGATTTTAGGGACGGAGGAGAGTGTCAATCGATTGACGCGGGACCAGCTCGTCGAATACTTACAGGAACAGTATACGGCCGAGCAGATTGTCGTCTCGATCGCAGGTCATGTTTCTGAAGAATTGATCCAGGCGGTAAAACGTAGGTTTGCCCACATCCCTTCTAGGGAATCGTCGAAAGAAATCAATCAACCGGAACTGTTCCATGACACATTGACGAAACATAAGGAAACGGAGCAAGCCCACCTCTGTTGGAACTACGAAGCGATTCCGGCGACGGACGATCGATTGCCTCATTTGGCATTGATGAACAACGCAATCGGCGCGACGATGTCTTCGCGTTTGTTCCAGTCCATCCGTGAAGAAGAGGGCTTGGCTTATTCCATTTACTCCTATTACACGACGTTTTCCGATCACGGTACGTTTACCATATACGTCGGTACGTCGCCAGATACGTTGGAACAAGTCGAAGTCATCCTAGAGAGAGAGATGAAGCGACTTGTCGCCGACGGTTTGACTGCTGAGGAAGTAGACAAAGGCAAGCGACAATTGAAAGGGTCGATCGCTCTTGGGAATGAAAGTTCGAGTGCCCGTATGAACCGGAACGGACGGAACTTGCTACTTCTCGATGAAGTCGAGCCGATAGAACAAGTGATTGCGAAAGTAGAACGGATTGAACGCGATGAGGTCAATGAATTGATTCGTGAGGTGTTGAGCCATCGCCCAGCGAAGTCATATGTCCTCCCAAACGAAGCGTGACTTGAAACCGAATTGTAAGTTCTCTACACTGATTAAGAGGTATTCTTTAGTTTGGATAGGATACAGGTGAAAGAAGGGAAAGACTTGAACTTAACGGATTTAGTGAAGACGATACAATTAATTAATCAACCAAATCTAGAAGGCATCGTCGTGACGCATGTGACGACGGACTCGCGAGAAGTTGTGCCGGGAACGCTGTTTGTCGCCATCAAAGGCTATACGGTGGATGGGCATGAATATGCGGCGCAAGCGGTAGAGCGAGGCGCGGTGGCAGTCGTTAGCGAACGACCGATCGACCTGTCAGTGCCAAACCTGATTGTACGTGACAGCTCGCGTTCGATCGGGTTGTTGGCTTCGGCCTTTTATGCGTATCCATCTGAACAGATGCGACTGTTCGGAATCACGGGAACGAATGGAAAAACGACGACGACGACGATTTTACGAGACGTCCTCGATGTCCTCGGGCATTCGACCGGTTTGATTGGGACCGTTGAAGTACGTATCAACGACAAAAACGTCCCAAGTAAAAATACGACGCCTCAAAGTTCAGAACTTCAACAGTTGTTGGCACAAATGCGAGATGAAGGCGTGACGGACGTGATGATGGAAGTGTCCTCACACGGTCTTGAGCTCGGACGTGTCATCGGAACTGATTTTGACATCGTTGGCTTCACGAACTTGACGCACGATCACCTAGATTTTCATGGGACGTTCGAAAACTATGCACGTGCAAAAGGATTATTGTTCGCTCAACTCGGTCAAATGGCCTCACGTGGGAAAGTCGCCGTCTTGAACGCGGACGATGCACAAACGCCTCTTTATGAGACGATGACCGGTGCGAAAGTAATAACGTATGGGATTGATGCGCAAGCAGACCTGATGGCAACGGACATTGAACAGACGTTGTCTCAAACGAGCTTTACATTGAATTACCAAGGCGCGAAACTTCCGGTGACGGTTCAATTCATCGGTCGTTTCAACGTGTACAATCTATTGTTGGCGACGGGTTGTCTTCTCGCTGCCGGTTATTCACTTGAACGAATTGCCAAAGCACTCGAGATGATTCATCCGGCCAAGGGACGGATGCAACGTTTAGACGTCCCAGGTTACAACGTATATGCGGACTACGCCCACACGCCGGATGGCATCGAACAGTGTCTGAAGTCGCTCGTCGGCGTACCGAAAGAGAATATTATCTTTTTGATTGGGACAGGTGGGAACCGTGACGTCACAAAACGTCCGGCAATGGGTGAGATGGCGTCGACTTATGCCGGTACCGTCATCATTACGACGGATGATCCGCGATTCGAAGCGTATGAATCCATTACAAAAGGGATTGCAGCCGGGATGACTCATGACAACTTTGTTGAAATCGGGGATCGAGAAGAAGCGGTCCGTTATGCGGCCCGTCTAGCGAAACCGGACAACATCATCGTGTTAGCAGGGAAAGGGCACGAGAAGTATCAAATTATCGGAAATGAAAAATTGCCGCTCGATGAAGAGGCAATCGTTCGAGCGACCATTTTGAATACGGAGGAAGCATGATTTATGGCAGTACAACCAATTACGTTGACAGAAAAAGAGCATGACGACTTCGTCAAAACACACGACCGTGGGGATTTGTTGCAACTATCGAGTTGGGGAGATGTGAAGCGCCAAAATGGTTGGACGTCAGAACGTGTAGCGGTCGCGCAAGACGGTGTGACGTCCGGTGTCGCTTTACTTTTATTCAAACGTGTCCCGAAATTACCATACACATTGTGCTATGCCCCACGCGGGTTTGTCGTGGACTACGACGACTTGGCATCGCTACAGGCGCTCGTGAAAGAAGCGACGCGTGTCGCGACGGCACATAAAGCCATCGTCGTAAAAATTGATCCAAACATCGACCGCGATGAATTGCCAGGACTATTGACCGAAATGGCTGCCATCGGGTTTAAACATAAGGGATACGGCGGTGGCTTTGACTACGCCCAACCTCGTTTTACAATGGAAACGGATTTGCGCCCGAGTGAGAAGGATATTTTTGCGAAATTCCATCATAAGTTCCGCTACAATGTCCGTCTCGCGGAGAAAAAAGGAATCGTCTGCAAAGAGGTCGGTCGTGACGGACTCAAAACGTTCGCCGATTTGATGAAAGTGACAGGGGAGCGTGACGGATTCGCTACGCGAGGGCTCGATTATTTTGAGAACCTATACGATTGTCTGCAACCGAACGATGCCCGTCTCTTCTTGACAACGCTCGAACCGAAAATCGCACTCGAACAGCAACAGGCGACGCTAGAAAAAGCGAAGAAAGAGTTGGCGAAGATTGAACGGGGCCTTGAGAAAGAAACGATTGAAAAGAAACGTAACAGCCTTTTGAACCGCAAGGAACAGACGGAGGCACAAATTCAAAAAGCGGAGCAAGCCCTCCCTGAGCTCGTCGAACTCGATCAGACCTATCCGAACGGGCTCGTCTTATCAGGTGGTCTGTTGACACTCGCAGGACGGCGCTCTTATTACTTATACGGAGCCTCGTCAAATGAATTCCGTGAATTTATGCCGAACCACTTGATGCAATGGACGATGATGCAGGCGGCCAAAGCGAGTGGCGCCGAGCGATACGACTTCGGCGGGGTATCAGGAAGTACGGACCCGGATGATGAATATGCTGGTCTTTACGCATTCAAATCGGGATGGGGAAGCGACATGATTGAAAAGGTCGGGGAATTCGACCTCGTCTTGAATCGTCCTTTGTATATGGCACTCGAAAAAGGGTTGCCACTCTTAAAAGGACTGCGTAAACGGTTAAGAAGATGAGATGGACAGGCGTGTTATCTCTTGCGATGGTCGCCTTTCTGATTGGCATTACGCTCGCTTACTTTTATATGCAACCGGAACCGGTGCCTTGGGTAGACGAGCCGACGTTCGAAGCGGATATGTGTGTGCGGGACGTGGAGAAAGAGGATGCGATCTTGGTAAGGACGAAGATTGATTTTGATCGGTTGCATCCGTTAGTCGCCAATCGAGGAGAATCGTTCATTCGATTGGCCCATTCTTGTCTAGACCTCGAAGTGCGCCTCACTTCAGGATACCGTTCTGCCAAGGAACAGAATGCGCTTTATGCGCAAGGGCGGTCTGAACCCGGGCAAGTGGTGACCAATGCGAAGGCGGGTCAGAGCTATCATAACTATGGTCTTGCTGTCGATTTCGTTATCATCCATAACAACAAGACCGACTATGACCTGAATACGGATCGTAATCGGAATGACATTCCTGACTGGCAAGAACTCGGGGAGTTAGGAAAGGCGCTCGGCTTTGAATGGGGCGGAGACTGGAACTCATTCCCGGACTATCCTCACCTCCAAATGGACTTCGGCTTGTCGATTCGTCAACTTGTTGCAGGGAAACGACCTGACGAAAAAGAGACGGCACCGCTTGCCGATGCACTAAAACCTCTATTAGATTAGACGGAAATGTTGGCAATGAAGCCGTTTTCCGCTACAATATTCAGTAGCGATAAGGGGACGAAACAGAATATGAATCATTTAGGAGGTTTTTGTTAGTGTCAAAAAAGAAGACAGAGAATATTAGCGTCTTTGCGCTTGGAGGCGTAGGCGAAATCGGGAAGAACATGTACGTCGTGGAACTAGACGACGACATCTTCGTCATCGATGCCGGTCTAATGTTTCCAGGCGATGAGATGCTCGGGATTGATATCGTCATCCCAGACATCACATACTTAAAAGAAAATAAAGATCGTGTACGGGCGATTTTCATCACCCATGGTCACGAAGACCATATCGGTGGACTCAGCTACGTCCTACGCGACTTGAAGCACGTCCCAGTATACGGGACGAAATTGACCCTCGGGTTGATTGAATTGAAATTAAAAGAGGCCGGTTTGTTGAAAGAAGTCGACCTTCGCATGATTGATGCCAAAACGAAATTGACTATCGCTGATCATTTCATCACGTTTTTCCGCGTCAATCACTCGATTCCCGACTGTGTCGGCGTCTGTATTCAAACGTCTCAAGGTGCGATCGTCCATACCGGAGATTTCAAGTTTGATTACACGCCTGTCGATGGTAAACAATCCGACTTCAATAAGTTAGCGGCAATCGGACAACGTGGTGTACTTGCACTTCTTTCCGACTCGACGAACGCCGAGCGACCGGGGCAAACCGGTTCAGAGTCAATCGTCGGAGCTGAATTGAACGATGTCATTTATCAAGCGGAAGGTCGGGTTATCGTGGCATCATTCGCCTCGAACGTCCATCGCTTGCAACAAGTATTTGCAGCAGCGGAAGCGAATGATCGTAAAGTCGCGGTCGTCGGTCGTAGTATGGTCAACATCGTCGAAGTTGCGCAAAAATTAAACTACTTGCGCTTCAAGGCGAAGACTCTCGTTGAGTTGTCCCAAGTTAACCGTCTACCGGATAACAAGGTCGTCATTTTAACGACAGGTTCGCAAGGGGAGCCGATGGCGGCGTTGACTCGCATGGCACGTAATGCCCACAAGCAAGTCAACATTCGATTGAATGACACGGTCGTCATTGCGGCGACTCCGATTCCAGGGAATGAGAAGTCGGTTTCTAAAACGATTGACTTATTGTTCCGTTCGGGTGCGAACGTCATTTATAATCAGCGAAAAGTCCACGTATCTGGACACGGATCGGCAGAAGAATTGAAGCTGATGCTCAACCTCGTTAAACCGAAGTACTTCTTACCGATTCACGGGGAATACCGGATGCAGATGGCACACTCGAAACTCGCTGAACAAGTGGGCGTCAAACCAAACAACATCTTCATCGTTGAAAAAGGTGACGTCGTCGAGTTCACGGGTCGAAAGGCCCGCATGAGCCGAAAAGTTCCTGCAGGAAACGTCTTGATTGACGGAATCGGCGTCGGGGACGTTGGAAACATCGTCTTACGGGACCGTCGTTTGTTGTCACAGGATGGGGTTGTCCTTTGCGTGGTCACGTTGAATCGCAAACAGAAGAAATTGATTTCAGGACCTGAACTCATCTCACGTGGTTTCGTATATATGCGTGAATCGGAGGAGATGATTTCAGAGGCAAACCGTATTGTCACGAAACAGATTGAAAAGAGTCTGCAGGCTGGCAGTGATTGGACCGAATTGAAATCAAATATCCGCGAGCGACTGAGCGTCTTCTTATTCGAGCAGACGAAACGTCGTCCGATGATCTTGCCGATCATCATGGAGATTTAATGGAATGAGAGTGAGGCAAAAGTCATCTGACTTTTGCCTTCTTTTTTTAGGAGGAACTGATGTGGCTCAAAAAACAAGAAAGACTCCCGTAAAGCGAAAGCGACCAGCGACGCGAAATACGAGGAACCGTAAAAAACAACCGATTGCGCCACGTACATATGGGTGGGGCATCTTTGTCCTCGCCATTGTCGCATTCGTATTTGCCTTATTTGATTTAGGGTGGATCGGACAACAGTTGTCCGATTTATCCGTCTATCTTTTCGGAGGATGGGGTGCGCTCACTTACTTGATGATGGCAGTCTTGTTATGGATCGTACTCACTCCGATGAAGCCGATGCGACGAGCGGGACTATTCGCGATGCTCGCCTCGTTCTTACTATTTGGAGACTTACTTTGGGGAGAGGCGAGGGGTGGCATCAATGGCACTTTTTATAACTTGAACCAATATTTATTCTCTGACTTCGGGATTGTCTTCTTAGGAATCGTCTGCTTCCTTGTCGGTGTCTCGCTCTATGCCCCGACGATTTGGGGGACGCTCTATCATCGAATGCAGGAATCTGTAACAGCCGTCAGAAAAGAATGGCAAGCCAGACCGAAAGTAGAAAAGCAGCTAGAGACGAAACGAACGCGCAAAACGTCACCTCGTCCAAAACAAGAGGAAACGCAGCCGGACGCGGAAGTAGAGTCAGATGTGGTCACGATGCAAGACATTCCAATCGTCGGGTTTAGTGAGAAAGTCGTAGCAGAAAAAAGAGAGACGGAAGATCAACTTCGAACGGATTCTTCGGAGGTCGATTCCACAATCACGACCGAGGAGATGATGATGACTGCGGCCCAAGATGTCTCGGATACATACGAGCTTCCGCCATTCTCGAATTTGAAAGAGCCCGTCATTACGGATTTGTCTGGTGAGAATGCACGATTGAAAGAAAATGCATCCAAACTTGTAAAGACGCTTAAGTCATTCGGGGTCGGTGTCAAAGTGTTAAAGATTCACCTTGGTCCAACCGTCACAAAATATGAACTACAACCGGATATCGGTGTGAAAGTCAGTCGCATCACCTCATTAAGTGATGATTTGGCATTGGCGCTCGCTGCAAAAGATATTCGGATTGAAGCTCCGATTCCGGGTAAAGCCGCTATTGGTATTGAAGTGCCGAACCAGGAGGTCGCACCGGTATGCTTACGTGAAGTACTGGAAGCGGAGCCGGTGAAACAAGATGGCTCGAAGTTGCTCGTCGCACTCGGTCGGAGTATCAGTGGCGAGACGGTTGGGATTTCTCTCAATAAAATGCCGCATCTGCTTGTAGCAGGTTCGACAGGGTCAGGTAAATCTGTCTGTATCAACGGCATGATCGTGTCACTCTTGATGCGTTCTCGTCCGGATGAGGTCCGACTCATGATGATTGATCCGAAGATGGTCGAGTTGAACGTCTATAACGGAGTGCCACACCTGTTGACACCGGTCGTCACGGATCCGAAAAAAGCCGCCCAGGCACTGAAGCAGGTCGTCGCAGAAATGGAACGGCGGTATGAACTGTTTAGTCGATATGGAGTTCGCAATATCGAAGGGTACAATGAACTCGTCGATCAGTCGGATGACGAGGATGCGAAACGTTTACCGTTCATCGTTGTAATCGTCGATGAATTGGCGGACTTGATGATGGTGGCATCAAATGACGTCGAAGATGCCATCATGCGACTTGCACAAATGGCACGGGCTGCGGGTATTCATATGGTCCTCGCGACACAGCGCCCATCTGTCGACGTCATCACAGGAGTCATCAAGGCGAACATTCCGTCCCGCATCGCCTTTGCCGTCTCTTCTCAAACCGATTCAAGGACCATCCTTGATGGTGGGGGGGCGGAAAAGTTGCTTGGACGCGGTGACATGTTGATGCTTGCAAACGGAATGAACAAGCCGGTCCGTGTACAAGGTGCATTCGTCTCCGATCAAGAAGTCGAGACGGTCGTCAATCATGTTATCGCGCAACAACGTGCGCAATATGTGGAAGCGATGATGCCAAAAGAAGAGGAAGTGACGACGATTGATTCGGATGATTCATTGTTCGGAGAAGTCGTGCAATTCGTCATGACACAAGAAACGGCATCAACTTCGATGATTCAACGCAGATTCCGAATCGGGTATAATCGTGCCGCCCGTTTGATTGACTCACTTGAGGAAGCGGGGTATGTCGGTCCATCAGAAGGTTCGAAACCGAGGAAAGTACTCATTCAAGAACAAACAGAATAATAATAAAAAACGAACGATTATATATCAGTATATATAATCGTTCGTTTTTTATGCCATTTATACGATATGGAAATATTCGCTCTATCCTTAGATGTTCGCTATAATATAAATGTAATATAGCACATATGTCCTATATACTGAATTAGTACATACTTTTAAAAACTACTGAAACGCTTACATTTTTTAATAACGTTTACATTTTACAAAAGTTTTTCAATGGGGATGAAAATGAGTAAATTGGACTCAAAGGTACGGTTCGGCATGTTCCGAAAAAATATTTCCCTGATTCCGAACAAAAACTATTGCGTTCTAATTCTCGAATCCCTATACTTAATATTGGCAAGGACATTCATACGTCAGATGTCTGAGCACTGGTAAGTAAATTAAAGGTGGTGAGGCCAATGTCGATTAAGCTCGATCATCGATTGCTCTATCTTCGAGTGATTGAGAAAATTAAGCAAGATATCGACGCTGGTGTCTATCGTGAAGGGGAGAAGTTACCTTCAGAATTTGAACTTTCGAAGCAACTTGGAGTCAGTCGAGCGACACTTCGCGAAGCGCTCCGGATTCTCGAAGATGAGAAATTTGTCGTGCGAAAGCATGGGGTAGGAACATTTATCAGTTCTAAACCGCCATTCACGTCAGGAATTGAGGAATTGTTCAGTGTCACTGACATGATCACACGAGCGAAGATGACACCGGGAACGAAAGTATTGGTGGCCGAGAAAGTGTTGGCAACAGAGAGAGAAGCCGAGCGTCTCAAGATTGAGCCGAACTCACCGATTTATCGAATTGTACGAATTCGATATGCGGACGACACACCGGTTGTGTATTGTGTCGATAAAGTGCCGGCCCATCTCGTCTCGAATCCTGAGGCATTGACTGAAGGGAAATCTTTGTTTGATTCTCTCGAAAAAGAGGTAGGACGTCGAGTCGCTTATGCGATCACGCACATCGAACCGAGTGTCAGCGCTGAAATCTCGTCACAACTTCAGACGGACCAACCGTTACTCGCTTTAAAACAATTGCATTATGATGAGAGTGATTTACCATTACTCGATTCGGCCAACTTTTTCCGTGCTGATCGATTCGACTTCCATGTCGTACGTAAACGAGTTTAAACGAGCAGTTTCTGGACGGAAGAGTTATTTTTGGGTAATAGCGTGAAAGCGCTTTCTTATACCGGTGTAAAGACTACTGATAACATGACAACAAAAATTGTTATGAACCGAAAGGGGAAACACGACGATGATGAACAAAAAGAAAACGATTCTCTCAGCTTTAGCAGCAGGACTCACACTCTCTACAGTACTCGCAGCATGCGGTGGAGATGACAACGAAGGCTCATCTTCAAACGGTGAAGGCGGAGAAGGTAGCGACTTCAAAGTTGCAATGGTCACGGATACTGGTGGTGTTGATGACAAGTCATTCAACCAATCAGCTTGGGAAGGTTTGAAAAAGTTTGGTGAAGAAAATAGCTTAACTGAAAACGAAGGATACAAATATCTTCAATCAGCAAAACAAGCAGACTATCAGCCTAACTTGCAACAATTGGCACGTGATCAATTTGATTTGATCTACGGAATCGGTTTCTTGATGGCAGAGGATATTGGAAAAGTTGCAGAACAATTCCCTGATAACAACTTTGCAATCGTTGACTCGGTTGTAGATGCACCGAACGTTGCTTCAATCACGTTTAAGGAACAAGAAGGTTCATTCCTCGTAGGTGTAGTAGCTGGTCTTACAACGACGACTGATAAAGTTGGTTTCATCGGTGGAGTAGAATCAGACTTAATCAAGAAGTTTGAAAATGGATTTAAAGCTGGTGTAATGGCTGTAAACCCTGATGCGACAATCGACGTAAAATATGCTGAAGACTTCAACTCAGCTGAAAAAGGAACTGCAATTGCGTCAGGTATGTATGGATCAGGATCTGATATCATCTATCACGCAGCTGGTGGTACAGGTGTAGGTGTATTCACTGAAGCGAAAAACCGTAAGAAAAACGGTGAAGAAGTTTGGGTCATCGGGGTTGACCGTGACCAGTACGAAGAAGGTCTTCCAGAGAACGTTACTCTTACGTCAATGGTTAAACGTGTAGATACAGCGACACTCGAAGTGTCGAAAATGGCAATGGACGGTAAGTTCCCAGCTGGTGAAGTGGTTGAATTCTCACTTAAAGATGAAGGTGTAGGAATCGCACCAACTTCTGAAGAAAACGTTGCTGCAGACGTGCTCACTAAAGTTGATGAGTATCGTCAACAAATCATCGATGGTGATGTTGTTGCACCAGCAACTGACGCTGAGTTCGAAGAGTTCATGAAAAACGTAAAATAATTCATTTGAGTATAGGGGGGACCCACGTGGTCTCCCTTTACTTAAAGTTAGGGGTGAACTTCCTTGGAATATGTAATTGAAATGCTAAATATTCGCAAAGAGTTCGGTACGTTCGTCGCGAACGACAATATCACACTCCAATTGCGTAAAGGTGAAATCCATGCGCTTTTAGGAGAAAACGGGGCCGGGAAATCAACGCTCATGAACGTGTTATTTGGTCTCTATCAGCCTGAAGGTGGAGAGATTCGCGTACACGGAAAGAAAGTGGATATTGAAAATCCGAACATCGCCAACGAACTTGGAATTGGAATGGTCCACCAACACTTTATGTTGGTTGAAAAATTCACAGTCACTGAAAACATCATTCTGGGTCTTGAACCGAAGAGTGGGGTCACAATTGATCGCGCCACAGCTCGGAAGAAGGTCATGGACATTTCAGAGCAATACGGACTTAAAATCGATCCTGATGCGAAGATTGAAGATATTTCAGTCGGCATGCAACAACGTGTTGAAATCTTGAAGACGCTCTATCGTGGAGCAGATATTTTGATTTTCGATGAACCGACGGCAGTGTTGACACCACAAGAGATTCAAGAACTTATCCAAATTATGAAACGTCTGATTGCTGAAGGTAAGTCGATCATCTTGATTACGCACAAGCTGAAGGAAATCATGCAAGTTGCGGACCGCTGTACTGTCATTCGTCGTGGACGCTACATTGGAACGGTCGAGGTCGACGAGACGGTAAATGAAGACAGTTTAGCTGAAATGATGGTTGGTCGCGAAGTAAACTTTGATGCAGAATATTCGAAAGCCGATCCACAACAAGTCGTTCTCGACGTTCAAAACCTCGTCGTCAAAGATGGTCGCGGTTTGAAAGTCGTTGAAGGATTGGATTTACAGATTCGTGCTGGAGAAGTACTTGGAATTGCCGGAATTGACGGGAATGGTCAGACGGAGTTGATTGAAGCCATTTCAGGTTTGAAAAAGCCGGAGTCTGGTAAAGTGTTGCTCAACGGAAAAGATGTCACAGGACACACGCCGCGTAAGATGACCGAGGCAGGGATCGGACACATCCCGCAAGATCGTCATAAACACGGACTTGTTCTTGACTACTCGATTCGTGACAACATGGTACTTCAAACGTACTATAAAGAACCGTTCTCGAAACGAGGTCTCATGAACTATAAAGCTGTGGCTGAGAAGGCGAAGGCGTTGATTGAGAAGTTTGACGTCCGAACTCCATCAATTGATGTTCCAGCGCGTGCTCTCTCGGGAGGGAACCAACAGAAAGCAATCATTGCACGTGAAGTCGATCGCTCACCAGACTTACTCATCGCCGCTCAACCGACTCGTGGTCTCGACGTAGGTGCGATTGAATTTATTCACGAGCAGCTTATTAAAGAACGTGAAAAAGGACGCGCCGTCTTACTCATCTCGTTTGAACTTGATGAGATTTTACACGTATCCGACCGTATCGCTGTTCTCTACGAAGGAAAAATTGTAGGGATTCGTGATCCGAAAGAGACGACGGAGCAAGAGCTAGGCTTCTTGATGGCCGGCGGTAAGAGAGGGGACGAAACAGAATGAAAAAATTAAGTTTAAACCAACTTCTCATTCCATTCCTATCCATCATTTTAGGACTACTCGTCGGGGCTATCGTCATGTTGATTGGTGGGTACGACCCGGTTCAAGGGTTTATCTCGTTATTTGAAGGAATGTTTGGTAGTCCGTATGCCGTCGGTGAAACATTACGTGCTGCAGCCCCGCTCATCTTCTCGGGTCTTGCGGTTGCATTCGCCTTCCGTACAGGACTATTCAACATCGGGGTAGAAGGACAAGTGTTGATCGGCTGGGTCGCAGCCGTTTATGTAGGGATTAACTTCGACTTACCGATGTTCATCCATTTACCGCTCGCGCTCCTCGCGGCAATGGTCGCAGCTGCGATTTGGGCGTTCGTTCCTGGATTCTTGAAAGCGAAGTTTTACGTGCATGAAGTCATCACGTCAATCATGATGAACTATATCGCGCTATACACGACGAACGCGATATTGCGTAGCGTTATCGGCGTAACGAACGAGCGTACAGAGTCAATCAACGACTCGGCGTCTCTCGCCTCGCCATGGCTCCAAGAGTTGACGACGTATTCACGTCTTCACTGGGGTGTGCTTGTCGCAGTACTTGCGGCAATCGTGTACTACTATATCCTTCAACGTACGACACTCGGTTATGAGTTACGTGCCGTCGGATTCAACAAACATGCATCACAATACGCAGGGATGAGCGTCAACCGTAACATCGTCCTATCGTTCGTCATCTCTGGTATGTTCGCCGGTCTCGCTGGTGCGATGGAAGGTCTCGGAACATTCGGCAGTATGACCCTCTCGGCATCGTTCACTGGTGTCGGATTTGACGGGATTGCCGTCGCCCTACTCGGTGCGAACACTGCGATCGGAGTCATTTTAGCAGCGATTCTCTTCGCAGGGTTGAACATCGGTGGATTGGCAATGCAGCTCGGTGCGAACGTACCATCTGAGCTCGTCAAAGTCATCATCGCAGCCATCGTCATCTTTGTAGCGTCTGGATATGCGATCAACTATGTCGTTGAGAAACTTAAAGGAAATCGTAAGAAAGGAGTGGAGAAAAAATGAACTTCTTAGAAGTCCTTTATATCGTCGTACCGGTTGCGCTTGCCTATGCGACTCCACTCATTATCGCAGCACTTGGTGGAATCTTCAGTGAACGTTCTGGTGTCGTCAACATCGCCCTTGAAGGAATCATGGTCATCGGTGCCGCGACAGGAATCATCACGACGCTCACCTTGACTGATTTAGGTGTTGGTGCCTCTAGCCCATGGATTGCCTTGCTTGTCGCCATGGTCGTCGGCGCGTTGTTCTCCCTCTTCTTGGCCGTTCCTGCCATCCTTTGGCGTGCGGATCAGACGGTTCTCGGGGTGGCGATCAACATGCTCGCTATCGGTCTCGCCATCTTCGTCGTACGTGTTCTTTACAACAAAGGACAGACCGACTTTATCGAGTACCGGATCGCAAAAGAAAATGTACCCTTTTTATCCGATATTCCCGTGTTGAAGATGTTCTTTATCAACGTCCAATACACGTCGTTCGTTGCGATCGCCTTGGCGTTCGTTGTGTGGTTCGTCATCTTCAAGACGCCGTTTGGACTTCGTCTTCGTTCGGTCGGAGAACATCCGATGGCGGCTGATACGATGGGAATCAACGTCACGAAAATGCGCTTCATGGGCGTCATGCTCTCTGGTGCGTTTGGTGGTCTTGCCGGAGCGGTTTATGCTGTGACGGTCACGACGAACTTCAGCGGAACGACCATCGTTGGTCAAGGGTTCTTGGCGATTGCCGCAATGATTTTCGGTAAATGGAATCCGCTCGGTGCGCTTGGTGCCGGATTGTTCTTTGGATTCGCTCAAGCCCTCTCGATCATCGGAAGCAACTTGCCGGTCATCAATAACGTGCCGCAACTCTTGCTCTTGATTGCACCATACGCCCTCACGATTCTCGCTCTCGCTGGACTCGTTGGTCGTGCGGATGCGCCGAAGTCAGTCGGTATCCCATATATTAAAGGGAAACGTTAATTCGAGATAGGACATATGTCCATTTCGTCTAGGTTGTTTGGTGCTTAAGCCAAACAACCTTTTTTGATATACTTGTCTAGAGATGTCATGATTAGACTCGGTTACATGCGAAAACACAAAAAAGACATATCAGTCACAGGACCGATATGTCTTTCACGATTATTCGAATTTTAAAGCGTCGCCGTCAAACGACTCGTCCGCTACTTTGATCGAGTCTGTCGGACAGCCCTCGAATGCATCCATCATGTCTTCGTATAGCTCATCTGGGATTTCAACAGTACCTGTGTTGTCATCCATCAAGTTGAACGCAAGACCTTCATCATCATAATCGTAAATATCTGGTGCTGCCGCGCCGCAAGCTCCGCATGCGATACATGTATCTTTATCGACGATTGTAAATTTTGCCATGATAATAACCCTCCAAACGGTTCGTTTCTCTTAGAAATCATTCTACTGACTATGAGTAATTGTAGTCTACATACCCAATTATTTCAATGAGGAAACGAGCGTCTTTTTGGTAGGATAATGATTTTTTTAAGGAAGTGACGATTTGGTTCATTTAGCGGATGGAGTTCTACTGCTGGCCATTAAACGATTAAATGGAGAACGGAGTGAGCGAAGTCTCTACCATGTCCTAAATGGGAAGCGCTCGGCCACGACGCTACAGGACGCATTTTTTTATGACTTAGAGCCTCTTTTTGGACAGTTTCCACAAACGACTTATTCGTATGAATCTGTCCTGAAACAACTTGAGAAACGAGGATGGCTCGACCGTAAACGATTCAGATTGACAGAGGCGGGAGAAATGCTGGCTTCACCTGAATCGGTCGAGCAACTATTCAATCGGTTGGGCGGGGAACGCCGTGATTTTAACGCGACCACGTGGAAACGCTTGAGTTTGTTCGTGCAGACTTTCATGTCAAAAGAACATGCCCGGACATTCTATCCGGTACAAGCCGATCATCCAGCAGAGCAATGGGTCAAGCAGTTGTTACATCTTGATCGGGATTGGAAAGCGCTCATGCGAACGTTTCATCAAGAGATTGAACAAGCACTTGAACAAATCGGGGACCCGTATGCGACGGCCGTCGTCTATCGATTCACAGGAGCGTTTGAGACGGGTCTGACGTACGAACAAATCGCCAGCCTGCTTCATGTTGATGCCGAGACGGCTCGTTTATATTTTTTGGCCGGATGGAACGAACTGTTAATGGTCTTGCCGGATGATGCCAAACTACGGGGATTTACGTACGGCTTATCGACGGACCGGATGACCTATTCAGCACGTGAGTCATATGAGTTGTTCTTAAAGGGATACACGTTCCAACAGGTTCAAGCGAAACGGCGTTTACGTACGAGTACGATTGAAGACCATGTCGTCGAGATGGCGATGTATTTAGAAGTCTTCCCGCTCGAACAATTTGTACCGATGGAGGATGTGGTCACGATTGAAGAGTTGCGGCATCCGGATAGCTGGGCGTTGAAACCGGTATTTGAGAAAATGGGACGTGTCAGTTATTTTCAAATTCGACTTGTCTTCGCCAGACTGAAACGAGGTGAGAGTTTTGTATGAAGCGACATTAAAACGAGTGTTCGGGTATGAATCGTTTCGTCCTGGGCAACACGACATCATACATGCCGTGATCGAAGGGCAGGATGTATTGGCCGTCATGCCGACGGGGGCGGGAAAATCGCTGACGTTCCAACTTCCTTCTTATATTAAAAATCAAGGGCTCACGGTGATTGTCTCGCCATTACTCTCACTCATTGAGGACCAGATGCTGCATATACGAGAACGGGGAGAGCGTGGTGTCGCTCGTTTGACGTCGATGGAATCGGCTGAAGAGAAGCAGGACATCATCAACCATTTGAAACGTTACCGTTTTTTATATCTTTCACCCGAACAATTGGCCGTTCCTTATGTGACGCGTGCTCTGGCGAATGTGAAAATTCAAATGCTCGTCATTGACGAGGCGCACTGTATCTCACAATGGGGGCATGAGTTCCGTCCTGAGTATGCGCGTTTAGGTGAGTTGCGAAAACAGATTGGGAGCCCTCAGTGTATGGCGGTCACGGCGACGGCGCCAGAAGGCGTGAAACAGGACATCATTGAAAAGCTGGCACTGTTCTCACCTGAACAATTCGTCCACTCTGCCAATCGTCCGGAAATCCGATTGTTGGTTGAACGGTTGGAAAAAGAGAAGAAACTTGAGCGATTGAAAGAGTTGATTCAAGAGATTCCCAAACCTGCAGTCGTTTACACGGCGACCCGTCGCGAGGCAGAGGCGTTAGCCTTTGAGCTAGAGGATGCATTGTTTTACCATGGAGGCATGTCTACGGAAGACAGGCGACTCGTGCAGTCCCAGTTTTTACGGGACGAAGTGTCGGTCATGGTATGCACGAGTGCGTTCGGGATGGGTGTGAACAAAGACAACGTCCGTTCTGTCGTTCATTTTCAGTTGCCGGCAACAGTCGAGGCATACATGCAGGAAATCGGACGAGCGGGGCGTGACGGACAACCCGCATTCGCGGTCCTTCTATATGCCGATGGCGACGAACGCATCCAGCAATTTTTAATCGACGGACAGTACCCGAAAGACGAGGACATGCGACTAGCCTATTTTGAACGTGAGAACGGGACGTCGTTCGCGCAACTACCAAGGTTGTTACGCATGAATGAAGAAGACCCGAAGTTTCTCCTGCTGAAGCAATTGTTGACAGAACGTTCGCTTCAAGAAGCACTCGATTGGGTAAAGGAAAGAAAGCGTGATCGGTATCGTCAACTCGGACAGATGATGGATTATGCCCTCATCCGGACATGCCGACGCGATTACTTGCTTCGTTATTTTTCCGAACAAACGGTCGACCAAGAAGAATGCTGTGATGTTTGTGGGCCGATTCCGTTCCCGGATACACCGCAAATCGTCCGAAAAAATGTGACAGAATGGAAAATTCGGTTGACGCAAATCTTTTCCTTTGAATAATATCATAGTAAAATGATAAAAAAGGTAAAGGAGGGCATACGTTGCGACATCGGAATCAGGCGGATTCTTTACGCGAGCAATTGGCGGACACGTTGCCGTCTCGAGCTGAGAGGCAAGAGGGCGAACGGAAGAGGAAGTTAAATGATAACTGGATGAAGCGCCCGTTGGCGATGACATTAACCTTCGCCATGCTAGCGATTATTCTCATTTTCATATATATCGGGCGACACGCCATATTTTAAACTAGGTGCGAACAGAGTTCGCATCTTTTTTTTATTCTTAAAAAATTCTCGATTGCACAATAAAAGGGGTAAACCTCTTGCGTTGAGGATATACTTATATCATAAGAACGAGTAAGAGAGGAGGGCGGAGATGCCGAAATACTCCATCAAGACCGTGGCGACCTTGACAGGCGTCAATCCGACGACCATTCGCGCTTGGGAACGTCGCTATCAGTTTATCGTGCCGAGCCGAACGGAATCCGGTCACCGCCTGTATTCAGATCAGGATGTTGAAAAAATCAAATGGGTCGTGAACAAGCAGAAAGAAGGGCTTTCTGTCTCACAAGCCATTCAACAACTTCATCAAGCGCCTGAACCAGAACCGACAACGGCCAAACTATATGATGAAGAATTGAAAGACGGGCTGCTCCATGCGTTGCTCTCATTTGATGAACGGACAGCTCATGATTTGATCAATCGTGCGTTTAATACGTTCAGTTTTGAAAAAGTGACGAAGGATGTGATTGGGCCACTGCTCATGGAAATCGGTTCACGATGGGAGAATGGCTCGATTACTATTGCCCACGAGCATTTCGCCACGGCATTTTTACGAGCGCGACTTTCGACGCTGTCCCTTCAGATGCCGATGAACCCCTTCCTGCCACGTATCACTTGTGTCTGTGCACCTGGGGAGATGCATGAGATCGGATTATTGTTTGTCACGCTCTATTTGCGTCAACATGGATACGACGTCATCTTTTTGGGAGCGGGTTTCCCGAAAGAAGATTTGAGTAAAGCGTTACATGATATCGACACGTCTTGTCTCATCTTCGCATGTACGTTGACTGAGCATATTCCGAACTTGTTAGAGGCGATGGATTATATTCAAAACGAGCATCCTGACTTAAAAATTGGTACAGGTGGATATGCGGTCAGCCTGGAGAGAGGTCGATTCAATGGGTCATTTCTTGGCGACACTCCTGAAGAGTGGACAAAATGGTTATCAACTATTTGACACGGGATGAAAACGGGAGTAGCTTATTATTAGGATTGACTATTCACTGGAGGTTTTCGATTGAGATTTGAAAAACAAACAAAAGAACATCTTCGTGTATATGTGACTGCGAATGAGCTCTCGTTACGTGGAATCGCCATCGATACGATCGTGGGGGAAAACGGTCAGCAGCTGTGGAAAGAACTTCTTGAAACAGCAGAAAGTGAGTACGGATTTTCACCGCAAGGAGCGGTTGATTTGAATGTGACAATGTTTCCTCGCGATGGACTCGTCATCGATGTTCAAAAAGGTGAAGCGATTGCTGAGCTCGATGTCGAACAGGTCGAGATTCGATTGACGATTGACGTGATCCATCATTTGATTTATCAGTTCGATGACATTGAAGATGTGATCAACGCCTCGATTCGTCTGTTCCCGCATATACATGAAACCGAGCAGGGTGGGACGCTTTATCATTACAACGGTCGTTACTATCTTCACTTCGTTGAGGTGCTTCCTTCGCAGGTAGAAGAACGACTCGCGGCCATTTTGTCCGAGTACGGCAAGACGACTACGGTCAGCCCGTACGTTATGATGGAATACGGAAAGACGATTCAAACTGAACAAGCCGTGAAAGAGCTGTACGATGCATTCGCATGAGTACGGCTTTTTTTACTTTTCTGTTCCTATTGTTTTTAGGATGTCCGTGTTATGATTAGACTTGAATTTTCAGTAGTTAGTTGAAGGAGAGATTGGAATGAAAGTCGCTGTTTTATATGGTGGAGTGTCAGGAGAACGAGAGGTATCCCTCACGAGCGGGCAAGGAATGATAGAAGCGTTGACGGAACGTGGTCATGAGGTCACGTCCATTGACTTTCATCCGGAACGTGCAAACGAGTTATTAACGATGGACGTCGATGTCGTCGTCAGTGCGTTGCACGGGAAGTATGGTGAAGATGGTCGTGTGCAATCGTTATTAGAAATGGCTGGGATTCCTTACACGGGATCAGGTGTCTTGGCATCTGCACTGGCGATGGACAAGGCGAGAGCGAAGATCATCTTCGCGGCATCCGGGATCCGCGTCGCGCGTGACGTCTTAATCGAGTCACGGGAATCGATCGATGCAAAAGTCGCTGAGTGGGGGATGGAATTCCCATGTGTCGTCAAACCAGCGCAGGAAGGATCGTCGAACGGTCTGACGATTGCCATGGACGAAGCGATGTTACGTGAAGGAATTGAAAAGGCGTTTGCTTGTGATTCAGCGGTACTTGTTGAACAGTACATCAAAGGGAAAGAGCTGACAGTTCCCGTCATCGGGAACTTCGGGAAAGAAGAGGCTCTTCCTGTCATTGAAATCATTCCAAAAAATGAATTTTACGACTATGAATCGAAGTATACGGAAGGTGGTTCGATTCATGTCTGTCCGGCTGAAATCTCGGACGATTTGACATCAGAGGTTCAACAGGCGGCAGTCCTGGCGCATCGCGCGCTCGGTTGTTCAGGATATTCGCGCTCTGACTTCCTCGTTTCAGAAGAAGGCAAAGCCTACATTTTAGAGACGAATACGCTACCGGGCATGACGCCGCTTAGCCTGTTTCCGGATAGTGCAAAGACAGTCGGAATCTCGTACGGTGAGCTATTGGAACGCTTTATCGAGCTCGCAATTGAGCGCGTAGCGAAGTAAGACATCTGGATCACGTCATCCATCGAGAAAACGCTTTCATTATTTTTGAAAAGCCCTTTCAAATTGAACGCGTATCAGCTATACTTTTAAACGAATACGAGGTTAATTCTTGGGGGAGAATTGACAATTTAGGGGAGGAAACCTTCATGATTACGGATCAAGAAAAAGGTCATCAAAAACGAAAAAACATCTTGGAATCGACACAAGAGGTAATTCACGAAGCTTTAGATAAACTCGGCTATCCAGATGAGATGTACGAGTTATTAAAAGAACCGCTTCGCATGCTGACCGTTCGGATCCCTGTTCGCATGGACGATGGCTCAACGAAGATCTTCACAGGCTATCGCGCTCAACACAATGATGCGGTCGGACCGACTAAAGGGGGAATTCGGTTCCACCCGAGCGTAACGGAGGTAGAAGTCAAAGCATTATCAGTATGGATGAGTTTAAAAGCTGGAATCGTCGACTTGCCTTACGGTGGTGGGAAAGGCGGAATCGTCTGTGACCCACGCGAGATGAGTTTCCGTGAAATCGAACGTTTAAGTCGCGGATACGTCCGGGCCATCAGTCAAATTGTTGGACCTACAAAAGATATCCCGGCTCCGGACGTGTTCACAAACTCACAAATCATGGCATGGATGATGGATGAATACAGTCGCATCGATGAATTCAACTCACCTGGATTCATTACAGGAAAACCGCTCGTTCTTGGTGGATCGCATGGTCGTGAGACAGCGACGGCAAAAGGCGTGGCCATCATGATTCGTGAAGCGGCACTCCGTCGCGGAATCGAATTGAAAGGTGCACGGGTCGTCGTCCAAGGATTCGGAAACGCGGGAAGTTTCCTTTCTAAATTCATGTACGATGCAGGGGCGAAAGTCATTGCAGTCAGTGACGCGTATGGAGCCATCCATGATGAGAACGGTCTCGACATCCCTTACTTGTTAGATCGTCGCGATTCATTCGGTACGATTTCGACATTGTTTAAAAATACGATTTCAAACAAAGAAATGTTAGAGCTCGATTGTGATATTTTGGTTCCGGCTGCGATCGAGAACCAAATTACAGAAGACAATGCGGATGCGATCAAAGCATCGATCGTGGTCGAGGCGGCCAACGGTCCGACGACGAACGAAGCAACGAAAATTTTGACTGAACGTGGAATTCTCCTCGTGCCTGACGTGTTGGCGTCAAGTGGTGGGGTTACGGTGTCATACTTCGAATGGGTACAAAACAACCAAGGTTACTATTGGACGGAAGAAGAAGTTGAGGAGAAACTTGAAAAAGTACTCGTTCACTCGTTCAATACGGTATACAATACATCTTCGGCCCGTAAAGTCGATATGCGTCTCGCCGCTTACATGGTCGGTGTACGCAAAATGGCGGAAGCCTCACGTTTCCGTGGGTGGGTCTAATCAAAAAAAGTTCGGTCAACTCAAGTTGACCGAACTTTTTTATACGTTAATACGATTTGCGATCGCTTCGGCAATCGCCTTGCCGTGGAATCTACCGTTCTCAATGAAGATCTTGTTCGCATCGTTTCCGGCTGCGACCACGCCAGCAATGAAGAGGTGTTCGACATTTGTTTCAAACGTTTCTTCATCGTACGTCGGGATACCACTTTCTTCATCGATCGCAATGCCTGCACTTTCGAACAGGTGGTGGTCGGGCTGATAACCGGTCATCGCGAAGACATGATCTGCATAGACATGTTTCTCTTCGCCATGTTGACGGTAGTAAACTCCATCATCGGTGATGCGTTCGATTGTCGCCTCAAACTCCATTCGAACTTTCTCATGACGGACGAGTGAGTCGAAGTTTGGGAGGACCCATGGTTTGACGGAAGGGCTATACGAATCACCTCGATAGAGCACCGTCACATAGGCACCGGCCTTTTCGAGTTCGATTGCCGCATCGACAGCGGAATTTTTCCCACCGATGATCGTGACGTGTTGTCGATAATAAGGATGTGCCTCGTTGAAATAGTGATGGACGTGCGGCAACGTTTCGCCAGGCACGTCAAGCAGACGAGGGCGACCATAATAGCCTGTTGCCAATATCACATAGTCCGCTTCCCGAACGGTTTCACCACGTCGTTCATGTCTCGATGTCACGACGAACCGGTCATTCTTTTTATCGACCGACTCGACCGTTTCGAACGGGTAAACGTTTAAACCAGTACGTGTGACGACTTCTCGATAATAGACGAGTGCATCTTGACGACGTGGCTTCAAATCCTTACATATGAACGGAATGTCTCCGATTTCGAGCAGGCTCGCAGACGAGAAGAACGTTTGATGCGTCGGGTACCGATAGATGGCGTCGACGATGTTCCCACGCTCAATCACCGTACAAGAGACTCCAATCTTCTCGAGTTCGATGGCGGCCGAGAGGCCACATGGCCCGGCACCTACAATAATTGCTTGTTTGTTCACTGAATATCACCTCTTTGCTCATTGTAGGGAAGGGGGCGCAGTTGCGCAAGGTTATTGCTGGAAGCTAAAACTATGTTCCATGACTGACTGGGATGAGCCGGACTCGAGTTCAACGAGAAGTCGTAAACGAGCTTTTTGTGAATTCAATCCGTTTGAAAAAATGACACCCATCTCTTTCAGTTGTTTGCCACCCCCATCGTAACCGTAAACATCTTGAACGATTCCGTTGAAGCAACGGCTGACGATCACGACGGGAATCTCTTTGACTAAATGTTCGAGTGCGGATAAGAGGGACGGCGGAACATTCCCTTGTCCTAACACCTCGAGGACGAGTCCGTCGTATCCAAGCGTGATTACAGATTCGAGTAAATCCGGTTCCATGCCTGCGACGACTTTCAATACGGCTACACGTTTTGAAATGGACGAAATCATTTTCGGCTGTCTCGTCGCCGGTTGGCTATAGATGAGTACGTGGTCCTTTGTGACCATACCCACGTTACCGAAGTGTACAGACTTGAATGTGTCGACTGAAGATGTGTGCGTTTTGGTCACGTTAAATGCCGAATGGATCTCACCGTTGAAAACGACAAGCACGCCTTTTCCACGAGCCGCTTCGCTCTTGGCGACGCGAAGCGCTGTGATTAAATTAAATTCCCCGTCCGAACCGACCTCGTTCGAGGACCGCATCGCACCTGTCAACACGATTGGGACAGGCGCACCGAGCGTGATTTGTAAGAAGTAAGCCGTCTCTTCTAATGTATCGGTACCGTGCGTGATGACGACCCCGTCATACGTGTCTTGTGTCAGTTCACGTTGGATGAACTGTGCCAATTCAAGCATCTTCTCTGGAGTCATGTGAGGTGACGGGATATTTGAAAAGTGCTTTGTTGTAATGTGAGCAATATCCGTCGCTTTCGGAAGGGTGGCGTCGATTGGATTGACATCGCTCGGTTCGACGTGTCCTGTGCCGGATTGTGACATGGCGATAGTACCGCCGGTGTGGATCAGTAATAAATGATTCATAAGTGTCCTCCTAATTATTTTTATGAAGATTTCCATTTTCTAGGCGTTCTCTACTTTTTCTTTCAGACAATTCAGTGTATGCTAGGGAGAGAAAGGAGAGATGCATCATGATCGCAATCGCCTTGTCTGCGGTTGCACCTGGGCTCGCCCTTCTTTCCTACTTCTATCTACGCCATGAGTTGGAGGCGGAACCGCTCGGATATGTGATTCGTTCTTTCGTGGCCGGAGCCGTTCTCGTGTTCCCGATCATGTTTATCCAATATGCGTTCGTTGAAGAGGGAGTGCTTACTGGACCGTTTTGGCAGGCGTATGTCGCCACTGCCCTGCTTGAAGAGTTTTTTAAATGGTTTATGATTTATTATACAATATATATACATAAAGTCTTTGATGATTACTACGACGGGATTCTCTACGCGGTCGCCTGCTCATTAGGCTTTGCGACTTTAGAGAATTTTTTATACTTATGGGTGTACGATTCATTAGAAATTGCGATTTGGCGAGCGATCCTGCCTGTGAGCGGTCACGCTTTGTTCGCTGTCGTGATGGGGTACTGTTTGGGGCGAGCGAAGCATTCGGCACGCGAACGGCTCTGGCTGTTCATGGCAATCTTTTCTGCGACGGTCATCCATGGAACGTTTGATTTTATTTTGATACTCGAACCGAATCAAAAGCTTCCTGCCGTGCTTTATATCGTCATTTTATGGACCGTGGCACTTTTACTCGTGCGAGCGGCCAACTTGTCCAATCGTCGACAATTTAAATAAAGGGGAAGAGTCAGTATGTTAAAAGAAGGTCAAGAATTGAGAATCGAAGTGGAAGGGCGTGCAGAGGGGAAAACGAAGATTGCAGCAATAACCGATCAAGTCGTATGGATTGAGTCACCGAGTGACATGACGACGCTCAAAACATTTTTTTTACATGAAGAGGAGGCCATGCGGGTCTTTTTCTTCCAAGGAGACAATCAGCTGTTCGCATTCGACACGAAAGTCGTGAAGCGGATCAGCGATGCCCAAATGACATTACGCTATGCGTTCAATTTGCCAGACGAGAAAAAAATCAAACGGATTCAGCGTCGTGAATATTTACGTGTTCCAGAAATGATTGAAGTGACCGTTCTTGCAGCCGATGGGGAAAGTTTCGAATCGTTCGAAACGACATCTCTTGACATATCTGCTGGGGGGATGAAAATCATCGCCAACCGCGCTCCAATCGAAGTAGATGAGTCCCTGATTGTCGTGTTTCGAATTGAGGATGAGCATGGCTCGCCCCAGAACTTCCGTCTTAAGAGCCGCCTTGTTCGCGTACATAAGCAGGAAGTGAAGCAAGAACTCTCTTTGGCATTCGAAGATTTGACCCCTCGTGACCAAGAGACGATTTTGCGATACTGCTTCCGTGTTCAGCTTGAAGCGCGAAAGCGGACAGGGTCTGTATTTTCTTCAAGATAAAAAACTGTTATGATGTTCTCGGGATTATTGACCGAGAGGAGGAGGGTATCGGGAACACTCGATACCCGTTTTGTATGAAAAAATCATTACAAATTGCTTTAGATGGACCGGCGGGTGCCGGGAAAAGTACGATTGCCAAGTCGCTTGCGAAACAATTAGGGTATGTGTACATCGATACAGGTGCAATCTATCGGGCCGTGACGTATCGCGCCTTGAATGAAGGGATTGCGCTCGAGGACGGACCTGCACTTGCTCAGATGATCGAGAACATGTCACTTCGTCTCGTCCCGTCTGAAGAGGGACAACGCGTTTTTGACGGAGAGGAAGAGGTGACATCTGTCATTCGCTCAAGCGAAGTGACGAATAACGTCAGTTTCGTCGCACGTCAACCTGAAGTGCGTGATGCTTTGATGGACCTTCAACGTGATTTGGCTAAAGAAGGCGGTGTCGTCATGGACGGCCGTGATATCGGGACACATGTCTTACCAAATGCCGATTTAAAAGTGTTCATGACCGCTTCGGTCGAAGAACGTGCCCGTCGTCGCCATGAAGAAAATGTCTCGAAAGGCATCCCGAGCGACTATGAACAACTGATCGAAGAGATTGCGCTTCGTGACAAACGCGATTCTGAACGTGAGGTGGCACCTTTACGTCAAGCAGAGGATGCCCATTTCCTCGATACGACGACGTTATCCATTGACGGAGTGGTTCAAGCGATTGAACGATTAATTGAAGAGGTGAAAGCATGAGTAAGCCATTGAACAATGGACCGTTCGGCATGTATCGATTAGCGAGAGCTGTCGTGAACGTCATTCAACGAGCATCGTTTCGGGTCGAATTCATCGGACGGGAGAACGTTCCGATGGACGGGTCGATTCTCGTCTGTTCGAACCATCAGTCAAATTGGGATCCGGTATTACTCGCCTGTGCGATTCCAAAGCAGCGTCCCCTTCGCTTTTTTGCGAAGAAAGAACTTTTTAGTGTCCCGGTACTGAAGCACATCTTGAATCGGGCGGGTCAAATTCCAGTATCTCGTGGAGAAGGTGACCGACAAGCGCTTCGTGTCGTACTTCAAAAGTTGAAAGAGGATGAAGTCATCTCTATATTTCCTGAAGGAACGCGTTCAAAAGACGGTACGCTCGGGAAAGCGCAAGCCGGTGTCGGATTCTTCGCGATGCGTTCGGATGCGCACATTTTACCGATCGCCATCATTGGAAAGTATAAATTTCGCGCAAAACTCCGTGTCGTCATCGGGAAGCCGATCGACTTGTCAGAACTGAAAGCACGCAAGGCGAGTGCACAAGAAGCGGCCGACTTGATCATGGATACGATTGCCGACCTCTACTTGAAGCACTCATTCACGAAGTGAAAAACGGATTGTGGAATTGAGGTTTAAACTTCTTTCAATAGAGGTACAATCTTCATAACGCCTTGACAAATTCTCGGAATTATAAGAGATTTATACTAGGTGTAAGCGCCTTTGGCGCTCCTTTTTGTACTCATCGTGAGGGGGTAGTGTTGGAATGGTCGAAGAAATGAAAGATATGCCTGATTTTGAAATTAATCGTGGTCAAATTGTGACCGGAACAGTCGTCAAAATCGAGGATAAGCAAGCGCTGATCGATATCGGTTATAAGACCGAAGCGATTTTGCCAATTAGCGAAGTATCAAGCATGCATCTAGACGATTTAAACGAATCACTCCAAGTGAACGACGAGATTCGTGTCAAAGTGAAAAAGGTCACGGACGAAGAAGTAGTCGTTTCGAAAAAAGACGTCGATGCCGAAGCAGCATGGGATCGGATCGTTGAAAAATTCGAATCGGGTGAAGTGTTTGAAGTGATGGTGAAAGATAAGGTCAAAGGTGGTCTTGTCGTCGATATTGGAATCCGTGGATTTATCCCTGCATCCCTTGTCGAAAGTCACTTCGTCGAAGACTTCTCGTCATACTTGAATAACCCAATTACCGTAAAAGTCGTCGAGATTGACCGCGAAAAAAACCGCGTCATCTTGTCACATAAAGCAGTTGTCGAAGAAGAGATGAGCGCGAAGAAATCGGAAACGCTCGAATCGCTTGAAGTCGGACAAGTAATTGAAGGAACGGTCCAACGATTGACTGATTTCGGTGCGTTCGTCGATATCGGTGGCGTGGACGGTCTCGTTCACATCTCGGAAATGGCCCATAGCCGTGTGGAGAAGCCGAGCGACGTCGTAACTGAAGGCGACCGCGTGAAAGTGAAAGTACTCGGGCTCGACTTAGATAATGAAAAAGTAAAACTTTCCATCAAAGAGACACAACCTGGTCCATGGGAAACCATCGAAGGGAAGATCCAACCGGGGGATGTCATCGAAGGAACCGTCAAACGCCTCGTGACGTTTGGTGCGTTCGTCGAGGTCGCACCACAAGTGGAAGGTTTGCTTCACATCTCGCAAATTGCGAACCGTCACATCGCGACGCCGTCTGAAGTCTTGTCAGAAGGCCAAGAAGTGAAGGTGAAAGTGCTAGATGTTCATCTCGATGATAAGAAAATCTCATTGTCGATGCGTGCGCTCGAATCATCTGAACCGACTCGTCAAGATGATGATCAAGCGTTGCTTGATGAATATAGCGACCAAGGAGGATTCTCTGTCTCGGAATTGACAGGTGATGATTCTTCGGACGACTCTAAATAAGATGATCGTTCAAGCGGGAGTCATGCTCCCGCTTCTTTTTGTATGGTCACTTAATTTTGCCTGTGATATGATAGGTAAGTTGCGTTTCGAAATGATGAAATGATGAAATTTTGATAGAAAGTTAGTGAGGTGTTGTTATGGGAATTCCAGTAGTGGCCATCGTTGGCCGTCCGAATATCGGAAAATCCACAATTTTTAACCGTATCATCGGTGATCGTGTCTCGATCGTCGATGATAAACCGGGTGTCACACGTGACCGTATTTACGGCACAGGAGAGTGGCTCAACCGTAAGTTCCATTTAATCGATACAGGTGGGATCGAAGTAGGGGACGAGCCGTTGCTCGTTCAAATGCGTCATCAGGCGGAACTTGCAATCGATGAAGCGGACGTCATCATCTTCATGGTGAATGGACGTGAAGGGATCACGGCGGCTGATGAAGAAGTCGCGAACTTGTTGTTCCGTTCGAACAAACCAATCGTCCTTGCCGTGAACAAAGTGGATAACTTTGAAATGCGAGATCTCATGTATGAGTTTTATTCTCTCGGATTTGGAGATCCGTTCCCAATTTCGGGTACACACGGGTTAGGACTCGGTGACTTACTCGACCAAGTATTTGCACTCGCTCCAGAAAAAGACGAGTACGAATACAACGAAGACGTGATTCAGTTCTCGTTGATCGGTCGCCCGAACGTCGGGAAATCAAGCTTGACGAACTCAATCCTTGGTGAAGAGCGCGTCATCGTTTCAAACATTGCGGGTACGACTCGTGATGCGATTGATACACCGTTCACACGTGACGGACAAGAGTATGTCATCATCGATACGGCAGGTATGCGTAAACGCGGGAAAGTATATGAATCAACAGAGCGCTACAGTGTCATGCGCGCACAAAAGGCGATTGAACGCTCAAACGTGGTTCTCGTCGTCCTCGACGGGGAAGAAGGAATCATCGAGCAAGACAAGCGTGTCGCTGGTCTCGCGCATGAAGCCGGGAAGGCGATTGTCATCGTCGTCAATAAATGGGATGCCGTTGAAAAAGATGATAAGACGATGAAGAAGATGGAAGAGAAGATTCGTCAAGAATTCTTATTCCTCGACTATGCGCCGGTTGTCTTCTTATCAGCGCTCACGTCAAAACGCTTACAGACATTGTTGCCTGTCATCAAACAAGTGGCTGAAACACATCGCCGTCGAATCTCGACGAGCGTGTTGAACGATGTCATCGTCGATGCGGTTGCGATGAACCCGACACCGACGGATAAAGGACAACGATTGAAGATCAACTACGCAACTCAAGTGGCCATCGAGCCGCCGACGTTCGTCTTGTTCGTCAACGATCCTGAGTTGTTGCATTTTTCGTATAAACGTTATTTAGAGAATCAAATCCGTAAAGCATTTGACTTCACCGGGACACCGATTCACATCGTGGCTCGTCAGAAAAACTAATAACGGGGGTGCCACTTATGGCAAACGTAGCTGTCATCGGAGCAGGGAGCTGGGGAACGGCCATCTCGCTCGTGTTAGCAGATAATGGCCATGATGTCCTGCTCTATGGACGTGAACAAGAACATGTGGATGAAATCAACTCGTCACATACGAACTCGTTTTATTTGAAAGACGCGCCATTACCTGAATCCATTCGTGCGACGACGAACTTGAAAGAGGCGTTAGACGGTCGGAGTATCGTTTTTCTCGTCGTCCCGAGTTCGGCGATTCGTCCTGTCTCAAAGGAATTGAACACCTTGTTGACGGAACCTGTCACCATCGTTCATGCCGCGAAGGGGATTGAACCGAAAACGCATAAGCGTCTTTCAGAAATCATCGCCGAAGAAATCGAACCGGCTAAACGTCGGGCAATCGGTGTATTGACAGGACCGACTCATGCTGAAGAGGTTGCGGTCCGGAAACCGACGACCATCACGATTGCATGTGCTGACCTTGATGTCGCGGATGAAGTGCAGGAACTCCTCACAAACGATCAGTTCCGCGTGTACTTGAATTCTGACGTCGTTGGGGCCGAATACGGCGGAGCACTGAAAAATATCATCGCTCTAGCGGCAGGTATGACGGATGGACTCGGTTATGGGGATAATGCGAAAGCTGCCCTCATGACTCGTGGGATTGTAGAAATTGCGCGACTTGGCGTGAAGCTTGGAGCGAACCCGGCCTCGTTCTCAGGATTGACAGGAATCGGAGACTTGATTGTGACAGCGACGTCACAACATAGCCGTAACTGGCGAGCCGGTAATGCCATCGGGCGTGGTGAAAAGTTAGAAGACGTTCTCGGAAACATGGGAATGGTCGTCGAGGGCGTCCGCGCCTGTGAAGCGGCCCACTCCCTTGCGAAAGAGGCAGGTGTGGAGATGCCGATCACAGAGGCGCTCTATAACGTGTTGTTTGAAGGGAAAAGCCCTCATGATGAAGTGAAGAAATTGATGAGACGCCCGCAAAAACACGAGATGGAACAAGTTTTCCATTTTGAAGAATAGACAGATTGAGAGAGGAGCTGACGTTTTCGTTCAGTTCCTCGCTTTTTTTTGCTAAACTTGAATTCTGGAGAACATAGAGAAAGTAGGGGGATAGACGTGACACCGTCACTCATCAAAATGTGGATATCATTCGCAGGGATCGGGGCTTTCGCCATCGCTGCATTAATGGTCGCACTCAGTCATACAAAACTGAGCGGTTGGTTCGCCACGCTCGTCAGACTGATTGCCTTCATCATTTTCTTATTTGGGACTGTTATCATGATTTTTGTCGTCGTCTCAGGACCGACTGGAGGATAAACGTGATGAAAAAAAAGATTGTCGCTATCAGTTTGATTTTGACGACACTGTTAGCTGGATGTATGTTTCCTGATTCAGAACGGGCCAACAATATCCCGTATGAAGACCAATTGAATACGGTACAAAGTGCGGTCGATGCCTATCGTGAGCAATCTGGGGTATTACCAATCAAAACAAAACCGGCGGAAACGCCTCTCATGGAGCGTTACCCAGTTGAATTCGCTCGTCTCGTGCCCGGTTATTTAGCGGACCCACCGGCGAATAGTTTCGAAGGTGGCGGGTTGTTCCAATATATCCTCGTCGATGTGGAGACGGAACCGACTGTGAAGTTGATTGACTTGCGTGTGTCTGAGCGGTTGCAGCAACTTCAAACGAACATCAACGCGTTTCGGGCAAAAGAAGGCAAGTTCCCATTTGACGGATCATTAGGTAAGAATCAGTTCACGCTCGATTATGATAAAATCTTTGTCACGGAAGAGCCGTTCATTCCAAGTCCCTATTCGGACCGTGAACTTCCAATCTATGTGGATGGCACGGGACAACTGTTTGTAGACTATCGAGAAGATGTGAAGGAAGCGCTTCAAAAGACGGATGAGTCGCCGGAAATAGGCGAAGACATTCGTTATTTGCTCTATAAAGATGCTCCATTCGCCCCAGCTTATTCGCAAGGATACACAATTGATGAACAAGGAGAGGTCGTGTTTTTAAACAACTGAACCTGTTTTGATAGTGAATGTCGCGAAATCATGCAAAAAATGTTGTCATATCAACGTTTGTACGATATGATTAATCCCGTAAACTCCCTGTGAGAGGAGGTGAATCGTGATGAACAAAACTGAATTGATCCAAGCTGTTACTGAGAAAGCCGATGTTTCTAAAAAAGAAGCAACGAAAATCGTAGAAGCTACGTTTGAATCAATCACTGAAGCACTCCAAAACGGTGAGAAAATTCAATTGATCGGTTTTGGTACTTTTGAAGTTCGTGAGCGTGCTGCCCGTAAAGGTCGTAACCCACGTACAAAAGAAGATATCGAAATCCCAGCGAGCAAAGTTCCTGCATTTAAAGCAGGTAAAGCGCTCAAGGATGCGGTCAAGTAATCTGCAATACATAAGTCGCCGAAAGGCGGCTTTTTTTGTTGGGTTTGCGAGTTCGAATGACGTGAATGTGACAAAAATGTGCTATACTATGTCAGAATGACAATGAAGTGGACGAGGGGGGATAGCATGGAACAGTTGACAAATGAATTCGTTGTCACAGACCTTGCTCGTCAAATCGAAACACGTATGAATCATCCCTATTTGACGAAACACGAGGTTGTACCAGCCGTCGACATGTTATTGCTTCGTTGGATGGTCGAGATGATTGATTTGGAATCGATTGAGCATCGACAACTCGTGATGGCAACCTATTTCGCACATCAAGCGCTTGATTTACACGACCAAGTGAACAGCAGCCCGAACGGGTCTTTGGCACGCCAATTAAAAGTGCTCGCCGGAGACTTTGCATCGGCTCAGTTTTATAAAATCTTGACGGACTTTCCATCATCATACAGTGATCGATTCGGTCAGTCTGTACAGCGGGTCAATGCGGCGAAGTGCACCTTATTGCTTGAGAAGAACGTTTCAATGAACGTTTGGCTCGAAGCGAACGTCGGATTGATTCAAACACTTTCCGAACTGATTGAACAACCTTATTTGACAACGAGCGGGAAACGAATGATTGAAAAGAAAGCGACAGCGCTTAGACAAGACCAAAAAGAGCAACTCACGACGTTGCTCGCGCATGCGGTCGCTTAGAACGGAAAGGATGTTACGCGTTGCAACCGATAGAAAAAGAGCAAAAAGTATACGAAGTATTTCAGTCCATTTCTCCGAGCTACGATACGATGAACTCGATAATCAGCTTCCGACTTCATAAATGGTGGCGACGGACAACGATGAAAAAAATGAACGTCTTTCCGGGGGCTAAATGTTTAGACGTTTGTTGCGGGACGGCTGACTGGACGATTCAATTGGCAGATGCTGCTGGAAACACGGGTGTTGTGAAAGGACTCGATTTTTCAGAGAACATGTTAAAAGTGGGAGAGGAAAAGGTCAAATCTTGGCCGAACATCGAATTGCTTCATGGAAATGCGATGGCTCTTCCGTTTGGTGACAACTCCTTTGACTATGTCACAATCGGATTTGGACTCCGAAACGTTCCAGACTACATGACGGTCTTGCGTGAAATGCACCGTGTCTTGAAACCAGGTGGGACGGTCGTTTGTCTTGAAACGAGCCAACCGACAGCACCGCTTTTTAAAGAGTTGTATCGTTTCTACTTTGGAACGGTCATGCCGCTTTTCGGTAAGGTCTTTGCCGGTTCATACGATCAGTATAAGTGGTTGCAGGAGTCGACCGATCAGTTCCCAGACCGTTTGACGCTCAAGCGGATGTTCGAAGATGCCGGGTTTGAACAAGTCGAAGTGAAGACATTCTCCGGAGGTGCATGTGCCATGCATCTAGGAAAGAAGTGGTGAACCATGTCTTTGAAGCGACTTTATCGTCATATGAACCGAGAGATTGATCAAATCGATCAATTCTTATCTACTCGAGTCAGGACGGACCACCCTGTCATTGAATCGGCATCGCGCCAATTACTCGATGCCGGTGGCAAGCGCATCCGACCCGCCTTCGTTTTACTGAGCGCCGGGTTCGGTGAGACGAAAGATATCCGTTTGACGAAAGTTGCCTCAAGTCTTGAGTTGATTCATATGGCATCACTCGTGCATGACGATGTCATCGATGACGCGATGCTCCGTCGTGGCAAACCGACCGTGATGGAACGATATGATGAAACAGTAGCGATGTATACAGGGAATACGTTATTCGGAGAAGCGATTCGTCTCGTATCCGAAATTGATTCACCAGAAGTGATGCGCATCATGGCAGATACGATGGAACGAATCTGTGTCGGTGAAATCAATCAAATCCAAGATCAATTTGAGTGGGGGCAATCACCGAAGCGCTATTTAGATCGGATTGCGCGAAAGACCGCTCTGTTGATTGAAACGAGTTGTGCGGCAGGAGCTGTCATCTCTGGAGCGTCTCCACAAATCGTGAGGCAATTAAGTCTGTTTGGATATGATATCGGCATGGCTTTTCAAATGACGGATGACTTGCTCGATTTTACCGCTAAGAGTTTTCAACTCGGTAAGCCGGTCGGGGAAGATTTGAAGCACGGTCATAAAACGTTACCGCTCCTGTATTCATCTGAGGACCCTGACTTTTATGAACGTCTCCGTCAAGTGAACGCCTCGACGGATGTGGAAGTGACGAAATCTCTCGTCCGGGAAGTGCAACGAAACGGAACGTTAGAACGCAGTCAACGGACGATTGATCGTTACGTCAACCGTGCCATCCGCCGACTAGACGGGTTGCCGGATGTTCCGGACAAGCGATCGTTAATTGAAATTGCGCAATATATTGGGAAACGCAAATGGTGAATGCCCATGTAACCCCTTTCAAAAATGTGTCGGACCGTGTACACTAAATACGTACATCGTACACATTTATAGACTTAGGGGGATTTGGGGAATGGAAAAGACATTTTTAATGGTTAAACCTGATGGGGTAAAACGTGGATTGATTGGGGAAATCATCTCACGCTTCGAAAACAAAGGATATACGTTGAACCGTCTCGAAATGGTGACACCGTCAGTTGAGGTCGCAGAGGCACACTACGCAGAGCATAAAGAAAAGCCGTTCTTTGGTGAATTGGTTGAGTTTTTGACTTCTGGTCCTGTTGTTGCGATGGAATGGGAAGGGGAAGACATCGTGGCCGTCTCTCGTTTAATGATCGGGAAGACGAAGCCAGTGGATGCTCAACCAGGAACGATTCGCGGCGATTTTGCATCGACGATGTCACAAAACGTGATTCATGGTTCTGATAGTGTGGACAGCGCGGAACGTGAACTCTCACTTTGGTTCGCTGAAGTGGCTTCACACGTTTCATGACTTTTCGAGGGACGGGGAAACCTGTCCCTTTTTGATTCCCTTTGAGTTGCCTGAGATCAGAAGAATGCGGAAATGAGAAAGAATTGAGGTTGAAATTGGTGATGAATGATTATGCCATCTTTGTAAAAAAGTTTTATATCAAGTCGGGTATTGACTTGAACTTATATAAAGAGGCGCAGATGAAGCGCCGTATGGTCGCACTACGCGAAAAGAAGGGGTATGCATCGTTTTTGGAGTATTTGAAGGCGATGGATACAGATCGTCAACTTTACGAGGAGTTTCTCGACCGGATGACAATCAATGTGAGTGAATTTTATCGCAACCCGATTCGTTGGCAACAGCTTGAAGAGGACATCCTCCCGCATCTGATTCGCTCGAGTCAAGGGAAGCTTCGCGTATGGAGTGCTGCCTGTTCAACAGGAGAAGAGCCATACTCACTTGCCATGTTGTTGTCGAAACATCTGGCCCCATCTCAATTTTCAATCATGGCCACGGACTTAGATGATGTCGTCATCGAAAAAGCGAAGCAAGGAAAGTACCATGAGCGGGCGCTCATCGATTTGCCGGAGGAGTTTCAGAAGCGCTACTTTACCCGTCGTGGCGACGACTATTATATTTCAGATGAGATCAAGCAACTCGTGACATTTAAGAAGCATAACTTGTTAGCGGATGTGTACGAACGTAACTTTGATTTGATCGTCTGTCGAAATGTCTTGATCTACTTCACTGAAGAAGCGAAAGAGAAGGTATATACGTCATTCCAACGGGCGTTACGTCCAGGTGGGATGCTATTTGTCGGTGGAACGGAACAAATTTTCCAACCGAAGCGTTATGGCTACGCAATGAAGCAAAGTTTCTTTTATGAAAAAATAGATGGATGAGGTGATCGGATGCGTTATTTGACAGCTGGTGAATCACATGGTCCCGGTCTGACGGTCATCATTGAAGGGGCCCCAGCCGGACTCGCGATCGATATTGCGCAAATCAATGCGGAGTTAAAAAAACGTCAATCTGGTTACGGTAGAGGGCGCCGCATGCAAATCGAGTCAGACCAAGTAGAAGTTCGTTCGGGAATACGGCATGGCGTGACCACGGGTGCACCCATCACTTTTTGGATTGAGAATAAAGACCATACGCATTGGAAACACGTCATGCAGGCGGAACCGATTGAAAGCGACATCGAAGTGAAGCGCCGCGTCTCTCGGCCGAGACCTGGACATGCTGACCTGGTCGGTGGGATGAAGTATGACCATCGAGACTTACGTGATGTATTGGAGCGCTCGAGCGCAAGGGAAACAGCGGCTCGTGTCGCGGTCGGAGCTTTCTGTAAGCAACTCCTTCAACAAGTCGGGGTGTCCCTCTTTAGTTATGTCAAAGTGATTGGTGGGGAACGTGCGGAGTCGCGTGCATTCGATTCGCTTCAAGAAGCACAAGCAGTCGTCGATGCGTCACCGGTGCGTACGTTAGATGAAGCGGCCGCGTTGCGAATGATGCATCGCATCGATGAGGCCAAGGCAAATGGAGACTCGATCGGTGGGATCGTGTGTACAGAAGTACATGGTGTTGTACCGGGACTTGGATCATATGTGCAGTATGACCGTAAACTGGATGCGAAAATCGCACAAGCGGTCATGAGTGTCAACGCGTTTAAAGGTGTTGAATTCGGTGAAGGGTTCGAAATGGCGTATCGTCCGGGTTCTGAAGTGATGGACCCGATCGAATACGGGGATGATGGATATACGCGACTGAGTAACCACCTCGGTGGATTTGAAGGGGGCATGACAACGGGGATGCCGATCCTTTGTTCAGCCGTCATGAAGCCCATTCCGACCCTCTATAAACCCTTACAATCGGTCGATATTGATACGAAAGAGGCATTTTTGGCTCAAATCGAGCGGAGTGACTCGTGCGCCGTGCCTGCCGCTTCCCTCGTCGTTGAGGCAGTCATCGCATTTGAAATCGCGAAGGAAATGTGTGAGACGTTCGGGCACGACACGATGGAACGAATCAAACATCGAGTCGATAAGTATCGGGAGGAGTTACGAGTATGGTAACGATTCCAATCTCAGCATCGACCCCATACGACGTCGTCTTGGACAATCAGGATCGTTGGATCGATTCGGTTGATTGGTCAAGGTATTCGATGCTATGGGTCGTTACGGATAAACATGTCGAGTCTCTTTACGGAGAGTCGTTCCGTTCTACATTGAAACTGACCCATCCTCACGTCGTCTCGTCCGTCGTCGAAGCGGGTGATGCGTCGAAATCGCTATCTCAGCTCGAGCAGCTTGTCGCAGAAGGATTGCGCCATGGATGTGACCGCCAGACGTTGATTGTCGCCTTTGGTGGTGGGATGATTGGCGACTTGGCTGGCTTTTTAGCAAGTGTCTACATGCGAGGCGTTCCATACATACAAGTGCCGACGACGATTTTGGCTCACGATTCGGCTGTCGGAGGCAAAGTGGCAGTCAATCACCCCCTTGCGAAAAATGCGATTGGTTCGTTCTATCAGCCATCAGGCGTTTATTACAACGTCACTCGACTGAACACCTTGTCCGTCCAGGAAGTGCGAAGCGGTCTCGGTGAGTTATTGAAACATGCGTACTTATCACGTTACGTCCTCGAATCCTCTTTCGAGGACGACTTGTTTTTAGACTTGAACGAGAACGAACCATTGGATTGGGTGTCGTGGCTTGCTCGTGGGATTCGAGTGAAACAAGCCATTGTCGAGAAGGACGAGCGAGAACAGGGCATTCGTGCTTGGCTCAACTTTGGGCATACGTTCGGTCATGCCCTTGAGTCGGTGGAAGCCTATCGGATCCCACATGGGGAAGCGGTTTTACATGGGATGGTGTTCGCTTTTCTCGTGTCTGGAGATGAAGTTCGAGCGATGCAGTTGTTCGATTGGATGCGTTCAAATGACGTCACGCCGATCGATTGGCAACCATTCGACCGCTACGTGGAAAAAATGATTCGGGATAAAAAGAACCGTCACGGTGCAATTCGTTTTGTGTTACTTCGTGAAACGATCACCGTTGAGTCGGTACAGCTAGAACATCTTCAACAGACGTTTGAACAGATGAAAGGATGGTGGGAACGATGAGTTTAAACGGTTCTATCCGTGTACCGAGTGATAAATCCATCACACATCGGGCATTATTATTCGGGATGATGGCGAACGGGACGACGCACGTGCGGAATCCGCTCCTCGGTGCCGATTGTCGTTCGACAATCGAGGCGATTCGATCACTTGGAGCCGATGTGACAGAACAGCAAGACGAACTAGTCATTAAAGGCATCGAGTCTCCGCGCTCGGCACGGCTTGACTGTGGGAATTCAGGTACGACGATGCGCCTTCTGATCGGTCTCTTGTCCGGCTATAACGGGTCGTTTGAGCTCGTAGGCGATGAATCGTTATCTAGACGTCCGATGCGCCGCGTTACCAAGCCTTTACGAAACATGGGTGCAAATGTGACCGGGGATATGGCGCCTCTCGTCATCGAAGGGACGGGGCTTCGATCGATTGACTATACGTTACCGGTCGCGAGCGCCCAAGTGAAGTCGGCCGTCCTACTCGCCGGCTTACGTGCCTCGGGTACGACGGTTGTTCGAGAACCGATGTTGTCACGAGACCATACCGAGCGCATGTTGCCCCTATTCGGTGCGAAGCTGTCGATTGTAAACGAAGAAGGGTTACGCGTCATCCGTGTCGAACCCTCGACATTGACCGGATGTACGGTCGACGTACCGGCAGACCCGTCATCGGCTGCATTTTTCTGGGCAGGGGCGGCCATGGTGGCAAATAGTTCGGTTACGACGACGGACGTCTGTTTGAATGAGACGCGGATCGGATTTTTACGTACGCTCGAACGGATGGGCGCGAATGTCGTCATTTCGAACGAACGATTGGTCGGTGAAGAACGAGTCGGGGACGTGACGGTCACGACGAGTGAGTTATCCGGCACGGTCGTCGAAAAGGATTTCATTCCTTCACAGATTGATGAATTACCCCTGTTCGCTCTCGTCGCCTCTCAGGCGAATTCACCGTCCATCGTAAAAGATGCAGCGGAACTGCGCGTGAAAGAAACCGACCGGATTGAGGTGGTCGTCTCAGAACTACGCAAATTAGGTGTGGACATCGTCGGCACCGAGGACGGATTCATCGTCCAGCCGAGTCGCCTTCACGGAGGGGATGTCTCGACTTACGGAGACCATCGCTTGTCCATGATGTTACAGATTGCGTCACTCGTGACCGATGAAGCCGTTCACATCGAGGGGATCGAGGCATCCGATGTCAGCTATCCTCGATTCCGTGAAGATTTACAACGGGTTCAACGTAAGATAGAATAACGACAAACCGAAGCCCAGGAGGACGAACCATGCTAGATGAATCAGCTTTAACACATATAATCGAGATGCTTGAGTCAGGTGAGACGGAACATGCACTCATGCATCTAGAAGAACTTGAGAAGGAAGGGTCGGATGATGACCGTTTAGCCATCGCCGACCTCTATTTAGAGTTAGGTCTTGCCGACCGGGCGACAGCTGTTCTCTCAAAGCTATACGTCGACTATGAGGGAGACCCGAATGTCGCCTTATCGCTGGCGGAAGCGTATTTAGATAGTGACCGTGAAGAGGAAGCGATTGCCGTGCTTGAAAAAATCAAATCGGATGACGCAGATACGCAAGTGAGGAGCCTCGTCCTCCTCGCTGACCTGTATCAATCGCAAGGATTGGATGAAGTGGCAGTGAAGAAACTGATGGAGGCGCTCGAGAAAAATCCGGATGAACCTTTACTCATCTATGGATTGGCTGAATTGTATGCCTCGACCGGTTCATTTGAACAAGCCATTCCACTTTATGCGCGTCTTCCGAAGATGAAGTTGCCGGCTGAAATCGACTATCAAGCGGATTACGCGGAGGCCCTCACGATGGTCGGATCGTTTGAAGAGGCGCTCGAGGAATACGCGCGGGCCACACATCGCGATTTGAACACCGTCTTCGGTCATGCGATGACGGCTCATCGGATCGGACGTGAGGAAGTTGCGATCAAGCAGTTCAAAGAGCTTCAGGCGATGGACCCAGACTTCACGTCGCTCTACTTGCCTTATACCGAGGCACTCGATGCAATCGGGCAAACGGAAGAGGCCATCGAGATCGTCGATCAAGGCATCACGCGCGACGATTATAATGATGAACTGCGGCACGTCAAAGCAAGGCTGCTTCTCAAACTCGGAAATCGGGACGGTGCCATTAAAGAACTGCGTGAGGCGCTCGTGTTAAATCCAGAATCGTTACAAGCGACCGAATTGCTCTTGTCGATTTTATTTGAAGCAGGAGAATTCGATGACGTTCTCGAAACCATCGATGCACTCGAAGATCATACGACGTCGCCGCTCATGACATGGTACAAGGCGAAGGCGAAATATGAGCTCGAAGCGTATGAGGAAGCGGTCAGTCTGTATGCCTCAATTGAGCCGATGATGAAAGAGGACGTGTCATTTGTAACGGAATGGGCTACACTGTTGATAGAGGAAGGTCGTAGACAAGATGCGCGACGTGTGGTCGAGCAATCGCTTGCATTGGTGGTCGATCTCGATGATCGCCAATTGCTCGAAGAACAGCTCGAACAATTGTCTGATGACGTAGAATGAATAAGGGAAGGGAATGAGGTCAGATGGTCGAGCGGAAACGTAATTTTTTGAAGCGATTCGTCGCTCATCATACGCTTCGGAAACGTGAAGCAAAGTGGATTCTTGACTATTGGTTAAGACATCCTGAAAAGCTTGGCAACGTTCATTTCGTGACAAACGCTTCAGTCTCACCACGAAGTCTCGTGATGACAGCGTACGGGTTTGACGGTGAACCGTTTCGATACCGACGGGGAGACCTTGTGACCATGAATCCTGAGAAGGCTTATCATGACATCCGTCTACACGATGGGCCAATCTATGTAGAGTTAAATTTTCAAGGCATGATGATCGATGAGAACTGGGTCGACATCGTCGAACAGAATCCGTTTGAACCAGTGGCAGAAGTGAGAGACGAAGTCTCTTCCTCTGCTCAAACGGTCATTCAAGCATCGGTTGCTCAATTTGAAGAAGAGCGATTGCTGATTGAAATCGATAAAGCGCTCGACCGACGAGACGAGAATTTATTCCGCAATCTGACGACTCAACTTCATCAAGTGCGAGCATCTAAATTATTTTGAAAAAAACAAGCGCTTCCGTTCCGGTAGGCGCTTGTTTTTTGGTATATTAATTACGTAGGAATACACATTTATTTCACAGTTCGTTCATAACTTTGAAAGGTGAGCGAAGTCATGTACGCTACAATAGACATGATGAGATATGAAGGAGAGGAGGGAAAAGATGAGGTTCGATAGTCAAGGGGCACTCCGCTCGATTGCCGAACGACAATACGTCGATACGCTCATCGTTCCGCTCGCAGAATTGGCGTTTGGTGAAGATATGGTTCGTAAAGCCGAAAGCTATGAAGTGATTCATGCCGTCACGGCTGAGACAGAACGTCAATTATCTGGTCGAACGATGCTCAGCCCGACCATCAGTTACACCGATGTGGAAGCTGGTGTGAAGTTGGCGCAGGATGTGGTGGCGAAAGCAAATTCATCCGGATTTTCTCACGTATTGTTTATCGCGTCAGACGTCCGTTTCAAAGCATTTGATTTGCCGGTTTTGTTCGTACCGCCGCTCGCGCTTGGATCGATGTCAAGCGATCAGGCGCACACGATGGTCCAGAATTTTGCGACGCAAGTCATCACGGAACTTTCGAGCCGTTGGATGGCGACATGAAGCGGTTGACGTAGAGGTTTTATTGATATACTATTTTGTTGAGTGAGAAATTTTTGTGAAGAATGCATAAAGAATTATGGGGTTATGCACACGAATGAGGGGGGAACGAAATGGCTCAAAATGGGTCAAAAGTCACGCGCCGTCAGTTCTTAACGTACACACTGACTGGAGTAGGTGGCTTTATGGCGGCAACATTGATCAGTCCGATGGTCAACTTTGCGATCGATCCGGTTTTGAAAAAATCCGGTGCAGGCGACAAAGTAAAAGTAATGAGTCTTGATGACATCACGACTGAGCCGCAACGTGTCGACTTTAAGAAACAAACACAAGATGCTTGGTATGAATTTGAAGAAACGCTTTCAGCATGGGTTTACAAAACAGATAGTGGCGAGATTGTCGCGCTTTCTCCGATTTGTACACACCTAGGTTGTCAGGTAGCCTACGCTGGTGACCCGACTCGTCCAACAGAATTCTTCTGTCCATGTCACTTGGGACGTTATGAAAAAGATGGAACGAACATCCCAGGTACACCACCGACAGCACCACTTGCACGTTATGAAAAAGAAGAAAAAGACGGCTTCCTATATTTAGGTAGTCCAGTCGCTCAGTAATGAGAGGGGGAACTAGCCGATGTTACAAAAAATTTATGACTGGGTCGATGAACGCGTAGACATCACACCGCTCTGGCGCGATATCGCAGACCATGAAGTACCGGAACACGTCAACCCTGCTCATCACTTCTCTGCATTTGTCTATTGTTTTGGCGGTTTGACGTTCTTTACAATCGTCATCCAGATCCTTTCAGGGATGTTCTTGACGATGTATTACGTACCAGATATCATCAACGCGCACGCGTCGGTGTATTATTTGCAAAATGAGATCGCACACGGACAAATCGTTCGTGGGATGCACCACTGGGGCGCATCTGTAGCCATCGTCATGTTATTCTTACATACGCTCCGCGTGTTCTTCACGGGATCGTATAAGAAGCCGCGTGAGCTCAACTGGGTCGTCGGTGTTCTCTTGTTCTTCGTCGTCTTGGCGCTCGGACTCACAGGATACTTGCTTCCATGGGACATGAAGGCATTGTTCGCAACAAAAGTTACGCTTCAAATCGCTGAAAGTGTACCGGTTATCGGTGGTATTGCGAAGACACTTCTCGCTGGTGGTGAGATTGTCGGGGCGAGCACACTCGCACGATTCTTCGCAATTCACGTCTTCTTCTTACCGGCGGCATTGTTCGGACTGTTGGGAGCCCACTTCTTGATGATTCGTAAACAAGGGGTTTCTGGACCGCTATAAGCCGATTCGAGGAGAAAAAGGAGGAGAAACGATATGCATCGCGGTAAAGGGATGAAATTTGTAACCGACTCTCGAGTAGGAATCTCGAATCGGAAACAAAACATTGCAAAAGACTATTCAGAATACCCAGGACGCACAGAGGCGTTCTGGCCGAACTTCTTGCTTAAAGAGTGGATGGTAGGGTCGGTCTTCTTGATCGGATTCATCGCTTTGACAATTGTCGAGGCACCACCGCTTCAAAATATCGCCGATCCAACGAACACGTCATACATTCCGTTGCCGGACTGGTATTTCTTGTTCTTGTATCAATTACTCAAATATCAATTCGCTGCTGGGGACTGGATCTTACTCGGCACAGTCATTATTCCAGGTTTGGCGTTCACGGCACTTCTCGTTGCACCATGGCTTGACCAAGGTCTTGAGCGTCGACCGGCGAAACGACCAGTCGCGATCAGTTTCATGTTACTTGGAATTCTCTCGGTCTTCTACTTGACTTGGGAATCTGTTCAAACGACACACTGGGATCAAGTCCATGCACAAGGTGAGCTTCAAATTCCAGGTGAAGGTCCTGAAATCGATACAGCGGCTCCAGGATATGAGATTTATTCGGCTCAATCTTGCGTCAACTGTCACGGTCAAAACCTAGAAGGTGGAGCAGCGGCTCCAGCACTCGTCGGAACGCAGTATACGGCCGAAGAGATCGCGGAAATCGCGGTCAACGGTGTCGGTACGATGCCAGCTGGTCAGTGGGACGGTTCAGATGAAGATCTCCAAGCCATGTCTGAGTTCATCGCTTCATACGGTGAAGGCGGCGAAAATAACAAGTAAGTCTTCAAGTGTAGCCTGGATATCGGGCTACACTTTTTTACTTCTGCACGACGCATACGATAAACTGAAGAAAAAGGATTGAGATAATGAACCCCATGTTTTTAAAACCGTTCTTGATGCATCGGATTGTACTGACTGTTTTATTGATCATCAACTTGGGAGGGACGATTTACGGATATATCTGGTATGAGCCTCAATTGCGTGACACACCGTACATCTATTGGCTGTTCGTACCGGATAGTCCGACGGCATCATTCTTCTTTACGATTGTTCTCGGACTTTGGTTAGCTAACAAGTGCTCCCCGTTGTTCGAGACACTCGCCTTCATCACGTTGGTCAAATACGGGGTCTGGGCCGTAATCATGAACATCATGTATCTCGGTACGTTACCACCGGATGCGCCGACCTTGACCATCTTGATGGCTGTCATGTTGATGGTCTCTCATGGTGCGATGGCGCTTCAAGCACTCATCTACGCACCATTCATGAAATGGACCATTACTTCGTTTGTCTGTTCATTGATTTGGGTAATTCATAATGACGTCGTCGATTATGTGCTCGGTCAATGGCCGCGCTATCCGTCACTCGCGGAACATATCATGTGGATCGGCTACGGCTCTTTCTGGTTGACCGGATTATGTTTTTTTATGGGATATGCGTTCGTACTACGCCCATCGCTTGAAAATAAGGTCATAAGAATGTAAAATCAAATTATCAAATACATGCAGAGGTGAAATAGAAAATGTCATTAGGTAGCTATATTTTCTATCTTGCACTGATCATGCTCATCCCCTTATGGGCCCAGATGCGAGTGAAAAGTACGTATAAGCAGTTTTTGAAACAACCGCTCCAAAGCGGTGTCACAGGTGCACAGGTCGCTGATTTCATCATGAAACAAAACGGTGTACACAACGTGAGAATCGAAATGGTCGACGGACTCATGAGCGACCACTATGACCCGGTCAATAAAGTCGTTCGTTTGTCTCGCGAAGTGTATCAAGGGTCGACAATCTCGTCTGCCGCGATCGCTGCGCACGAGATTGGTCACGTCATTCAAGATGCGACAGACTATAAGATGATGCGCGTCCGCCACAGCCTTGTTCCGGTCGTCAACATCACGTCGAACTTGTCGTTCCCGTTGTTACTCGGAGGATTCTTATTCGGGGCACTCGGGTTGGCTCAACTCGGTGTCATCATGATGCTCGGGGCGGTCGTGTTCCAGTTGATCACGTTACCGGTCGAGTTCGATGCATCGAAACGAGCGATGGCGCAATTGACGTCTCACGGAATCGTGACGGCGACAGAAGAGACTGGTGCACGTAAAGTGTTGAATGCCGCGGCTTGGACTTACGTCGCTGCAACGCTCGTGGCGGTTGCCGAACTCATTCGTTTGGCACTCATCGTCTTTATGCCACGTGAGGAATAGGATTGAATGGAATCCCGTCGATTGGCGGGATTCTTTAATTTTTTGACGAAAGGAATTATTATTAATGAAACCTCAACTGACAGAGACAGGTCATCACCAATTGACAAATCGACTTGTGAGGCTAAAAAATGAGCAAACGGATGCGCGTGAACGGATACGGACAGCTCGAAAATTTTGTGATTTCCGTGAAGACGTCACCTATCGTGAAGCGTTACATGAATATGAACGGATCGAGGCGGATATTTTAGAACTGAATCGCCTCCTTGACGACGCGACCATCGTCGAATCCGTTCAGTCTGAAGTCGTGACGTTCGGAAATCAGGTCGTGATTCGGGAACTACAACAAGAAGAGACCGAGCGCTATCGAATCGTGAGTGAGGCAGAAGCGGATCTAGAACGAGGAAGCATATCCGTGACATCGCCACTCGGTCGTCGTTTGATGGGGGCGACAATGGGGCAAACGATTCAAGTGGAAACGCCAGGAGGTACGATTCAAGTCGAGGTGCTCCACATCGAATCATAAAAAATCGCCCGTTCATCTCTGTGAACGAGGCGATTTTTTTGCTTATTTCAAAGGCATCCGATTTTCATCGAACGTAAACCCTTCGCCCCCGACTTCATACACGTGATGGAACGTGACGAACGCATGCGGGTCGATCTGTTTGACGATTGTCTTCAAACGGTTAACTTCGTTACGGCCGACGACGACATATAAGACCTCGAGTTCTCGGTTCGAATAACCGCCTTTTGCGAGCAGTCGGGTCGTGCCCCGGTTCATCGTCGCATGAATACCGTCGGCGATAGCAGTGCGGTGGTCACTGATGATCATCGCCGCTTTACCGGCATACGTTCCTTCTTGCATCGAGTCGATGACGCGTGCCCCGATATAGACGGCGAGGAGTGTGTACATCGCCTCACGAATGTCGAGGTATGTCAAACTGAGGACGATGACAAAGAAGTCAAAGATTAGAAACGTCTTCCCAATCGACCAGCCGATATAGCGTTGTACGAGTCGCGCGATGATATCGACGCCGCCCGTCGTCCCGCCATTGTTAAAGATGATGCCAAGACCGACTCCGATGAAGAGACCGGCGAACAAACTGGCGAGCACCATGTCATCCGTCAAGTCGATGACGAGCGTCGAATACTTGGCGATGAGTGCGTACCAAAGTGAAAAGGAGAACGTCCCGATTAGTGTATAAACGAAAGTCGTTCGACCTAACAACTTGTAACTCATGAAAAAGAGCGGGATGTTTAGTGCCAAGTTCGTGACAGAAGGTGAGATATCAAATAGTCCGCGGAGAATCAATGTGATCCCGGTGAACCCACCCTCGGCCAAATTGTTTTGGACGTTGAAGTGATAAACGCCGAATGCAAAAATAAAAGAACCTATTAAGATAAAAATAATATTTCGAACACGAATCGGTAATTGTACCGTCATCAGGTTCACCTCCCCTTAGATAGAGTACTCGAAAAACAGTTCGATTGACTACCCTGAACATATGACATTCAGAAACGAGTCGGCTATACTTTTCAAAGAAGAGGTGATGTAGATGAAAGTAGTAGCCATCGGGGCACATCCGGACGATATCGAAATCGGGATCGCCGGCATGACCGCCCAATGGACGAAAGAGAAGACTGAGGTCGTGTACGTCGATTTGACGAGAGCGGAACTTTCTTCAAATGGTGATGTAGAAACGAGACGACAGGAGGCAAGTGCGGCTGATGACGTGCTTGGTGTCCGTCGAATCAATCTAGGATTTAAAGACCGGGGGATTGACGGGGGAGAAGAGCAGCTCGAGGCAATCGTTTCCTTGATTCGCCGTGAGCGCCCAACCCACTTACTCTATCCATATGAGGTCGACCGCCATCCGGACCATGCGGCCTGCGCCTATCTCGTGACAGAGGCGCTGTTTAATGCCGGGATTCGGAAGTACTTACCCGAACTCGAGGCATATCGTCCGGAAAGTGTGTACCAATATATGATCAATGCTCACGTCGAACCGGATGTGTGCGTGGATATTAGTGACACGATCGAAGTGAAGACACGGGCGCTTCAATGTTACGCGAGTCAGTTCACCCCCGTCGATGGGGTGAAGACACCGCTCACCGATGCGTACGTGGAACGGGTCATCGCCCGTGAACGCCATTTTGGGAGCTTGATTGGCGTCGCTTATGCGGAAGGCTTGAAGCGCGTTCGACCGTATGTCGTAAAACAGGCAGGTGAGCTCGCATGACATATCGGATTGGGATTCTGTGTTATCCATCGGTCGGAGGCTCTGGGATATTGGCGACAGAGCTCGGCATGAAGCTTGCGGACCGAGGACATGACGTTCATTTCATTACGAGCAGCATGCCGTTTCGTTTGAACGCCTATCACCCGAATATCACGTTCCATCAAGTCGAAATCAATCAATATTCGGTCTTTCGGTATCCGCCGTACGACATGACGCTCTCAGCGAAAATCGCGAGCGTCATCCAATCGTTCGGGCTTGATGTCATCCATGCACACTATGCCGTACCGCATGCCGTTTGTGCCGCGCTTGGTCGCGAGATGGCGGGAGTGAAGACTCCGATCGTGTCGACGTTACACGGGACCGATATTACCGTGCTCGGTGAGGACGAGGAACTGAAACCGGCCATTCTTTATGGATTGCGCCAATCGAACGCGATCACGGCGGTCTCGCATAGTTTGAAACGAGAGACAGAAGAGCGGATTGCCAGTGATTTACCGATCCAAGTCATCCATAACTTCATCGATGAATCGGTGTATACGCCTCAACTCGACCCGACACTCCGGGAACGGTACGGCTTGTCGGATGAGGACCGGGTCGCCATCCACATTTCAAACTTCCGTCCTGTCAAACGCGTCGACCTCGTCCTTGAGGCGTTCGATCAGATGGATGTTCCGAATAAGAAACTATTGCTCGTCGGAGACGGTCCGCTCATGGGTGCGATGCGTCGACTCGTGACGGAAATGGGGCTTGAAGAGCAGGTCATTTTTGCCGGGAAACAAGAACAAGTCGCCGCACTTCTGGCAATCAGTGACGTTCACGTCCTGTTATCAGACAAGGAGGCGTTCGGTCTCGTAGCGCTCGAGGCAATGGCGACAGGTGTGCCCTCTGTCGTGAGCGATGCGGGCGGGCTACCTGAAGTGATCACGGACGGTGAGGACGGTTTCGTCGTTCCAAAAGGGGATGCGAGCCAGGCCGCCTCTGCGATGGAGCGGCTCTTGACCGATCGTTCGCTACGAGAACGGTTCCGACAAAATGGATTGGTGAAATCCCGGCGTTTCGCCTCACATGACATCGTGACCGAATATGAGCGCTTGTATGAACAGGTGGTGACATCATGACAGAATGGGAATACGCAAAACAAATCATCGACACCATCGAACACCATGGGGGCGAGGCGTATATCGTCGGTGGTGCTGTTCGGGATTACGTGCTCGGGAGTCTGCCCGATGATATCGATTTGGCGACGTCCCTCTTCCCGGAGGAGGTGATGGCGCTGTTCCCGAAGTCGGTTCCGACCGGTATTGAACATGGGACCGTCACGGTCATTCTCGACCACCATCCGTTCGAAGTGACGACATTCCGTTCAGAAGGGTCATATTCGGATTCGAGACGACCGGACCATGTCGCACTCGGGGTGTCGCTTGAAGAGGATCTATTACGAAGGGACTTCACGATGAACGCGATGGCGTTCCATGATGGGCGAGTGGTCGATTTATTCGGTGGCCAACATGATTTAGAGGAACGAATCATCCGAACAGTCGGCAGTCCGTTTGAACGGTTCGGAGAGGACGCGCTTCGCATCATGCGCGCGCTTCGCTTCATGTCACAGCTCGACTTCACCTTACATGACGAGTTGCGGGAAGCGGCGAGCGGGCTCGGTCATAAGCTCGAACAGATTGCGATGGAGCGTATCGCAATCGAATTCGAGAAACTGTTGACGGGACCTGCGTACAAGAAAGCACTAGGTGAGATGGTCGAGCTCGGCATTCATCGTCATTTACCAAACGTGACGACCGAACTGATGCAGCGTGTCCAAGAGGACAATCGGACCCCTGTGAACGCGGTCAGCGGGTGGGCACTCTTTCTTTATCATGCACAGGATGACGGCTGGCTATCGCCATGGAAACGGTCGAACGCCATCAAACGGGAGGCACGCACACTTGCACAGCTCTGTGAGACAGGGCTTGACCGGATGACGATTTATGCGACGGATGAACAGACGCTCTCCACTTATTTCCGAATGAACGAGGAGAGAGACCGAAGCCGTGAACTGAAACAGTCGCTCCCGATGACGTCACGGAAAGAGTTAAAGTTTAACGGCCGGGACGCCTTAGCGCTCGGGGCACGAGGGGAAGCGATCAAGCATCTGTTAGCCGACCTCGAACGACGCGTCATCTTAAACGAGTTACCGAACCATGAGACAGTATTGAAAGAGGAGGCGAAACGATGGCTTCAACGCGCGGGCGTGTTCTGACGCTATTACAAGATGGTGAAGTATGGAGTGGCCAAGAGTTGGCCCGTCAATTAAATATTTCACGTACCGCTATTTGGAAACATATCGAAACGCTTAAGCAAGACGGTTATGCGATTCATACGATCCCAAGAAAAGGATACCAATTGCTTGAGCAAAATGACCGATTCGATGAACCGGCGTTTGCGTCATATCGGAAGGGACGGTTCGGTCAAATCGTCCATGCGTTTGACCAAATCGACACGACACAACGAATCGCCCATGAGCTGGCGCAACAACACGTGCCGGAGGGGACGCTCGTCATGAGCGAGGAACAGACGGCAGGGCGCGGACAACTCGGTCGCAATTGGTACAATCCGAAGCACGTCAATATCGCGGCAAGTGTGATTTTAAGGCCGGAGTTGCCCATTCGCGACGCATCAAAGCTTACCTTGATGGCGGCGAGTGCGTTTGCGAAAGCGTTGAATGCACGTGACCTTGACGTGACCATCAAATGGCCAAACGATTTACTGCTAAATGGCAAGAAAATCGGAGGCATTCTGACAGAAATGCAAACGGAAGGGGACCGCATCCAAGCCGTCATTTTAGGGTTTGGAATGAATGTCAACGGCGATGACATTCCGACGGAGTTGGCGCACCGGGCGACCTCCCTGTATTTAGAGACCGGGACGCGGTATCATCGCAGTGAGTTATTGGCAGAACTGTTGGCAGAACTCGAGACCGAATACGATCGGTTCCTTGACGTGGGATTTGCGCCCATTCGCTTGAACTGGATGAAACATGCCGCCTATTTAAATGAGTCGGTCACCTTGAGTGGGTCCCGGACGTCGCGAACAGGTGTCATGCGCGGCATCTCGGACGAAGGGGCGTTGCTACTCGAAGTGGATGGAACGGTCGAACCGGTCTATTCTGCTGAGATTGCAGTGTGGAATGATTGATGAAAGCGAGACCATCGACTATACTTAATGTGTCGGACGCTATCAATTTTTGAAGTGTACCGCGCTTGCAGACTGTCACATTCAGTTGTCTGCCTTGATCATTATGACAGGGACAGAAGGACACTAACTCATGAAAACCATGAATTTGTTTTTCGTGCGCCTTCTTGCCATCTGTGTAAGAGGGCGTTTATTCTTTCCTGTCTCCACGTTTAGGAGGAGAAACAGATGCACACGATGACTACATTGTTAAAAAAGATGAACGAGCAGGAAAAGCTCGTCATGTTGACGGCGTATGATTATCCGTCAGCCAAACTTGCCGAATCGGCAGGGGTCGATTTGATTTTAGTAGGTGATTCACTCGGAATGGTCGTCCTTGGTTATGATTCGACGATTCCAGTGACGATGGAGGACATGCTTCATCATTCGAAAGCCGTACGCCGAGGAGCACAACATACGTTCGTTGTGGTGGATATGCCGTTTGCGTCATATCACGGAGACTTCGATCGAACGTTACAGGCAGCATCGCGCTTATTCCAAGAAGGTCGTGCGGATGCCATTAAACTAGAAGGTGCCGGTGACGTGCTTCAGACGATTGAGCGTTTGACACAAGTCGGCATGCCATGTGTCGCCCATTTAGGGTTGACCCCTCAATCGGTTGGCGTCCTAGAAGGATATAAAGTACAAGGGAAATCCCTTGAGGCTGCCGAGACACTCCTTCAAGACAGCTTGGCTGCTGAACGTGCTGGCGCGAAGATGCTCGTCCTTGAGTGTGTCCCTCATCAATTGGCAAAACGGATCGCAGAAGAGTTGACGATTCCTGTCATCGGAATCGGTGCAGGTGCAGATGTCGACGGCCAAGTGCTCGTCTATCATGACGTATTGAAATATGGGGTGGACCGTCTCCCTAAATTTGTCCAAGCGTATGCAGACGTGAATGAAGTGGCGACGGATGCCATCCGCTCTTATGTCGAAGAGACGAAGAACGGTCACTTCCCACAAGAACGTCATACGTTCACAATGGATGAGTCGTTGCTCGACTCGTTGTATGGAGGAAAATGATGAGAATTGTATCGACCGTCGAAGAATTACGTAGTGCTTTACCAACGGATCAAACGATTGGATTCGTGCCGACGATGGGATATTTGCATGAAGGACATATGAGCCTCGTTGAAAACGCGCGACGGGAAAATGACGTCGTCGTCATGAGTATTTTTGTCAATCCGACACAGTTCGGACCGAATGAAGATCTCGACCGTTATCCCCGTGACTTTGAACGGGATGAGAAGTTGGCACGTGAAGCGGGAGTCGATGTCCTGTTCTATCCGACGACGGAGACGATGTATCCCCTTGATATGGCGCGCGTGACCGTTCGTCACGGGGCGGACGTATTATGTGGGTCGAGTCGTCCCGGCCATTTTGATGGTGTGTTGACAATCGTCTCGAAATTATTTAACCTTGTTCAACCGACACGCGCTTATTTCGGTCTAAAGGATGCCCAACAAGTGGCATTGATTGAAGGATATGTCCGAGATTATTTCGTACCGGTAGAGATTCGACGCTGCCCGATTATTCGTGAGGAGACAGGACTAGCCAAATCTTCTCGAAACGTCTACTTGTCAGATATCGAAACGGTAGAGGCGAGTCGGATCTTCAGCGCATTGACGATGGCGCGAGAGGCACTCGATGCAGGTCAACAAGTTGATGAAGTAAAACGACAGCTGATTGAACGTTTGGACGAGATTCCGAACAGTCAAATCGATTACGTCGAGCTTGTCGATTATCCGACGCTCGGTGCCGTCTCGAGCGACTCGACTGAACTCTTGTTAGCAGTGGCAATTCAGTTTGAACGGGCCCGATTGATTGATAATGTGATTTGGAAGAAGGGATGAATCCAATGATTCGTACATTTATGCACGCAAAGCTTCATAAAGCAACAGTGACAGAAGCAAACTTACACTACGTCGGTTCGATTACAATCGATGAGGATTTAATGGATGCGGTCGGCATCATGGAGAATGAACATGTACACATTACGAACAACCATAATGGTGCTCGCATCGAGACGTATGTCATCAAAGGGGAACGTGGGTCAGGCGTGATTTGTTTGAACGGTGCGGCAGCACGTCATTTCCAGGTCGGTGATGTGGTCATCATCATGGCGTACGGTCAAATGACAGCGGAAGAGGCGAAAACACATCGTCCAAAAGTAGCCGTGTTGAATGAACAAAATGAGGTCGATCAACTTCTTTACGAAGAGATTGCTCATACAATTTTGTAAAGGATTCGGGGGTGTCGGCAGAGGCATCCCCGTTTTTTCGTTATTCGTTCTATGGTAAGATGAGACAGACAGAAAGCACGAGCGTGCCAAAGATGGGATGGATGTTATGGACACGTATGTGATTGTGGATTTAGAGACAACGGGTCATTCCGTAAAGTCCGGAGATGAACTGATTGAGTTTGCGGCGGTCGTCGTACAAGAGGGCGAAGTGATTGAACGCTACAGCACTTTGATTCGACCGAGTCGACCAATCCCACCTTTTATTACGCAATTGACAACGATTAGTGACGAAGATGTAAGTGACGCACCTACATTTGAAGATGTGATTCCCGACATTTGGAAAATGCTAGATGGACGGGTATTTGTCGCGCATAACGTCGCATTTGATTTAACTTTTTTAAACGAGAGTCTTGAACAAGCGGGTTACCTTGCGTTTCAAGGGAGAGCCATTGATACAGTCGAATTGGCCCGTATTCTGTATCCGACTTTAGAGAGTCATGCGTTAGAAGCGCTATCGGATACGTTTGATCTCGTACATACAGACGCACATCGGGCACTCAGTGATGCAGAGGCGACGGCAGAGCTCTTCATTCGGATGCTCGACCGTTTGCGCGATTTACCGATGGTGACCCTGAAACGACTTCGAGAGTTATCTGAATCATGGACGAGTCATATCGAACCGTTACTCGATGAGATCATCCTTGAGGTCGGGATCCGTCCAGACGACGAAACCCGTTTTGATATCCATCGTAAAATTGCGTTACGACGACCGGTGGATGCTTTCGTTCCGGCGACAGAACGTGAACCGTTCGAGCCGTTCCTTTTGCGGACGATTGAAGAGACGCTCCCTTCACTGTTTGATCAGTTTGAACCGAGACAGAGTCAATTCGAAATGATGCGTCACGTCTATAAAGCGCTAGACGATGAGGAAACATTGTTAGTCGAGGCGGGTACGGGAACGGGTAAGACGCTTGCGTACTTGATTCCGAGTGCCCACCATGCCCTCGAGACGAAACGCCCGGTCGTCATTAGTACGCATACCATTCAATTGCAAGAACAGTTGTTAAATCGAGACTTGCCCGTGCTTCGTCAGATTTTTCCTGAGATTGAATTCACGTTGTTGAAAGGAAGACGCAATTATATCGATTTACGCAAGTTCGAGATGGTGCTCGACGAATCGAATGATGGTCTTTTGGCATCGATGTGTAAAGCGATGGTGCTCGTCTGGCTCACTGAGACCGAGACCGGGGATTTAGAGGAACTCTCATTCCCGGGCTCGGCGACACAAGGACCCGCTTCGTTCAAGCGTTTGATTCAAGCAGATGCTTCAAGTGATTTTGGTCGATTCGACCCATGGTATAGCCGTGACTTTTTCACGAAAGCCGTGTTGCGCTCGAAAGAAGCGGACCTGATTGTGACCAATCATGCCTTACTGTTCTCGGATTTACAGCATCAGGCAGGCATTTTACCGACGGACACGCCTCTCGTATTAGATGAGGCCCATCAAGTCGAGGAAGTGGCCTCGCATCATTTCGGTGTGACATTTGATGCGATTCAATTTGACCGCCTCTTCAAATGGTTCGGCTACGGAGCGGATGGCAAATTCCATTCTCGCATCATCCAGTTAGCCGATTTGACATCCGTAACCGAAGAGGCGGAGGCATTCAGTCAACAAATTGATTCTGCCCTCGCTCGGGTCGAAGAAGAACTCGAAGATCTTCTGACTTCCCTTCAATCGTTAGGTAAGAAAAAAGAACCTCGACAAACGGTTCGTTTCGAACGGGAGGGGGCAACGTTTAGACCAATTCGAGAAGTGGCCAATAGACTCGAGGACAAACTGCGGACGTTGCGGACGTCACTCCGACATCTCCATCGCCTGCTCGATGAACGTAAAGAACATATGACGTTCAAACAGCGCGCCCTTCTCGGTGATTTAAAAACGTTGATTGGAGACGTGCGCGAACTCGAGAGTGTCATCTATGAGACGATGCTGACGCGTGACGATGATGCGGTCAGCTGGGTCGAACTGAATTTAGGAAATCGGAAATTAACCTCGGTGTACACGCAACCGGTCGAAATCGGACCGCTGTTGCATGAACGTCTGTTTAAGAAGCGACCGACAATCTTAACATCAGCGACGATGACGGTCTCAGGGAAGTTCAGCTTTATGGAACGACGCCTTGGATTAGAAGGAGAACCGGTCCGAAGAGTCGTCTTACCGTCGCCATTCAACTTCAAAGAACAGGCCAAACTGTTTGTACCGTCGGACTTCCCGTTGATCAATGAAGTGCCGCTCCCTCAGTTCGTCGATCAGACGGCCCAGTCGATTGTCCAAATCGCGAACGTGACGAAAGGAAGGATGCTCGTCTTGTTCACATCGAACGAATTGCTTCGACTCACTTATGAACAAGTCAAAGACCATCTTGATCCGTCTTATACACTTCTCGCACAAGGTGTGAGCGGTGGCTCACGTAGCCGCTTGACGAAACAGTTCAAACGGATGGAACAGTCGATTCTCTTTGGAACAGCTAGCTTTTGGGAAGGTGTCGATATTCCGGGGGAGGCGTTGACATGCCTTGTCATTGTAAGACTTCCCTTCGCACCGCCCGACCAGCCGATCATGCAAGCTCGTTCTGAGAAAATTGAAGCGATGGGGAAATCACCGTTCTTTGAGTTATCCCTGCCCCAAGCGGTCATTCGCTTCAAACAAGGTGTCGGTCGATTGATTCGATCGAAAGGGGATTATGGTGCCGTCTTCGTGTTCGACCGGCGTGTGGAGACGACACGTTACGGCAAACAGTTCATCAACAGCTTACCTAAAGTTGACCGGATTGAAGGAACGCTTGAAACGTCGTTATCCGAGTTAGAGTTGTTCTTAGACGAGAAGGAAAAGTCTGTGGCACGAAATGACAGATAACGCTAGGCATCACGATATTATCGTTTTATAATGATACGTATAGTGTTTTGGAGGAGGAGTCAATATGAACTCGAATATTGAGACGCTGGCGAGCGTGCGCATCGAACCGACTGCGGACGTCTACAAAATTGTCGACTTATTGAATCGGACCTTAAAGAGTCAGGATTTAATGTTCGGTTTGTCACTTGAGAAGAAAGTGAATGATCCGAAGAAGGAAGAGATGGTCTTCACCATCTATCGTACAGAATGACCAGAAAGGCAAAATGGATCGTCTCATTACTGGCGGCACTGATTGGTGTCGTCCTTGTCTTTAGCGTGATGTATCGATTCACCATCGGTCATACAGAGAATCAAAAAGAAAAGCTCGTCGAAACGGCGATGGCACGATTGGCTGAAGAATCTCCAGACGTGAGAGTAGGTCAGGGAGAACTGTTCAATGGGACAGAGGCATATGTCGTCTTCCCAGAAGTAGACGGGGAGTCCATTTGGTTTGTCCCATTGGATGAAAAGCTGGAGATCGAGCAACGAGAAATCGGTGAAGTGGATGCTACAGACGTCTGTTCGAAGTCGGTTGAGGAGACAGGTGGACAACTGGTCAGCTGTAAGATTGGTTTTGACGAACGGGCACTCATCGAAGTGGTCACGAAAGCGGATGCGTCTTATACGTATTCGTACTATACGCTTCAGACCGGAGAATTTATTCGACGGGTCCAATTGACCGATCAAATGTAATGAATTAGAGGGGGATTATGATGGAACATCTATTAGCGAAACGTGTAAAACAACTCACGCCATCGACTACCTTGGCGATCACAGCTAAGGCGAAGGCACTGAAAGCTTCAGGCAAAGATGTCATTGGTCTCGGCGCGGGTGAACCTGATTTCAACACACCAGAACGAATCATCGATGCTGCTTGTCAAGCCGCTCGAGATGGAGACACAAAATACACGCCATCTGGTGGGACAGTCGCGTTGAAAGATGCCATCATTGAAAAGACGAAACGCGATAGTGGATTGTCGTTCGAACGCAACGAGGTGATGGTGGCTTCAGGTGCGAAACATGCCCTTTACGCTTTGTTCCAAGCTATTCTAGATGAAGGGGACGAAGTGATTGTCCCAGCCCCATACTGGGTCAGTTACCCGGAACAAATCAAATTGGCGGACGGGGAACCTGTCTTGGTCGACACGAATGAAGAGACGTCATTTAAATTGACGCCAACGCAACTCGAGAGTGCGATCACTGCTCGTACGAAGGCCGTCATCTTGAACAGCCCATCCAATCCGACGGGAATGATTTATACGAAAGAAGAGCTACAGGCACTCGCCGATGTCGTTCTTCGCCACAATCTTCTCGTCGTCAGTGATGAGATTTATGAAAAATTGATTTACGGTGATGCGTCGTTCGTATCGATTGCGACCCTTCCGAATATGCGTGAACGCACCATCATTATCAATGGTGTCTCGAAATCTCACGCGATGACAGGTTGGCGAATCGGATATGCCGTTGGGGACGCAAAAATCATCGGGGCGATGACGAACTTGGCCTCACACTCGACATCCAACCCGACATCTGTTGCACAAGCGGCTGCGGTAGAGGCATACAATGGACCACAAGAAGATGTGGAAATGATGCGTCAATCGTTCGAGGAACGACTTGAAATCGTCTACGACCGTCTCGTCAAAATTCCTGGCATCACGTGTTTGAAGCCGCAAGGTGCATTTTACTTATATGCCAACGCGAAGGTCGCGGCCACAGAGAGTGGCTATGACACTGTCGATGCTTGGTGTGAAGCTGTTCTTGAAGAAGCAAATGTGGCACTCGTGCCTGGTTCTGGCTTCGGACAAGACGATTACGTACGATTATCCTATGCAACTGAATTAAAACGCGTATTAGAAGCGCTCGATCGAGTGGAAGACTTCGTTACGAAGCGCGCTCGATAAGCGAAAGGATGGAAATGAACATGACAACTATTTCGATTAACCAATTTAAAGACTATGAAGGCCAATCTGTCCGTGTAGGGGCGTGGATTGCCAACAAACGTTCAAGTGGAAAGATTGCTTTCCTTCAATTACGTGACGGGAGCGGTTTTGCTCAAGCGGTCGTTGTAAAAGCTGATGTGGCGGAAGAGTTATTTACACTTGCAAAAGGGATCACGCAAGAAACGTCGGTTTGGGTCACAGGGAATGTCAAATCTGATGGTGGACGTACACCACTCGGATTTGAATTGGAAGTGACAGATTTAGAAGTGATTGCGGAATCGGTTGATTATCCAATCACACCGAAAGAACACGGAACGGAATTCTTGATGGACAACCGTCACTTATGGCTCCGTTCACGTCGCCAACACGCGATTATGAAAGTTCGTAACGAAATCATCCGTGCGACATATGAATTCTTCAACAAAGAAGGATTCGTCAAAATCGATCCGCCAATCCTTACGAGCAGTGCACCGGAAGGGACGACAGAATTGTTCGAGACAGACTATTTCGGTCAGTCAGCCTACCTTTCACAGACGGGTCAGTTGTACATGGAAGCCGCGGCGATGGCCCTCGGAAAAGTATTCTCGTTCGGTCCGACGTTCCGTGCGGAAAAATCAAAAACACGTCGTCACTTGATTGAGTTCTGGATGATTGAGCCGGAGATGGCATTTGTCGATCATGACACGAACCTCGAGATTCAAGAGCAGTACGTCTCATACATTGCACAGTCGGCACTTGCGAACTGTAAAAATGAATTGGAACTTCTCGGACGTGACCTTGAGAAATTGGCACAAGTACAAGCGCCGTTCCCACGCGTTCGTTACGAGGATGCCATCAAGTTCTTGAAGGCAGAAGGATTCGACGACATCGAATACGGTGATGATTTCGGTGCACCGCACGAGACGGCGATTGCCAACGCACATGATCAGCCGGTATTCATCACGCACTGGCCAAAAGAAATCAAACCGTTCTATATGAAAGTAGACCCTGAGAATCCAGAACTCGTTCTGTGTGCGGACTTGATTGCTCCAGAAGGATATGGTGAAATCATCGGGGGATCTCAACGTGAGGACGACTACGATCGTCTAAAAGAAGAAATCATCAAAGAAGGTCTCGACGAAACGGATGCGTATGATTGGTACCTTGAACTTCGTCAATACGGTTCGGTCCCACACTCTGGTTTCGGACTTGGCCTCGAGCGTACAGTCGCATGGATCAGTGGAATCGAGCACATCCGTGAAGCGATTCCGTTCCCACGTTTATTAAACCGAATTCACCCTTAACGATTAATCGGGGAAGACGTCATGTCCTCCCCGATTGATGTGTCTTAGAAAGGAAGTGCGACATGGATGCACATCAATTGATTCAATTATTCGAACAAAGTCCGGTCGTCATTCCACGAAAGCTGTTCACCGATGCGAGACGCCTCGACTTGTCACCCGTCGAGTTCAGTCTGATCGTTCATCTTCTTGAAATGACTGGGGAGGGCATCGTCATGCCGCTCCCGAGCGAGTTAGGGAAACGTTTGAATGTTTCGGAAAATGAGGCGCGATCAGTACTCCTCGGTCTATTGCAAAAAGAGTTGATCGCCATTGACGCTTCAAGTGATGGTGAGCGATATAGCCTATTGCCACTTTTCGAAGCGTTACAAGGGGAAGAGAAAGTTGTGCCCCAGCAGACACTGAATGAGAATATCATTCATACGTTTGAGCGGGAATTCGGAACGATCACCCCGTTCGAGATTGAACAAATCGTCGGCTGGATGACGGAAGATGGCTTTAGCGAGGAACTCATCATGGCCGCGCTTCGGGAAGCGAAACTTCGAAACGTGCGAAACTTCAAATACATGGACAAAATCCTGCGTGTTTGGCAAGATCATCATGTCGAATCGCTCGAGGATGTCGTGGAATATCAACGGAGGAATAAGTGATGTTGACGAGAGCACAATTACAGGAAGTGTCAGATACGATGAAGCAGATGTTCCCGGATGCTCATTGCGAGTTGACGCATCAAAATCCATTCGAATTGGTCGTCGCCGTCGCGCTTTCCGCACAAGCGACGGACGCACTCGTCAACAAGGTGACACCGGGTTTGTTTGAAGCGTTTCCGACTGTCGAGGCGATGGCAGCGGCTGACGTGTCTGAAATTGAGGCATTGATTAAACGGATTGGTCTGTACCGTAACAAAGCGAAGAATGTAAAAGCACTCTCAGAAAAAATTGTGAACGAGCATGGTGGAATTGTCCCTTCTGACCGAGCATCGTTGGAGGCGCTCCCTGGAGTCGGTCGTAAGACAGCCAATGTCGTTCTCTCTGTTGCATTCCATGAACCGGCGTTTGCGGTTGACACGCATGTGGAACGAGTATCCAAACGTCTCGGTATTTGTCGCTGGAAAGACAATGTCCGCCAAGTCGAGGACACATTAATGAAAAAGTTTCCGCGCGAGGAATGGTCACAACTTCATCATCAATTCATCTTCTTCGGACGATATCATTGTAAGGCACAACGTCCGGGCTGTGCGGCATGCCCACTGTTGCATATGTGCCGAGAAGGAAAGAAACGAATGAAGTCACAGCAAGTCACCACATAAAAACGCATCGACACGAAAGGTGTCGATGCGTTTTTGCTTAATGATTCCAAGGATGGTCGCTCCATTCGCGACGTTTTTTCGTGATCGGCACTTTCTTGAAGCCCCAGTTTCGGAAATCTTGGTCCGGACTTTCTTTACGGATGTAAATTTTGTCCTTAATGGCTTTAAAGATTCGGTTCTCGTCCCCATAATGGACGAACCGTGGTTTCACTTCAATCACGCCACGACGAACGCGAGAAAGTGGCAAACAGACGAGGTCGGCGATTTCTAATCCAGATTGATACATCGTGTTCTGCTTCTCAGAGAAGATGAAGCCTTTGATTTTTTGACGGCTCTTTTCAACGTCTAAATGAACGGTACCTGAATTGAAAATATCGAAGAATGCTTTTTGAATCAGTAAGTTCTGATAATCGTCTCGGGATTCCAGGACGACCCGGGCACTCACTGCCTCTGTTTCTTCTAAAAACGCATAGAATGACTTCATCAAGTGAGCGAACGCAACGACATACGGATCTTTGGGCGTCGAATAAAAGTCATGGAGCTTCTGTTTATCGACCTCGACACTGACGATCGTACAGTCGATTCCTCGTAAAAATTCAGGGAGCTTATCCCAAAAGTCGCGCAACATATCAATCGTGATCCCATCTTCTTTTCCGTAAGGATGTTCCGCTTTTAAAATTTCTTTTAAATGAAGTGGGATATGCTCCGTTTTGAACACATCTCGTTTGAACGCCTGAAGACGTCGTTTCAATTCACACGGTAGTCCAGTTTCGTCTGCATCGATTGAATACTTATATTCCATCAGCACGCCCGTCAAGTTAAATTGCGTGTTCCCCTTCGGCGTACCTGTCTCGTCGACGAACATGACATACTTCTTTCCACTTTCCATCCAATCCCTCCAAAACGGATTAACAGTAACGTCTTTAAGCATCCTATTTTATTTCCAAATGGTGATTTGGTCAATCTATTGCACAGGTATTGCACATTTTTTTCGAGAATGACATCAATTAGGTTTATCGGTGTGTCATCTTGGATAAACACTAAAGGTGCTATTATCATAGAAAAACAATCGGGATATACATAACGAGAGCTTTTCAATTTGGATACACAATCGCTTACATACTAGTTTAACATACGGGAGTTTGGTACGATATGTGTTGCGGTAAATCCACACAAGTGTCGACCGACAGAAGTCGACAATCAGACCTGAGACGGAAGGAACGAGTGGACCGACCTGTTAATATGTATGTATGGGGTGACGACATTGTTCCATTATCCAAACGGTAAAAAGGCAAACGTGACAAAGACAACAAAGGGGGAAGGAATTTCGAAGCAATCATCGAATTCTCAAACCTATGCGAATCGCGGAATGAACTTGGAGACGCTGTTAAATGAAACGAATGAATTTTATCGGATTCATCAACGAGCCGTCATCCACAAAAAACCAACCCCTCTCCAAATCGTCAAAGTCGACTACCCGAAGCGAAGTGCCGCCAAAGTAACGGAAGCCTATTTCAAACAGGCATCTACGACCGATTACAACGGTGTTTATCGTGGCAGGTACATTGACTTTGAAGCGAAAGAAACGAATAATAAGACGTCGTTTCCACTCGGCAATTTTCATGACCACCAAATCGCCCACATGCGTGAGTGTGAACGTCATGGAGGGATTTGTTTTGTCATCATCCGCTTTAGTCGCTATAATACGCAATATGTATTGACCACCGAGCAACTTGTTCGGTGGTGGGAACAACGATTAACGGGGCGAAAATCGATTCCGCTCAGCTTTATCGAAAAGGAAGCGATTGAAGTTCCGACGAGAGCCTTACCGTCGATTGATTATTTGACGGTGCTCGATCAATGGCTCGATTGAATAGAAGGAGTGAACCATGAATGGAGCGAAGTAGGGTCGCACGTCGACAAGATTCGACGACGAATAAACGCAAAAAAACTGGGAAACAACCAAAGACGAAAAGTAAGAAACCGATGTGGAAACGCATCTTTTTATTAGGCTTCATGTTATTTATTGCTGCGGTAATCGCATTCGGCGCCTATACGGTATATGCCATTGCGACGGCACCAGAGCTAGATGAAGAAAAGCTTGTCGATACGTACCCGATTCAGTTGATTTCGGCTGAAGGAGAACCGCTCGAAGGGGCAGGTCAGATTCGCGAGTATGTCTCAATCGACGACATTTCTGAAGTGATGCAACAAGCGGTCGTGTCAATCGAAGACCGTCGTTTCTATGAGCATAATGGGATTGACTTACGTCGAATCGGCGGAGCCGTCGTTGCCAACTTGACAGACGGTTTCGGTGCGGAAGGTGGATCGACCATCACGCAACAATTGGTCAAGCAGTCATTCCTTTCGACAGATAAGAAGTTGAAACGTAAGCTGCAAGAACAATGGCTCGCACTCAAACTCGAGCGTGAGTATACGAAAGAACAGATTTTAGAGATGTACTTGAACAAAAACTATTACGGTAGTGGTGGATATGGTGTGCAAACTGCATCGAAACGTTACTTCAACAAGCCGGTCTCTGAGGTCAATTATCAAGAGGCCGCGATTCTTGCCGGTCTCCCACAACGTCCAAGTGCCTATGATCCAATCAATGGTGATCAGGAGTTGACCCGCTACCGTCAAGAGCAAGTCCTGTCTGCGATGAAACGTGACGGACATATTTCTGAGGAACAGTACAATGAGGCACTTGATGTCGCCATTGCTGACGTCATCTCACCTGGTGAAGAGACGGAAGAAGAAGCGTTCACACGTGCGATTTATTCACGCGTACTCAATGAATTAGAAGAAGATTTCGGACTTGAACAGTCAGACATTTACGGAACAGGTCTAAAAGTATATACGTCAATCAATAAAGAATTGCACACGAAAATCAATAGTGAAATCAAATCGAATAGTACCGGTACGATGGTAGATAATTTCCCGGAACAGCTCCGAATGGGTGCGACCGTACTGAATACGAAGACGGGCGAGATTGTCGCGATTGTTGATAGTCAGCAAGCAAAACAAGGTGATACGACGTACCGTGACTATTCAAACGAGAAGTATCAAATTGGATCAACAGCGAAGCCGTTCTTCGACTACGGTCCGGGAATTGAGAACGGACAATGGTCGACCGGAAAAGTATTGCTTGATGCACAACTTGAAGGGAAATTTAAACCGAATAACTATTATCAAGGTTTCCGTGGACCAAATACGATGCGTCAATATTTGAAGATTTCAGCGAACACGCCAGCAGTTCGTGCCTTCCAAGAAGTTCGGGATGAGTACGGTCAAGAGGCGATTGAATCGTTTGTGAAGAATGTTGGAATCGAACCGGTATATGCTGGTGATGAATTACTTGAATCAAACACGCTTGGTACAGCAGAGGCGAGTACGACGCAAATGGCAGCAGCCTATGCGGCGCTCGGTACAAATGGGATGTATACGAAACCGCATTTGATTCAAAAGATTGAGTTCAATGACGGTTCGAGCATCAACTCGCCAGTCAAAGCGAAACAGGCGATGGAAGACTACACGGCATACATGTTGACAGATATGCTACGTGATGTCGTAAGTGCCTCTGACGGAACATATGTACCTGACCCATTCTCTTTCGATGTCGCAGGGAAAACAGGGACAACGAATGAAGAAGTAAAAGGTTCTGAACGAGTCATTCCGAAAGATAAATGGTTCACAGGGTATTCAACAGATTATTCAATTTCTGTTTGGACAGGTAAATCCGTATCAAATGAAGAGACTGAAGCACTGTTTAAACCTGACTATGCCCAATACTATTTTGACTATATGATGCTAGAGGCAGCGAATGTTTCAGGTCAACCGGATCGATTCCAACGTCCGGACTCAGTCTTATCACTTGGCAATGAACTCTATGTAAAAGGGACAAAACCAAAAGATCTTCAACCTGAGAAATTGGTTGCTCCGACTGGGGCAAGTGTCAACTATGACGAAGAAGCCCAAACCGGTTCTGTTTCATGGTCATACGATTTCGATGGTGCACAAGCAGATGGCTATACGGATGTCACGTTCACAGTGACACAGAAGTCAGCTGACGGAAGTGAGCAAGTCGTCGGAACGACCGGGGAGACGAGTGTAAATATTGCAAACTTGGCCGAAGGCGACACAACGTTTACCATTGTCGCGAATGCAACGAACCCGTTGACGGGTGAGCAGCAATCGGCACCGGCGCAAGCGAGCTACTCAATCGAACCGAAAGAAGAGCCAAAGGAAGAAGAGGAAAACCCTTCTGACGAGGGAAATTCCGAAGATGAACCATCAGACGAAAATAACGGGAACGGGAATGAAAACGGAAATGGTAACGGAAACGGAAACGGCGAAGATACCACCGACGAACAAACTCCTGATGAACCGGCGACGGATGAAGGTTCTGGCGAAGGAACAGACGAACCAACTGACGGAGATGATTCAGGAACTCCGTTAGAGGGACAATCCAATGGTGAATCGTCTGAAACAAATCGTGGAAACAGCAATTCAAACAATGGGAATAACTAAGGAAAGCAGGGCGACATTGTGCGCCCTGTTTTTCGTTTGACTTTGCTATAATAAAAAGAAAGGGAACAGGATGGTGACACATGGTTCAACTCTCTTTAAAACGCAAGATGAAAGTATTACTTGTCATAGATCGACTGCAAGACGATGATTTCGGCGTGCCTCTCGGTGGACATCTCGGGTTAAAGCTTTCACATGTGCTCTTAAAAGAGTCCATACCGTTTGGGCGTCTCATCCAGGACCAAACCGTCGCCGAAGCGATCGGACATGCTTACTTGAAACGAATCGGAGTCGAGACCATGTTCACGGGCGAAGAATCCTATTATCCGGAACTTCTTCGTGGCAACCGTCAACTCAGCTCAACAAACGAAGATTATTATAAAACGGTGCAACGCTACGTCAAACATCTTTTAGCGGTTCATTCAAAATGTACGAAACTACATACCATCGTCTTGTTCGGACGGTCGACGCAACGTCTGTTTTCAGATGCGCTCCTCCGCCTCGAAGAAGAGAATGAGCATGTCGCTGCTACATTTAACGAGATGGCCATCTTTCAGATGCCCGCCGTATCGAGAGTGGTACGAGATGAACGGATTCATCAAATCCGACAAGTCGTAGCGGATCTTGCACCTTCGAATGCGTAATGAAAGAAGGTGACTGGATGCGAAAATCTCGCTCTGTCGAAGAAATGATCAAACAACTAAAAGACGATCCTGGTTTTTCAAACCACGTACGTCATTGGCACACGGTCGATGCACGTCCGGCCCAATATGCCCCAATTCCAGAGCAGGTGCCTGAACAATTGGTGAATGTACTTAAGAATCGTGGAATTGAACAGCTGTATACGCATCAAGCCGAGGCTGTGAAACAAACGGCGGATGGCCATTCGACGGTCATCGTAACACCGACGGCATCAGGAAAAACACTGTGTTATAACTTACCCGTTCTATCCAAGATGATTGAAAAACCTACAGCACGTGCGCTTTATCTTTACCCGACAAAAGCACTCGCGCAAGATCAAAACAGTGACTTGATGGAGATGGTCGAAGCCCTTGAAGGGAATTTGCGGTGCTTCACGTATGATGGCGACACTTCACCTGCGGCACGAACAAAAGTCCGGGATGCGGGAAATATCGTCATCACGAATCCGGATATGTTACATTCCGGCATCTTACCTCATCATACGAAATGGATTCGTCTATTTGAGAACTTAGAATACATCGTCGTCGACGAACTCCATACGTATCGCGGCGTGTTTGGCAGTCACGTGGCGAACGTGTTTCGACGTTTAAAACGAATCTGCGCCTACTATGGTAGTCACCCGAAATGGATCATGACATCGGCGACCATCGCGAATCCGCTTGAACTTGCCGAGCTATTGACGGAAGAAGAAGTCGTTTTAATCGATCGGAACGGGGCACCTCAAGGGAAGAAACATCTTGTCTTCTACAACCCGCCTGTCGTCAACGAAGCACTCGGAATTCGTCGTAGCGCAACGCTCGAGACGAAACGAATCGCCTCGAGGCTCGTGGAAGCGAACATACAAACGATTGTATTTGCGCGGTCGCGCGTACGTGTCGAGGTGCTATTGACCTATTTGCAGGAACTAACACGGCGGGAGCTCGGACCAAAGTCTATTGTCGGTTACCGTGGCGGCTATCTTCCATCTGAACGTAGAGAAATCGAACGACGGTTACGGGACGGGGAAATCAAGGCGGTCGTCTCAACAAACGCGTTGGAGCTCGGTGTCGATATTGGCCAACTGCAAGCGTGTGTCTTAAATGGGTATCCTGGAACGGTCGCTTCGTTATGGCAGCAGGCAGGTCGTGCCGGACGGCGCCATTCAGAATCACTCGTTATATTTGTCGCATCCTCGTCATCACTCGACCAACTCGTCGTCGAACAGCCGGACATGATTTTAGATCGTTCACCGGAAGCGGCCCGGCTTGACCCGAATAACTTGATTATTCTAGTAGACCACATCAAATGTGCCGCTTTTGAGTTGCCGTTTCAAAAGGGAGAGCGGTTCGGAACAGTCGACACGGAAGATATATTAGAGTTTTTGACGGATGCTCACGTCTTGCATGAACGGGCCGATAGGTACTATTGGATGACGGATTCGTTCCCGGCCCATGACATCTCGCTTCGGACGAGTGATCAAGAGAATGTCGTCATCGTCGATCAGACGGCGAAGCATCAAGTTATCGGTGAAATGGACACGTTCAGTGCCATGACGTTGTTACATGATGAAGCGATTTATTTGCATGGAGCCGAACAGTACCAAGTCGAAAAACTCGATTTTGAGGAGAAGAAAGCGTATGTCCGCCGGGTTGACGTTGACTACTATACGGATGCGAATTTAGCAGTTGAACTGAAAGTACTCGAAGAGAACAAGTCAGACGGAGCGAAGACGTTTGGTGAGGTATCGGTCATCGCGATGGCCACCTTGTTTAAGAAAATAAAATTCGGGACGCATGAGAACATAGGGTCGGGTCCGATTCATCTACCGGAGCGAGAGTTGCATACGACAGCGACATGGTTCACGTTAGATGAGCGATTCGCCTATTCGGAGGCGGACCTCGAAGATCAACTTGAAGCGGTCAGCGATTTGATGAGGCGACTTGCGCCACTTTATCTCATGTGTGACACGCTCGATTTATTCACTACGATTCAGATGAAGTCAACGCATACGAGTAAGCCGACCGTTTATTTGTACGACCGGTATCCAGGAGGCATCGGTCTCAGTGAGGCACTCTATAAAGATGCAGACATGGTGCTTGAAGCGGCAGAACGGACGGTATCCGACTGTCCGTGTGAGAGCGGATGTCCCCGTTGTGTCGGCATGGTTGGATACGGTGACTTCAAGCAGCAAGTCATTCGCCAGTTGCAAGGATTGAAAGGAACGATATGAAAGCTAAACTATCTAGATTAATCAAAACGAACGAACCTGCCCCAAAAGCTAGTGTTGCGACCCCTGACGAAGTGGAGCAACAAAAGTGGAAGGATCATGGGGGCGAGATTTTAACGTTTGAGGGGGAATGGTGCGTCCGGATCCGGAAGACATATCCCCTTGATGAGGTGTATCACGACTTCGAGTTTGGAGAAGCAGGACAGATGATGGCTCGAACCGAGCATCCGTTTTTCGCCGTCGACTTAGACCCCGACCAAGTCCTGTTCATGGATACGGAGACGACCGGTTTACGTGGGTCTGGAACGTCGATTTTTTTAATCGGGTTTGCACGGATTCGTGCGGAACAACTTGAAATGATTCAATACGTGTTACCTCATCCGGCGTTTGAAACCGCCTTTTACTATCATTTCTTGCAAGACATCGGAGATGAGGTACGATTCGTCACCTATAACGGGAAGTCATTTGATTGGCCTCAAATCAAGACGAGACACACGTTCGTCAAATCACGGGTGAAACAATTACCTTCAGTGGGTCATGTCGATTTACTTCACGCTGCAAGACGATTGTTAAAACCGAGGCTAGAATCAGTATCATTAAAAGCGGTCGAAGCATACTTTGGTCATGAACGAAGGGATGACCTTCCTGGCTTCTTGGCACCGATGCACTATTTTCAATACGTCAAAGAGCGGAATCCAGAAATATTGCTGCCGGTCCTTGAGCACCATCATGCGGACTGTTTAAGCCTCGTCTCGTTGTATACGCGTCTCAGTCAGCTTGTCACGACCCCGGTAACTGATTTCGGAGAGGAACGTGCCCACTGGCTACATGACCTTGGCGAACAAGATCAAGCGCTGAGGGAGTTTGAGCAACTCCCGAGTCCATCGAAGCGTGCCATCATGCGGCAAGCGATGTTATTAAAACGAGCTGGACGATTCGAGGAGGCCATTCCGCTGTTTGAATCGATTCATACGATTGAAGGGTACGTCGAACTTGCCAAATATGCAGAGCATAAACTAAAGGACGTGGCTTTAGCGATGGATTACACGGAGCGAGCGTTAGAGATTCTTGATCAAAAGCGGACGGTGTTACGTCAAACGATGCAACGCGAGAAAGAAGCGTTAGAACATCGCCGTGCTCGCCTAGAAAGGAAGCGAACATGAAAGTAGTAGCCGTCACAGGATATCGTCCTCATGAACTCGGTATCTTCAAAGCGGATCATCCGGGTATTGAAATCATTCAAGAAGCTTACCGGAAAAAGATACTTGAAGTCATCGAATTAGGTGCTGAATGGTTCATATTTAGTGGAACGAATGGTTGTGAATTGTGGGCCGGACAAGTATTGTTAGAGTTAAGAGAAACATATCCGATTAAAATCGCCGTATTTCCGCCGTTCTTAAACATGGATGAGCGCTATAAACCATTCGAACAAGAACTATTTGTGCAACTGCAACTCGAGGCAGACTTTTTTGAGCCGCTGACACAGCGTCCATACGAAGACCCGAGTCAGCTACGGGCAAAAACAGCGTTCTTTTTAGATAAAGCAGAAGGATTGATCACCTTGTATGACGAAGAAACGGAAGGAAGTCCCCGGTTTCTAGTCGATGGGGCTCGGCGAAAGCCGAACATGGAAGTTTTCTTGATCACACAAGAAGACTTACGAGTCATTGAAGAAGAAAAACAATGGGAACAACAATGGGAGTGATATGATGCAAACGGAATTAACAGCAGAAGCGATTTATAAACAAGAATTCAAGACCGCGTTACGTGGTTATTCACAAGAAGAAGTCGATCAATTTTTAGATGTCGTCATTCGCGATTATGAAAAAATGGCGAAAGAAATCGAGCGTCTTCAAAAAGAAAACGACTCGTTGCGACGGGAACCTGCGCCTGTATCGGAACCGGCTAAACCAGCACAGCCGGTTGCTTCAAATTATGACATGTTACGCCGAATTTCAAATCTTGAAAAAGCGGTCTTTGGAAAGCAAGTCGGTCCAAGCGAATAACGAATAGGGGGTGGAGTCCATGTTGCAAGTGTTAACGGCCACGGAGAAACAACCAGTCAAACAACAGACAAAAAAGCTGTTTCGTGTGAAAGAAGAAGTGATGAAAGCACCAACCTGCTATACAGATCGTCTCGTCGAAAACATCAGACAAACATGCCGATTTGATTGGATGATGATTGAACAAGTCAAATTAGGGGATGATCTCGTTCATTACGTGCTCGTCGGACCTAAAGGCGTATTCTTGATTCAATTAAATCGAACTCCAGCCCCCGTCCATATGACGAACCGTGAATGTCGAACCGAGACCTCGATGGGGTGGAAACAGGTTTATCCTCATCCTGTCACGGAATTAGAACGGATGACCAAACAGGTGCGGTCACGATTAAAAAAAGAGTGTAATCAAGCAATTCCCGTCTATTCGTTTTTAATTTTCCCGGAAACGGAACGATTGAAGTTAGAACGAATTAAGGCGAATTGTGGAGATTCATTCGCTCTAGTGGATCAAGTGATCAATAAAAAGAACCTTGAGACGTTGACAGAGCCGCTCGTCAAACAAATCGCTTATTATTGTTCTGAGCGACAAGTACATAAATAAGATGAAGGCCGAATGATTGTATTCGGCCTTCATCTTATTTTAAAAGTTCTCTTGCTTTTGCCGCATCATCTCGGTGAACGAACAGTGCAACGCGATCGTCCAAGTTTTTTGCGAGCGGCTTTAATAGTTTACCGGTCGGTAGTCCTTGTTCCACACGACAGGTGATGCCCTGCTCGGTCAAATAATGATAATCACCTAGAATTTCTTCACCTTGTTTCCCGAATGCTTCACCGAAACGAACCCACTTTAAGTTGCGAATTGTCCGAATCGAGACCAAAATGACAAACAAAATGGCGAGTGCGATGATCAATAATGTTTCCAATGCCTTCAACCCCTTCTTTACACAAGTTTAATGGTGTGGCGAGTTGAAAGCAATATGGAGCGAACGGTATACTGAAATGGAAAAGAGGGGATGAAATGAAAAAACCGATTCAATCGAGACGAGAGGCGATCTCACTCCTAGAAAATCAGCAAGTACTCTATATCCGAATTCATAACGGACAAACGGGCATGATCAAATCGACAGAGGAAGGTATCATCGTGGCCATTCCGAATGAAGAGACAGATCAAATCGATTTCCGAAAATTAGAAGATATCGAGGCGTTTGAGGCGTTTTACGATTTGACGCTCTCGAAACCAGGTATTCTATATGTAAACGTTGAATAGTCATGACATGGAGAGCTTCACCCCTTCGGTGAGGCTCTCCATTTATACACGTTCAAGAAGAAGGTAGCCAGACGGCCAACTTGTCCTGTAATGGCTTTAAGCGAACGTGATGTTGCTTATGCAACAAATAACCGTCTGGACGAATGACTAATATGCCACGTTTCATATAGAGAGATTTGGCTAGTTCGTTTCCTTGATCGAAAAACGGGCGACTCGTCTTAGATAAGGTAATCGTTTGAATGAACGGCTGGTTCTTGTTCAAATAGTCATAAATGGACGTCAAATCACGTTTCCCGTCGTCAAATACGAGCACTTGAAACCGTCCGTCTGCAATTTCGGATATTTTTATCCGAAACCCGTCATCCGTTCGTAAAATCTCAGTCTCCGGAAAAATCTTTCCTTCCGCGACGCGACGAAACGGTGACCGAAGCGCATTCGGATACGATAAATGGAGCTGAGAGATCCGTTCGGTAATCTTTTGGTTGACGAGATTGACGCGAGTGAAGACATCCGCACCGATTGCTTGGAACGGCAAGAGCATCGGGAGGGTCGTCTGCAACATCTCCGTTGCGATATTCGTCGTCTGTAGCACGTTGCGGGCAACATGTTCGCGCTCGTCCCGATAGGTGGACACGACGTGATGGGGAGCGCCAGTTTTGAGATGTAACCACAGTTTCCAACCTAAGTTGAAGGCATCCGCTATCCCGGTGTTCATCCCTTGTCCGCCGACCGGGGAGTTAATATGTGCCGCATCCCCCATGAGAATGATGCGGTTGTGAATGAACGTATCGACCATGCGATTATGCACGCGGAATAAGGAGAACCACTCAACGTCGAGAATATGGACCGGCATATGACTGCGTTGTTCCACCAATTCTTGAAGGTCCGATTCTTGGAATGATTCATCCGTTCTCAAGTTTCCCGTGATACGAATTGTTTCATCCGTGAGCGGGAAGACTTCAAGCACTCCTCGATCCGAAAAAAAGATATGAACCTCTTCCCGGGATATCGGCCAATCCGCCTTCAAATCGGCTAACACCCAAGCCTCTTTAAATGATTTACCGCTAAACGGAAGGGCGAGCATCCGACGAACCGAGCTGTTTGCTCCATCGGCGGCGACAACATATTTCGCTTCAACGGCACGAGTCATCCCATCAGTCGCGGTCAAATGTGCGATGGTACGGGATGGATATTGGGTAATGGATGACAAGGTTTCCCCACGCTTCACAACATGTCCATGTTTTCGTAGGGCGCGTTCCAAAATCTCTTCGGTTTCATTTTGACGTAACAACGTCACGAACGGATAAGGGGTCACGAGTTTGGAGAACTCAAGCTTTGCTGTCCACTGTCCCGAAAAATATAGATTCCCCCGCTCGATTGTTCGGGCACGCTCAAGCACTTCTTGCGCAACATCTAAACGAGAAAACACTTCGATGGTCCGCGGCTGAATCCCGATAGCTCGTGAATTGTCCGACGGGGTCGTCTTACGATCAATGATTTGAAAAGATACGCCATATCTGGCTAAGGTGAGTCCGAGCGTCAGGCCGGTTGGTCCGGCACCGACAATCAATACATCTACTTGTTCGTCCACGCTGATCAACTCCTATCATTAATAATGATATTTCCGACATTGGCAGCGACTAAACGAAAAGTAGGGTATAGAACGATATATGATATTCGATGATGGAAGGTGAGTGAGCATTGTGCAGCCATGGATCACAGAAGAACAGATTCGAGATAGTTTTACAATGGATGAAGATTATGAACAGACAGCGGCAGTGTTAATCCCACTCGTTCAAATCAATCAGGAATGGCACGTCGTGTTTGAGGTACGCGCCCACACGATGCGGCAGCAACCTGGGGAGATCTCATTTCCAGGGGGACGCCTTGAAAAAGGAGAAACACCCGTAGAAGCGGCAATCCGGGAAACATGCGAAGAGTTAGAGATTTCTGCAGATAAAGTAGAAGTCGTAGGCAAATTGCGACCGCTTGCTACGCCTCATCGTCAATTGATTTATCCGTTTGTCGGAATCCTATCGGAAGTACCAAGTGTAGAAGGGACGGATGAGGTCGATCATTTGTTTACCGTACCGATTTCCACATTACTCATGATTGATCCATTCCACGGAGAGATGGAATGGACGATGAGTCCGGATCAAAATATTCCACTTGATCGATTGGCGAATGCTAAAGCGTACAAAAAACGGGTAATTAAAATGAAAGAACCTTTTTATGAACATGAAGACTACATCATTTGGGGACTTACTGGAAAATTCTTGACACAATTTATTAAACGGATAAAAGAAAACGTATTCAAACGGTTATAATTTCGTTATAATGATAGAAACAAATTTAGATTGGAAGTGAATGGGTGTGTCTGAAGAATTCCTCGTAGGTGATATCGTGAAGTCAACTCGTGAAGGATGGGTCGCTGAAGTGACCGCCGTACTGACCAATACTGTGATCGGTGACGTCTCGATCATGGAAGAGTTTCAACAGCTCGGACTCGAGTTCGAGAAACAAGTTTTACTAAAATCAGAATTGGAATTGATTGAACGCGCCAGCTGACCTTTTTCTGAAAGGGATGATTCAGGTGTCCATTGACAAAAAAGTACGTGAATGGCAAGAGGCGGGTTTATTGGATGAAGCGACGGGGTTAAGACTAGTCGACTATGAACATAAACGACGGGCGGCTAGTGAGCAACATGACCACAAGCCGCCCGTTTTGGTCATTGTCGGATCCATTTTGTTGGCTCTTAGCCTATTCAGTTTCGTCGCAGCCAACTGGCAAGCGATTCCCGACCTTTTGAAAATCGGTTTGTTTCTTCTTTTTATGGTTGGATTCTATGTCTTTGCCGAGCGGGTTCGCTTGAAAACACCAAGATATGTCACGCTGTTACGTGTACTAGGGTTCGTTTTCTTTATCGCGACCATGGCGGTCATCTTCACGACGTATAATCTGTCTGGCCAATTGACTCTATTGTTCTGGATTATCTTTGCGATGGCAGTACTTCATCGCATCTTGTATGAGCACGTCATATTCTCCATGATCACCGCAATCGCTGCATTTTTAGCCATCACCAATAGTTTCGAAAGCATCGGGCTGATTTTGATTGGGATTGCACTAATCGTGACATGGGTATGGTTCCATTTCGTCGATGAATCGTTGGACCGCACGTTCGCATGGCT